>CAMWXD010000159.1 GCA_947178105.1 uncultured Eubacterium sp. | reverse complement strand
GAACTAATGAAAAGTATCTAAAATTTCTATCGTTAAAACTTGCACCCAAACTCATGCTTGGGTGCATTGTATCAAATTGTAGTACGCAAGCCAGATCGGATATCCTACCAGCACGGAGTCATACTGGCTGCGGATATCTGTTCTGTCGGGATCTCCCATACCTTTTCTGCCAGGCGGGCAAACTGTTTTACACCATCCTAATACATATCACGGTAGAAACCTGCACTTCTGCAGGTATATGTTGACCATAATGATAATGGTACAGGAATATTGGAACGTTATAAAAAGAAGGCGTTCTACTGGTATCAGAAAGTGATTGAAACATATGTAGCCTGTCTGAAGGATCGACACTTAATTTTTATGCTTCTAGGCTATATTATATTTCTCAAAAAATCTAACATCATTTATTGCATTTACGACTACCCGTGCCGATTTAATTGCTTCATAAATTGAATCTATAGTTGGTATACCTCCAGTATGTTCTTCTCGCGTAACTGCATTAATAATATCTACTCCATCTAATACAGCCATATAAGAAGCCCCTATTGCAGCAGACACATGGTCCCATCCTATTCCTCTATCCGTAGGTATCGGCCCTAATGGCATAAAAGGTACATAAAATTCCTCTCTTATGCGCGCTGCAATCCACATTTATCGTAAAACACAGCACACCCGCTAAAATATTTGAATCGCTTACTATCTTCCCTTGTGTCTCCACCTCGCTGAACCAGCCGCCATATACATACAATAGATTCTGCCAGCTTGATGGGTGTTTTCAAAACCTTCAACTCACAAGCGGAAGCAGAAAATTCACCCAGAACCAGCTAAACGGCATGACAATCACCATAGCCGGTATCATATCAGCCGTCGGGAACATCTTCACTTTGATCATGCGAAACCCGGTAGCAAACATAATAAAACCGCCACAGGCTTTAAAATCATTAATCATTACCGGCGTTGTCGCAGGGTAAATCAATCCGGCACAGAAAAAAAGAAACAGAAAAATAACAAACTGCGGGATTGCAACGATCGATACTACCATCCCCAATGTGCAGGCAAAAATGAAAGCCGTAAACAAATCCAGAACAGACTTCGCAATCAAAATACTGTGATCTCCGGTCATGCCGGAAATAATGGAACCATAAATCCCTGTCCCGCTGGCACAGAACAGCACAATGATCGTAACAAGGTTCGCCATAAATTCTTCTTCAGAAACTTTCTCATTCTTGTTTTTCACAAATTTGGATACCACTTTCTGCATACTGCCTGCTGCATCCTGTATTTTATCTCCCAGGTGAACTGCCAGGCCAATCGCCGTACCGATAATAACTGCGAAAATAACCGCCGGCATGTTTTCCATCAAAACAATGGCGCTGATTCCCATTCCCATAGAACATGCGCCAAATATCATATTAAGATCTTCTTTAAACCTGGCGCTTAATTTGTTCCCTGCAAAGGTGCCTGCCATACCGCCGACCGCTACGGAAAGTGCATTTATCATAATTCCTACTGGCATTTTTTCTATCCCCCTTATACAGTTTGAAAGCGGTTTGCTTCTGGCATTTTAACATAAGCCGCTTAACCGCAATCGGCACACCGTCTCATATAAATATAGCAGCTTTGCATTCCATTGTCTATCCCAAGATTTGATGAAAAAATTCCAGTCGCAACATGCCGGTTACTTTTCACAGGTCAGGAACGCGCATTAGCTGCGCGTTCCGTAAGAACATGATTCAGAAATGAGGGGCGATTTTGCGAAGCAAACTTTCAATATCGCCCCGAATCGTTACTATGAGCGGCCCCAAGCCGTGAATAGTAACACATGCCGTTTTTTCAGGAGCGAATCGATCTGCTTTGGCATGTGGCAATATCCAATATCACCACATGCCTTTAAAAAATACGCTACTTGCAAGCAATATAAATATCCATACTCTCCCCGTCCGTTTCAAAGCAGGGAATAACGTCCTTTTCCGTATGTTCCAGGCCATTCACGCGCATATACTCCATAAGCGTTTTATAGGCGTTGGGAATGGTTACAAAGGGGTTTTCAAAAGGGGTTTCAACGTGTATTGCTGCATACCTGTGGGCTGCTTGCTCGTATATTTCAATGTCAGGAGGAACGGCCCCATCGGGCAGTATCCATGCCGCTTCGTAACCGTGCATATTGAAAACATTGGCCTGCTCCTGTGACACATTTGGAAAATCCCAGCCAATCACACGAGGGTTATCCACGCCGCACTTGCGGGCAATAGACAATACTCTGTCGATCGCATCCCCCTCTGGTTCGGTGCTTATAACAGCATGTTTGATATAACGGAAAGCGGGAACCGTTTCAACACGCAAATTTGTATACGCTTCGCCGCAAGCAACCATTTCATCGCGGAACAAGTTGTCCAGCGAACAATGAAAAAGCCTGCAAAGCTCTATAGCCTTGTCCATTTCGGGCTGCGCTGTATCCAGCTCCCATTTTGATACGGTTTGACGGCTGATATGCATTTTTTCAGCCAAATCCTCCTGCGTCATATTTCCTCTCAGATGTCTTAAAAAC
>CAMWXD010000158.1 GCA_947178105.1 uncultured Eubacterium sp. | reverse complement strand
TGGATCATTGGGCAAGACTGTTTCAAGCAAAACTGAATGCCGATTGGCTGGTGCGCAGGCAGTGCCAGGCATTGGCAGATGATTAGTGTCTGCATCATGCCATCAACTACAGAATGAAAATATTTTGAGCATAAAATGAAAAAAGATGTTGCAATCAGGAATTATATATGCTACTATAATAGTGGACTAGATAAAGATTCATCCATGTCTATACATTACATGGCGGCAAACATGAAACCCTCAGGGCAGACAGCCCTGGGGGTTTTCATATTTAGAGGTTTATGCAGATTGTGTAGAAAAAAGCAAATTTACAAAAGATTTATAATATTTCTCTATCGAAGTGGTTTTGCAAAAAGGAAAAGTATGTTAGAATAAATCGTTATAGGTGGTATGAGTGATCGTATGATTAACAGTATCTTTTATAATGTAGGTAGTAAGTAACGTTTTATTGGATATAAGGAGAGCAAATGGAAAAATCAACAGTATACTATACATCTTTTAAGACAAGCGAGCATGAGAATTTGCTGCAAAAGCTGCGCAGGCTGATGGTTACTGCGGGTATGAAGGAAATTGATTTTACGGACAAATATGCCGCGATCAAGATTCATTTTGGCGAGTACGGAAATTTGGCGTTTTTGCGGTCGAATTATGCGAAAGTGATGGCGGATCTGGTGAAGGAGTGCGGCGGAAAACCATTTTTGACAGATTGTAATACACTGTATGTGGGGAGCAGGAAAAATGCGCTGGATCATATAGAAACGGCTTATCTGAATGGATTTACGCCTTATGCGACGGGCTGTCATGTGTTGATCGGGGATGGGCTGAAAGGCACGGATGAGACATTGGTGCCAGTCCATGGTGAATATGTGCAGGAAGCAAAGATTGGTTCGGCAATTATGGATGCGGATGTATTTTTGACGCTGACGCATTTTAAAGGGCATGAAATGGCTGGTTTTGGCGGGGCGCTGAAAAATATCGGTATGGGCTGCGGTTCGCGGGCAGGCAAGATGGAAATGCATAACGATGGAAAGCCGGTAGTCCAGAAAGTAGAAGGGTGTATCGGATGTGGAAGTTGTCAGCGTATTTGTGCCCATCATGCGCCGCTGATTGAACATGGCAAAGCGTTTATCGATCATGAGCGGTGTGTCGGATGCGGCAGATGCTTGGCTGTCTGTCCAAAGGATGTGATAAAGCCAAGCAATTCGTCTTCTGTCAAAAGCCTGAATTGCAAGATGGCGGAATATAGTTTGGCGGTATGCCAGGGGCGCCCGCATTTCCATGTATCGTTGATCTGTGATGTATCTCCGAATTGTGATTGTCATTCGGAAAATGATATTCCAATTATTCCGGATGTGGGGATGTTTGCTTCCTTTGACCCAGTTGCGCTGGATGTGGCATGTGCAGATGCGGTTAACCGGATGCCGGTTATTGAGGGAAGTGTGTTAAGCGATCATTTAAAGGAGGATGTATATCATGGAGAAGGACACGATCATTTTTATATGACACACCCGGATACAGAATGGAAGTCCTGCATTGAACATGCGGTAAAGATCGGGCTTGGCAATGACCGATACGAATTGGTTGAGATTTGATCAACAGGAATGATCTGCCCAGGCGTTTCCTTGAAATACAAAAGCTTGTAAATATACAGATGAGGTTTTTGGGAGCCAGCTTTTAAAAGCTTGTCTTTAATAAAGTGCTGGCCGACGGACGTCCAGATTGTTTGGACTGCTGTAGAATGTGTGCATGTGACAGTGAAGGCAGGAAGCTGTCAGTATTATGAAAAAGGCAGGGCAGGAAGTTGAGAGAAAAATTTGGTTTAAAAAAGTTGGAAAATGAGATCGTTCTGGATCGTTTCCGTACAATGAGCCAGCCGACATTGGTATCCAAAACAAACGGTGTGAGCGGAAAATTATATATTGCATCAGAAATGGATATGATGGATAAAATAGGATATGATTGTGTGGCGGCATGTGTGAATGATATGGCAGCGCTTGGAGCAGAACCGTTGTTTTTTTATGCAAATATATCTTGTGTAAGGCCAAGGGCGGATAAAGTCAGGATTATTGAAGATGGAATCACGCAGGGGTGCGGGGAGGCAGGAATTCGCTTTGCAGGATGTGAGATTGTGGAGCTGCCGGATAAGTATGCGTTTGACCAGTATGAGCTGGCAGGCTTTATTGTCGGTATTTTAGATCAAAAGAAAAAGATTGGCAATGCAAGGCTTGCAAGCGGGGATGTGATTATTGGGCTTCCGTCGGATGGCTTACATAACAATGGGTATGTACTGGCAAGAAAACAGTTGTTTTTAACGAAAGGGACGATGGAGGTCTATTATGATATGCTGGGAGGGACGCTGGGAGACCAGCTTTTGCGTCCGACGAAAATGTATCGGGCGTGTATGGAGCATTTGCTGGAAGAAGGAATAGAAGTAAAATCTTGTGTGCAGGTTGCACACGGAGGGCTGGATCGGGCGCTCCGGCTGCTGCTGCATGAGCAGTATGGTGCAGTGGTCAAGCGCAGGACGGATACGATACCGCCTTTGTATCAGATGCTTCATAAGGATGGAAATATTGATATCCAGCAGATGCGGCAGACATTTAATATGGGAATCGGTATGCTGCTGATTGTAGCTGAGGATGCGGCGGACAAAGCGGCAGAATATTTGGAGGAAGCAGGAGAAAGCCCGATTTTTCTTGGGTTGGTAGAGGCGGAACAGGATTTAATCCGGTATCTGGAGTAAAGGACAAATCGGATAAAATTCTGGACTGGGTGATGGAGATGAATGGATTTTAATTGATTCTGGGGGCAGAGATGGCGATTGATTGGATTCTATGGGGCA
>CAMWXD010000157.1 GCA_947178105.1 uncultured Eubacterium sp. | reverse complement strand
GCATTCATAATATATTGTTGCACTCCAAATGGTTTTGGCAGCATATTGGGCAAATGGCATGATTTCCAGACAGCCGCTTTCCATAACCATTTCTTGGGATGTTAAAGAACAATCAATTCAGGAATAAAAGCATTTCGTACATTGATTAAATAAAGGCTTTACACCTATTACACGATTTGATAATATGATAATATAACCATGAATCATATTTGTAAGAAAGTAGGTGAATCTATATGCCAATGGCTGAAAAGGAATATAATGGAAATTTATTTGACCAATTATCTTTGCTGGAAGAGATTGAAAGAGTAGCTAGAAAAGTAGATTGTAAAGAAGTGTTGGAGGAGATTGATTTTAAAAGAAATCAAATTAACCGTAAACTTTATCAGAAACCGCCATTGACAGACAGCTAATTATAAAAGTATGATATCAAGGTGTAAAGTCTTTATTGAATTATTAAGACTTTACACCTTTTAATGATAACAAAAAGCATTTTATTGAGGGCGAGGAGTTTTTAGCTTGGGATGTGCAGCGGCAGTTAGTGAAAAGTTATTGTCAGGCAAGGATATTATGTAAAATCGCACAGCCCAAAATGCGCAGCAACCTGCGCAGCAAATGCATCCAGTCCTATGCTGCCATCGTTTTCTATACAAGCATAGTTTTCTTTCAGGCATTGTCTTTGAACTTCTTTCGCAAACAAAACATCCCTGTCCATCCAGTTCGAAAAAGCTTTTTCTTTATCCCTGCAGCCCTCCAGTGCATAAGGGACATACGCTCTTTTTTTATAGTGGGAAATCTGGAATACTTCGGCTGGGGTGATTGCGATATAGCGGTTGTATGGAACGCCTGACTGCTTCATAATGGCGGGTACATAGGCGGTGCCTTCTGTAAGAATGCCGTTTTTATGAGGGAGCTGCTTTAAATCTGCTTCCAGGAATTCAAATATTTCTTTGTAAAATGTAAACTCCTCGTCGCATTGTAGCTGCGGGTCTCTCATCCAGATCTGTTCCGCGTCCAGTTCGAGGTTTTTTTTACAGATAGGAGATCCTTGTGCTGCGCCTGCTTTTGTATAGCGATCGAGAAAATCATCTGTTTTAAAATAGTACAGTCCGTATTGTTTCGAAAGGATTTCCGACACAGTGCTTTTTCCGGCGCATGGAGAACCGCCGATATAATAGATAGTTGCCATTTTTTTATCCTCCTGTATGTTGTATTGTCTGTGATCTAAGGAACTGTGCAGAACTATGCTTTTATCCGAACATAAGATACCTTCCTTTCATAAAGTGCTTTCATAGTACCATATGCCTGGCTGGTTTTCAACAGAAATGTTTGCAAAGCAGCAGGCAACTGTGTTATAGTTTTTAAAAGCGGCCGGAAACTGTGAGAAATCCGGTGCGGCTGCAAGCTATAAAGACAGGAGGGCTTTTATGTACGAGATCAACGAGGCAGAAACGGAAAAATATGAGTTCACCTGGCAGGGTAAGAAAGCCGCAGCAGCACAGGCGCAAGGCGAAGCAGGGTATATGCTGTGCCCGTGTATGGAGGAAAGTGTCGATTGGGAACATACGAAAAACTTGTATGTAGAAGGAGACAATCTGCCTGCCTTAAAGCTGCTGCGGGAAACGTATGAAAATAAAATTAAAATGATCTATATAGACCCGCCTTACAATACAGGCTCTGGTACGTTTGTGTATGCAGATGATTTTTCTAGGCATTCGGACTGGTGCTCGATGATCTATCCGCGCCTGCTGCTTGCGAGGGAGCTGCTTACCGAGGATGGGGTGATTTTTCTTTCGATTGATGACCATGAATTTGACAACTTAAAGAAGATCTGCGACGAGGTTTTCGGGGAAGACAACCGGTGTGGCACGTTTGTGGTCAATTCCACTCCGAATGCGCGAGATTATGGGCTGGTAGGAAAGATGCATGAGTTCTGCCTGTTTTATGCCAAAAATAAATGGAAGGCAAAGACCAACCTGCTGCCGGATACAGAGAAAAAATTCAGGTTTGCAGATCATAAGGGCGGGTTTAATATCCATCCGCTTTATAACAGCAATGAGTCATTTCATCGGGAAAACCGCCCCAATTTATATTATCCGTTTTACCTGTATGCCCAGGAACCGCTTTCTGAGGAGGGCTTTTACCGGATCGGGCTGGAAAAAAAGGCGGGAAGCGTGGAGCTGTATCCGCCAAAATCGCTGAAAAACGGCGTGCAGTTTGTCTGGCGCTGGAGCAGGGAAAAGGCGCGGCAGTATTTGAATGAAGAGATTGTAGGATACCAGGTAAGAGAAGGGGAATACAGAATCGTACAGAAGATGCGCAGCGATAAGAAAGTGATAAGAAGCCTGTTAACGGATACGAGGTACGCAAGCAGGAGAGGGACAGCGGAGGTGGAGGAGCTGTTTGGGGCAAAAGTTTTTTCGTTTCCGAAACCGCTGGCGCTGCTGCTGGATTTTTGCAGGACAGGCCTGGGGAAAGAGGACTTGGTGCTGGACTTTTTTTCCGGCTCTGCGACGACGGCACATGCCGTCATGCAGTTGAACGCGCAGGACGGCGGCAGCAGGAGCTATATCATGGTGCAAAAGCCGGAGCCGACGGATCAAAGCAGTGTCGCTTACCAGGCTGGCTATACGGATATTTGTGCGATCGGAAAAGAGCGGATCCGGCGTGCGGCTGCAAAGCTTCGGGCACAAGACCCCAATGCGGTATTTGACGGCGGGTTTCGGGTATATAAAATGAAATCTCATATACATGAGTGATAAAGCAGGAAATAACCGGGAGGCAGGAAACCATAATGGCAAGGACAACGGCGATTGGAGAGCAGGATTTCAGTAAAATCATAGAACAGGATTATTTTTATATAGACAAGACGTATTTTATAAAAGAGTGGTGGGAAAATGGAGATACCGTTACTTTGAT
>CAMWXD010000156.1 GCA_947178105.1 uncultured Eubacterium sp. | reverse complement strand
AATCTGCCGGAAAAAACAGCGTCCGTATTTGTGCCAAATCCTTTTGCCACATGCAGGGATGAGGAAAGGCTGTATCATACAGGCGATATGGTACGGATGAAAGGTGACGGAAATATTGAATATATTGGGCGGATCGACTCACAGATTAAGATTAATGGATTCCGCGTGGAGCTTGGCGAAATCGAGGGGGCAGTCCTGAAGCGTGACGGCGTTTGTGAGGTGGCGGCAATCCCTGTAGATCAGAGAGGTGTAACATATATTGCAGCTTATTATACGGGTGCAGAATATACAGAGGAGGACTGGAAAGAATTTTTAAGTCCATTGCTTCCGGAATACATGGTGCCTGCGTTTTATATCCATCTGGACAAAATGCCTGTTACGCCTGGCGGAAAGATTGATAAGCGTGCTTTGCCGGAGCCTGCCATTATGGAAGATCGCACCAATTATACCGCACCTTGGACGGGAGCGCAGATAAAATTGTGTAAGCTGTTTGAAAAGGCATTAGGGCGGGAAAAGGTAGGAATCGATGATGATTTCTTTGCAATCGGCGGTACTTCCCTTGCTGCTTCCAAGGTTGCAGTAATGTGCCTGAATGAGCAGATTCCTCTGGTATATGCAGATATTTTCAAATATCCTACGGTGCGCGCGCTTGCCGGGGCATTATATGGAGACGAGGCGCCAAAGGAAAATGCAGATGAATTTGCAAATTATTCCTATCATGCAGTTGATACGCTGATTGCTGCAAATGACAGACGCAACGCTGACTGTGTGGAGAAAAAGGAGCTGGGTGATATCCTGATTACGGGTGCAACAGGCTTTCTGGGAATTCACGTGTTAAAGGAATTTCTTGACCGTTACGATGGCAAGGCATATTGCATGGTGCGCAAAGGCAGATATGAGTCAAGTGAGCGGCGTCTGATGAATATGCTGATGTATTATTTCGACTTGCCATATACCGAACTGTTTGGTGACAGGATTATCTGCATTGATAGCGACATAACGGACAAGGAAGCGGTAGATGGATTAAAAGACGTACCTTTTACCACATTGATCAACTGTGCTGCCTGCGTCAAACATTTTGCGGCGGGCGAGATGTTAGAAAAAATCAATGTAACAGGTGTCAAACATCTGATAGACCTCTGCTCATTGGCAAAAAGAAGGCTTGTACAGATTTCAACCGTATCAGTAGGCGGTGAGGGTATGGACGGCAGGCCGCCGATGGATCAAAAGATCGCTGAAAATGATCTGTATTTTGGCCAGAGAATTGCCAATGAGTATATACGCACGAAGTTCCTTGCAGAGCGTGCAGTGTTAGAAGCGGCCGCAAAAGGTCTTGATGCGAAAGTGATTCGTGTCGGCAATCTTATGAGCCGCCACAGAGATGGGGAGTTCCAGATAAACTTTATCACGAATGGTTTTCTAAGGAGTTTGCGCGGGTACGTTGCAGTTGGCGCATTTCCGATGGATAGCATGAATGAAAGCGCTGAATTTTCCCCGATCGATGAAACAGCGGCAGCAGTGCTCTGTCTTGCGGGGACAGACAGCAGGTTTACGGTATTCCATGCCTGCAACAACCACAGGATTTTTATGAGTGATGTGATATATGAAATGCGTGAGAGGGGCTTTGACATTAAAATCATGCCCGGAGATCAATTCATTGAGACAGTCAATGCGTATGCGGCAGAACATGAAACAAGTGATGCGGTATCGGGGCTGATTGCTTATACTTCCCATGATGAGGAGGAACTCTACACGATTGATTATGACAATGCCTTTACAACCGAAGTGCTTTACCGTTTGGGATTCAAATGGAATATAACGGATAACAGATACCTTGCAAATGCAATGAAAGCTCTGGAGGGGCTGAACTTTTTTGAGGCTGAAATATAGTAAACGTATTTCTTTTATGTGTTTGCGATAGTATGATTCGGGCGTATTTGAGAACGGATTTTCAGATACGCTCGATACAACGAAAATATTATACTAATTTTTATGGAGGAGACAAAAATGACGATTACAAAAACTATGGAAAATAACAAAGCCATTCTCTCGGTTGAGGGATGGCTGGACACAAATTCAGCGCCGGAACTGGGCAGGGAAATTGAAGCGCTTTCTGATATAGAGAGCCTGATACTTGATTTTGATAAACTGGAGTATATTGCATCGGCGGGGCTTCGTATAGTTGTGTCAGCATATAAGAAACTTAAAAGTATGAATGGAGATTTTTCCATAATTCATGTAAGCAGCGAAGTAATGGATGTATTTAAGATTACTGGATTTGACCAGAAGTTTGATATACGGGCAAAATAGTTTAGCAGAAACATTTTTTTAAAGGAGAGTTTTTTGTTCAGGGAAATCTTTCAGTCAATCGAAAGCGATGGCGATTTGAATTTGATAGGAGAGAGTAAAAATGAATTTTTTGGATGAATTTCAGTTTATTGTGCACAAATATCCGAATAGGGCTGCAGTGGCGGATTATAGCGGAGAGAGAATCACAGATTATCAGGAACTGTATGCTTTGAGCTGCAGGATAGCGGCCAAGCTGATGCAGTCAGGAAATATGTCAGGGAGAGCTGTCATGGTCTGTATGGGCAGGCGGATGGAATATGTGGCGGCGGAAATAGGGATTTTAATGTGTGGCGCTGCTTTTGCCCCCGTATTGCCGGAATATCCCAAGGAGCGTATTAAGTTCATTCAGGAGGATTGTCAGGCAGCGGCGATCATTGATGAGGACTGGCTTGCAGATATAGGGGATTATGCCCCGGCACAACCTGATGTGGTGTCGGACCAAAACCGTGCCATGGTTATCTATACCTCCGGCTCTACCGGAAAACCAAAAGGGATTGTCCACAGTATGGCAAGCCTTACGCAAGGGGTGCGGCGGAGCAGGAGCATAACAGATTTGGATGAGAATGATGTATGGGGTGCAACGGCTC
>CAMWXD010000155.1 GCA_947178105.1 uncultured Eubacterium sp. | reverse complement strand
GTATTTGGATTTTTTCAATATATACGTTATGGGCGTCATTGAGATGGCTTTCCAGTTCTATTTTCTGGCAAAAATACTGAAAAAGAAAGTATGGCCTCCTTTTTATTTCCTGTTTGCAGTATGTGCGGTGATCGTCAACAGTTTTGTCCCGGCCTGCACAATGATCGGTTTCGTGGCGCTTGTATTTCTGCTTACGGCGTGCGGGGTCTTTGTCTGCCATGCGGATTTTAAGTCTTCTCTTCTGTATGCGGCCCTGACAACGGAGATCATGCTGCTCTGCTATGGAATTGTGAAGTCCCTGCTGGGTCTTTTATGTCCATTGCTGCCAGCTGTTTTTCATGATATGGCCGGTATTGCGGTCATGCTGGCCAGCGAGGCGGCGTCACTGGCACTGTCCGGGTTTTGTTATTACATGGTGTACCGTTATTTTTCAGGGGATGCCTTTTATACCGCAGCGGAAATGCAGCAAATGTTTCTGGTTTTCATCCCGATACTGATGATATTTATTATGGGTGAGTACATCGATGCGATTGGATTTCAGTATAAGGTCTTTGTGGAAGAAGGGCCCTTCGAATATCTGCTCAGCCAGTGGCAGCTGCTTGTCATGTATCTTCTGGGCCTTTTAAGCCTGTTCTGCATCCTGTTTTCTTATAAAAAACTGCAGCAGAACTTCCTCATCGGTACGGAATTATCACTGTTGGAACAGGAAGAGCATTCCCTGAACCAGTATGTGGAGGAAGCGAAGACCCGTTACGATGAAACAAAATCATTCCGCCATGATATAAGAAACCACCTCGCAGTGGTAAAAAATCTTCTGCAGAGCGGGAAGCTTAAGGAGGCGGTAAGCTATATTGAGGATATGGATGATATGGCGGAAAAAATGTCATTTCCCTGCAGTACCAATAACCCGGTAGTGGATATTCTGGTGGGAAACAAGCTGGGGATTGCCAAAAGCATGGGGATAGATGTGAACTGTTCTCTCTTTCTGCCATACCCCTGCAGCCTGCGGGACATTGATATCTGCATTGTCCTGTCAAATGCACTGGATAATGCGATCCAGGCATGCAAAAGTCTGGATGCCGGTATAGAAAAATATATCTATGTGTCCGGGCGTATCCAGGGAGATTTCCTTATGATGGAAATCCGGAACAGCTTCCATGGGAAAGGTGCGTTCAAAAAAGGGACAGGCCTGTCAAATGTAAAAAAGGTGGCTGAAAAATATGGCGGCGCCATGAGCATGGAAACACAGGGGAGGGTATTTGTCCTCCATGTGCTGCTGACCATTCCGCAGCATCCGGGGGAGCATCCCTAAAGTAAAAAACAATCCATGGCAGTAAAGCTGCCGGGGTATATATCATCCGTGTTACTGTATGAAGGCATGAACTGCCCGGGCTTGTATCAAGGGAGCAGGGGCGGCGCCGGTGTATGCCATGCTTGTCCTGTTGGCTTTGGAAACTGCAGTTTTACTTTTTATATGTCGGAGGCATCCGGAGAAGGCTCCAGTCCTGCAGCAGCCGTCACGGATACATCAGTGTCATGGGGCTTCCGTTAAATAATCTGATGTTCCGGTTTCTGATTGCCGGTAAATGGGGAACCGGCTGGAAGCTTCCTGACGCATCTCTGCTGCTGATCGTCATTTTGTGTTTCGGATCTGCGGCGCTGGCTATCAGGCGGCCAATCAAAAAAATCGGAAAACTGTCCATCGTGGATACCATAAAGCTACAGCAGTGAAATGGTATTCTGTGTTTTTGGGAAAATGCCCTTGACAAAAGAATAACACCGCGTTATACTTTAAACATCAACACTGTGTCATACATTATGGAGGGCAAATACATGGTACAGCAACTATCTGATGCCGAACTCGAAATTATGAAAATCGTATGGGAGAACCCGTCGGAGGTGACGCTGTTTCCCTATATCATGGACGCCCTGGCGGCCAGGGGCAGGCCGTGTCAGAAGAATACTTTGATCGTGCTCCTGTCGCGGCTGATGAATAAGGGCTTTTTGCGCGCCAGGAAAATCGGACGCCGTAACGAATATACCATGCTCGTTTCAGAAACAGAGTACCAGACGGCGCAGACAAAAAACTTTCTGGATAAAATCTACGAAGGGAGCGCAAAAGGGCTGGTTTCCAATCTGATTATGGGCGATCTTCTGTCGGATGAGGAATATGGGGAATTGAAAAGGATGTTGGAGAAAGGAAAAGAAACACCATGAACGTAGTTTTGAAAATTTTCCTGTCCATGTCCTTTTCCGGCGGGCTGCTGATCCTGGCCCTGCTTTTCGGAAAGCGATTTTTGAAAGACAAAATCAGCCGTCAATGGCAGTATTATATTTGGCTCATTGTCGTTTTGCGGCTACTGCTCCCGTTCGGGCCGGAAGTAAACCTGCTGGGCAAAACCTATCAGGCTGTCGATCAGGTGATCACCCAGACTGCTCCTTTACCATCACAGCAGCCTGCGCTAAATACTCCGGGAGATGTTCTGGCGCCTGCTGCCGGTTTGGAGCAAAACCATGAAACTGTAAGCCCTCCTGCAGAGGATTTGACATCGCCCCACCCGCTTCAGGAGATTGGTGTGCTGCTGGCAAATCATATTTGCCTGATTTGGCTGGTGGCTGCGCTGGGCCTGCTGATACGGAAAGTGACAATCTATCAGAGCTTTATGCGGTATATCAGGGCTGGCTTGAAGCCGGTTTCTGACCTTGCAGTTTTAGACCGGCTCTCCATCGCCGCAGGACGGGCAGGCATTCAAAAGCCAGTAGAGTTATGTGTCAATCCGCTGATTTCCTCGCCGCTGCTGATGGGCTTTTTCCATCCATGCATTGTGCTGCCCGGCGCGGATATTTCCGAAAAGGATTTTCAGTATATCGTCCTGCATGAACTGACGCATTACAAGCGGCGGGATATGTTCTATAAATGGCTGGTGCATATTACGGTTTGCCTGCATTGGTTTAACCCGCTTGTGCATCTTATGAGCCGGGAAATTACCAAGGC
>CAMWXD010000154.1 GCA_947178105.1 uncultured Eubacterium sp. | reverse complement strand
TGAAATTTGCATTTCCAACGATTGTAATGATGCTGCTCATGGGGCTGTACACGATTGTTGATACGATCTTTGTGGCACGGTTTGTTGGAACCAATGCCCTGTCAGCGCTCAATATCGTATGCCCAGCCATCAACCTGACCGTAGGGCTTGGAACTATGCTTGCTACGGGAGGGAGTGCAATCGTTGCAAGGAAGATGGGAGCGGGGGAAACGGTAAGGGCATCGCAGGATTTTACTCTGCTCATCGTTGCAGGCGCTTTATTGGGAGTAATCATCACGGTATTGGGAACCGCATTGATAGACCGTCTGATCTGGGGGCTTGGAGCAAGCGAGAGCTTATTTCCTTATTGCAGAGAATACTTATTTCTCCTGCTTTTGTTTACGCCTGCAAGCATGATGCAGGTTCTCTTCCAGAATCTTGCCGTAACGGCAGGGCGCCCCGGGATCGGCATGGCGCTTGGGGTAAGCGCAGGAGCAGCAAATATCTTTTTTGACTATATTTTTATGGTTCCGCTGCAAATGGGGATTCAGGGAGCGGCATTAGGAACGGGCATTGGGTACCTGATACCGGCAGCGGCGGGCATCCTGTTTTTCACAGTGGGGAATGGCAGCCTGCATTTCAGGAAGCCTGTCATGGACATTTCCATACTGGCAGGAAGCTGCGCGAATGGTTTTTCAGAAATGGTAAGCCAGGCCGCCTCTGCGGTGGCCACATTTCTTTTTAACAGGATCATGATGAAACTGCTCGGTGAGGATGGCGTTGCCGCCATCACGATCATTATTTATACGCAGTTTCTGCTGACATCCCTTTACATCGGATTTTCTATGGGCGTAGCGCCTGTTATCAGCTATAACTATGGAAAGCAGGACAATGCCCGGTTAAAAAAAGTATTTTCCATTTGTATGCGGTTTATCATTCTGGTTTCCATAGTTATTTTTGGGGCGGCTTATGCCTTTGGCGCTCCTCTGGCCAGCTTTTTTTCAGAAAAGGGTACTTCGGTTTATGAGATTGCGAGGAAAGGGTTCCTGGTCTTCCCGTTTAGTTTTTTGTTCTGCGGGCTGAACATTTTTACTTCTGCCACGTTTACTGCGCTGTCAAACGGGAAGCTGTCAGCAGTATTATCCTTCCTGCGGACGTTCGGGCTGATACTTGTGCTCCTGCTCATCCTGCCGGAATTTATGGGAGTTGCGGGTGTGTGGCTGGCAGTACCAATAGCAGAGCTGCTTACAATGGCAGTGGCGCTGATCTTTCTTTATCAGAACAAAGACAGGTATCATTACGCATAATCTCTTCCTTTACCTGTTGCCCTTTTCTTGGTATCTCCACATTATGCTCCAATTCCTGCAAAATTAAGTATGGTTTTGGAAAAAATGGACATTAAAGAGTTATAAAGCAATGGTAAATGACACGACAGCAAATGCTTTAGACACGATTCCATGTAGGACAATTCCAGAGGAAGATCCTATTTTTCCGATTCAAACGTATGATTGGAGCTTGCTTACACAAAAAATAAGAAATAATGTCGAACTCGTTTTAAAAGAGATATAGGGTCTTTTGCGAATAGTGAAAACAGGATTTGATTAAGGAGAGAAAAGTGTGAATGTCATCCAAACCAATTTTGATCGGCAGGCAGGCTATGGGGAGCAAGATCAGTGTTAAGCAGAGCAGCATTAGTTTGTTTTGGACACAGGATATGATGTTCGAAGGAATTGTCATATCCTGTATGTTATGTTTGATTTGATTTGATCTTATCTTGTCTTATTTTATTTTGTTGCTTTAAAGATGGAACTCCTTTCGGGGATGCTTTGTTGCCAGAATATCCATTTGCTTGGACATTGCAACATGGGTATATATTTCTGTAATAGTAATAGAGCTGTGCCCAAGCATTTCCTGAATGTAGCGGATATCCACATCTGCTTCCAGCAGGCTTGTGGCGAAGGTATGGCGGAACATATGCGGGGTAATATGTAACTCTATGGAAGCAAGGGAAGCGTATTTATTGATCATCCTGCGGATGGACTGGTCTGAAAGTGCTTTGCCGGACTGGTTCGCAAAAAAATGGTCGCAGGACTGCATTTCTGACAGGAACGCAGCCTTGTATTCTTCCAGCACATGAATAACATCATCGTTTCCAATCTGGATCTTTCTTTCCTTTGAGCCTTTCCCATAAATCAGGATGCTTCTGTCATACAGGTTGACATCATTCATCTTTAAGGAGCATAATTCGGAAATCCTCATTCCGGTTGCAAAGAGCAGTTCAATTACGGCAATATCCCTGAGCGTTTTTTTCTTCTGGCAGTCTGTTTTTACCTCCGAGTGGTGCGTATATATAGCAGACAAGAAATGTTCCACAGTATGCAGTGGGATTGTTTTGGGCAGTATGACCGGGTCACGGAATTTTACATGTATTTTATTGAAAGGGTTCCGGCTGATGGCGTCTTTGTATTCAAGGTAGCGGAAGAATGCTTTTACGGAGGCAATCTTTCTTTTTACGGTCTTGGGCTTATATTCCTGATGCAGTGCGGCAATGAAATCCTCCATTGTACCTGGAGTAATGTCCGATATGATGTCGGCACTTATTTTTATACGGAATTGTTCCAGGTCAATTCGATAAGCCTTTAATGTCTTTTTGTCCAGTCTTTTCTGGCTCTGGCAGTATTGCAGGTAGTTTTCTATTTGTGTCTTTAAATTGCTCATATCTGATCTCCTTATCTATGCTGTTTTATAATATATTGTACAATAAATTTTTGTAGCTGTGTATTTTTGGCGAATCATATTGTGCTGCTGGAAAATTTATAATGGATGTAAGAGGTTGGGTTTCTTGTTTTGATATAGTTTAGGGCTGATGCAGTATAATTTTTGTATGAAAATGGTAAAAAGGTATTGATTGTAGTCGAACTTATGGTATAATATACTAGGAATGTCGATTAGTGTATCATATAAATGATATATTCGAGAATTGTGACAAAAAGTGATGGATAATACCTGATTATCTTTCAAAATTT
>CAMWXD010000153.1 GCA_947178105.1 uncultured Eubacterium sp. | reverse complement strand
TCAGTTGGTTTGCGTATGCCTGCAGCTGCGTCTTCAGCATTTCCATCTCATATTGGTGCGAAATAGAATGCAGCAATAAATTATACAGGTATAGCATAAGAAAATTTGCAGCCAGCAGACCGATGCTCACAATGGTAAGCCCTATGTCTGTACAAGTGCCGGAATAAATCAAAAGCGCAATGACTATAATACTGCATATGGGCATCAGAACCAGCGAAACATTCTCGACAGCCTCCGTATCTTTATGAATGGTGATTATTTTTTCTATCACTAACTCACATATAAAAATCAGAAAAAAAGATATGACTGCATAAATCTGATTATAAACTCCTCCATCCCGGTAACTGATAAAAAGGGATGTAGCTGCCACATCACAGCCACAATTTACCAGATATATCGTACCGGTTATAAACAGATTTGTCCTGACAGACTTCGTATACAGCCATACGATCGCAGCAATTCCCATCAAATTGCATATCATATTGACCCATACCGTATGAAATTCCCAAAATAACACAGTATTTATAATATAAAAACAGCCATAAATAATGTGTTTTTTCTTTTTGTCAACGTCTATCCCCAAAAAGATCGACACACATCTGCCAATCAGAAATATCCGAAAAAGATTAGTCAGCGCACAAAGCATAAAATCAAGCATATCTATTTCTCCCTCAAAAGTTTGTCCCTTACAAGTTTTCGATTTGCCGGACTGATTGCCAATATCGTGCCATCTACCAATTCCACCATCTCATATGTATATCGGAAAACATATTCTTTGTTTATGATATAAGACTGATGTATCACAATAAAATCCTCTGACAAGCATTTCACAACTTTTTTTAGTCTACCATAAAATTCAAATGCCGCTTTCATTGTTACAACCTTTACCTTACGTCCTTTGCTTTCGAAATAGACAATATCGCCCATAGGAATATAATAGTAATCTTTTCCCTGTTGAAATTCAAACCGCTCATTTCTCTTTTTTGCAATTATGAGTGCCATATCCATAACTTCATTGATCTGCTCCTGCAAGATTGGTTTGACCAGAAAATCCAAAGGCTGTGTCTTGAATAATTGCTGTGCATAGGATGCTTTTCCCGAAATATACACTATTTGCAGCCCCATATTATCCAATTGGTTCCTGATATAAGCGCCGACTTCAATGCCTGTCATTTTAAACAGTTCTATATCCAGAAAAAGAATATCCAGATAACCGCCTGATACCAGATAGTCTCTTAGGCTTTCCCCTGTGTACCAAACATTTGTATCGACCTGAATATTGTTTTCCTGTGCGTATTGCAAGAGCATATTTTCAATGGATGTACAAATATTCTCTCCATCATCACAAATTCCAATATTATACATACTGTACCTCGTAATACTATTTACGTTTTTACAATTTTATTTTGTTCGTTATCCATCGTTTCAATCTCTGCAGTCTCCAAATAACGCTGTCCATTGATTGCTATTTCTTAACAGTTCCTAAAATTCTTCTTATCTCCGGCAAGTACTTATTGGAAATATCTCTGTAAACCCTATCTCCTGGTCCATCCAGCTGCCCTTTCCTCCTTTCCGGCAGCTTTGCAATCCGGGTTATTCCTGCGCAGGTATCAAGATTGACCTTATTACGCTTACGATTACTCCCTTATCCTTTTCGGTAAATGTAATGCATGGCAGTTCCCCTTCATATACTGTGTATCCGCTCATATTCCCGTCCGGATCTTTGATACCTACTCTTTGCTTTCCGCCTCCCCACATACCAAGCCTTATATATTTCCAGCCACACTGCTTTGCCATATCCTGGTAGTATATAAATAGCCCTGACCAGCTGTAATCATTGATTCCGGAATGGATACAAATAGAATCTGACTGGTATTTCTTGCTGTCCCTGTCACGAATCACCCCTGCAATCTCGCATTGGATCTGATATGTGCCAAGCGGCAAATCTTCACCTACTATGTAATCGCCCTGCACATACACAGGCTGGCTGTATTGATTCCGCTCTGTTTCCGTTTCCTTTCCCAATAGTACCGCCAAAAGATCAACTGCTTCAACGGCTTTATTTTTATACGCAATATCTTCATGGGGTATTGGGTTTATGGCTGGTTTATTCTCTGCCGGAATCAGCATACAGTTATCCATTTCCAGATAACTGTCTTTCTTATCCTCTCCATGATCCGCCAGAATCATATATCTGAAACGGGTACGTGGAGCTCCTATATGTAAACCGCCTGACAGCTCGGCATTTCCGCCGCAGGAAAGTTTTCCCTCTTTGGTATCCATTGACAATACAAGATACATTCCCTCGGGAATATTTCTTCCTACTTCATAATAGTTGCCATAATAGCTGCCATCTTCTGATACAGAAAACTCCGGAAACTGGTCTAAAAGGGCAAGCTTTGGGCTTCCTTTCACTTTTAATACATCATCCTTTTGTAGTGTAATCACGCTAAAATGCGGCGATTTAAAAATATCCACATAGGAAGTGTCCTTTTTATTTGAAGTGGATATCGCATTTTTATCATCGTTATTATCCCCATCCGGATTACAGAATACATACTTCCCTGCCGGGATATCGCTCCCTGCAATGTATGTCCCCTCTCCGATAAAGTCTGCATCCCATTCCTCAATGGTCTGGTCCAGATCCTGCTGCGCTTTTTCATAACGTTCATAATAATCCCAGAATCCATCAATCTGGTACTCCATCTCCCTGACATCATAACTCGTATAGCTTGTTGACAGCACATCAGTGCCCAGCATCTCATCATAATGCGCGAAATACGCTTCAAAATCTATCACATCCTCCTCTTTCGTGATTTCTGCCGCGCCGCAGGAAGCGCCGCATAGAACCACGACAGCTAACAGAGTGCCAAACAGGATTTTTTTCTGTTCCATCATTTTTAATCCAGCCAGCAGCAAAGCTGTTTCAGCCGCACGAGGTCGTCTATGCCTGTCAGGGAATTAAAATCGGTTTCTACCACCTCCAACACCGGCGGCGCTGCCGTGCTTATTTCAATCATATAGTCGCCGCAAAAGTCACAATCACCGATACGCAGATACTTGATTCTCTCCATATCGCTTTCGTAAATATCCTCTTTCTGCAGAAGCGCTTTTACTGCGTCCCCAATCCATTTCTGTGTAAATTCGATCTTTTTTTCCTCTTTCATTTTTTCTCCTTTCAGAATCCATGCTAGAGCGTGTTTGAAAAATCATTCTGCCATCTATATAACGACGCGTATGCGTCGTATTCACCACCTTGCGTGATATTTGCACCAAATTCAGTCACCGTAAGGCATTGCCCTTTATGCCTTTGACCCCTACGCCTCCTTCATTTGGCACAAATCTCCCACAAACTATGACGCACATCTG
>CAMWXD010000152.1 GCA_947178105.1 uncultured Eubacterium sp. | reverse complement strand
GCTCCGGCGGAGAGGTTTTTCGTGCAGACGAAGATTCCTACCAGCCTTCGTTTAAAAAAGTACAGGGATTGTCGTTAAGCCAGAAAAACACAACTCTCGAATCAAACCATACGGTACAGCTCAGCGCAAGCCATTACCCGCTGGATGCAAGCAACCCAAACCTGCGCTGGGCGACGGATAATGAATCTGTTGCGCGGGTGGATAAAAACGGGCTGGTAACGGCAGTTGGCAGCGGGCGCGCCGGGCGCGCCACGGTTACGGTATCGACAAAGGACGGCAGCTTTTTAAAGCAGTTCTGCGTGATAGATGTCGCGCAGCGTGATGACGGAGAAAATGGCGGGAGTGGCAATGGCTCGGGCAGCGGTTCTGGTGACAACAACGGCAATGGCTCCGGCGGTAATGGGGATAGCAGTTCCAGCAATGGCGGCGGTTCCGGCAATGACAGCAACGGCGGCAACAGTTCCGGCAATAACAGCAGCACAGGCGGCAATAGTTCCAGTGGCGGCAACAGTTCCGGTAGCAGCGGCAATAGCTCCGGCAGCAATACAGCAGCAGGGCAGGATAAACCTCCAGTTGTTGTAAGCCTGCATTATGTCCTACAGTTTCATGCAAACGGCGGCACAAACCTTAGCCGTAGGACAATGACCCTTTTAGCCGATGACAGCCCTGGCATTATGCCAAAGGTGCAGCGCAAAGATTATACGTTTGACGGCTGGTATACCAAACAGGAGGGCGGCACGCGCGTAGCAGGGGACGAGCCGTTAAAAGAGGCGGCGACACTGTATGCACGCTGGACAAAGGCACAGGCTCCGGCAAAGGTATCGGCGCTGTCGCTGAAATCCAAGAAAAAAGGGCAGTTGCAGGCAAGCTTTCAAAAGGTTAAGGGCGCGGCAGGCTATCAGGTCTCGTATTCCGGCAGTAAGAAATTTACATCGGAAAAGACAAAGGAAGCCGGGGCGGCGGTGAAAACAAAGACGGTCACAGGCTTAAAAGCCGGAAAGAAATATTATGTCAGGGTGCGGGCGTATTGCCTGGATTCAGCGGGAAATCGGATTTATGGCGCGTATAGTGCAGTAAAGAGTGTCAAGACAAAGATGTAAGATTTGAGGGAAAAATATACCAGGTTTGGCGTGCTTCGTGCAAATGGATCAGTGAATGCCGGGGAGGTTATGAAAATGACAGGGAAAAGGATTTTGGCAGTTATATTGGCTTTATGCATCGCTGCGGGACTGGCGGTTGATCCGAATACTGGAAAAACAGCCAGGGCAAATATTATTGCAGAATATCAGATGGAGGAGCTTACAGATGCAACATATAAGATCGTGAGCTATTTGCTCACGGATACCAAAGTGGAAGTTCCAGAGATAATTTCTGGAAAAAAGGTAACTGTAATTGGACATCGTGCTTTTGCGTACAAAAATACATTGGAAGAGGTTACCATACCATCCAGCGTAACAGTGATTGAGGGACAGGCGTTCCAGTATTGCAGCGCATTGAAAAAAGTTGTCATACCATCCAGTGGTTTGCGCGAGATTGGAGATTTTACTTTTGATGGCTGTGGCTTGGAGGAAATAGTACTGCCGTCTGGTGTAGAAAAAATTGGTGGCAGTGCATTTTTAAACTGCTCGAAGATGACAGCCGTATCGATTCCTTCTACGGTAACAGAAATCGGAGCGTCAGCTTTTTCCGGCTGCAACAAGGTTGATGGGATTATATTGCCGCCTGGCGTGACGAAAATAGAAGCGCATACATTTTCAAATTGTACGAGCCTGACAAAGATTGAGATTCCTGATGGCGTATCCAGTATCGGAGAACTGGCCTTTTATGGGTGTGCGGGACTGACGGAAATCATAATTCCAGACAAAGTCACGGATATTGGACGTTTTGCTTTTGAAAGGTGCAAAAACCTGATAAAAATTACGCTTCCGGCTGGTTTGACCAGTGTACAGGCAGGCATTTTGCAAGGATGTGAAAAACTGGAACAAGTGCATATCCCTAGCGGCGTGGCAAGCATAGGAGAAGATGCTTTTGAAAGCTGTGCAAGCCTGACGGAAATTCATATTCCAGCCAGTGTGTCAAGCATAGGAAATCGTGCGTTTTCTGAATGTGCGCAGTTGCAGGATGTCTATTATTCTGGTACACAGGAGCAGTGGAATCAGGTCACGGTTGCATCCCAAGGCAATGAGAGCCTTGCTGGCGCAACGATACATTTTGAAACGGCAAGTGAGCCGGCGGGGGATTATGAATATAACAAATTGGATGATGAGACGATCGAGATTACGAAATATACAGGGACGGATACGGTTGTAGAGATCCCTGCGCAGATTGATGGCAGGCATGTGGTTAGGATCGGGGAAAATGCTTTCATGAATTGTGAGAATATAACACAATTAAGTATTCCGAACAGTGTAACCATCATCGGAAAAGGAGCGTTTTCTCGCTGTAGGACATTGCAGGAAATAAATATTCCAAATAGTGTGACGATCATAGGAGAGGCAGCATTTGCGAATTGCAGTTCTTTGAAAGATATTACGATTCCGAATAGTGTAAACCTAATAGGAAGCGCCGCATTTGCCCAGTGCAGTGTTTTGGAGGAAATCAGTCTGCCAAGCGGTGTGGTTAACATAGACGATTATACATTTCAAAACAGCGGCCTTTTGACTATCCATATTCCGAAAAGTGTTGTTCGCATAGGGGAAAATAGCTTTGCAAACTGTGAAACGTTAAAAGATGTATATTACGAGGGGACGAAAGAGCAGTGGAATCAGATAAAGATAAGTTCCATAGGAAATAGCAGCCTGACGAATGCGGTGGTTCATTGCATTGACGATGATTTGCTGTCAGAGAATTATGAATATGAGGCTATTAGTGATGGAACGATAGCAATTACCAAATACAAAGGCTCTGAAACAGAGGTAAAAATTCCGTCACAGATAGACGGAAAAACAGTAACTGTTATACGCGCGAATGTTTTTCAGAGTAATGAAGATATAAAGGAAATTACAATTCCATCATGTGTAACCAGTTTTATGGGCGGCGCGATTGATGATTGTCCAAATCTTATGGCGTTTGCTGTTGATATCGAGAGTGAGAGTTATTCATCGGTAGATGGAGTTTTGTTTAATAAAGAGAAAACAGAGCTTGTAAGGTGTCCAGAGGGAAAAAGCGGGGAATATATGGTTCCAGATGGCGTAGACTTGATTGGGGCTTATGCATTTCAATCTTGTGACAAACTGAAAGGAATAACAGTGCCGGATGGAGTAACAAAAATTGGAATTGCGGCTTTTTGGAAATGTACAGAAGTTATTGATGTTACACTTCCAGACAGCGTGACAGAGATAGGGAGCAAAGCTTTTTCAGGCTGCGAAAATTTGATAAAAATACATATACCAGACAGTATAGAGGTATTACAAGGTTCAACTTTTCAGTTTTGCAAAAGTTTAACAGAGATTATAATTCCAGATGGGGTTACTCGGATAGATTCAACGGTTTTTGTAGCTTGTGAGAATTTGAGATCCATAGTTATTCCATCCAGTGTTATTAGAATAGCAAATACAGCTTTTCGGTTTGGAGATATGTGGCCAATCAACCTAAAAGATGTATATTACAGCGGTACAAAGGAAGAATGGGAACAAATCGAGGTGCCAGGAGAGAAAGAAAGCGTTAGCGAAAGGCTGTGGCTAACCGCAACCATCCACTTTAAAAATGACCCAATCGTCCTCCCAGAAGAGCCCATCCAGCCAGAAGTACGCAACCCAAAAGAAGAGCTGGAAAGCTTAAAGTCCAACGGCACATTCCAAATGGACGATTTTAAGCACTACCTGACCGAAGAGCAGCTCGGCATTATGGAAGACTACCTCTACACCTGGCTTGCACAGGTGAATTACGCCTACCAGTATTCCGGCAGCAGCACAGTCAAAGAGCTGGTTATGAAAAAAGCCGGCATCGACCCGGACGGGGATTTTGCATCCGGCATGGAGCAGGCGATTACCCATATTTCGGTCAATACAAAATATGGTAC
>CAMWXD010000151.1 GCA_947178105.1 uncultured Eubacterium sp. | reverse complement strand
AAGTCATATCCGTTATGACAATATCCGAATCGCTGTCAGATTCCGTATAGAAGTTAATATATTCAATCTGCATCCCATGAAGACTGGACAGCTTCCCGTTCGCATACTCCTCATCGAAATAAACACCCTTACAGCGGGCATCAAAACCATTGTCTTCCCGCGCGATGTCACTCTCGTCCCAGTCCACTGTCACAGTTTCACCAGTAGTCAATTTGACTTCAATATAGTCTATCTCAAGCTCTTCTATATCAGTATCGACGCTCAAATAAAGCTTCATACTATCATTTCCTTTCTGTGTAAAATACGAATAAATACCATGGTATAAGTTTATACCATGGCATTTATTGGCAGGAACATATACGATTATTTTGCCATTCTTCCATCCGCATAGCCAGCCGCCGAGTTTGTATGCCTTGAACAAACTCCCGAAAAATGCGTTTCCCCTTCCGCAGATAAATCTGCTTTTTGCGCACAATTCTATCTCGCCGTACATCTCTTGCTCTACGCTTCATACCGCATGATAAAGTCCATTTTTATCAGAGCATTTTCGATTTTTAAATGCAGCTTATCCATAATTCATCCGCCCTTCCTTTCAGCCAGCCATGCCGCTCCCGAATAAAGCTCACCTGTCCGCGCAAAATACTCCACGCATTTTGCGGCAAGTTTGGGATCCTGCATGGTATAACGCAGCTGCATAAAGCTTCCATAGATTGTGCCCGTATCGGATTCCTCGTCAGAATCCAGATAATCCGGGTTAAAGCTGGAATAAAATGCCTCATCTTCCATACCGTTATTGACAACATATTCGAAAGCAATCCAACTGGGGTTTACTTCAATCTCAAAATAATCCTCATCCCTGTCCGGGCAGGACAGAGCAGCACCCAGCGTTTTCCTTTTATGTATTTTCCTGATCAGCTGCTTTAAATTTTGCTCTGTAAGCCTTTGATGGCAGATTGGCGGTTGACCGTTTTCACACACATTCAGATATAATTCCTGTAGGCCGGATGGAAATTTTTTCACAGGATTTCCTGCCGGAATAATGAATTCATGATTATCTGACATAAAACGTCCTCCTTTCGCTGTTTTCCATTCCTGCCCTTAATAGCAGCTATCTTCGGATACGGAAAACGTATTTCGTATTCCATGTGCAAACAGCAAATGAAATGACACGAAACACCACTCCCAAAATCACAAAAATTAAAGTCATCCGCCGCACCAGCCATATCCGATAAACTTCGCCAGCCAATCCCAGTAAGCCGCTCTTTTTCCGCAGTCGGGTTGGCTCAAATCCCATCCCATACATTCCATATTTTCACGAAAATCCCCTTTTCCTTCCATTAAATCACGGAGAATTCCATCTGTATCACTTCCGGCGGAGTCAAGTTCTTTCCATTTTGAAGAATCCAAAGAAATCATATATAAACCTCCATTCTGCAAGATTACTCATTCAATCGTATCACACTTTATCAATGCGAAGCCTCCTTATAAACAGTTCTTTATCTTCTGAAAAGTTATAATCTTGTCTTCTCCGATAAAATCGGAAGCCATTTTTTTCTTTTCCCCAGCGATATCTTTTCTGTTACGATTTCACCGCTTTCCCTGTTTTCATAGGTACTCCATTTTCAAAAAACACCACACTAAAACATGTTCCTGATTATACCACTGCCGGACAGGTCTGCAAAAGCGCCCTGTCCAAATCAGCACATAAATCGGCAAAATCCGCATTACAAAAATGACCACAAGCTTTGAAACCGTCACTTCCAGACAGGTTGTCATGACCGGATTCCTGATCTGTACTTTCGCTGTCAATAATATCCATTTCACAAGCAGCACGCCAAATCCATCTGTAAACGTAATCACGATCAGAAGCGCCTCGTCATCCTGTTGTATCAATCGGAAATTCTGCCATTTACTTCTCACCTCAACTTCCGATTTGCCGACTGATTGCTGCCTAAATACAGCACAAAGAAAACCAACACTCATCAATTTATTACAAAAAAGAATCCTGTTCAACAGGACTCTTTTTTGCTTTTCCCTATATCAACCACCTATAAAACAATCGCCTCAATTTCATCAATAATCGCCTGATACCCCTTGCTGTTATTCTTAATCGTATCAAAGATTGCGCTGCTCCAGCCTGCGATCTCAAGGACACCAAGGCGATAGTTAAAGACCGATTTGCCGCTGGTGGAGCGGATATTGACACAGACCGTCCTGCACTGCGGGTTAAGCTGCCGGAACTCCTTGAAAAGCCGCTCAAATTCACCTCTGGGGACGTTGGAAGTTTCATCCCAGCCTCCCGATCCATCCTTTCCAATCACCATGTCAGAGAAGATAACAAGGTTGTCGATATGCTTTTTCTCCTTGATGCAGGTTTCCAGGAAGATATATAAGCCGTTTTCCGTAGAGGGGCCGCATTTTGCACCTTCGGCATAACTGCGCCGGGCAAAATCCAGCATACGCTCACTGCGGTTTGGCGACTGCGCAATCAGTGTGTCGCCAAACAGGCCAAGGTATACGTCATTTTGCCTGTAGGCCAGCATAGCGCCAAAGAGGTTGCCGATTGCCGCACAGGTTGTCCTGGAAAATTGGCTGACACGGCTATCTCCGCCGGAATCGCCGCGCACAGAGCCGGAGTGATCGACTAAAATCGCGGTATTTCCATCCAGACATTCAATGTTTTGGCAGGAAATTTCCAGTGCGCCTTCAATGGCATCCAAAAGCTGCTGTTTCCTTTCGTTAAATTCATCTTCGCTGCCCAGATTCTGCTTATCAGATTCAAAAGCGATCTGCGAATGGTTTGTGCTGCCATAGCTAAGTTTTTCGATCTCCGTGTAGGCAGAA
Organism: uncultured Eubacterium sp.; assembly: GCA_947178105.1. Classification (GTDB taxonomy): domain Bacteria; phylum Bacillota; class Clostridia; order Lachnospirales; family Lachnospiraceae; genus Eubacterium_J. The sequence goes on along the minus strand of CAMWXD010000151.1, from coordinate 1,306 downwards.
ACAAAGCGGAAGGGGAGAAGGCGGGAATTTCTTATTTTCTCCTGCTGGTTCAACTGCTCGCAGGCTTCCCCTATCATCTCTGGTGCATAAAGGAATATATTGCGCAGGTTACGCAAAAGGTTAAACACAGGCATCCCTTTTGGGCTTTCCAATACAGCTTTAATCGCCTGCGCTTTATTTTCCAAGGCATCTCCCTGCTTTTGGCCAGCGGCAGTCATCTCTTTTTCCAGAATCCTAGACTCGTACATGGTATGGAGGTTTTTACCGCGGTTTCTTATTATATCTGCATAAGCTTCGGCCTTTTTGCCAGAAGCTTTGGGGTGCAGCAGGTTAAACAAATCAATCAGTGAAATCGATTTGCGGGTCATTTTATATTTATCCAGCTGGTAGATATCAAATTTTTCCAAAGCCTTTTTAAAACCCTTGCGCATTGCATTCGGAAGAGCGTTCTGTTTGATATCATAGCAGGCTAAGATTTCACTGATATCATCCGGGCGCACTACAATGCGTTCATAAAACCGCCTGCCCCATTCCGTACCAGAGGCGCGGTCAGCCAGGATAGCTGCCAGAAAATGGGAGCTTGAGCGCATATTGGCTGTCTGGCGGGCGTAGATTGCCGTCTTTGCCACAAACAGCGGGTCGCAGCCATCGGCTGCGGCTTTAATTTTCGCTACAGCTTCATCTTCTGTTTCATAATAAGAACGGGTCATAAATGTCGTCAGCACAGAGGAAACTAAATTTTCCTTCTCCGACATCACATAGGCCAGTTCGCCCATTTCATTCACAGCCATTTCGGAGCTGCTTTTTGTATTATATTTAGACATTGTTCTCACCTTAGATTCCGCAAATAGAAAAAAACTTTGGACAAAGACTGAGAGAGTGTGTTTAGGCTTGCGCCTTCGATTGGATTCGAACCAACTACAATTTGTCCCAAACAAATTGCTCTACCAGATGAGCTACGAAGTATCTCTCTCATTAGTACCAAAGTTTTTGATCACATTATAATATGTTTCGTTTTTATTCGGAACGAGGTCGAAACAGAGGAGTCGTTTCAAAACCTTTACTGGGATCATAGTAACTTTCGAAGTATCTCCGTTTCTTAGTATCCGAATAAACAACAGTTTACCATTTCTATCCGATTTTGCATAAAAAACCTTGATTGCCCATGGATCTTCCTGATTTTCCTTTATTATACGCAAAATATCTGTGACTGTCAATACTTTTCATTTTGGACCCACGGTAAACGCAAGATTTATGTTACTGTTCAGAGGCCAACTTGACCTAAAGAAACCGATGATATAGACTA
>CAMWXD010000150.1 GCA_947178105.1 uncultured Eubacterium sp. | reverse complement strand
ATGAGAAAGGTTTTATTGAAGATGAAGGAAAAAGGTAAGTTGATTATTATTGCAAGCCATGTCCGGGATGACATTGATATTCTATGCGACGAAGTGTATGGAATGGATGCGGGGATTATGAAGAAAATACGTTAATTTGAATTACACATGGTAATATGCTGCATCAGGTTACCGGGGGATTTCATCTTTGAGGTGAAATCCCCCTTGACAAATGTTTAGGCCGATATCGCCCCGAAATGCCGATTTTGCCGATTTAGATGCCGATTTGGACAGGGCGCTTTTTAGACCTGTCCGGCAGTGGTATAATCAGGTGTATGTATTTTCATGATGAAAACGGCGAAAACCAGGATTGGGGGAGGCCGCAAAATGGTTTGAAAAAGGCGCAGCCGCACTGGTTTTGGGAGCGGTGGGACGATATTTTTGAAGGAGCGGACAAAAATATACGGAGGATTGAAATGAAAGAGGATGGATTGGGGATAAAACCGGAATTTTTTGAACAGTTGGTAAACTGCGATTGGTTTTGTAATTGTGGGGACAAGTTATTTGACCAGTTTGAGGTAATTATAGAGGAAAATCAGGAACATGGGATAGCGTGCCTTAACTCATTGGTGTATGAGAATGCAAGTTTGGAAAAGCAAAACGACATGTCTTTCGTTGTACGGGAGGTTCCCAGAGACTGGAATGATGTTGTCAAAGAGATTAACCAGTCGGGCTATATTGGCAAGGTATCTAAAAGGATTAAGTTGGGGTTGAAACGGAAAGGCATTCCGGGGGAAGATGTATTGAAGACAATTCGATGGAATATCTTCCATTTGTTCATGGCAAATTATTTTTCGGAGTATTATACAGATGCATTTTATGAGCAGATGCTTCAGATTTATTTATCCGGTCATCTGCCTTGTGGGTATGAATGGAAGAAGTTTAGGGTGTATTGAGATAACGGGAGAGTATTAAATGATTACGCAGGAGAACGAGAAGATTGCAGTCGATTGTCTGAAAGTGGTACTAACACTGATTCATGAGCAGCGGTATAAGGAGCTGAACACGGTCGTGGACAAGATTCACTATGACAAGCTGGACGAGGTATTGTGTTTTATTGAGGAGAGTATTTATCCATACATGATAGATGGTTTTGATCCGGAAGTGGAGTATCATCTATATGAGCTGGGTGGCAAAAAGGGTTTCGGTTTGGACTATCCCCTGACTTCATGTGGGGTGAAGCTTTCAGGGATATTATGTCTGAGCTTTGAGTATACGGATAACGGTTTGGTCAGGATCATACACACGATAGATGCTGATTAGGCGCTTAACAATGAAATCTTGCGCGGCAGGGGAGATCCGGATTTTAAAAGGCGGGATAGATTATACAGTTCTGGCGACAAAATATACAAGTATTTTCGGAGACTGGATGGTGCTGTTTGAGAAAGATGGTGAGCAGTATGTGTGCGCGATAGGAGAAGTTTGTACGTCTTTCACGATATGCGATATCGCAGTGTGGGAGAAGCTGGAGCATTAAAGAACTTGGAAAATGCAATCAGGGATTTTTCCCAATAGGGATGGTGATTACTTATGAAAACAGGGAAAGCGGAGAAGTCATAACAGAAAAGATATCACTCGGAAAAAGGAAGAAGCTGATAAATATGATAAAAAGTGGGGAATAGACGATGAATGCAGAGATGAAACATAAGCTGGAAGAATGCTTTAGCAAAAAAAGCAGTCCGGCAGACTGTTACGGGGCGCTTCCGTACATGAAAGAACATCTTGGACAGATCAGCTTTGACGACGACAGCGATATGTGTGATATGACAGATATCATTTTACGTGCGTTAAAGCTGGATGAAAACAATATAAAGTTTGTGGAGTTTTTGATTTCCAATGGCTATGACATCAACTATAAGCTCGCGGGAGGCGACTGCCTTCTGTTAAAATATGCGGATGATGCGCTGAAGAACAGGAAATTTCCGCTTGAGGTGATGAAGCAGCTGGTCAGGCTTGGCGCGGACGTCTGTTCGGAAACGTTAGACGGAGACAATCTGCTTTCCATTTTAGCGGGACGGGAGGAAGTAGCGGCGGTTTATATGGTTGAATTTTATGACCTGACGCCGCTTGACAAGACGGACAAGTACGGTGCGACACCTTTGATGTACGCGGCAATGAGGGGTTATAACGCGCTTGCCAGGATATTGATTGAACGGGGTTTTGATGTCAATGCAACTGGCAGCGCGCCTGTTACTGATGAAAAGCTGAAGGTGGAGACAGACGGCGTTTCCCCGCTTGCGCTGGCGATCCGGTTCGGCAATGTGGAGATGGTACGCATGCTGCTTGCGGCGGGGGCGGACGAAGCCGTCTATGACGCGGAGGGGAATCCGCCTGTTTTTTCACTGGTACACTATCCGGTTGACTTTTTTATCGAATTTTGTGGCAATTGTATTAAGGACGATCACCCTATTTATGCCCCAAAAGTGGAAATTATCTCTTTGCTGGAACAGCTCGACCTCACAAATGCGGAGGGATATACCGTGCTGATGAAGTCGCTGTTTCCCATGAAATTCTGGTATACCGGGTTTGGAAACGGGGTATCACCGAAGAAAAACCGTCTGATTGCGCTGGAGCTGATCAAAAAGGGAGCGGATGTCAATGCCGCAGGAAATGACGGCAGGCGTCCGCTGCATCAGGCTGTGGTGGAAATGGAGGAAGTGGCAAGAGCGCTTGTGGAGGCCGGGGCAGATATCAATGTGCAGGACAATGACGGCAACACGCCCCTGATGTATGCCTGTATGAAGGCGAAGGAGGAAACGGTACTCTGGCTTTTGAAGGCGGGCGCAGATTGTAAGCTCCAGAACAACGAAGGCATAACTGCGGTGGATATGGCAGTGAAAAAGGGATATTCCCGCGCCCTGGAACTCATGGAGGCTGACACGCTGCTGCAGGCGTGCAAAATCAATCAAAAACGATCCGTACAGGTGATTTTAAAGCGCGGCGGCATAGACATTAACGAGCGGGACGAGGAGTGCGGTACGCCCCTGATATATGCCTGTCAGAACAATGCGCTTGAAATCGTAAAAATGCTGCTTGACCATGGCGCCGATCCGAATATCGGAGATCAGAAAAACCGTATGCCGCTGCACTTTTCGGCGGCATTGGGCGCCCTTCCCATTATCAATCTTCTTGTAAAAGCCGGGGCGGATGTAAACTGTACGGATAACACTGGCACTACGCCGCTCATGTATATGGCAATGAAGGAGAAAACGGCTGCCGCGCTCGATTATATTAAGAATCCAATGGTCGATGTCAGTATCAAAAGCAATGTCGGATTGACAGCGGCTATGTATGCAGTTGCCTTCAAACAGCCGCAGCTTGCAAAGGCATTGCTGCCGTTAATGGGAACAGATACGGATGATGCGGATTTGGAAGGCTTTACAATGCTTCATTATGCCTGCCAGTATGGGCAGGTTGAAATTGTTAAGCTTTTATTAGAAAGAGATCAGGAAAGAAATCAGGAAAGAAATTCGGGCAGCGTCAACAGAGCCAGCAATGCTGGGGAAACGCCGCTTATGATGGCGGCAAGGACTTCCAATCTGGTGATTGTAAAGCAGCTGCTTGCGGCAGGTGCGGCGGCAGGCTGTTCGAATAGAAAGGGCGTTACGGCGCTGCATCTGGCAGCTATATTAGGGAATGTACCTTTGGGAAAGGCGCTGCTTGCGGCAGGCGCCGACATTGATGCGAAGACACTGGAAGGGCAAACTCCCCTGATGTATGCTGTGATCAAAGGCAAAAGCGAGTTTGCGCAAATGCTGGTTTTGGAAAATGCAGATGTGAATGCTGTGGACAACCTGCAGGGCAATGCGCTGTCCTATGCAATTCAGGCGCAGCTGCCGCAGACTGTGGAACTGCTGCTTGAGGCAGGTGCAGAAGGGTGATTAATATGGCTTTTTTACTGCGGGCTGTGTCTCTTTTGGCTTGGAGAGTACAAACGTGCATAAGTGCTATAGGAGTGGGAATGGAGCGGAGAATTAATAAGAATCGCAGCAAGCTGAACAGAAATGAGGTTTATTATGGAGAACAATAACATGGAAGATACAAACGATACTTTTGATATCGACAGGCTTCAAAAGCTGGCCGGGGCAGGTGATACAGACGCCCAGCGCAACATCGGCAACTGCTATTATAATGGAGAAGGCGTAGAACAGGATTACGGCAAGGCAGTAT
>CAMWXD010000149.1 GCA_947178105.1 uncultured Eubacterium sp. | reverse complement strand
ACTATTTTTCTGATAAACTACACAAAAAAACTGTATAAAATTCATAAAATTTTCGAATGGGGTTGCAAAATATAAGAAAACCGAATAGAATACTTACAGGCTATATTTTGAAATTAAATAAGCACTAATAGAACTTTAAAAATATAACAATTCCTTATAAAATGTTATACTTTATTTTTAAGTAAAGAAAAATCCCCAGACTGTACGGCAATACAGTTCGGGGATTCCTAAATATGAAAATTTTAATTTTTTGATCCGCTTTACCCATCCAGCAAATACTCCGCCATCACTACATTGCTGACATCAATCCCAAACTCCGTCAGGCAATACCCATCTGGTGTTTTTCTTATAAATCCTTCCTTTAACTGCCTTTCCAAAACCTCTCCATATACCGCTTCGATGCTTTGTGAAAACTGGTTTAAAAATCGGCGTGCCGATACGCCGCGCATCATGCGCAGCCCCAGAAACAAAAACTCTTCCATTTGTGCCTGTTTGCTCAGCGGCTCTTTGTATACTGCTGCCGCTCCGGCGTAAAATTTTGCAAAATCCAGGTTTAAATACTGCTCTAAGTCCGTTGTATTCGAAAACCGAATATTGCCTATGAGCGATGCGGCGCCAAGCCCAAGCCCCAGGTAATCGTTTCTTGTCCAATAGCCTGTATTATGCCGGCATTCGTAGCCGTCCAATGCGTAATTCGAGATTTCATATCTGTGATATCCAGCTTTTTTCAGCAGTTGCTTGGTACGCACATACATCTGGCGTTCTTCTTCCTCTGTGGGGAGCAGCGTTTGCTGCTTCCCTTTTTCCCGCAGGATCTCCGCCTGCCTGTAGCGGTCATAAAACGGCGTACCTTCTTCCAGGATCAGGCTGTATGCAGAGATATGCTCCGGCGCCAATGCAAGGACTTTTTGCAGCGTCTGCTCGTATGTGCTTAATTTCTGTCCAGGAATCGCAGATATAATATCTACATTTATATTTTCAAATCCCAGGCTGCGCGCCATACTGTAATTAGCTGCAAACTGTTCATACGTATGCACCCGTCCGAGGAGCCGCAGTTCCTTTTCGTCGGCTGACTGCAAGCCGATGCTGAGGCGATTTACGCCAGATTGCAGATATGCCTGCAATTTGGCGGCATCCACGCTGCCCGGATTGCATTCGACCGTGATTTCTGCATCCGGCAAAATCAAAAAGCTGCCCCGCAACTGCTCAAACAGATGCTGCATCTGCTCCGGGGAAAGTACGGACGGCGTTCCGCCGCCCACAAACACGGTACTGACCGGCGTATTACGGTACGCCTCGGAAACTGCATGGATTTCCTCTTGCAGCCTGCCTAAATATGCCCGGCGGACAGCTTCTGATGCAGGCGCGGACACAAAATCGCAATACCCGCACTTTTTCACACAAAATGGAATATGGATATACAATCCCATCCCCGTTCCCATAAACATCCTCCTAAGCGTCGCTCCATCCGGTTTTTACGCAGCTTTGGCGTGCCTGCAAACCAGTTTGATACAGCTTGCCGCTTGTCCCATATCAGTCCTCATCCAGCTTAAGCACGCTCATAAACGCTTCCTGCGGGATCTCTACGCTGCCGACCTGGCGCATCCGCTTTTTGCCTTCTTTTTGCTTTTCCAGCAGCTTTTTCTTACGGGTAATATCGCCGCCGTAGCATTTCGCCAGTACATCTTTGCGCATCGCGCGTACAGTCTCTCTGGCGATCACGCGGCTGCCGACGGCTGCCTGGATCGGAATTTCAAATAAGTGCCTTGGTATTTCTTCCTTTAAGCGCTCGCACATCCTGCGCCCGCGCTCGTATGCCGTCCCGGAAAATACGATAAAGGACAATGCGTCGACTTCTTCTTTATTAATCAGGATGTCCAGCTTGACTAAGTCAGATTTTTGGTATCCCTTCATCTCATAGTCAAACGACGCATATCCTCTGGAACGGGATTTTAAGGCATCAAAAAAATCATAAATGATCTCGTTCAACGGGATCGTATATTTTAACCGCGCCCTTGTCTCTTCCAGATATTCCATGCTGATATAAATGCCTCTGCGCTGCTGGCACAGATCCATAATCGGCCCGATATACTCGCTGGATACCATGATCTCGGCATCCACTACCGGCTCCTCCATATAGTCGATCTCCGCAGGCTCCGGCAGGTTGGACGGGTTAGTCAGCTCGATCATCGTACCGTCTGTCTTGTAAACACGGTAAACAACGCCAGGTGCAGTTGTTACCAAATCTAAATTAAATTCCCGTTCCAGGCGTTCCTGAATAATCTCCAGATGCAGCAGCCCTAAAAAGCCGCAGCGGAAGCCAAAGCCAAGCGCAACCGAGGTCTCTGCTTCAAATTGCAGGGCAGCATCATTTAACTGGAGCTTTTCCAACGCATCCCGAAGGTCTGGGTATTTTGTACTGTCGGCAGGATACAGCCCGCAGTATACCATTGGGTTGACCTTCTTATAGCCCGGCAGCGGCTGCGCGCATGGGTTGCCGGCATGGGTAATCGTATCACCCACACGGGTATCCTTTACATTTTTCAGGCTCGCTGTCAGATAGCCGACCATCCCCGCGCTTAGCTCTTCACACGGGATAAACTGCCCTGCACCGAAATATCCGACCTCCACCACTTCTGCCGTCGCCCCAGTAGCCATCATTTTAATTTTTGTCCCCGGCTTTACACTTCCTTCCTTGATCCTGCAAAATACAATCACGCCTTTATAAGAATCGTACTTGGAGTCAAAGATCAAAGCCTGTAACGGGGCTGCCGCATCCCCCACAGGGGCAGGGATTTTTTCTACAATCGCCTCCAATACCTGCTCAATATTTGTCCCGGTCTTTGCCGAAATCAAAGGCGCATCCGATGCATCCAGCCCGATAATATCCTCGATTTCTTCTTTTACACGCTCCGGGTCTGCGCTTGGCAGGTCTATTTTATTGATCACCGGAAACACTTCCAGGTCATGGTCGAGTGCCAGATACACATTTGCCAGCGTCTGCGCTTCTATGCCCTGCGCCGCGTCCACGACCAGCACGGCGCCGTCGCACGCTGCCAGGCTTCTGGATACCTCATACGTAAAATCCACATGTCCCGGCGTATCGATCAGGTTAAAGATATATTCCTCTCCGTCCTTTGCCTTATATATAATACGGACTGCCTGCGACTTGATCGTAATGCCGCGTTCCCTCTCCAGATCCATATTGTCAAGCACCTGCGCCTGCATTTCCCGCTCTGTCAGCAGCCCGGTCTTTTCTATAATACGGTCTGCCAGTGTTGATTTTCCGTGATCGATATGCGCCACAATACAAAAATTCCTGATCCTGCTCTGATCGACTGCCATAATTTCCTCCATATTTATAATTTCTTCCCGCATTCCGGGCACCTTTCCTGATCTTTGCAGACACACCCGCACCGGCTGCATACAGCCTTCTCGCTGCCCTGCACCGCCAGGCCTGCCAGCGCCCCTGCTGCTTTCCTCTTTTGCAGATACCGGACAAATTTGCCAAGCAGCTCTGCCCATGCCTGCAATTCCTCGTCTCCTACCGCATACGGCAGCTTATGCTTAATCCCGTTTTTCTCCTCAGCCACAAGCGCCCGGTTTTTTAATATGCCAGACGTAATTCGGACGGACTGAATCTCTGCAACTGGTATCCGATACCCATTTAACCGCGTGCTGTAAAACAAATGCTCCGCCGTCAGCAGCATCCCGTCCCTGCCATTGGACTCTTTGGATAGATCTACCATAAAAATCGGGTGTTCAAACTTCCCTCTTTTTTCTGCATAAGCCGCGGCCGCACTGTCAATCAGGCGCGTTTCTTCCGGTTTTGCCGTTTTTTTCAATATTTTTTCCGCCGGATAAAAATAGTGCCTTGGATTTTTCTCAATCACGCTGTCCATTGTCTTTTGAAAGACACGCACAAGCATTGCGCACTCCGCCATACTGATTTCCTCCAGGCGTTTCGCAACGACAGCAAGCGCATTCGCCCGCAGCGGCGGCAGAAAGCTCTCCTGCTCGATCATAGCATAGAGCGAAGCGGCTGTTTCCAGATCCATAGACGGGACGTTTGTCAGCAGGCTTTTCAGCCTTTCCTCATCCAGCTCACTCACCCAGTCCACAATCCGCTCAATATAAGGCGCGGCATTTTCCCTGGCAAATCCCTGTTCCTCAATACGCCGCAAAAGCGCCATGTAATCTTTGCGGTCTCTTTTTTCCGACTGCATCAGCATATTGCTGATTTCCTTGATCTCCAGCGTTTCGCGCATTTGCCGGAGCATTTCCCTGTAAGGCCCAAGGTCAATCCCTTCATATGGGGCAAGCTTTTCCATCAGTTCCTGGTATTCGCTGCGCTCCACATGCTTCGGCACCTGTTCCATAATGTTTTTGACTTCCTCGATGCCATACTGTACGAGCAGGTCATTCAGCCTTTCCAAAAGATCTTTCTTTGTCTTTTCAAACAGCTCCTGCTCCTGGATTTTACGGATTTCCTTCTGGATAAAAGCATAGCTCCTGTTTGCATTATCCATAAACGCCAGATCCAACTCCTGCATTTTTGCCTGATATTCATAATCCTGGATCGGATAAATAAGCATTGCTTTTTCTTTTTCATTCAGCAAATGATCATTTTTAATATCACGCACCAGCGTCTTTTTCTGCAAATCAGACAAACGGTCAAGCACGCCGATTCTCGCATG
>CAMWXD010000148.1 GCA_947178105.1 uncultured Eubacterium sp. | reverse complement strand
CGCAATGTGTACGCCAAGACGATAGTTTTCCCCTTCCATCACACAGGAAACCGCATCGTCCAGATCCTTGGCATCCTCCCCGTCAATCGTCACCATCTGCCAGCCGCGCAGGTCTTTTCTGCCCTGCATATCCGCCTTGCTGACCTCCTTTGCCACATTAGCTGCCTGGCGCAGTATTTTTTCAGAAAATTCCACCGGCAGGTCAAAATCCTTTACAATCGATAAAATATCCACGCCGGGATCGTTTCGGTGCCCAAGGATCTCCGTCACCTTCCCTTCAGGCTTTTTCCCTTTTTCCCCGTACTGCGTAAGCTGGACGACGACCTTATGCCCGCTGACAGCCCCCATCGTATGTTCTTTTGCAATAAAAATATCCTGCCCGAATTTCTGGTTGTCCGGCACGACAAACCCAAAGCTCTGGCTGTCCTCAAACGTGCCGACCAGCTCTTTTAGCCCATGGGATACGACCTTTATGACCTTTGCTTCTTTGCGCCTGCCGCCTAAAGACGGCACCGGCTGGATCTGCACCTCGTCCAGGTGCACAGCGCCGCCGCGGTTTTCCGCCGCAATATAATAATCGTCTTCCTGTTCCACCGAGACAAAGCCAAACCCTTTTGCATTGCCCGTATATACGCCAAACAGCACCTTTCCCTGGGATTTGGCGTATTTGCCCTTTTTTGACACTTCAATCTTACACTCATCCACGAGCGCATCCAATACTTCCTGCAATTCTGCCCGCTGGTGCTTCGGCACCTGCAGCACCATCGCCATTTCTTTTGCCTTCATCGGCACATAGAGTTCATCACAGACAAACTCATAGATCATTTTTTTTCTGTCTTCCAATAATTTTCGATCCATAGTAACCCCACCTTCTCAATATGACAAAAAAACTGCCGCACCCCGCGACAGTTTCATTCGTTCGTTAATGAAAGCTTCCAATATTCAGGACTGCTGAAATCACAATAAACAATACAACAAGTACCCTTGTCAGCTTCACAAGCATCCCTTCCATGGAACGGCCTTTGTTTTTGCCCCAGTAAGTATCCGCTGCACCGGCGATTGCCCCCAGTCCTGCCGACTTACCTTCCTGCATTAAAATAATGACTGTTAACGCGATACATACTATAATAAATAAAACTTCCAGGATCAGCTTCACCGTAGCCAAAATTGACACCTCCATTTGTTAATACACTGCTGCTTCCATATGGAAAAACAATACAGATTCACGACTTTTGTTATTGTAGCACAGACCTTATACAAATTCAATAGTTTTTTCCATAAATTTTATAAAAATATTACGAACCTGTTACGATATGCATTCAAATTTGCGCTTGACCAGACCGTTATCTTCCAATAGAATAAGAAGTAGGACTCTGTGACAAGAAAAGAAAGGATAAAGCCATGAATATGAAAATCAAGCTCATCGCGTTAGAAATGCTGTCCCTCCTTGCCCTCAGCATCATCCTGATCTCCGGCAGCCTGGTACTTTCCATCGGCGAGGTCAATGTACGCACCGAAGAAACACTGCGCACAGCCGTATATGGATTTAACGGCTCCACTTCCTACCTGAGAGACAAAGGAGAGGATATTGATCTCACCGTATTTGAAGGAGACACCCGCATCGACAGCTCGATCGAGGGCGCTGTCGGGACAAAGGCAGGCGCCGAAGCCATTACGCGCGTCCTGCAAAACAGGCAAACTTATTTTGACACAAACATCAATATAAACGGAACTGCTTATTATGGCTACTACATACCTACCGAAACCGGGATGCTGTTTGCAGGAAAGCCAAAAACTGCGGTTGCAAAATTTATCAAAGCATCGCTGCTTTTGCTTATCGGCATCGGTGTGGTTGCCTATATTGTCTGCGCTATAATATCCGGCTGGATCTCAATTTCGATCTCCCGGCGGATCCATCAGGCAGCCTGCCGTCTGGAAGTACTCGCAGACGGCGACCTGAGCATGGAGCTGCCGCCGGTAAAAGCAGGCAGCAAGGATGAGGTCGATATGATCACCCGTGCTGTCAGCGGCGTGCAAGTCGAGTTAAAAGAGATCGTCTCCAGCATCATCGAGCAGACAGGCCACCTGAATGAAAGCAACAACGAATTTTCCGACAAATTTACGCATATTGCCCAAAATGTCAGCAAGGTAAATGCTGCCGTCGAAGGCATTGCCCGCGGCAGCAACGCCCAGGCACAGGAGACCTCCGACGCAAGCAGGCAGGTAGCGAACATGGCAGACGTCATCGAACACAACGCCCTGAATGTCGCAAACCTGGAACGCGCGGTCAACCAGATGACTGAGCTGTCCAAGCAGACAGACAGCACGCTTGCCGACCTGATTGCCATGAATGAAAAAACGACCGCAAATATTGCGACCGTATCTGCGCAGACAAACGCCACCAACGCTTCTGCTGAAAATATCAAGTCCGCCGTGCAGATGATCCAGAATATCTCCGAACAGACCAACCTGTTATCGCTGAACGCTTCCATCGAAGCGGCAAGGGCAGGAGAAGCAGGCAAAGGCTTTGCCGTCGTCGCAGAGGAGATCCGCAAGCTTGCCGAAGATTCCTCGCAAAGCGCCAATGAAATCGAGACGATCGTGCAGGAGCTTCTCACAAACTCCGGCATCAGTGTACAAAAGACGGATGAAGTGCGCAAAGACGCCGACACCCAAAAAGAAAAGCTGCACCAGACACGGACAGTGTTCGACGGCCTGGAAACCGAGATCAACTCGGTCTATTCCGTTTCCAAAGATATTTATGAGCAGACCAACCGCCTGGAGGAGCAAAAAAACATTATCCACGACGTTGTCAGGCAGCTCGCAGCCATTTCGGAAGAAAATGCCGCTTCCTCTCAGCAGACAAGCACAAGTATGCAGGAGCTGTCCGATACGATCGAAGACTGCCGGCATGAAACGGTTGTGCTGGCTGACTTAAGCGACCGCTTGAAAGAGCAGACCAACCGGTTTAAACTATAAGCACAACATAAGGATCATCTATGAACACTACAATCGCATCCATCCTAAAACAATTAAGAAAGTCCGCCCGGTTATCTGCCAGGCAGGTGTCCAGCGAGCTTAGGCATTATGGCATAGACATCGCGGCAAAGACACTCTACGGGTACGAAAGCGGCATCAGTATGCCGAACGCCGATGTCTTTGTCGTACTCTGCAAAATCTATCAGTGCGACGATCCAGGCGGCTTACAGCCGCCCGCACCCGCGTTCAGCCAGGACGAGCTTTCTCTTTTAAAGGATTATCAAGCGCTTGACCCGTTCGGGCAGGAGCTTGTGCGCAAGGTTATCGAACACGAAAAAGAACGCGCCCGCCTGACAAACAGCCTGCCCTGAACACCTGCCGTGCTGCCGAAAGCTTTACAGCCTCGTATCCCACTTCCCGCAGAATACCGTCTCGCTCGCTTTCCCTTTAAATGCACTCTTTCCGCAGATTTTTTCGATCGCTGTGCGGATAGAGGTGCGCGTACTGCCGTATGCATTTACAAACGTATGCACCTGCGGCACATCGATCAGGTGGTTTGTATAATTTAAGCTGATGCCGATGGTCGGAACCTCTGTCACATACCACGGCAGCTCGCTCGAATGGTTGCAGCTCCAGCGCAGGCGGACATTATTTTCCTGTGCATAGCCTTTGATATGGAGCACTAAAAATACCACGTCATAAGACGCCGCAAAATCCTTCATCGTCCCGCAGTCCATCATTTTCAGCATATGCTCCGGTTTTGGCCCCTCCTCGGCTTCCAGGTCATGGAAGTTTGGCGCTACGCTTACGTCAAACCCGGCGCGCTCCAATTCCTCGATCACGACCTGTTTGACCGGGTCGCCGGCATATGCCCTTGTGGTCGGCGTCGACTGGATAAAGACAAGCCTTGCGCGCTTTTTTTCCTGCGGGCTGATTGGCAGGCAGCGCTTGGTGTCTTTTACAAGCGTAATGCAGCGGTCCGCCGCTTCCTGCGCCAGCCTCTGATGCTCTTCGCATCCAACAACCATGTCCTTGATTTTTGGCTCTGCCAGCACATGCTCCTTTTTGTACAGCCCCAGCTTTGCTTTCAGCCCCAAAATACGGTGCAGCGCGTCGCTTAACCGCTCCTGTGAAATCACACCACTTTCCACGCCGTCTTTCATATATGCAAAATCCTCTGCTATATCGTTGCTGAACAGGAACATATCACAGCCGCTTGCAATCGCTTTTGGCACCGCAACCGCACGCCGCTCCATACATGCGATGCCTGCCATATGAGAAGCGTCTGTAATCACAACGCCGTTAAAGCCCATCTCCCCGCGCAGCAAATCCGTCAGCAGCTCCGGCGCAAGCGTTGCAGGCATAATCTCCTCGTCCTTGATGCCTGGGCGCAGCTTCCTGCTCATTTCCGGCAGCGCGATATGCCCCACCATAATACTCTCCAGCCCTTCGTCAATCAATGTCTGGTACACGTTCCGAAAGCTTGCGTCCCATTCCTCCACGCTCAGGTCATTGACTCCCAATACAAGATGCTGGTCACGCTCTTCTACGCCGTCGCCCGGAAAATGTTTGCAGCAGCAGGCGATATTGCTCTGATGGATCCCATTGATAAATGCCCTGGCATTTTCGATCACACGGGCGGCATGATCTCCAAAGGAGCGGGTATTGACGATCGTGTTGCGCCAGTTTTTATAAATATCCACACAAGGGTTAAACATCCAGTTCACGCCGACCGAAGCAGCTTCGCGCCCTGCCACATACCCCATATCG
>CAMWXD010000147.1 GCA_947178105.1 uncultured Eubacterium sp. | reverse complement strand
TCTATCATACAGGTTTGCTCCAGATTTGTATAGGTACGCACTATCTACCGTTTACTAATGAAATCGTTGCTGCTGTGGTTCCCGTACAGAAATTCCGTGATGTGCAGAAACTGTATGCAGCAATGACGGGAAATATGTCCTTTATGGCGCAGAGAACCAAGCAGAGATTTATTATGCCAGGGAAGCAGCCAGGCAGGTAAATTTCCATGGAATCATCAGAATTGGTAATATCCAGGCAGGTTATCTTCTTTAAATTGGCATTGGCGAAGAATCATGCATAAAAGAATGGACAGGTTTGCGAAAGGAGGTGCCGCATTGAAACAGGAGACTTTAAAATACGGAATAAAGCAGGTGTTGTCAAATAATCTGTTCCTGCTAAAGCATATTGGAAAAGTTTCCCCATGGCGAATTCCGTCAATTATGATCAATGCGATGGCGGATTGGTCAAAGGGACTGATCTTTCGGGTGTTCGTGGTGGGATATGTGCTTAACCAGATACAGTCTTCCACATCCCTCCAGAAGATTTTTTTTGTTGTAGGAATTTTGGCGCTCCTTTCTTTTTCATGTCATTTGGTGAACATTCTTTTGAAGAATTGTTTTTTCCCCCGATCCGATCTGAAGATTCAATCCCACTTCATGAAGCTGGCTTTCGATAAGGCACGGGAGGTGGATCTGGAATGCTATGAGAACGCGGAATATTTTGAGAAGCATATCAGGGCTTTAAATGCACTGAAAAACCGCCCGAGAATGGTTCTTGATTCCATAGAGCTGCTTTTCGGGGCGCTTTTTGGGTTCCTGGCGTTGTCTGGACTGGCTCTTTCCCTGGACAGGTTTATGATTTTATTTATCGGACTCCAGATTATAGCTAATTTTGTGTTTGCCCGAAAAGAAAATTACGAACGGCGTGCTTACGAAGTGGAGCTGGCTGAATCAAACCGCCAGGCTGACTATATACGGCGGGTGCATTACATGCCTGAATATGCCAAGGAGCTGAGGACAACCAATATCAGTGATGTGCTTTTCAGGCGTTTTATTGAGGCGACGCAAAATGGGATCAGGGTCATCCGGAAACACGGGTTCAAGTGCGCAATATATCGGTTGTTTGTGGATGCGGTGTGTACGCGGATGGGATATTACCTGGTTATCCTGTTTGCTGCTTTCCGTATTTTGGCGCTCAGGAATATGATGATCGGCGATGGCCTTATGGTGGTCATGGCGATGTTCAGCGTAACGGAGGCGCTGTTGGATCAGGAGAACAGTTTTTTCCAACTGCATGAGCACGCCATGTACATTGGCGATCTTAAGGATTTTTTGAACTATGAGACCAAAATAAAGGAGGATGGCATGGGGGCTGTCCCGGTGATGCCGGTGGAGGAGCTTCGGATACAGAACCTGTCATTTTCTTATTTTGGTGACCGCCGTAAGGTGATCGACGATATCAGTTTTACCATCAAAGGTGGCCAGACGGCTGCGATTGTCGGCCATAACGGGGCCGGGAAGAGCACGCTGGTCAAGCTGCTTATGCGTCTATATGAGCCGACTTCCGGCAAAATTTATTTGAATGACAGGGAGATTGGCGAGTATAAGCTAAGCGCTTACCGGGAAAGTTTTTCTACAGTATTTCAGGATTTTAAGGTATTTTCTCTTACGGTGGGAGAGAATATTCTGATGCGGCGCACTTCTGACAGCGATGCAGCGCTGCTTGGCGAATCCCTGCGTGAGAGCGGTATGATGGATACCGTTTCATCGTTTAAATATGGCCCTGATACGAGGATGACACGGGAATTTGATGACGAAGGTATTTCCCTTTCCGGGGGGCAGGCTCAGAAAATTGCGTTATCCAGGCTGTATGCGAAGGATGCCCCCATTGCGATCCTGGACGAACCATCCAGCGCCCTGGATCCGATTGCTGAATATGAATTGTTTGAAAATATGAAGCGCATCTGTGAGGGACGGACTGTAATTTTCATCTCGCATCGTCTTTCCAGCGCGATTTCCGCAGATGTAATTTTTATGATGGAGCATGGAAGGATTATTGAACGGGGCAATCATGAAAGCCTAATGCGGCAAAACGGAAAATACGCAGAAATGTTCAGAAAGCAGGCGGAAAAATATGAGTAAGGGAAAACAAACGTCGTCAGGCTTCGCCAGATGGCTTTTTGGTAAAGAAAATGCCGGGGAAAAGACTGCGCTTTCCACAGGGATAAAAAACACGGCATATCTGCTTGGCTATGTGCGCCATCATGTGCCGGCTTTGTTTTATACGAATATTGTGACCGGTATTTTATGGGGATACCTGAATGTCGCATCCTCCGTGCTGGTGATCAAAGTCGTATTTGACATGATAGGGGAAGGACGGCCTTTTACAGATGTATGTAAATTTCTTTTGATGATGAGCATGATTTTGCTGCCGGTTCTTGGGGTTATCTATTTTTGTGATAAAAGGCTGTGGCCTGTCCTGAAATTAAAATTGGGGAAATCGCTTCATGCCGGGCTGTTTTTAAAGGCACAGAAGGTAGATCTTCGCTGCTATGATGACGCCGGGTTTTATACAAACTTCATCTGGACCGTCCGGGAAGCGGAAGACCATGTCTATACGGCCGTTAACAATATGGGGGGAGTACTGCTTCATGTCCTGGCATGTCTTGGCGTTATCGCAATTATGCTGGAGATTGATCCCATCCTTCTGATAATTGCCGCAGCCTCCATGGTTCATACGTTTCTGTTTCGGCTGCTGAAAACAAAAATTGAGTTTCTTCGGGAACAGCGTCTGATGCCCCACGTTAAAAAATACGAATATATAAGCCGGGTTTTTTATATGCCTGACTATGCGAAGGAGCTGAGAATGAGCAGGATCGACCGTCTGCTTACAGAAGAATTTGACGAATGCATATCAAAAATGGACACGGTGTACAGAAGGCTGCAGTTTCGCCTGACTGTGTTGGAGATCGGCGAGCAGGTATGTAATGTCTTTTTGACGAATGCGTTCCTTATTTTTGTCCTGGTGTATAAGATCCTTGTTGTAAAGACTGTTTCGGTTGGCGACTTATCCGTATCCATCGCCGCAGTTGGGAAATTGAATTCCATGTACAATGGCCTGCTGGGAGCTCTTTCGCAGTTTGTGCAAAGCGGAATGTTTGCCGATAAGCTGCGGATGTTCCTGGCTGCGGAGCAAATGATCACCTCGCCGAAAAACGCCGCCGCATTATCGGCGTCATCCGGCGATATTGAATTTCGCAATGTTTCTTTTCGATATGATGGCGGCACTTCCTGGGCGCTGCGGCATATCAATATGAAGATCAAGGCACAGACCAAGGCAGCCATTGTAGGATATAATGGTGCAGGGAAGTCCACCCTCGTGAAACTGCTGATGCGTTTATATGATCCTACCGAGGGCGAAATCCTGTTAAACGGCAAAAACATTAAAGACTATGACGTAGATGAATACCGCCATTCCTTTGGTACCTTGTTTCAGGATTTTCAGATCTATGCCGCCAATTTGGGAGAAAATGTGAAAATGGATTTGGTTGACAATAAGGATGAAGCGGCAATAAAGGAGGCGCTTATGAAAGCAGGAATCCCTGAAAATTTTTGCGATATTTCTGTCCCGCTTCTTCGTGAATATGATAAAAACGGGCGGTTGGTATCCGGCGGGGAATCACAGAAGATTGCGATAGCCAGGGCCTTCTTAAAGGATCCGCACACATATATTCTGGATGAGCCGTCCAGTGCGCTGGATCCCATTTCCGAATACGATCTCAACCGGACTCTGTTTGAAATGTCAAAGGACAAAACTGTTATTTTCATATCGCATCGTCTGTCCACAACCCGCATGGCGCAGCAAATCTATATGATGGAACAGGGCAGGATAATTGAAGAGGGAAATCATGAGGAGCTGCTGGCCAGGGGTGGCAGGTATGCGGAAATGTTTGTAAAGCAGGCAGAAAAGTATCAGGAAACACATTCTTTTGAGTCTTTGTCTGATGCAGAACATTAAGGTTATCAGGGAGTTGTAAAAAAGAAAGATTGGAGTTTAACGTTAATTAAGGAGATAAGTAAGATGGTAGATATACGAACTGCAAGATTGATCATTAGAAATTATAAAGAATCAGATTTAGCTGATATTATGAAGTATTTTTCCAATGAAGAAGTGAGTAGATATGAAGACTTTTATCCAATGTCGGAGAAACAGGTAAGAGATATAATTACTGAGTGGAAAGCTATGGATAATCGTCTCGTTGTTGCACTGAAAGAAAATCAAGTTGTTATAGGAAGTATAGGTTATTGGGTTGATGAAGAAGGACATCACTGTATCGACTATGATTTTAATCCGGGATACTATGGAAAAGGTTATGCAACGGAGGCCGGAGATGCGCTGATTCAGTATTTGTTTGGAATGACAGATATTGATGCAATATATGGGGATTGTGATGTGCGTAATGTGTCGTCATGGAAACTTTTAGAAAGGTTAGGTTTTCAGCGTATAAAGCGGTTTGATAACCAGTCATACAAAAATGACGCAATGGGCAACCCAATTTTAATAAGCACTTATTTATATGAATTAAAAAGAACCGACTGAGGAGTTAGTCCATGACAGGGGAAAAGTATTTGATGCAATAAGGGAACAGGAATGTCCACCGCCACCGTATTCTTTCGGGTAACAAATCCCCATCATGCCAAGTTCAGCTAACCTTTTCCTGTTTTCTTCGGGAAAACGTTCCTGCTTGTCAATCTTTGCTGCCAACGGCGCAACCTCATTTACACCAAATTTATGAATAAGGTCTAATACTTTCTGTTCGTCCTCATATACCAATATCCCCGGAAATCCGGGATATGGAGCCCGTCTGGGCATCAACTCTGCTAAAATGCTTACACCAAGGCCAGCTTCTATCATAGTCATGATTGCAAAATCATCATGGATGGTATATTTGATATCGGGCTCTTGTCCAATGCTGTGAAATGCTTCCAGCGGCT
>CAMWXD010000146.1 GCA_947178105.1 uncultured Eubacterium sp. | reverse complement strand
GTGCAAGCAGGAACTGTTGTTTTCCGCCTGGCTCCTCTTCTGCAAGTGGAAATTCCAGCTCCAGAAGGTTGTTGCCTGGTGTGCCGGATAAGACTTTTTTTGCAAGCTCCAGGTATTTAAAAAATTCTTCTTCTTCCAGATTTAGAAAAGTCTTCCCAAGGCGTGTTACGCGGTTGTGCTCGCCATCTACATAACAGCCGCACATGCGCGTGAAGGTGCAGCCTTCTTTGTTCAGGCGTTTTTTGATTTCCATAATTTCTTTCTTATTCAAATTTTTACCCTCTGTTTCTTTTTGGTTTTTATTTTCAGTTGCTTCGACCTTTATTATACATCTGCTAAGGGATACAAGCAATGGATATCACAAATCTTCTTTAAAAAGATGGAATTTGATTGAATTGTTTTGGCGTTCTATGCTAAAATAAATAAGAAATGTAAAATGAAGAAGGAGGAGTTATCACATGAATGAAAAATTATACAAAGCCATCAATGCAACAGCCATTTCCAGCCTTGTATTGGGGATCTGCATATTGGCTGCCGGAATTGCATCGGGTGTTCTATTGATTATCAATGGTGCCAGGCTGTTAAAACACAAATCTGTGATTTTATTATAAAGAAATAAATGGGGCTGGCGGGAAACCTGTCATTTCCTGACAGCCCCAATAAAACGACATTTCATACAGGGAGGGTTTCTGTTGCCTGCTCTACCTTTTCTGCAATAAAATTTTTCACCTGGTCTTTTTCCATGCCGAGTATAATGGCAAATTCACCATACAGCCGTTCTTCTGCAAGGTGGAAATATTTTTCATCAGAAGCAGTTATTTTTTTCCCTTCTGCAATCCTGGCCTGCATCCGGTAGTAGATGGTCTTGATAATCCGAATCAGCTCCCGGCAGTCACATTTTCGGAGTGTTTCTTTGTATTGTGCTTCCCGTTGTTTTTCATCTTTGATCCAAAGTGGCTCCAGATCTGGGATCTCTTTTAAAAGTTCCATAATTGTTTCTTTTGGGATCAGGGAGCGCATAACCACTTTCGTACTGTCTACTGGTGTGAAGATCTGGCTGTCTTTTGTATAGTAAGGTACAAGTGTATAATAAATTCGTTCCTTTGGTATTCCCGGCATGTCCAGTGGTCCAATATCCTGGATCTTGCAGACACCATTGCTTCCATAGATTACATAATCATTTTTCTGAAACATAGGCTTATCCTTCCTTTCTGTCAAATACATCATACGGGTGTCAACCTTATTCTACCAATTTATTTTTGACAATGTAAATAGTTTTTATTCAGAAAACATGTATTTCGTGATTATGTCCTATAAAGCCCCCTGCATACTTGTGCAAATTGCCTACAGATTACGGACATTGTTTACAGCAGATTTCTTGCAGTTTACGATAGATATCAGGAAATGCGCTGCCTGTTTGGCGGCAGATTTTTACAACTGACTCATATTCAGGATAGATCCGGCGGCATCCATCGGCGTCATAGGCCTTTGCCTGAATTTCTCCATAAACAGTTTGTATGGTTTTGATTTCCCTTGGAAGAAGGGAACGTTCCATACGCTGCCTTCTTATTCCAATTGTCGTGGTCTGGCGATAGATGATTTGTTCAAGCTTTGGTATGTCATTTTGACTGCATAGGACATTGAGCTGGTAAGCAGGACGGTTTTTTTTCATATACACTGGAAAATAATGTACATCCCTGGCACCGGCATTCAGCAGGCACTCCATCGTATAGCCAAGCATTTCTCCAGTACAGTCATCGATATTTGTTTCGAGTTTGTAAATGTGGCCTGTATTTGCTGCATCATCTTGGCTGCTGCATGGCTCAATCAGCATAGCGCGTAAAATGCTTGGCTGCTCATAGGTACGTTTTCCGCCGCCGAGCCCAGTACGCAGGATACGGAAGGATTCTGGCAGTTGCCCATGGGTCCGGATCGCGGCTGCAATAGCAGCTCCAGATGGGGTAACAAATTCTCCCTGGATATTTGTGATCTGGAGCGGAATCTGGTATTTTTCGATAATATTTACTGTAGCTGGAACAGGGACAGGCAGGATGCCGTGTTGGCAGCGGATGGTGCCAGAGCCTTCCTGCAAAATTGGAATAATTACATCTGTAATGTTTAAGTTGTCCAGGCATACAGCGACAGAAATAAGATCTACAATGGAATCGACCGCTCCGACTTCGTGAAAGTGCACCTGATTTAATGTGGTTCCGTGTGCTTTGGCTTCTGCTTCTCCCAGTATCGAAAAGATACGCGTTGCCGTTTGTTTTGCTCGGCATGTCATATCTGCTTTCTGGATAATAGACAGTATATCAGGAAGGCTGCGGTGCATGTGGCTGTGTGCGTGTGGCTGCCCATGGGTATGTGTATGGTGTTCGTGATGGCAAGGCTGTAGCATGCCTTCTGTTTTTATCGAATGCTTCGGATGCAGATATTCCATGTCATGGTCATGATTTTCCTGGTCTAGGATGACATCAAAATCACATACATCCAAGCCAGCTTTTTTTTTGCGGCTGACCTGTATGGTAAAGCCGTCGATAGGGAGGCTGTTTAGTACATGCTCCAGTATAGACTGGTCAGCTCCAAGGTCGAGCAAGGCTGCAACTGCCATATCTCCGCTGATGCCGCTTGTGCATTCTAAATACAATGTATTTTTCATAGTGGGTTTCCTTTCCTGAGTTATGTAAATTGTTCGGTATCTCTTGCAAGCTCGGATAAGAGCTGTTCCCTGCGGGTTCCAATTAAGAGATGTTTATTGTAATGGATATACCGTTCACAAGGATGCTCTGCCAAAAATGCTGAAGATTCAATGCCGACGGTCAGGTCGGTTACAAATACGACCATTTCCTGTCCGCCAGTAAATGCTTGTTCCATAAAATCAAATGCATATTCCAGCGCAACAGACGCTGCCAGGCATGATTGTTCCAGTAAGTCCTGCTGTTGGACAAATGGCATTTGCGCCGTTGCAAAAGCTTCCTGTGGGTTCAGGCTGTTTTCTGGTACGTTGTTTCTTAGTTCTGTGAGCAGCCACTTTTTATTTTCTTCCTGTGTACGGTTCAGCAGGTTGCCTTCACGCTCCTGGGCAAAGGCTTCTTCCTGTTGTTTTAAAAGCCTGGAATAGCAGATGCTTGGAGCCTTTGCATCGGACAACTGGCTGCGGTATTGTTTTAAAAATGCATACCACAAATCTGTTCGTTCCTTTTCCTGCGCTGCATGGATGAAAAATTGGGATAGCCCGTCACAAAGCAGGTTGGTGACACTCAACCGTTCGTCGAAGGCAGCCTGGCTGATACGGGCAAATAATTGCGGCCGGATGTTGCCTGACAAGATTTCCTTGATTCCATAATCATCCTCATATTTATGGAACAGGTCAAAGTAAGCAGCCGCATCGAGTGCAGTTTCTTTGTGGTGCAAAAATTCTGAAACGACGGCTTCCGTAACTGGGATCCGTAGGGATTCGTAGGCCTTCATCAAATGGCTTAAGTCTTCCCAGCCTCTTGCGGTTACAAACTGCATCCCATCTACGTCTGTTTCTACACGATAAAATTGATTTGGGCGAAGCTCCAAATAGCTTAAGATTGCACGGTGGATATGTGCTGCTTTTGCGTATTCCTTCCATACGTTATAATCTGCTTCCAGTTCCATATACCGGACACGGTCTAACGTTACCATATCAAAATCACGTACAGATTTATTATATTCTGGAGGGTTTCCTGCCGCAATGATGATCCATCCCTCTGGTACGGCCTGGTTGCCAAATGTTTTGCATTGCAGAAATTGTAGCATGGTTGGTGCCAGTGTTTCAGATACGCAGTTGATCTCGTCGATAAATAAAATGCCTTCGTTTAATTTACTGTCGCGCATTTTTCGGTAAATGCTGGAGATAATTTCACTCATCGTATATTCTGTAATGGAATAGGTGCTTCCATTATATGTTTCTTCTATTATAAAGGGGAGCCCTACGGCACTTTGCCGCGTATGGTGCGTAATGGTGTATGCAACAAGCCCAATGCGGCATTCCCTCGCAATTTGCTCCATAATTTGTGTCTTGCCGATTCCGGGAGGCCCGATGAGCAGGATGGGACGCTGATGGACTGCCGGAATTTGGTATGCGCCAGATCGGTCTTTTTTAAGATATGCATTTACAGTATGCTTGATCTCTTCTTTTGCCTGTTTGATATTCATATATGCCTCCTGTGGTTATTTGACGTGAATTCTTCAGGTTCCAGCCGCAGGCGGATTGCCCAAGGCGGGACGTTTGCTTCTTCAAAGTCTCCTAAAAATAAAAAAGCAGCCTTGTAGGCGGGGCGTTTTTTAGGGTAGGCCCCCTGCCCGTCCGTAAAGTACAACAGCCCTCCAAGATTTTGAAAAACATGCTGCTCGATCAGTTGATTGACATAAGTAAAAGCAGGGCAAAAATTCGTCCCTCCTCCTCCAATTACTGTAAACTGGTTCAAAAAACGTTCTGATTGGTTAAGGTCTGTAATTTCCTGGTCGGAGCGTACCGCATCATCGCATTGCAGGATTCTGATTTTACAGGATGAAAAAAACTGCTCGCGTTGATGCAGGATTTCAAATGTTTCGCGCAAGAAATTTTTGACAAGGTTTCCGCTTGTGGAATCACTTGTGTCAATTACAATAACAAATTCCTGGATTTTTTTGATTTCCCTCGTTTCCAAAGGCTCTACGAGAGGCATGTTTCCATATAAATGCAAGCCGTACGTATAAAAGTTCAAATCAAATTCATCTGTACTGGCATGAAGTTCTTCGCGAAGAATAGAAAATTTATTTAAAAATTCCCGATAGCTACGCCTGCTGCGTTCTGCCCGAACCTGTGTGGCAAATAATTGCCTGCTTTCTTCAGGCTCTCCATGTTGTTGTGCCTGTTGGAAGGCTGTCTGCCGCGCAATCCGTCCCCACTGCTCTTTTGCTTTTTGCTGTATAGGGGCAGGCTTATCACCGAAATGCCAATAACGGTGGTCATCTGTGTAGAATTCCGTATAGAGCGAAGAAAGCATTTCATCTTTTTCTTGTAAAAGCATTTGGTAAATAGACGGCGCACTGATTGGAATGTGTGCTTCTTCCAGCTTTTGATAAACCTGGCAGCGCAGCCAAGATAAAATACGTGTTGTGGAAGGCTTGCTTAAGTGGTCGATCGTATATTCTACAGCAA
>CAMWXD010000145.1 GCA_947178105.1 uncultured Eubacterium sp. | reverse complement strand
CTGTACAGCTCCTGCTCCCTGCAGTGCTGCGTTTTCTTTCTGTACAGCTCCTGCTTCTTGTAGTGCTGCATTTTTTGCCTGCACTGATTCTGTTTCCTGCGACGCTGTTTTCCGATTCCATGTTGCAGCTTCTCCTCGTTCCGTTTGTGTACTATTTTCTAATTGTTTCTTTTGTGCTGTTTGTGCACCATTTTCTGTTCGGCTGTTTTGCCTTGTTTGCATATCATTTCTCGTTCGTTTATTTTGCTCTGTATGCGTACCATTTTCCAATCTTTCATTTTGTTTCGTCTGATTGTTTCCCTGCTGGCCCTCCTTTTGTTCTGACGAAATACCTGCTCCGGCTTCTTTCTTTTTCTCCAGTTCCCAGACTTCAAAACGTGTTGTATCTACAGGCTGCTCATCCCACTGGCTTAAAAATGCTGCTTTGCCATCAATTATAATCAGGATTCCATTCATTTGCATAATTTTCCAAGGTGTCTGTCCAATATTTTCTTCTGCCTGTTCATATCTAAATTCTGCCTGGTTATTTCGAAAAGTTATATTTCCGATAGAAATTCCCTGTATATTTTCACGCTTTCTGATAAATAAATAAACTGTACCTGTTTTACCGGCATATCCGTTTTCTTTTAAATGGATCTCCACACGATTGCGCCCTGTCCGCAGCTCCATCCGGGCAAAACCGGCATTATGTATTTTCTGGTTGTTATAGATAGAATATAGGTAACTAACAAAACGTTTCATACCCCTGGTTGCACTCCAAGCCTGTCATTTTATTAAAATATATGCAGCAATCTCTATCTCATGCAATATTTTTTCAGCAAGGTGTATAGCAGATTTTTCCATATATTTTTTCTCAGTATTTATTGACATTTTTTCAATTCGCTTTATAATAATAGTAATCATTACTATATTTGAAAGGACGAAAAAATGAAGTACAGCAAACAGCGAGAAAGTATACTCAAATACCTGCGCTCCACAAAATGTCATCCTACTGCTGAAACTGTGTACCAAAATATTCTGTCTGAAAATCCAAACGTCAGCCTCGGTACGGTCTACCGTAACCTGACCTTGCTGACAGAGCTCGGTGAGATCACAAAAATCACTGATTTGGCCGGCCCTGACCGATTTGACGGAAATAATACTCCACATTATCATTTTGTATGCAAAAAATGCGGCGTTGTTCTTGACCTGGAAATGGATTCACTGTCGCATATTGATCTGCTTGCTGCACATAACTTTGCAGGAACGATTGAGGGCCATTGCGTACATTTTTATGGAAAATGCCCAGACTGTACGTCACAAAATATGGAAGTATAAAAACAGGAATTATTTCTATCTTTGTATTGACACTTCTCACAATATATGTTATAAAATTATCAACAGATATTCAATATCTTCTGCATCTGCACAAAGGAACAGACAGAAGGAATTGAAAAGTATAAACCAAAAAGAAAAGGAGAATAAAAAATGGCTAAATTTGTATGTCAAGTATGTGGTTATGTTCACGAAGGAGACTCTGCACCAGCTCAATGTCCACAGTGTAAAGCACCGGCTGAAAAGTTTACAAAACAGGAAGGTGAAACAACCTGGGCTGCGGAACATGTCGTAGGTGTTGCAAAAGGTGTTTCTGAAGATATCTTAAACGATTTGAGAGCAAACTTCAACGGCGAATGTACAGAAGTCGGTATGTATCTTGCAATGGCAAGAGTTGCACACAGAGAAGGTTATCCTGAAATCGGCTTATATTGGGAAAAAGCTGCTTTTGAAGAAGCTGAACATGCTGCAAAATTCGCTGAACTGCTTGGCGAGGTTGTTACAGACAGCACGAAGAAAAATCTTGAAATGCGTGTAGAAGCAGAAAACGGCGCTACGGCTGGTAAGTTTGATCTTGCAAAACGTGCTAAGGCTGCAAATCTGGATGCGATCCATGATACCGTTCATGAGATGGCTAGGGATGAGGCTAGACATGGCAAGGCATTTGCTGGTTTGTTAAAGAGATATTTTGGCTAGGATTGATAAGGATTTAAAATGGGAAGAGGATGGACATGCTGTGTCTGTCCTCTTTTTCAGTGGAAGAAAAGTGTACTTTTTTCTTTTTACAATCTTTCTTTTTCCTATAAAGTGTACTTTCTGCAAAGTGTACTTTTTTTGTCCTTATTTTACCTCCGAAATCCTGTATTTGCAAGGGTTTCTTTTTATTAACTTATAACAACTTTATAAAATATTCAAAAAACACTTTATACTTATTTATCATCTGTCCACATAAATAGTGCATATCATAACATCTTTACTACTGCCTGTTTCAAAATAATAGCTTCTAAAGTAATTAATTTTATGTTACAATATTGCTAATCTTCAAAAAAATCAATAGATAAAATATTCAGGCTTTAATAAACACTTGAGATAAAAATATAGATATTACGAAAAACGCTAATATAATTTTGGAGGATTATTATGTCTAAAACAGTCCAGTCATTATTGCATCAATATTTACTAGAAATACAGAAAATATATGGTACACATTTAAAAAGTGTTATTCTTTATGGCTCATATGCAAGAGGTGATTATACCGCAGATTCTGACATTGATATTATGATTCTTGTAGACTTACCCACCGAAAAACTAGACCGCTATTTAGATTCCCTGTCAGAACTTGGTTTTCAATATAATGTAGAACATGATATTTGGATAATGCCGGTCGTTAAAAACATAAATCACTTCCGATATTGGGTTTCTGCCTATCCATTTTATAAGAACATTCAAACAGAGGGGGTAACTTTATATGAAACAGCCTGATTCTTTAGATACCGGCAATCAAATGGATATTGCCAGATACCGCCTGCAAACAGCCAAAGAAGATTTAGATACAGCCAATCTGACTTTTTCTGCAAAGCAGTTCCGCGCTGCAAATAACAGGGCTTATTACAGTATCTTTCATTCTATCTGCGCCGTTCTTGCGAAAGAGGGAATTGCTTTCAAACGTCACAAAGATACATTAAGTTATTTTAACAAAAACTATATCCATACAGGAATTTTTCCAAAAGAATTAGGCAGGAAAATTATAACGGCGGAAGAAATCCGACATGCAAGCGATTATGATACATTTTATATTGCTTCTAAAGACTTAACCTCACAACAGATACAGACAGCAGGGCAGCTTTTTATTTTAGTTACAGAATATTTGAAAAAATAGAATTAAACTTTATCCTAACTATCACGATTCAGCTATTAAAATCAGTGAAAAATAAATATATTAGGCAGCAATTTCTTTTTCAACTGCTGCCTATTTCATTCTTTTTTTCGTTTAAAATCCCTATCACCGTATTAAATATTCAGTTCCATATTATTCCTCTTTTTTTATTTCATTACAAAATTATGATAAAATACTCAAACTTGTGTTCATGCCGGCATGCCCGGCACAAACGATTATGAAAACTGCTCCTTATTTCCCAAATAATCCATCTTCCTGTTTCCTCTTCTACGGTTTCTATAGTATACTGGACATATAGAAGCCGACAACTACTGAGCACGTCATAACGCCTGGAGATCCAGAGCCCGTAAACTTATAAGTTGCAGCCATCCCATTTGCACAAACGATTGAGGCTTACAGCCCGTATACTTATGAATAAACCCGCATTGACAAGGGTTCCCGCAGGGATGGCAGTCAATGCCGGCTTTCTTTACCTGACAGCCCGCTTACTTAAGAAAGGAGTTTTCCCATGGCATATTTTGCAAATGGATCTATGAAGGGCATAATGCCTGAAAAAACTTTTACTTCTGAAAATCTGAAATCAGCTGCCCTTGATGACGGGACACGGATTGTCACATCCCCTGTCACGGATATTAAACGCCCGGTCTGCGCGGGCATTGATGTCCACAAGTCTGTCCTTATGGCTGCCATCTGCAAAACGGACCCAAAAACGCTCAGCGCAGTCTTTTATGTCCGCCAGTTCACTTCGGCAAACAGTGATATCCGGCACATGGCTGACTGGATGAAAAGCTATGGCGTGCAGGATATCTGCATGGAGTCTACCGGAAAATACTGGATACCCGTCTATGACATCCTGGAACAGAACGGGCTGAAACCCGTCCTGACCCACCCCAAATATGTAAAACAGGCAAAAGGCCGTAAAACAGACTTCCGCGATGCCATACATATCGCAAACCTGTTCCGTATGGACCTGGTTGTGGCTTCCTTCATCCCGCCGTCCGACATCCGCGACCTGCGCGAACTGTGCCGCTACCGGCTCAAACTCACTTATATGCGCACTTCTGAAAAGAACCGCTACCAGAATTCCATGACCATATCCAAAGTGCGTCTGGATTCCGTATTTTCTGACCCATTTGGGAAATCGGCATCTTCTATCATGTCCTATCTTATCAGCACGGATCCGGATGAAGTGGATGACAATGAAATTCTCCGGCGCGTAGACAGGCGTGTAAAAGCGTCCAGTGAAGATATCCTAGACAGCATACACGGTTATGAGTTCATAGGCGTACAGCGTGACAAGCTGCAGGTCATCCGCAAACATCTGGATGACATCAATGAATGCATTCGCATGATCGACGCAAAACTGGAATACTACCGCTGTAAATATGCGGAAATTATCCGCCATCTTATTACCATGATTGGCATTACGGAAGATTCTGCCCTGTATATCCTCGGCGAGATTGGGGCTGATATGTCTGTCTGGCGTGACAGTGCATCACTGGCTTCATGGGCAGGGCTGTCCCCGGCAAGTCATGAAAGCGCCGGGAAGAAGAAATCCACGAAAGTTGGAAAAGGCGGGCATTACTTAAAGCCACTGCTTGTACAGTGCGCGCTCGCCGCCACAAAAAGCACAAAGAAATGCCCTTACTTCCGGCATAAATACCAGACACTGAAAAAACGCCGCGGCCATAAAAGGCCATCATAGCGGTTGCCAGGAAAATGCTTGTAGCTATCTGCCATATGATCCGGAATAACGCAGACTTCCATCCGGCTGATTATAAAGATATCATAAATAAAAATAATAAATCCAAAGGGCTGGACTTAAAAAATGTCATCGCATTCCTTGGAGAACATGGGGCTGACGAAAACAAAATCCGCATGGTGGAGGCACAGTGTTCAGGAAACGGAACAGAGAAAAGCACTGGACGTAAATCAGGGGAACCATCCCGGAAAAGAAAGCAATCCAAACCAGATGCTGAAACATCTGCCCATTCTGAACCAAAAAATGCAAAAAGGAAAAAGGCAGCAGCGTCCACCACGACAAAAGCGCCCGATCCTTCTGAACAGCCTGTGACAGCCACAGCATAGATAAGGATTGCTATGGCTATTGTATCATATTGCCCCAATTTTTCAAGCCTGTCTAAAACCGTAATTTAGAGAGGCCCGCTTTGCGATGCCCTTTTTTATATTCATGCCATCAAATATTTTCATACTTCGCACATAGATTTAGCCTATGCACCTTGAAAATTCAATACCTGGCAGTTATTCAGTTATCTTA
>CAMWXD010000144.1 GCA_947178105.1 uncultured Eubacterium sp. | reverse complement strand
ACACATAGGAACGATTTTGTAACACTTACGCCAGCCAGATGGAAGAAAGTGCTTTCCCAGCCTGTCAATGGCTTTGGAAGAATGTTTAGAAGCCCTTCGTATTCTGCACAGTAACCAGGCGGCAAAGCCGAAGCGGCGCCTTTAGCTGAAGGTGAAACCAGGGCGAATAAGGCGCCGCGCCCGTCCGTAGCCATAACGTGCCAGCAGAATACTTAGGGCTTCTTAACATTCTGTAACGGACACTGGCAGGCTGGGAAAGCACTTTCTTCCATCGTTCTATTAGTCAAAATGTAACACCCTATCTGAACTGTTACTTTCTTTCACAATAAAAAGGTGTAAAGCCTGAAATAACTTCGTAAGGCTTTGCACCCTGTTTATAATTGCTATTTTGTTTCTTTTTTTGGTTCTGCTGTTTCAACATATTTAATAATTTCTATAATCTTTTCAGCAGTCATTCCTTCATCTTCCAATTTCTGAATTAAGTTCACTACTTCCTTACCTGTCATACAATCACCTGCTTTCCTTGATTACCTTGTTTTCTTTGTTACATTTTTATTATAACGGATGATGCAAAAGGTGTAAAGGCTATTTGCAGTTGACTTTTGCACTGCGTTCCAATATACTAAAACCATCGGGCAGGCTGCCTGCCTGACAGCACCAAGAAAAAAATACATCACAAATATGAGGATAAAAGCGATGACAAATACAACAACCACTGAAACAGAAGCAGACACCCGCATCATTGACATGCATGTACATTCCTCTGCGTCAGACGGTACTTTTTCACCACGCGCGCTGCTTGCGGAAGCGAAAAAGGCAGGCCTTTGCGCCATGGCTTTGACTGACCACGATACGATGGACGGCGTAGAAGAGGCTGCGGCTGCGGCAAAAGAGCTTGGGATCGAGCTGGTTCCGGGCGTAGAGATCTCTACCGAATACCATGGGCGCGAGATCCATGTGCTTGGTTACTATGTATCGCCGCAGTATCCAAGGCTGAAAGCAATGCTGGAAGAATTTCGCGATTTCCGCGCTACGCGCAACGAGCGGATGGTAGAGCGGCTTCAAGAGGAAGGCTTTTCTATTACAATGGAAGCGCTTGTCCAAAAGTTCCCGGACAGTGTACTGACAAGGGCTCATGTGGCAAGGTATTTATGTGAGACAGGACAGCTTCCCGATATTCGGACTGCCTTCGGCGAGTATCTGGGTGAAAACTGCCGCTGCTATATCCAGCGCCCAAAGATCTCCCCGGTAGAGGCGGTAACGCTGATTTTGGAAGCGGGCGGAATTGCCGTACTGGCGCATCCGGTGCTGTGCAACCTGCCGGAAGAAGAGCTGCGGCAGATGATCCTGGAGATGAAACAGGCTGGCATGTGCGGGCTGGAAGCGGTTTATTCGGAAAATACTGCGGACGATGAGCTGCATATGCGCAGCCTTGCTGAAGAATTCGGTCTGCTGATAAGCGGCGGTTCTGATTTTCATGGAAAAAACAAGCCGGATATCAAGCTTGGCACAGGAAAAGGAAACCTGTATATCCCGTATGCATTTTTACAGCGTTTCAAAGATTTCAAAGACAACTATCATAAATAAAAGCAAACAGGGGCTGTCGCGTTTCGTATTTTTTGCGACAGCCCCTGTTTAAACTAAAATGAAACTAAAACTATGGTCTAGCAGGTCGCTCCGCCTACTACTGTCTTTTCCAGAATCTGCTTCTTATCAATGCTGCTGTTTAAAAGCTTCTCCTGCACATAGTCAAACCCAAGCCTTGCGATCGTATCCGCAAACCGTTCGCCGGAGATGCCCTCATCGCGGAAGAATAAAATTGCGCGCTCTACGACGTCAACCACTTCTTCCTCGGCCGTAAATACTTTCTCTAAAGCACGCCCTTCGGCGACTTTTTTGCCCCATCTTCCCCCGATGTATATTTTATAACCGGATACAGATTCTGTGACTGCGCCAAACGGACATTTGCCTACGCAGCGCCCGCAGTGGTTGCAGCCGTCCGGGTCGATCTGGATTTTTCCGTCCAAAAGCTTTGCCACCTTAATCGGGCAGTTGTTTTGTACCTGGCATACGCCGCAGCCCTTACACTTTGACAAATCAATTTCTGGCACACGCTGGCCGATTACTCCCAGGTCGTTTAAGTCCGGCTTGACGCAGTTATTCGGGCAGCCGCCGACCGCAATCTTAAACTTATGCGGCAGCGATACGCCATGATAGCCGGTATAATACAAATCATGCAGCTTCTCGGAAAGTGCAAACGTATCGATCAGCCCATACTGGCAAGTCGTGCCTTTGCACGATACAACCGGGCGCACTTTGGAGCCTGTACCGCCGGTTTCAAGCCCTGCTTCTTCCAAAAAGGCAAACAGAGGCTCCAGGTTATCATACGCTACCCCCTGGATCTCCAGCGTCAGGCGTGTCGTCATCGTCACCTCGCCGGAGCCGAATTTTTCAGCAGCCTGTGCGACCTTGATCTGTTCCCCGGCAGACAGCTTTCCGTTACGGGTAATGACACGCACGTTAAACACGTCGTCGTAACGCTTATCCTGTAAGCACCCAAGCCCTTTGACGCGCTTGATCTCTTCTGCGGACAGCTTCTTTCCGTCACGCGGTACTTTTACGTCGTTGAAAAACGCGCCGCCCTCCAGTACAATGGTATTTGTATAGCCAAGCGCTTTCAGCCGGTTTTGCAGAAAATAGCCCCTCTTTCCTTTCGCACATACCAAAAGCAGCTTTGCATCTTTGGCAAGCCCTTCGATCGGCGCATTGACAGACGCAAGGTCAATCCAGCGGGCATTTGGGATTGCCGGCGCCGGCTGTACATCCAATACCGTGCAGCCTGCCGCAGCGCCTTGTATGTATTCCAAAGGCCCTATCGAGGTAAAGGCACCGTCGATTTTATTTTCCAAAATATAACAGGCGGTTACAAACGGATGGATTGCCGTGGAAAACGGCGGTGCATAAGCAAAATCCAGCGTATCAAAATCGTCCAGGCGCATCCCCTGCGCGATGCCTACGACGGCAATGTCCGTCATTTTGTCTACTGCGCCTGCCCCAAACACCTGGATGCCGAGCAGCTTTCTGGAAGACGTCTCTGCAACCAGCTTGACAACAAAGGAAGACGCCCCTTTATAATAATGCGCTTTATCATCAACCACGCAGACTGCCGCAGTTGTCTCATAGCCTGCTGCCTTTGCCTGCTCCTGTGTCAGCCCGGTACGCCCGCCATTCAAATCAGAAAGCAGGCGCACGACACCCGTTCCCAGGCAGCCGCCATATCCGCATCCGGCGCCGTTTAAAGCTTTTGCCATCGCACGCGCCGCCAGGTTTGCAGTAGAACCCATTGCAGACCACTGGTTTTGCCCAGTCTGTGCATTTTTCACCATTGCACAGTCGCCGACCGCGTAAATATCCGGCAAATTTGTTTTCATCTGTGCGTCAGTCAGGATCGTCCCCTTCTCCATATTTAAGCCGGAACCTTCCAGAAATTGTGTTGCCGGGCGCACGCCGATCGCCAGGATGACCAGGTCTGCGGCAAGCGTCCCCTGTGCTGTAACGGCTTTTTCTGCCCTTTCCTCTCCTTCGATGCCCTTTAGCGCAGTAGAAGTCAGTATGCGCATTCCCGCCGCTTTCAGCTTCTTCTTTGCATAGTCCGCCATTTCCGGGTCAAAGGCATTCGGCATAATCTGGGCAGCCGCATCGATCACCGTGACCGCAATGCCGCGCGCCATCAGGTTTTCCGCTACCTCCAGGCCAATAAATCCGGCGCCGCAGACAACAGCCTTTTTACACTTGTTCTCTTCGATATAAGAACGTGCGGCAACGACATCATCCGGCGTGCGCACACAAAATACGCCGGGCAGCTCCACCCCGTCCACCGGCGGTACAAAAGGCGCCGCACCGGTAGCTATAATCAGCTTGTCATACGTTTCCGTAAACGTCTCGCCGGAAGCCTTTTTGATGCTTACCGTTTTCTCCCCGCTGTGAAGCCCTGTCGCTTCACAGCCGGTAAAAACCTCTGCGCCGGTAAGGCGCGCATACTTTTCCGGCGTATTTACAATCAGGCTTTCCCGGTCAGGGATATCGCCGCCGATATAATAAGGCAGCCCGCATCCTGCATAGGAAATATCCTCCCCTTTTGTATAGATCTTTACCTGCGCGCTCCGGTCGCACCGTTTTAGCTTTGCCGCCGCTTTTGTACCTGCCGCCACGCCGCCAAGAATCACATATTTCATAAATCATGGATCTCCTTTCGTGAAAATTAGATTTCATTTGTATCTATTATAATACTTGCCATCCATAAAAGAAAATCGTAAAATATGATTGATACTATTGGAAAAATCTATAGATAAAGGAATATTATAGGGGAACGCATATGACCATCCGTCATCTGAAAATATTTATCGCTGTCGCGGAAACCGGGCTGATGAGCGCAGCGGCAAACCGGCTCTACCTCACGCAGCCAACCGTCAGCCAGGCGATCCGTGACCTGGAAGACCATTATCATGTGCAGCTTTTTGAACGCCTGCACAAAAAACTGTTTATTACAAAAGAAGGCGAACAGCTACTCAATCTCGCCCTGATGGCAGTCGGCAATTTTGACCATCTGGAGCTTTCCATGCAGCGTTTCAAGGAGCATCTGGCGCTGCGCATCGGCTCCTCCCTGACCGTGGGCACCTGCCTGATGTCCAGGGTCATTGCAGACATGGAAGCAGAATGCCCAAAGCTGGAGCTGTATTCTTTTGTCAGCAATACCGAAGAAATCGAGCAAAAACTGCTGCGGCGCGAGCTGGATGTCGCTGTCGTAGAAGGCACGATCGAATCCTGCGAACTGGCAGCCATCCCGATCGTAGAAGATTCCCTCGTCCTTGTATGCGGAAAAGCACACGATTTTTATAAAAAAGAGGTCGTCTATGCTTCTGAGCTGGAAAACCGGAAATTTGCAATCCGCGAAAAAGGAAGCGGCACAAGAAAGCTGTTTGAGCAGTATTTATCCGCCCACAACATCCATATTCAAACCGCCTGGGAAGCCAACTGCCCGCGCACGATCTTAAACGCGGTGATCTACAACAACGCCCTCGCCGTGATGTCCCAAAGGCTCGTAAAGCACGAATGTATGCACCATGCCGTAAAGATTTTCCGTTATGAGACAAGCGAATGGGACCGCCATTTTAAGCTCGTCTATCGAAAACGCGGCGCCGAAAGCACTCCGTACGCTGACAGTACGAAAGATACGTCCCTGTCCGGAATCGAATGCCTACGCAGCGTGCTGAAACGTTACCGCACGCTGCATTTGCCGCAGGAGATCCCTGCGTGTGTGTTTAAAAATGATATGCTGTAACCGGTTCCTGCCATACAGTTTTTCTGTATGGCTTTTTACTGCCCTTTTATTTTGTATAATAATTATGGTATTTTCTCCTCATCCTGTTACCGCTCCTTAATGCAGATCGCCTCTTACTCGCTTCTTTTTCTTCCTGATCCTTTTCTTCTTTCTATTTATTTATTGACAATGATTCCAGTATTTGCTATATTAAT
>CAMWXD010000143.1 GCA_947178105.1 uncultured Eubacterium sp. | reverse complement strand
ATTCCAAAAGCCTGCCATTACAATAATCAAAGATCGTAGAAAACAGCATAATCGCAATATATTTTGGCTCGCCCCAGGCATAAAAAAACAGGCTTGCCAATAATAAAAAGAAGTTACGAAGCTGCTTGGGGCATAAATAATACAATAGAATGACTGCCGGGAAAAAGATACATAAAAATACGATACTGCTAAAGACCATATTTCCTGTCTCCTTTATCTAGTTTTTCAAATTATTCAAAGCTTGCCTCAAATGCTTTCTGCACAAGGCCGTTTTTAGAACTAATGATCATGGCTACGTATGTCCCTTGTCTTGTCACAACAGCTTTTTCTGTCATGCCAACTTGTTCAGGGGCATATTCCTGAAACGTGCCCTGGCGGTTTTTGATATGGTCATGCATTGCCTGCATCATAGAAGAAACGTCAGACTGGTCTTTTAGTTTAATCACAGCAATTTCTTCGGCAGTTCCTTCAGTCGCATATGCATAAAAGTAAGAATCTACCAGGCTATAGCTTAAGTCACTTAATGAAGTAAAATTTAATTCTGCCTGCTCATCCTCGCTGGATACAGTTGTCATTTCAGGCAATGTGGTGTCGGCAGAGAGCATCTCTTTTTGCAGTTTTTCGATTGATATGGCTGTGTTGGCTGTTTTGTTGGTATCGGTGCTTCCGCAGGCAGATGCCATAGTAAGCATCGCCGCGAGCAGGATACAGCTTATATATTTTTTCATAGGAAAATCCTTTCTATTTATAATTTGTGAAATCAGTGCAGCCTTTAAAAGCATGGCAGGCACACGTGGTTAAAAGCCAATCATCCGTTCTTCAACTGCAACTTCGGTTGTAACTGCACGTGCATTAGAGTCGCTGTTTTCGGTGTCGTCTCCATTTGGTGGCTCAACCCCGAAGGCTTTTGAAACAGCTTCTGCCATTTTCTTTCCTTCAGGCGAATTTTCATCAAAGACAGATTCTTCCGTTTCGCCATAATTGTGGATAAAGATGCCCAAAATATACTGCTCCTTTTCATCCTGATACCACATGCCTCCCATATTGTAATTTTCAAATCCAGGCATGGACATCAATGCTATGTTCATTTGGTTCAGCAAATAGTCAGCAATCGGCAGTTCATCCCGGCTGAGTTTCTTTTTAAATTTAAAAAAGGCAGAGGATTTCTTTTTGTCCAGCGCATTTTTGATTTTTGCAGGAACGGTATAAATATCCTTAAGTTCTTTGCTGCTTTGTACGGCATAGGAATATTTCACGCCTTTTGCTTCAGGGAGGGCAGAATCATCCCAGTCATGGGAATTTCTGGATATTTCATCTGTCATATTGAAATTTTGGTACTGGCATCTTCCCGATACGTCTGAATATACATCTACTTGGTACCATTCCTTATCATCTAACTGTACCATATCCCAGGAATGGTATTCATTATGTACGATATGGCAGTCCATATCCAGCATATTCATAAACAGGCGGAAGGTTGTTGCATAGCCGACACAAACGGTACTCTGGCCGCTTAAGGCGCCATGGGGTGTAAAAGCGCTGCTGTTGTTGCCTGGTAATGTAACGGATGAGCCGTGCCCTTGGCCGATATGCTTAAACATCCAACGATAAACAGCAAGCTCTTTTTCATAATCGCTCATGCCGTCTTTGATTATTTTTTTTAAGACGTCCGATGCCATTTTTAACGTCTCTTTATCTTCATCTTTTAATGCACTGTCATCGCAGCTTTTATATGCGTCCTAAATATGTGTGGTGCTGCGGATTTCATATTGGTTGGCAACTTTGTAGCCGTCTTCCTGATAAGTATTTTCCTGTTCCTCTTCTTTTGCCTGACGTTCTAGTTGGTTATCAATAAATTTATTTACTTTCCGGTTTTGAGAGGCAGACTGGCCTGCCTGGTAAATATTCAGCCCCAGGCTTGCAACCAGGCACCCGGCAAGTGCTACAGAGACAACTGCTTTTACGGTTTTTGCGCCTTTTGCAGGTTTTTTTTCAAAAACCTGCGGTTCTTTCTTTTCATCGTTCATGGTTTGATTCCTCCTAATTTTATCTGCCAGGTTTGATTTGATCCGGCAGACTTAAAAATGGTACTGTATATTAGACGTAAGGCAGTGCAAGGAAGTTTCAGTGAGAAGATAATTTTATAGAAAAACACTGCCGCTCCGTTGGAGAGACAGTGTTTCGGATTGTTTCTATTATAAATAATAAATAACAAATATGACTTGCACAGGCAGCGGGCGTATATGCTTTAGGCACGTTTGCCAGCAGGCTTTTTTAAAAGTGCAGCCATCAGCAGGATGCCAAAAACAAGGACTGCGGCTGAAATTAGCTGGGAAGTCGACCATCCGCCCCATTCTCCGCGAAAGTCGTTACGGAAGATTTCAATGACAAACCTTCCAATACTGTATAAAATCATATACATGGCACCAACGGTGCCATCTTTTTTTGTGTTCGAGGAATACCAGAACAGGATCCCTGCAATGATAAAATTGCCAGCGCTTGACAGTAACTGGGTTGGAACTAATGGGACATGGTTTGGTGCAAAGTCAGAATGCGTATATATAATATGAAACCAAGAATCTGTCTGCTGTCCATAACAGCATCCTGCGAAAAAACACCCAATTCTTCCAAAACCTTGTGCTAATGAGACAGACGGCATTACAAGGTCGAAATATTGAAGGAAAGATACCTTTTTTTTCTTGCAGTAAATATATCCAAATAAGACACCAAAAATAATGCCTCCGTAAACGACATAACCATTTTTAAAATTCCATAAGATGGAAGGGTCTGCGAGTATTTGCGGAATACTGACGATATAGTATAAAAGCCTGGTTCCTACAACAGCGCCTAAGATCGCACAGAGCAGAATTCCCCATACGATGTCCTCGCTTAAACTTTTTTTCCGTGCACGCGCACAGCAGGACAGATATGCTGCCACAAAGCCGATGCCGATCATCAGCCCATACATATGAATGGTGACTGGGCCAATTTGTATATTATTTAACATATGCTATATTCTCCTGTCAGATTTATGAAAAGACCCAAAGCGTGTTTGAAAAACAGAATGGTTTTTCAAACACGCTTTTAGGTTTCAGATAGGCAATATGCCTTATTTGATCTTAAAGGTAATGATTTTTTGATTGCCTGCATTATCTGTAAGGTCTAAAGTATAGGTTCCTTTTTTCGATATTTTTGTCCCGGTTTTTATAGCTTTGCCATTTAACAGTGCCTTTTTGATCCCGCTTCCTTTGTCGGAAAAACGAATTGTCCGGGCTGTTTTATAAGACTTTCCATCTTTTGCGCCTGTTATAACAGGTTTTGTTTTATCAATGCGAAAACGCAGCCTGCTTGTATTGCCATTGATATCGGTAGCGATGATTTGATAGGCGTCTTCCCCAGACAAGAACAGGCAGTCGGAATTTACTGTTTCCCCATTCACTTTTACGGTACGCAGCAGATTTTCTGACTGGATGTCAATGGATACGCCAGTATTATAAGCAGCTCCATTCACAGCGCCTTGGTATTTTGGCGCAGATAAGGAATTGGATACCTGGAAAAGCGCATACAAGCGTTCTTTTTCCAGGTTGTTCGAATCCCAGACAACCGTTTTGCCATCTTCTTGAACCGTGCCGTTGGTATCCGATACTGTATATGGAAATGAGACTGCCATAGCAACATCCATCTGCTGCATACTTGCAACAAGTTTTTTTCCAGTTGCTTCATCTACAGAGCTTAAAAGCTGTTCCAATTCTTCTGCAAACCCGTCTGGCATCTCTTCCTCTTCCTGGCTTTCCTCAAAAGGAATATAGACATCGGATTTGGAAAAATAATTTTTGTTAAAATGGATGGACTGCGGCTTGGTGCCAGATAGAACCTGTTGTAACTGCGCCATATCCTGAAAGCTCATTTTAAAATGAAATACTTTACAGGCTGTTCCCCCAACGGTTTTGTCTGAAACAGAAATCGTTGCCGCTGGGTATAATGCGCGGTAATAGGCATAAAACATTTCTTCATCTATGATCCCGGATATGGCTGTATCCCAAAGATCCTTATCAATGGTGGCTGTTTCTTCATAGCTACCTGAAGCATTTGCATTGATCGTGGCGTTGATGCTTTGTGAGCATCCGCCTAAAGATAAAGCGGCAAGCATCATTATAAAAATCAGGCTGAGTTCTTTTTTCATTTTTTCATACATGCCCGTCCCTCCTATTGCGGTAATGTGCACAGTTCCTGTTAGAATATGTTGCATCCGATACCTTAACTATTAATACAATAACATACCTTTGGCTTATCTACAAGACTTTTTTTTCAGTATCCATAGCATCCCCATCACAGCTATCCATTCCAGCAAAAAAACGCAGATCGGCTGTAACAGCGCATAATAGGCTTCGCGAGTGCTTCCTGACAGGCGCCCAAGAAAAAGGTCTCCGCTTAGTATGATAAATCCGTAGGTAAGATAAAGGCTCATATGGAGAAAGCTTGCCGGTTTGCCATGCATTGTACGATAAATTCCATACACATACATAACAGCCTGGTAAAGGATGGCTGCATAAAGCTGTAAGTGGAGAAAAGGCCCAATATCAGCCAGTTTGATGCCAAAAGGCGCATATTCTTGAGAAACCCAGCCTGGAGATTTTTGAATGATAAAAAGCAGGATGAAAACACTGTAGCAGGTAAGCAAGATCCCGGCTATAGCCGCAATTTTTTGCGCCTGCTTTGTTTGTAGCTGTAAATGCGGTGAAGGGAGCAGCACTTTTGTGACAGCAAGCAAAAATGGCAGGGAGACATAGTAAAGCCCCATGGGGAGCTGCGTATAGCTGCTCATAGAGGTTACAACGCCCAGCAAGATGAATACAGCAAGGGCAATGCTTGCATACGACCCTTTTTTTATAAAGTGGCGTTTTGCTTTTTTCATGTAATCGATCTCTGCGGATTCTATGCGTTCCGTTACAAAATCTGTTTCCCGCATTGCTGCTGCCAGTTTGTTACAGGCGCTGCATTCAGATAAATGCTCCTCTACGGCAACCTTCGTATCTTGTGTGCACAGGCATTCCAAATACGATGGCAGCAGGTCCTTGATAATATTGCAGTTTAGTTTGTCTGATTTACTCATTTTTCATCCTTCCTTTCAATAAAATTTCTTTTCCGCGGTAAAAATTTACACGTGCCCAGTTTTCGCTCCTTCCAAGGATTTCTCCGATTTCTTTAAATGAAAGCGTGCCTGTAATGCGCAGGTACATGACTTCACGTATCGTTGGAGAAAGCTTTTGCATATCTTTCAGTACGTCTAAGAGCTCAATATGCGTGGCTGTCTGCTGCCAGGTCGTATCTTTTTCTGGGCGCCCTGCTTGTGCAGTATGTGTTTTTGCAGTGCTACGTTCTGTTTCCAATGGAAGCTCGCGTTTGTGCTTTTCCCAATAGCGATACAGTAAATGCTTGGCTATTTGGCATAGCCATACGGAGATCTTGCAGCTTGCGTCAAAGCGTTCGATTGACTCAAAAGCCTGTAAAAAAGTTTCCTGGGTTAAGTCCTGTGCAAGCTGTTTGTCATGGCAGTTCTTATATAAGAAATGATATACAATTTTTGCATTTTGCCTGTAAAGCTCGTCTAAGTCAGCCATATGCCATCCCTCCTTTCCCAGAGCATCTTTCCATACCGTCTTTGCGGCGGATGCTTCTGTTATTGGCTCTTTCCCTTATATATCCGGTTTCTGCGGCTTTCGTTACATGTTTTTTCAAAAATTTAAAAAATACTCCTGTATAAAAACCAAAGCAATCCATTTTTCAGGAAAAACAGGTTTTTATACAGGAGTACGAAAGTTTGTTTGGTGTAGGTATCGCTGTCGTTTTTTTGCATGAAAAACTTGCATGTTTTAAAAAAAATGACAGAATTCCTGCAATATTTTTCCAACAACGACAACAGA
>CAMWXD010000142.1 GCA_947178105.1 uncultured Eubacterium sp. | reverse complement strand
ATTTTATATACACTAATAGAATTATTTGTACATAACAATTCATTACAAAATGTTATGTACTATATTTGTCATCCTGCTTTTAGAGTGCTCCATAGGAAGAGCAAGTAAAAATCTGCTGGCAGTCAGACAGGAGGTGGCGAGGATATGCAGGAACTGGATTATTTGAAAATAGGGGAAAGGATCCGCCAGTCTCGTAAAGCGAAAGGGTGGTCGCAGGAGACGCTTGCCAAAAAGTGCGGGATCAGCCTGAATTTTATGGGCAAGATCGAACGCGGGAAGCGGAAGATGAGCATGGATACATTTGCAAGCCTGTGTACGGAGCTGGAGGCGGACGCGGATGCGCTGCTCTGGGGAGTGGTGCAGCCTTCGGATGGAGTGGTTCAAAATATGTGGAAGCACCCGATAAAAAAGGATTCTGACAGCTATGCCATGTATATCCGTATTATGAAATCAGTGGCGGACATTCTGAATGAGGTATGAAAAAAGCGGTATGAAAAGGAAGAAAAGAGTGCTGCTGCTGGCGTCTGTCGCGTCTATGATTGACCAGTTCAATATGCCGAATATCCGGCTGCTGCAAGAGATGGGATATGAGGTACATGCCGCATGTAACTTTAAAGAAGGAAATACGTGTGACGACAGACATATCCGTCTGGTGCAAAAGACGCTGAAAGCGATGGGCGTGGAGATGCATCCGTGGGACTGTCCAAGGGAGCTGCATTCTCTGACAGGCTGTATGCGGGCATATCGGCAGGTGAGCAGCCTGATCCGGCAGTATCCTGTAGATTGGCTGCATTGCCAGTCGCCGATTGGCGGGGCGCTTGCGAGGATAGCAGCGTACCGTGCCGGGGTGCCGGTTTTATATACAGCGCATGGATTTCATTTTTATCGCGGCGCTCCGTGGAAAAACTGGCTGCTGTATTATCCGGCAGAAAAGATATTGGCGCATTGGACACAGGTGCTTGTCACAGTCAACCAGGAGGATTATCAGTTTGCGAAAAGGCATCTGCGGGCAGGAAAGGTCTTTCATATTCCAGGAGTCGGCATTGATACAGCGCATTTTGGCGGAACAAAAGATAAGGCCCTGCTTTGCAAAAAGTACCAGATCCCGCCGGATGCCTGCATCCTGCTTTCTGTCGGGGAGCTGAACAGAGGAAAAAACCACCAGATGGTGATTGATGCGCTGGCACAGATGCCGGAGAAACATATTTATTACCTCGTCTGCGGGCAGGGAAAGCTGCGGGAAGAGCTGCGCCGCCATGCACGCCGGCGTGGGGTGGAAAGCCGGCTGCGA
This sequence comes from uncultured Eubacterium sp., assembly GCA_947178105.1. Classification (GTDB taxonomy): domain Bacteria; phylum Bacillota; class Clostridia; order Lachnospirales; family Lachnospiraceae; genus Eubacterium_J. Next base: position 4,665 of record CAMWXD010000142.1, on the reverse strand, counting down.
CTGCCTGGCTATCAGGAAGATATGGCGGGCATTTACCGGAATGCAGATATTTTTGTATTTCCGTCCCTGAGAGAAGGGATGCCGGTTGCGCTTATGGAGGCGATGGCTGCGGGGCTGCCATGTGTGGTTTCGGATATCAGGGGAAACAGGGAACTGCTTGGAGATAAGGATGCATATGAGAATGCCGAAGTCCCAAAAAGGACAGAAAGCACGCAAAGGCAGGGAGGATTTTGCTTTTCGCTTCATCACCCTGGCGAGCTTGTATCCGCGCTGCGATGCCTGGCGGGTAATGCACAGCTACGTCAAACGTGCGGGATGTATAACCAGCAGAAAATAAAAAACTATGACAGGGCGCAGGTTGAGTGCAGGATGAAAAAAATATATGAGGAGTTTGACAAAAGAAGTAATTCTAAAGAAGTGATGCAAAAGAAGCATTCCAAAAGAGGTGCCCTAAAAGAAGCGCCAGAGTTTCATAAAGGCAAACAGCCGCTGATTTCGGTTATGATGCCGGTCTACAATATGGCAGGCGACCGGGCGCTTCACACCGCAGTCCTGTCAGTGCTGCACCAGACATACAAAAACTGGGAGCTGCTTTTATGCGACGATGGTTCCACGGACGGTACGGTGCGGGTTTTGCGGCAGTTTGCATCCATGGACGGGCGGGTGTGCGTGATCCAAAATCCCCAAAACCGCGGAGCCGGGGCTGCAAGAAACGCCTGTATCCGCGCCGCAAAAGGGAAATATCTCGCAGTCATGGATGCAGACGATATTTCAGATCCAACAAGGCTGGAACAGCAGGCATCATTTTTAGAAGGCAACCCGGAATATGCCCTTGTCGGAAGCAATGTATGGATGAGGAACAGGCAGGGGATTTGGGGCAGGCGCAGCATGGAGCAGGAGCCAGGCAGGCAGTCGTTTTTAAATACGCTGCCGTTTGCACATCCGTCCGTTATGATGCGTACCGATATTGTAAAAAAAATGCACGGATATTCCACGGCGCGGTTTGCAAGGCGTGCGGAAGATTATGAACTGCTGATGCGGCTGTATGCAGCCGGTTACCGGGGATTTAATATACAGGAGGAATTGCTTTCCTATCTGGAAGAGCCTGGCTCTTACCAGAAGAGGAAATACCGGGACAGGGCGGCAGAATGCGTGGTACGCTTTCAGGGATTTCACAGGCTTGGTATTTTAAAAGGCAGCCTGCGGTATGTGCTAAAGCCGCTGGCAGTAGGGCTTGTGCCGGGATGGATGCAGCGGGCATACAGGAAAAAGAGGTTCGCAGTTCAAAAGCCGCCATCAGAAAATAAGCGCAGCAAAGAGATTGGAAACAGGAAATGATAGGGATTGTCATATTAAATTATCAAAACTGGACAGACACCAGGCGGTGTATTGAGAGCATCCATAAAAATCCGCCAAAGAGTGCATATCAAATCATACTGGTAGACAATGCATCCAAAAATACGCCGGATTACGACTTACATGCCCTGATCAGGCGGTACGGGGTTTTGTGGATCAGGAATAAGGAGAACAGGGGCTATAATACAGGAAACAACGCCGGTATCGCAAAGGCTTTGGAAATTGGATGCGATTACATTCTGATATCCAACAGCGACGTGCGGTATTTTCCAGGAAGTATCCAACGCCTGGCGGATGATCTGAAAAGGCATCCAAAGGCAGGGATTGCCGCGCCAAAAATCGTGGACAGGCATGGCAAGGTGCAGCAAAGCTGCTATTGCCGCAGGATGGGGCTACAGGAAAAATACCTGCTATGTACAAAGGCTAACCTGTTTTTTCGGAAAAAATACCGGTCTTATTTCGGGATAGGCAAGCATTCGGAAAAGACGCGCAGAACCTATGCTGTGCTGGGATGTTGTTTTCTGATGGACAGGAAGTGCGCGCAGGCAGTTACGCCGTTTGACACCCATCCGTTTTTATACGAAGAGGAGCTGATGCTGGGCATCCGTATGGAGCAGGCTGGATTTGACACAATATACTGTCCGAAAGCGGCTGTCTGTCATCTGCATGGCGGGAGTACGCATAATCAGAAAGCGGAAGCGTTTATGCATTTTGTGTGCAGCGAGCTTTATTACTGCATGGCTTACCTAAAAGCGCCGGGATGGAAGGTGCTGCCGCTGTATGCGTACCGGACGCTGCTGTATTTGCTGCGATGTGCGCGGTGGGAGGAATTTCGCAGAGGGTGGAAGGAGTATTTGCATGGGACTTTGGCGGAATGGAAGCAGTTTTTTTGATGCACCTATCAGGCGAAAGTGTGAAGGCAGGGACATAAATGGGAAGCAAACATGATGAAACTGGTTTAAAACATGGCAATGGGAGCAGGCATAGTGCAGAAGATCCGCTTGTATCTATCATTATTCGCACTTGTGGCAGACCCCATATTTTAAAACATGCGCTGGAAAGCATTCGAAGGCAAACATACCGAAATCTGGAGGTCATTATTGTAGAAGACGGGAAACAGACAGCACAAAAGATGCTGCAAAATGATTTTGCAGATTTTTCGTTTCCATATTTATATGAAGCGACAGGAAAGCATGTTGGGCGTTCCAGGGCAGGAAACCAGGCGATGCAACTATCTTCCGGCAAATACTTGAATTTTTTGGACGATGACGATGGGCTGCTGCCGGAGCATGTGGAATGCCTGGTGCGGGCGCTGTGTGGCAGGAAAGAGAAAGCAGCTTACAGTGTGGCGCAGGAGCGTCAGATTGTGACACGTGATATAAGAGCAAAAAGAAACTTTATCCGCTATCGTCAGCCGTTTCACAGGCTTTTGCTTTGCACATGTAATTATATCCCAATTCAGAGTATGCTGTTTGAAAGAAGCCTGTTTGAAACATATGGGGGCTTTGATGAAAAAATTGAACGGATGGAAGACTGGGATTTGTGGGTACGGTATTCCATGGCGACTGATTTTGTGTTTGTTAACCAGGTGACTTCTTATTACCATGTACCTTATGGCGCAAAGGGAAAAAAGAAAAGAGGCACAGAACTGAAACGGGATGCAGACAGGCTGCACGAAAAATTCCGTTTGTATCATACTACCATGTCAGCAGAACAGCTTCGACAAGAGATGGAATATGTGATAAGGGAATATAAAAATAAAGGATTGGTGCGTTATATCCGTATGTTTTTCCGCATGTTTGTACTGGGAGAACTCTAGTATGACATCTACAGGAGGTGGAGTGGGAGAAAATGTCAGACAAAATATATGTTACAAAATCATCTATGCCGCCTTTTTGCGATTTTACAGATGAAATCAGAGATCTGTGGGAATCCTGCAGGCTGACCAATATGGGGGCAAAGCACAAAAAATTGGAAGAAGAATTGGAAAAATATTTGCGTGTAAAACATGTATCGCTGATGGTCAATGGCCATATGGCATTGGAGCTGGCACTTTCTGCAATGCACCTGTCAGGAGAAGTGATTACGACGCCTTTTACGTTTGCATCTACAACACATGCAATCGTACGCAACGGATTGACGCCTGTCTTTTGTGATATTGACCCGGGCACATACACGATTGATGCAGAGAAAATAGAGTCTCTCATTACAGATCGTACCTGTGCAATCCTTCCGGTACACGTATACGGCAGCCTGTGTGATGTGGAAAAAATACAGGAAATTGCCCGGAAATACAGGCTGAAGGTGCTCTATGACGCGGCACATGCGTTTGGGGAGGATTATCAGGGAATTGGGGTTGGCAGCTTTGGGGATGCATCTGTATTCAGCTTTCATGCAACAAAAGTATTCCATACGATCGAAGGCGGTGCTGTCTGTTTTGCAGATGGAGAATATGGGACAGATTTGTACCGGCTGAAAAATTTTGGAATCCGGGGACCGGAAAAGGTGGACTACATAGGTGCCAATGCAAAAATGAATGAATTTCAGGCAGCTATGGGGCTTTGCAACCTGCGCTGGATAGATCTTGAAATTGAAAAAAGAAAGCGTGTTTCTGAGTGGTATAGGGAGCGTTTGAGCAGACTGCCAGGTGTACGGCTGATGAAACAGCAAAAGCATGTAAGATCGAATTATGCATATTTTCCGGTTATATTTGAGGAAGAAGCATTTGGGACTTCGAGAAATGAAGTGTATGATCGATTGGTGGCAGAGGGGATTTTTACAAGGAAATATTTTTATCCGCTGACGAGTATGTATGACTGTTATCAGGAGAGGTTTGATACATCACTAACGCCGGTGGCGCTTGGCATATCAAATAGAGTGCTGACGCTGCCAATGTATGGAGAGCTATTGGAGAAGGATGTGGACAGGATTTGCGATGTGATTGTACAGATGTGCCGCTAGAATCGGGTAGATGCTGAAGCTATAGGATAAAGGAGAATGGTATGAGAAAGTGTGCTGTCTGTGGAAAAAGGGTGGAGAAATATGTGCCGATTGCACAAAAATATGTGCGTAAGACAAGGGCGGAAACACTGAACCGGGAAGAGTACTCCTGTCCCTATTGTTATGCTTCTGATCGGGACAGGCTGATTGTTACATTTATAAAACGCCTAAAAGAGAAAACAGGCTCATTGTGCAGCCTTGATATTTTGGAGATCGCCCCTTCTGGTGCACTGCAAAGGTACTTGAATTTTTATTGGGGGAGACTGTCCGAAAACTATGAATTAAGCATTAACTGATCTTAGTAGCTCC
>CAMWXD010000141.1 GCA_947178105.1 uncultured Eubacterium sp. | reverse complement strand
TATCTGAACAATTGGCTAATAAGCCAGAAAAATCTAATTCCTCCATCACTTTTTTAAGGGTATAGACTGGATCGTCATCAGGCAGATGCAATTCAAAGAAATCGAAGTTAATTTTCTGTTGACCTAATTCAAAAAATTCATTATAATAATCTTGTTTTTGCATAGTTACATTATAACATGTAATGGGGAGGAAGATGGTTGTTGTTAGCCATCTTTTTTCTTTTTTAGGAAAAATTTCAGGGACTATCTATTTCCCGACAGCCCCTTATGCCCATTTTCTTTTACCGCCCGCCTTCATCTGAAAGAGTGCCCGTTTCATAGGAATCCAAAAAGTGATGTTTCCTTCCATTCTGTTTATAGGCAATAATCGTATTCAAATTCACATTTTCCACACTTTTAAACAAATTCCCTTCTACATATGGATTTGTTTTTTTTAGAGAACGAATTAGCTCTTTCACCTCCTGGCGTTTGGAATACATTTCGCCATTGCTACTGTTGGCGCATACATCTGTAAAATGGCAGGCACATTGTAAAAAACGCAGCCCGTTATAATCCCTCCAGTGTTGAATATCAGCTTCCCGTACCAGGTATAAAGGACGGATCAACTCCATTCCTTCAAAATTCGTACTATGCAGTTTTGGCATCATTGTCTGAACTTGTCCTCCATACAGCATTCCCATTAAGATTGTTTCTATGACATCGTCATAATGATGTCCTAGTGCAATTTTATTGCAGCCAATCTCTTTTGCCTTGCTATAAAGATAACCACGGCGCATACGGGCGCATAAATAACACGGCGATTTTTCGATCTGTTCAACTGCATCAAAAATCTGCGTTTCAAAAATTGTAAGAGGCAAATTCAGTACCTGTGCATTCTGCTCAATCTGCCTGCGGTTCACCATATGGTATCCAGGATCCATTACTAAAAAAACCAGCTCAAAATAAAATTTCCTGTGTTTTTGCAGCTCCTGAAAGCATTTCGCCAAAAGCATAGAATCCTTTCCGCCCGAAATACAGACTGCCACTTTGTCCCCTTCCTGCAACATATTGTATTGATTAATTGCTTTCGCAAACCGGCTAAAAATTTTTTTATGGAATTTTTTTCGGATACTCAATTCAACCTGTTCGGCAAACGCATTTTCGTTTTCCGAACATGCAGTACCATACTCCATTTCAATATCTGAACCCGCCACAAATCCTCCTCTCCAGCCACACTACACCTTACTGTCTCCGCGTTCCATACAAAGCTCATATCCAATGGAGCGCACTCGTTCTTCCAACTGATTCTTGCCTTGTGCCGCTTCTTCCCCCGTACAGATTTTGTTGTCATATAGCTGATATTTTAGGCGGACATTTGCCGGTGATAAATTAGGCATAACCACATTTGCACCTGCAAGTATCCCCAACTCACGGCCTTGCGGATGAATCGTTCCGAGCGCTGTCGTTGCTGGCAGCAAGATTTTTGGAAACATTAAACGTACGATCGACAACAATTTTAAAGTCATGGAAAGTGTACCAGCAGTTTCTTTTGCAAATGGGGTATCTTTTTGCGGAATAAAAGGCCCAATCCCTGCCATATGCGGTTTAAGCGTTTGCAGATAGCGAAGGTCTGCGACCAATGCCTCCAATGTCTGTCCCGGAGAGCCAACCATAAATCCAGCCCCCGTCTGATATCCGATTTCTTTTAACTGTGAAAGGCATTCCATACGCTTTAACAGGCTCATTCCGACTGGATGTAGCCGCCTGTAATGCTCCTCATCAGCAGTTTCATGGCGCAGCAAATAACGGTCTGCCCCACAGTCAAACCAATACTGGTAAACATCCCTGTCCCATTCTCCAAAAGAAAGCGTAATGGCACAGCCTGGGTATTTCTGCTTGACCCAGCAAATGATTTCTCCAATATTTTCTGCCGTATAACCGATATCTTCGCCTCCTTGAAGCACAAATGTGCGGAATCCAAGCGCATAGCCTTCTTTTACACAAGCATAAATATCCTCTTTTGAAAGACGGTAACGCTGTACCTTTTGATTTTCCCGTCGGATTCCACAATAATAGCAATTATTTCGACAATAATTTGTAAATTCAATTAAGCCACGGACATATATTTTCTTACCATAGTGAAGTTGGCAAGCTTGTCTTGCATATCCATAAAGAAGATCCAAGGCTTCTTTGTCTGTTTCCTCTAATAATTCTCTCAGTCCTTTATCTGGCAATGTTTGGTTCAAATATAGCTGTTTGGCAAGCTCTCGGATTTTGCTGTTACCGATTCCTGCTTTCCTTTTTTTTCCTTCCATAGAATATACTCACTTTTTTTCATCTAGAATTGCCAAAATATTATCCAGCTCTGTTTCTGGCAACCTTGTATACTGGCTCAGTTCTGTTGCAGACGGAAGCCTTTGCAATTGCTCAGCCAAAAATTTTTGTGCCTCATATACCAATGCCGCTTTTACGAGCAATGACTGGTCCATATCCGCATCTGCCATTGTTTTCTGCACATACCGTTCCATTGCCTCTTCAGCAGCCCTGGCGAGCTCTTTTCCAAAATCAACCTTTTTTCCCAAGCCAAGCATCTGCTGTAAAGCAAGAAATACCCCAATATTTCCTTCCTGAATAAGGTCTGCTGCTTCTTTCTCCCCTACTGCCATAATCTGTGCCCTGGCAAGCTCTGCCACTTTATAGGCCCATTGTTCTGATAAGCTTTGAACTGCCTCTTTATCTCCGGAAATTAAGCGTTCATATAACAATTCTTCCTCTTTCGGCGCAAGGCGCGGGATTTTATTGAGGTTCTCTGTATACTTTTTAAAAAAGGCTTCATTTACAATCACCGGCCTGCTGCCTGTTTCCCCAGACAGACTGGCTTCCTGTATACCAACCGTCTCTTCCTGTGGCCTTTGCAAATATTCGTATATGAATTCCTGCTGCTGCTTCGTTAAGCCCATGCCTTTAAAAGATACTGCAATCTCTTTTTTTGTCGGTGCCGTCCCGGATGTATTCCTGATCTCCTCCAAAGAACGCAATATTTTCATAAAATCGTCTTTCCTAAAATTGCTCACAGCTTTGTACCTTCCGTATTTTGAATATTGCCATTTTTAACATTCTTTTTGACCCAGTTTTCTTTTGCATAATTCCAAAGTTCTTCAGAACCCTCCGCCGTCTGCGCGTTTCGTGCAAGAACCTGAGAAAGCTCCACTCCATGTTCAATCCAGGATTTACCTTTTGAAGCATCATTCAGCAGCAAAGGCTGAAGATGGTCCATTGCACGTGCAAACTTTGCCTCTGGTGTCTTAGCAGCTTCAAACTCCTCCCACAAGCCACGAAGCTCTTGCTTTTGATCTTCGGGCAAGATTCCATAAATCCGGTCAGCAGCACGCTCTTCTCTCGCACGCTGTGTTTTTTTTCCTTCCTCATCATAAGCATACGTGTCACCGGCATCAATTTCAACTACGTCATGCAGTAAAAGCATTGTGACTGTTTTTAACACATCAATCTTTTCATTTGCATAATTGCTTAACAATACCGCCATAACTGCAGCATGCCAAGCATGTTCTGCATCATTTTCTTTTCGCGAGGCATCAGAAATATATGTCTGGCGCCCGATCTTTTTTTCCTGGTCAATTTCACGAATAAACGCAAACTGCCTGTCTAACCGTTCCTGCCTCATCTGTTTCTCCCTTCTTTGTTCCATTTGCTCCTAATTTTCCAGATGTTTTTTCTCATATGCTGCTATACAGGCCAATGTCCTTCTTCATACGGATTGACATGCACCATAATGTGTTTTACATTTGGAAAATCAGCCTCAATCTGATTATGGACTGCCTCCGCAATCGCATGTGTCTCACGCAGCGTCTTCCTGCCGTCTGCCGCAATCTCAACATCCACATAAATCCGGTTTCCAAATTCTCTTGTAGTCAGTGCATCCACCCGTATCACCCCTTGTTGGCTTAATACTGTGTTGTAAAGCTGTGCTGCCATCTGGTCATCGCACGCTTTATCTACCATCTTGTCAACCGCATCCTTAAAAATCTCATAAGCCGCTTTTCCTATAAATATACAAATGGCTACTCCTGCAACCGAATCCATAACCGGAAACCCCAGCCTTGCACCAAAAATCCCAATAAACGAGCCTACAGAAGACATTGCATCGGAACGATGATGCCAAGCATCCGCCATTAACGCCCCGCAATTAATACGTTTTGCATAAATCTTTGTATACCAAAACATCCATTCCTTGACCAAGATGGAAATGGCTGCTGCCAAAAGTGCAAAAATACCTGGCACAGCTAACTCCTCATAGCTTCCTGACATAATATTCTTCATGCCATGATATCCGATCCCAATTCCTGTCAAAAAAAGCACAATTGCCAACAATAGAGCAGCCACACATTCCATGCGTTCATGCCCATAAGGATGTTCTTTATCTGCTTCTTTTCGCGATATTTTTACCCCTACAATGACAATCAAAGTACTGAATACATCTGATGCGGAATGCACCGCATCGGAAACCATCGCTTCTGAAGACGCTGCGATGCCAGCAGCTAGTTTAAATACAGATAAAAATATATTTGCAAAAATGCTAACCCTTGAAACCTTCATCACAACCTGTTCTGTCAGGTCATCTGCTTGCCCTGGATTCCCGCTCATTGAAAGCCTCCTTACATTATGCTGGCAAATTTATTACAAAACCTTTGCCTGCCCAGCCTTCTGGATGATCTTAATTATCTTATGCTGGCTCTATTTACTATGATACTGTATTAGAACCTTTATGCCGTTTTACAGGATGATTTTGTGTGTACAATTTCGACAATTGCTTTTGTTTTCCATTTCCCTTGCAAGACACGTATTACATTTGCAGCGCCTGTCAATGCCCATGTCAGTCCATTTGTATACCATACTCCCCAAATTCCAACTGCTGGAAACAGCATCAAGGCCCATGCAAATCCAATTCTTCCAATCACTTCTGTAACACCATTAATCATTGCAAAAGCTGCATCGCCTACTCCATTTAGCATACCACGCATAGCATAGATTAGCCCCAGCCCAATATACATCAAACTTGTAATCTGAAGCCCTTTTGCCCCAATAGCGATCACTTCTGGTTCATTTACAAATAAGCATACGATCTCATCACCAAATAGGAACATGACAGAAACCATAATCATACTAAAAACAACAACAATTCCAACGCTGACCTTGCATCCGGCAGCCACCCTGTCAAAGCGGCCAGCCCCTGCATTTTGTCCCGAAAATGTAGATACCGCCATGCCAAGTGAATTGAAAGGCTGTTGTACCAACTGCTCCACACGGCTTGTTGCGGTATAAGCAGCCATGACAACCGCTCCATATCTGTTCACCACGCTTTGCAATGCCACACAGGAAAATGCGATCAATGCATTTTGTGCTGCAATCGGCAGCCCAAGCCGAAGGCTTTTCTTTAAAATCTCCCTGTCAAATTGAAAATGGTGCCGCTGCAACTGCAAATATGAATTTTTCTGTATACCGAACCAAATGGCCCCGGCCATTGCAGCTATTTGGGAAATAACTGTTGCCAATGCTGCCCCAGCTACTCCCATATGAAACACAAGCACAAAAAGGAGGTCTAATGCTATATTGGCCCCGCTTGCAGCAATCAAGAAAATCAAAGGCGTTTTCGAATCTCCCAATGCCCTTAATACTGCAGAAACCATATTATATCCAGCTACAACCACAGTCGCTCCACAAACGATCCTCATATAAACGAGGGCGTCTGCATAATTTTCTTGAGGCGTCTGCATCAAGCGCAAGATCGGCTCAGATAAAAGCACGCCGCATAAGCTCATCAAAATACCCGCTGCCAAAGTAATATAAATGGCATTTGCAATGATCTTTTTTACATAATCTTCCTGGCCTGCACCAAAATAATGAATTTACAGTATTTTTGTGGAGGCCAGGGAGATTAATTTAAAAAAATAAATTCAAATGGCATTTATTTTTAT
>CAMWXD010000140.1 GCA_947178105.1 uncultured Eubacterium sp. | reverse complement strand
TGTTTGATAAGCTGGACAAGAAAGACGAATTTGACGAACTGGAAGCGAAACGGGAAAAAGAATGGGCCGGGGCACAGATGGCGGAATATGAGGCGGTGGGTGTCACGATGGTCGATGAAAAAACTTATTATTATCAGGAACAGCTGGTCAATATCTTTCTGGACATCCGGAAAGAAGGCTCTTTTTATACGCTGAACATGAACCCAGCCGGGACGGTCAATATCAAAATCACCCGCGACGCGAACAACAATATCACAGGCGTTGCCTATATGACCGAGGCGGAAGTGGCTGAACTGTTGGGCGATATGGAGAACGCATCCTGACTATTATGTACGCACCGCATGGCCTTGTAGCTGTGCGATGCGTTTTTGGTTCCGCACGAGTTGCCTGATCTTATCATTGGATGGTATAATGACTGTATTGACTGCAAACCGTTGACATTTATCAGGACGGAAAAAGCGAACAAGGAGACAGGGAATCATGGCAGGTTACAGGATACTGATTATTGACGATGACAGGGAGCTTTGTGCGCTGATCCGGCAAAGTGTTTTGCCGGACCAGATAGAGGCTGACTGCTGCTACTCTGGGAAATCCGGTTTGCAAAAGCTTAAGGAGAAGGATTACCAGCTTGTCATACTGGACGTTATGATGCCTGGATTTGACGGCTTTGAAACACTGGAAATAAGACACCGGGTGAAGCGAAAGCAAAGCCGAAGAAAAATAATATTTCCCTGCGTCCTGCGCAGAGAGAACGTATAAAGACAAACAGATGAACAATTAGAAAGGAAGGGAATGGCAAATGAAACGGCTGCTTCTGTTGGAAGATGATCTAAGCCTGATAAACGGGCTTTCCTTTGCGGTAAAAAGGCAGGGGTATGAAATCGTGGTTGCCCGTACCACATTGGAAGCAGACACATTATGGGCAGAGGGGAACTATGATCTGGTTATTTTAGATGTATCGCTTCCCGACGGCTCCGGTTTTGATTTCTGCAAAAAGATACGGCAGACCTCAAAAGTGCCTGTTATGTTTCTTACTGCCGCTGACGAAGAAACGGATATGATCATGGGGCTTGACATTGGGGGCGATGATTATGTTACAAAACCATTTAAGCTGGCAGTTTTTCTTTCAAGGATTAACGCACTGCTTCGCAGAAGTGAAAATTTCAACACTGCTGTTACAGAGTTAAATTCAGGCGGTATCAGCATCCGGCTCTTAAAAGGTGAAGTATACAAAAGAGGAGAGCAGGTTGAACTGACAGCAAGTGAATATAAGCTGCTGTGCCTGTTTATGGAAAATCCTGACCAGATACTCTCTTCAGAACAGATCTTAAGCAGATTGTGGGACTGCAGCGAAAGCTACATAGACAACAATTCGCTTACCGTGTATATCCGCAGGCTCCGCACGAAAATCGAGGATGATCCGGGAGAACCGAAACGGATTATCACTGTCCGTGGCATGGGGTATAAATGGAACACTATGGATCGAGGTGCGGAATGAAAATATTGGCAAACAGGAAAATCAAACAGCTCTTTGGAAGCATTTTATTGTGTATTCTGGCTTTTGCATGGATCGCGGTGCTGCTTACGGGTTTTGAAGTCAGAAATGCGGCATTTTACATAATGATCTGTTTTTTGCTGATGAGTGTTGTAATACTGGCCCTCTGTTATGGGTATTTCAGTGAGCAGCATAAAATCATGGAAAACGCTATAGCACAGATTACAGAATATATATCCGGCAACAAAGATGTCACGATCGAATGTAATGATGAGGGCGAATTATACAGACTGTTCCATGAAGTAAATTCTTTGGTTGCTATCTTAAATGCCCATGCCGAGAATGAAAAAAACGCAAAGAAATTTTTGAAAAATACAATATCTGACATTTCACATCAGTTAAAGACACCGCTTGCCGCCCTTAATATTTATATCGGGCTTATACAGGACGAGGCGAAGGAACAGCAGGCGATCCGGGAATTTTCCCTGCTCTCCGAGCAGGAGCTTGACCGGATAGAAGGACTGGTGCAGAATCTCCTGAAAATCACAAAACTGGATGCAGGCACGATCGTGCTGGAAAAATCTTTGGAAAACGTATCGGATATGGCGGAAAGCATAAAGAAGCATTTCCTGTTCCGGGCAAAGCAGGAAGGAAAAGAAATCTGTCTGTCGGGCAGTGGGGAAACTGCCTTTTTATGTGACCGCAGCTGGATCATCGAAGCAGTCGGTAACCTTGTGAAAAATGCCCTCGACCATACGGAAAAAGGAGGCTGTATACACATAGAATGGCAGATGTTTGCTTCGATTGTCCAGATTACCATAAAAGATAATGGCAGCGGCATCTGCCCGGAGGATTTACCCCATATCTTCAAGCGGTTTTACCGAAGCCGTTATTCAAAAGACACGCAGGGTATTGGCCTTGGGCTGCCGCTGGCAAAGGCGATCATAGAAGCCCATAACGGAACGATTGAAGCAGACAGCGCATTAGGCAATGGAACCTCTTTCACGGTGAATTTTTTGGTGTAATAATTTCTGTTACGGAAATTCCTGCATTTTTTCCTTACAAAATTGTAGGGTAATTGTAATGCTGGTGTAGGATTTCCCTGTTATATTAAGGAACTGCAGGGAAGTGATTTAAGGGTTGTCAGTCAGCCTGTTGCAGTTCCCTGCCATCAAAACGGAAAGAGGTGTTTACACAATGGATCTATTAGAAGTCAGCAATATCTGTAAGACTTACGGGAGCGGTGAAGCTGCCGTACAGGCATTAAAGAGTATCAGCTTTTCTGTTCCCAAAGGAGAGTATGTCGCTATTGTCGGGGAATCCGGTTCGGGTAAAAGCACGCTCCTTAACATGATAGGTGCGCTTGACCTGCCGGATTCCGGTAAAGTAATGATCAGCGGCAAGGACATTTTTTCCATGAATGACCGTCAGCTTACTATTTTCAGACGGAGAAATATTGGTTTTATCTTTCAGGCATTTAACCTTATCCCTGAACTGACCGTGGAGCAGAATATCATCTTTCCAGTGCTGCTTGATTATCAGAAGCCCGACAGGAGATATCTGGAAGAACTGCTCGCAGTACTGAATTTGAAAGAACGGCGAAACCACCTGCCCAGCCAGTTATCCGGCGGACAACAGCAAAGAGTGGCAATCGGGCGCGCGCTGGTCACACGTCCGGCGCTGATCCTGGCAGACGAGCCAACAGGAAATCTTGATACAAAGAACAGCAGCGAGGTAATTGCACTTTTGAAAGAGGCGTCCAAAAAGTATGAGCAGACGATCATTATGATTACGCATAACCGGGGCATTGCGCAGACTGCAGACAGGGTTTTCAATGTGTCAGACGGTGTACTGACCGATTTGGGGAGGTGCCGTGAATGAAAAGCTATCTCAGCCTTATCCCGATTTCTGCAAAAGTGAGGAAACGGCGGAATCGATTGACATTTTTTTGTATTATCATTTCGGTGTTTCTTGTGACGGCTATTTTCAGCATTGCGGACATGATGGTTCGTACAGAAACCGGCTTTATGATGGAGAAACATGGGAACTGGCATATTGCACTGAAAAATATTTCACAGGATCATGCAGATGAAGTGGGAAGCCGCAGGGATGTTGCGGCGGTTGGCTCAGTTTCCGTATTCAATTTCGACGGGGAGCAGCCATACCGGGTCAATGAAAAAAGGGCTGTTTTGTATGGTACGGATGAAACATATATCAATCAGATTTCAAATGGAATTACAAAGGGAGCTTTTCCGGTAAATGATAATGAAGTTATGCTCAGTCCTAATGCGGCAGACGCTTTGGGAGTGCAGCCCGGGGATTGTATAACCCTGCATACTCCTGCCGGGGATTTGGAGTTTATCATATCAGGTTTTGGTACGGATGATGCAGGCTATTATAATAACCAGACTTTTCTGGTAGGCGTATATATGCCGCAGGGCGCATTTCATTCTCTTATGGAGGAAAATGGAATTACAGACAATGAACGGATTTATTATGTGCAGTTTGAGAGCGCGGCGAAAGCAGCAGATGCGATAACGGAATTACAGAGTCAGTATCAATTGCCTGACGAAAGCATATCCGAAAATGTCGGCGTAATGGGCATGGCAGGTAAAAGTAACAATGCCGGAATGAATGGTATGTACGAACTGGCAGCGATCCTGTTTGTTTTGGTACTGCTCGCAGGCGTATTGATGATTTCAGGCAGTATGAACAGTAATGTCGCACAGCGGACGCAGTTTTTCGGAATGATGCGTTGTATTGGCGCAAGCCGTCAGCAGATCATTCGTTTTGTCCGTCTGGAAGCATTGAACTGGTGTAAGACGGCAGTGCCTGCAGGGGTGGTCTTTGGAACGATCGCCAGCTGGATGATCTGTGCAGCGCTTCATTATGGTATTGGCGGCGAATTTGCCACAACGCCGGTGCTCCAGATCAGCCCCATTGGATTGGCCGGCGGCGTGGCAGTCGGAATCATAACCGTGCTTTTAGCCGCGCAATCCCCGGCGCAAAGGGCCGCCAAAGCTTCTCCGATGTCCGCAGTTTCCGGCAATGCGGAAAACAAAGCTTCTGTCCGCCATGCCCTGAAGATTCGTTCGGGAAAAATTGACCGCTTATTAGGTATATATCATGCAGTAGGGAATAAGAAAAGCTGTTTTTTGATGACTGCTTCGTTTGCTTTAACTATCATTTTAGTCTTTTCTTTTACTGTATTCATGGATTTTGCAAAGCAGCTGATGCCCTCGTTAAGTGTTACATCAGCGGATATGGTGTTAAACAGTTATGCGAACGAGATGAATATAGACCGCAGTCTGGTGGATGAAATCAGGGAAATAGACGGTGTGGCAAATGTTTATGGAAGCAGCTATATCGGGAATGTTCCCGCAGTATCCTCAAGGGCAGGGATCGATCATATCAATATTGTTTCCTATGATGACACATTGCTGGATTATTCGCAGGGAAACGTTGCAGAGGGATCATTGGACGCAGTTTATGGGGACAGCGGCAAAGTAGCAACTGTCTTCAATAGAAATAATTCTTTGAAGGTTGGCGATACCATTCGGTTTGCAGGCGAAGAAGTTGAGGTTACATGCGCCCTGTCGCAGGGGCTGTTCGGCGATGATCTGATCGTAATCTGCTCACAGGAAACGTTTGACAGGTTGATCGGAGATAAAAAATATGGTCTTATCGGCGTTCAGCTGGCTCCGGATGCCTCAGAAGAAACGGCAGCACAGATCAGGAAATTTGAAAACGATGATATGATAATAGCGGATTTGCGGGAAAGCAACAGACAGAATGCCGCCACCTATTGGGCAACACAGATTGTATGTTATGGTTTTTTGTCCATTATCGGAATCATTTCGCTGTTTAACATTATCAATAGTATTTCCATGAGTGTATCGGCAAGGATAAAGCAGTATGGCGCAATGCGGGCAGTTGGCATGGAGGGCGGACAGCTTATTCGGATGATTTCTGCGGAAGCGTATACCTATGCAGTTTCCGGACTGGTGGTCGGCTGCGGCATCGGACTTCCGTTCAGTCGTTTTTTGCATATCCGTCTGATTACACGCTATATGGGAATAGAATGGCGTTTTCCAATCCTGTGGCTTGGAATCGTATTCGTTTTCATCCTGGTTTCTGCTGCTGTGGCGGTGTATGCTCCGGCAAAACGGATTCGCAATATGCCGATTACTGCAACTATTAATGAATTGTAAAAAAATAAGCGGAAAGAATCCATATTGACCTCAAAAATTGCTCTTTTTCTCTTAATGATAAGTAATACTGTCGAGTTATCCATTGCAGAATTTGTAAGGAAAAATGCAGGGGGTGACTTTAAGATCACGTTCACTTTGCGGGAGAAGAAACAGAGAAGATGGAACATGTGATGCCGATAGACATTACACTTGACAAAAAGGAATGGTTGCGAAAATGAAAAACAGGTTGCTGATAGCGGATGACGAAGCGGATATTGTGACAATGCTCACTTCTTTTTTTGAGG
>CAMWXD010000139.1 GCA_947178105.1 uncultured Eubacterium sp. | reverse complement strand
AGCTACTAAGATCAGTTAATGCTTAATTCATAGTTTTCGGACAGTCTCCCCCGCGCCGATTTTCCTCATATGTCTCACCACAGGCTGCATCAATCGATACCTTCACAATCTTTGGTATGTAGGACAGGTTGGAAAACTCTTTCCATTTTTTCTCATCTGCAAGCTGTAAATTTGTAATAATTGCCAGTTTCAGGTTGGGGAATTCCTGCGCTGTAATCGTTTTTAAAAACCTGGAAACCGCGCTGCTTGCAAAGACCTCTCCTGATCCAAGCGCTGTAAGCATCCTGCATTCCTTAAGCATAGGAGTTACGACCTTTACCAGACGCTCATACAGCCTATCGCTTTCTTTCGCATTCAGCCCTTTGCCGCTGCTGCGGCATGTCGGGCAGCGCAGGTTACATGTTTCATCGCAGGAAAGGGTGATATGCTTCGGCGTATGCTTTACAACATACCCTTGTAATTGGCAAGGCTGGCAAAGATCCTCTGCGTCCTTTTTTAATACAACTGGGTTATCCGTACCGTTTTTACCGTTTCCGGCTGCCTCATGGAGGAATTTACAGTATTTCTGGCAAAACTCGAAATTTCCTTCCTGGACGGACTGCCTGAGCCTGCGCGCCTTTTTCGAATTCCAGATTTCCTGGAAATTCTCTTTGAATATATTTCCGATATCATAATTGTGCTTGATGTATGCGCTGCAGCAGGTATACACTTCCCCACGCGACAGGATCTCAATATTTTCAAACGGATTGCGGCACGTATACTCCCGGAAAGAGCCGTCATGCGGCCAGTTGCCAAGGACAACGGATTCGTGCAGCTTATCCAGCGTTTGCGCCCTGTATTTTAAAAAATGGATTTCTTCTTCCAATCCCCTGTGCCCTGCATAGACACGGTCGTTATCTGCCTGCAATGCTTCACACTTTTCTTTCAGACGCTCAGATTCCTGGTACAGTGCTTGTATTTGCGCTTCCTTTTCTTCTTGCAGCCCCTGCATTTGCTCTTCCTGTGCCTGTTGCAGTGATTTTATCTGTGCATCCTGCCCTTTTTGCATCGCTTCCAGCTCCGCCTCGTGTGCGTCGTTCAGTGCTTCCAGCTTTTTGTCAAGGATACGGCATTTCTTGTCAAGGCTCTCTAATTCCTGATGGTGCTTTGCATCAAGGGCTTTCAACTCTTCCACATGCGCTTCGCCCATAGCTTTCAGCCTTACCAGATACTCTTTGCGAATGCATTCCAGTTCTTTTTTCTTTCCAAACATTTTAAAATTCCTCTTCTTCCGTTTCCAAATCTTCTTGAATGCCTTTCCCTTCATCCATCTTCCAATGCCTCGGTAAATTTACAATGCCTTGTGCATCTCCCACATCCTTTACCCTAAATTCCAACGCATTATAAATGTAATCAAACCGCTCTTCCTGCAAATCCTGAATCCCGATATCGACCAGATACCTCCCTTTCAGCAAGTGGTTTTTTTCAATCACCATGCTTATGCTGCCGGCTTTTTTCGAAAGGATGCCTGCTGTGCTTTCCTCCATTCCAGACAAAGCGCTTGTCCCAAAACAATGCACTCCGTCATCCCTTGTAATATTTACGGTAAAATTAATCCGCTTTCCGACAATGCCTGCATGGTATTTCATACAAATTTCCATAGGCTCATCGGCATGTACAAAAACGGCTTGTTTTCCCTCTGCGTTACGCACTTGCGCATCTGTAAAATATATGTCCAGGTTTCCTTCCCTGACAGCACCTTCGGTGCAAAAATACGGGTTTCTTAGCTTTTCCTGAAAATCAGCTTCTATTTTTGCCTCGCGCCTTTTTTGTGTTTCTTCCAAATACAGCGCCGTGACTTCCGAGGGCTTTCCATCCTGTATAATCTGTCCGCCCTCCAGCCACACTACACGGTCACAGATATTCTTTAACTGCTCCATTACATGCGACACAATCACGATCGTCGTTCCCTTTGCCTTAATATCCTTTAACTTTTCAAAACACTTTGACTGGAACCCTGCATCCCCGACCGCCAGAATCTCATCTATCAGCAGGATATCTGCGTCCACATGGATTGCCACCGCGAATGCCAGCCGCATATACATGCCCGAAGAGTATGTCCGTACTGGATGGTCGATAAAATCTTCCAGCTCCGAAAAACGGATAATTGCATCGATCCGTTTTTCAATCTGCGCATGACTCAGGCCAAATATGGATGCATTTGTATAGATATTTTCCCGCCCGCTCATATCCGGGTGAAAGCCTGCGCCCAGCTCCAGGAGACTGGACACCCTGCCGTCCATCTCAATCGACCCCTCTGTCGGGTACATAATGCGTGTCAGCAATTTCAGCACCGTACTCTTTCCGCATCCATTTTTGCCAATCAGACCGACCGCCTCGCCTTTTTTTATTTCCAGGTCTATGCCTTTTAAGACCCAATGTGCTTCATGGCGCCTGCGGTTTTTAAACAGGACACGTTCCTTCAAGCTGCTGCCTTTATCGTAATAAACTTTAAATTTTTTTGTGATGCCCTTTGCTTCTACTGCATTTTCCGGCTTCATTTACAGTTCCTCCACAAAATTTTTTTGGAGCCTGCCAAATACCGCTCCTCCGACAAACAACGCCAGGACACCGGCAAAAAGCGCCGTTAACAGAGACTGCATATCCGGTGCTTGTTTGTAGTATAAAATATCTCTGTAAGCTGCCGCGACAGGAGTCATCGGGTTTGCCCGAAATACTGGCAGGAGGTTTTCCGGTATAAAACTGATATCATACATAACCGGAGTCAGATAAATCCATGCCATCATAAGCACCCCCATAATGTGCTCCAAGTCCCGGAAATAAACCGTACATGCCGATACCACCATTGCAAAGCCCAGGCACAAGATATATTCCACCAGCATTACAGCGGGAAGGTACAGCAGCGCATACAGGCATAAGCCGTTTCCGGAACACACAATCACCAAAAAAACTACCGCCATCGAAAGCAGCATATTGATAAAACAGCTAGTAACAAAGGAAATCGGCAGCACCTCCCGCGGAAAATAAATCTTTTTCACAAGATCCTGCTGGCTGACAACCGCCATGGCGCCGCCGGATAAGGACGAACTGAAAAACACCCATGGAATCATGACAACTGTCAAAAACAAGTAATATCGCTCAATCCCCATGCGAAAAATATTGGAAAACACAACCGTATACACAATAATCTGGCACAGCGGGTTGATAAACGTCCATAAAAACCCAAGCACCGAGCTTTTATACCTGCCCCGCAAGTCCCTGCGCACAAGGCTTTTAATCATTTCCCGATATACAAACAGCTCCCTGCATTTTTTCCACATGATCCAATTCCTCTTTTTTATAAATATCCTGACAAAAATAAAATCCGATATGCCAGGTCGTCCAATAGATTCTGCCTGTACACATTTTTATCAAAAACAAGCCGAATTTTTTTCTTTCTGTCCGTCCTATATCCACACAGCAATGCAAGGCTTCGCGCATTCCTTCTGTTTCTGTAACGCCCCGCATACCGATCCTGTGCAGGCGAATCCAACAGCTCCGCATAGGCGTCCCGGAACAGAACCGCCTGCCCGGACAGCCTGTGCCGCAGGCTGGCAAAATGCAGCAGCCTGTTCTTCCAGCGCGCATACCAGCTCCTCTGCATCCCGATCTGGTTTCCCTTATGCTGCCGGTACAGCATATATGCTTCCTGGTCAAAAAGGACACTTCCAAAATAAGCTGCTGTCAAATACATCCACCAGTCATGCAGGATGTTTCCGGCAGGCAGGCGGCTTGCCGCAAGCTCCAGCAGCCTGCGGTTAAATACCTGCGTGCAGCCCATGCATATATTTTCTGTCAGCGCATTTCCAAACGAAGGCTTCCTGGAACAGCGTGAGGGAACCGTTTCTTGTATTTGCAGGCTCCCAGAAGCATAAACAACGTTTCCGGCATATAGCAGCGGCCGCCCCGGATATTTTCGTTCTATCCTTTCCAGGAAAGAAACAGCACGCGCCAGCTTGCCTTCCATCCAGACATCGTCCTGGTCTGCAAACGCATAGTAGCCGCACGCCGGGTCTGCGTGTGCAAGCAGGTCAAAAAAGCTTTTTGCCACACCCAGGTTTTTCCCAGCGTAAACAGACACATTCGCATGTTTTTTTGCATAACGGCGCAAGACCCGCTGCGTCCCGCCGCCAGAGCCGTCATCCCTTATCAGTACGGATACCCGCACGCCCTTCTGCGCCAAGATGCTGTCAAGCTGCGCAGGCAGGTATTTTTCACCATAGTAAGCAGACAGCAGTACCTGGACGCATTTTTGCTTTGTTTTTGCTTTCTTTTCCATCGCTGCCCTAGCTTTCATCTCCCATACCTTCCGCCCGGCCTCCCTCACAGAGAAACTGCCGGTAAATCTTCCTCATCCTGACGCTTACTCTTTTCCAGTCATAGTTTTTTATTTTTTGCCGGTTGTACGCGCCAAACGCCTGGCGCAGCGTTTCATCCGCGCATAATCGTTCCAAGGCGTCCAAAAGCGTGGCAGGGTATTCGTTTTTGGAAGGCGCCGCTTTCCTGAAAAGGATCTTTTTCCTGCGCCGCTTTTGCGTAAACCGGATGCCGCCTGCACGGCCGACCAGCTCCCTGTTCCCGCGGATATCCGACACCACGCACGGCATTCCTGCTGCCATCGCTTCCATTAGAGCAACCGGCAGCCCTTCCTGGACAGACGGGAATACAAAAATATCCGCATTCCGATACAACAGCCCCACGTCCTTTTGGAATCCCGCCAGCCTGACCCGGCTTTGGATGCCAAGCATTTTTGCCTGTCTCAGCAGCCTGTTTTTTAATTTCCCCTGCCCGCAGACCAGGTAACAAATTTTTTTATCTGCCAACCGGGCAAGCGCATCCAGCACCGCCTGGTGGTTTTTCCTCTTGCTGAGCTCCCCGACCGACAGCAGCACCACTGCATCCTCCGGGATTTGGTACTTCCTGCAAAACTCCCGGCGCTCCCCGGCGCGCCTGCATCCGAAAAACTGCGCGGTATCGACCCCGACCCCAGGGATATAGCATACCTTTCCCGCTTTCAAGCTGCGCTTTGCAAGCCGGTAATCCTCCTGGTTGAGCGTAACCAGCACGTCCGTCCAATGCGCCAGCAGCTTTTCCGCCGGATAGTACAGCAGCCAGTTTTTCAGCGGCGCGCCTTTGTAAAAATGAAACCCGTGCGCCGTATAGATGATACGCACATGTTTCCTGTGCGCCGCCATTCTTGCCAAAGCCCCTCCAACCGGAGACTGGCAGTGCACCCATGAAAACGGGTGCTTCTCCATAAGCTTTCGCAGGCTGCAATATGCCCGTAAACATTGCGGGATAGAATAAGCGCTCCTCGGGCAGCTCCACTGGTGGACTATGACATGCATCTTGTGCAGCTTTTCCCGAAGCGCTTCCAGCTCTTTTTCATCGCATGTATTGCCCTTTTTAAAGTTGCAGGCTACATGGACTTCGCAGCCAAGCTCCTGCAGCAGCCTGATATTTGGCAGGTTAAACTGGCCGATCATAGACGCCACCGATGCAAGCACCAGCACTTTTTGCTTTTGCTGTATGCCAGCTTTCTTATGCCTCATTCATAATCTCCGCTACGGATTTCATGATCTTTACATACATGGAATAGCTGTCCGCCTGCTTCCCAGCAGGCGCCTTGCCCGCAGGCTTCCCGGCGCCCCACATATCCAGAACTGCCTCAGACGGCAGCACCGTCCCCCAGAGCAGCTCGTCCGCGCCCGCCTCCAGCGCCCCGCAGAGGCTTACAAACGTCTCCAGGCTCATAATCCTCGTGCCGCGCTCAATATGCCCGAGAAACGACATGCTGATCCCGCATTTTTTTGCAAGCATTTCCTGCGACCAGCCTTTTGCCTTGCGCACCTGGCGAATCCGCATTCCCATTTTGCCGTAATCCAGTTCCTTCATACTTCCTCCAGTCTGCATCGCAAAACATAACATTTTCATATAAAAAGTTATGTTTTACAACAATAGCTGCATTGGCAGAAAGCCTTGAAAAATAAGGAACGGCACTTTTTTCAGACGCATACAGGAACAGTGAAACACCATTTTTTATTTTCTATGCCGGAATTTGAATTAGAATTTTATTTCTGAAAAAACGGAATTTTTTATATGAATTACATAGATATCACTGATACTACAGGATAATATTTAGTAATAATTGCTAATTTTTTTATTTATATTGCAAAAAAGAAAAAAGTAGTATAGAATACTTTCAGATAACAATTTATATGAAAATGTTATGTTTTAGAATTTTTTTAAATTTTAACAATA
>CAMWXD010000138.1 GCA_947178105.1 uncultured Eubacterium sp. | reverse complement strand
AAAAGCACAGATTACTTCATTCATAGTTTTTTTCTCGCTGCCGCCCTCAATCTGGCTAATAATATGCTTCACTGTTTCCTCTGACCTGCTCATGGCTTTGTCAACTCCTTCACTACGTTTGCCCATGAAATATCCATCTGCATAAGGTGCTTTTTCGCTTTTTTTCCCATTTCTGCCGCCTGCGCATCCGAATCCGCCAATTCATCTATCTTTTCCGCAATCGCTTTCGCATCCGCTTCTGCTACAAACCCCGTTTTATTATCGATGACAAACTCTAACGGCCCTCCGCTGTCTTTCGCTGTAATCACTGCTTTCGAAGCTGCCATCGCTTCCAGCGTAATATAGCCGTAATCTTCATCCAATGGAATAAACAATACCGCTTTTGCATTTGCATACAATTCAAACTTCTGCTCTTGTGTGACAAAGTCAAAGTACCGGACTTTCTTTTGCAGCTTTTGTTTTTTAATAAAGTCCAGCATTTTTGTCCTTTCCAATACATTGTCTGCTTTGCCGACGATATATAGCTGTATATCAGACTTCGTATGGCACATTGCTTCTAGGGCAAGCATCTGCCTTTTTGTTATATTGATCCTGCTCGGCATTAAAATATAATTCTGGTAATCCTTACAATAAAATTTCTCCATATCCGGGCAGGGATGATAAAGCGTGCGCGCATGGATGTTGTTATATTTTTGCATCCGTTTTTTGACATTTTCTGCGATCGTATAAATGCGTTTTGCTTCTGGCAGGTAACAGCAGTCTGCATTGGAGATGACCTTGCGGATATAGTTTCCGTCTGGATTGTCCTTGAGATTGGAGTACTCTGTATCAAACAGGTCATAGGCTGCCCTGTGCTGATGGAGTGCCCATACCACTTTATTTGGATGCGGGATATAATAGGCAGGAAACTTCAATGCAATATTTAAGTCTATATTTCCTGCCCAGGACTGCCCCAGTGCAAACAGCCTTGACGCAATAATATGGTTTTCAATCATTTCAGGCGTACTGTCCATAAATGGAATTGTCACAATTTCTGCTTCATGTTTTTCCTGTATCAGTGCCTGTTTCAAATTTTCAGCCAAAAACTCTGCGCCTCCTGAGACAAACGGCGCCTGGATGGTTGTGATCGCTATTTTCATAGTCCCTCTTTATCTAAATTTATCTAAGTTTATCGGAAACACCGATTTTTGCTCTATCAAATTTATTATCATAGTCACACGAAATCTGTTCCGCAGGCTCACTATTTCAGGAGAAATATTGCTTCCTCCGATATCTGCCACACATTTCCCTTCTAACCCATATGTCGTATCCAGCATATCCAAAACTCTGATCAGATAATTCGTTGCCTGATTAAGCTGCATTTTTGAAGGTGCAACCGGCTTGCTCCAATCCAATTTTCCAAAACGTTTTATCGATTCCATACTATCTCCTTTTTGCCTTCTTCCCATCAAAAACCCACCTGTGTGCCAGCCGGACAGCTCCTAATTCTTCGTAGGGGTTGATGATTTCAAACGACAATGCCTGATACAGATATTGAAATGTCAGCCCTGTGTCATCCTGAAATGCCAGGTCGATTTTATATGTCCCCTGCAGCAGCGGCAATGCATCAAATTCAACTTGGACAGTTCCGGTTTTCTTTAATTTTATAGTTTCTACCTGATCGAGCAGCGTGTTCGTCCCATAGCAGTCCATACCGTCGCTTCTGAAAATGTGGAATCCAAATTCACTTTCTGTCAGCTCTTCGTTACGGCATTCGTACTGCACCCTTATAATCATCTTATCGCCAACACGAAACATATGGCACCTGTTTTGGTTTTCATCTAAGAGCTCGCTTTTTACAATTCTCACATCCAGATTGCCATATACTTTTTGTCCGGTTTCGGTGTTCTTTTTCCTGATTTCTGTATGTTCTTCTGATTGCTGAGGGCTTTTTTCTGATCTGGTCCTGCGTTTTAGTCCCATATAGTCCAGATAAACCGGATGTACTTCCCTTGGTTTTCCGGCTTCCTTTATTTTTCCGCTGTCCAGCCAGATGCTTCGCTCACAGATCTGCTCAATCTGTGTCAGGGAATGTGAAACAATCACAATCGTAATTCCCAAAGATTTTAATTCGCGCAGCTTTTGAAAACATTTCGCCTGAAAATTCGCATCTCCAACAGCTAAAATTTCATCTACCAGCAAAATATCTGCATCCACATGAATAGCTACCGCAAAGGCAAGCCGCATATACATCCCCGAAGAATATGTCCGCACCGGATGGTCGATAAATTCCTCCAGTTCTGAAAACGCAATAATCTCTCCTGCCCTTTGATCGATTTCTTTTTTTGTCAGCCCAAAGATGGAAGCATTGATATAAATATTTTCCCGACCGCTCAGGTCTGGGTGGAACCCGGCGCCAAGCTCCAGCAGGCTGGATACCCGCCCGTTCATTTCGATCGTCCCGCTGTCCGGGTACATAATTTTTGTCAGTAATTTGAGCGTCGTGCTCTTTCCGCAGCCGTTATGCCCAATCAGGCCTACTGCTTCACCCTTTTTGATCTCAAAGCTGATCCCGTCTAATACCGTACGTTCTTCATAAGACCTTCTTTTTTTGAACAGTGTCTTTTCTTTGAGTGTGTGGCCCTTATCGTAATATACTTTAAATTTTTTTGTGACATTTTTCACTTCAATCGCATGATCCGGCTTCATTACAATTCCTCAACAAAACGCCTTTGCAGCCGATGAAATATGAGCCATCCAACAGCCAGCATGACAATGCCTGTCGCTGCTGCGGATGCCAGTGTTTCCAGCCTTGGCATTTTTCCATAATATAAGATATCCCTGTACGCTGTAATCACATAGGTCATCGGATTTACCCAGAAGATCCAGCGCACTTCTTCCGGCGCCTGCTCGATGGCATACAAGATCGGCGTCAAAAATTGCCATGCCATCGTAAGTATCCCCAAAATATACTCCAGATCCCGGATATATACCGTAACCGCGCTCATAACCATTGTAAATCCAAGCGCAAGCACATATTCCACAACCATAATAAGCGGCAGGCAAAACACTGCGTTTGGACGCAGCGGATACCCTGCGATTGCCAGCACGAGAAAGATTACCACAAAGCTTAACAGCATATTTACAAACTGACTCGTTACATAGGAAACCGGCAGTACCTCCCGCGGGAAATAGATTTTTTTGACCATATCCTGCTGCGCCAGGATACAGCTTGCACCGCCGGTCAAGGATGTGCTGAAAAAAATCCAGGGAATCAGTGCTACAAATAAAAACAGGTAATAATCCTCAATCCCTGCACGCATAATCGTCGAAAAGACCATTGTATAAACTGCAAGCTGTAGCAACGGATTTAAAAATGTCCATAAAAATCCAAGGAAAGAGCCTTTGTATCTTCCTTTTAAATCTCTTTTGACCAGTGAAACGATCATTTCACGATAAGCATAGATTTCTTTCAGTCTTTCCAGCATAGCTTCTGCATTCCTATATCCTTCCTTTTTTATTCCTGATTAAATATTTGGCGTTTTTTTCTGCTATCCATCGTTTTCCTGGTAAAGCTTTTGATAGACTTCCATTAGCATTTTCGCCGACTTTTCCCATGTATATGCTGCTGCCCTCTCCAAGCCGCGCCTGCGCAGTATTTCCCTGTACCGGCTGTCTTTTAAAACAAGCTGCATCGCCTGGCAGATTTCTCTTTCGCTTTTTGGGCCAACGGTAATTGCTGCATCCGCTGCCACTTCCCGCAAAGCGGTTGTATTGGAAGTAATGACTGGCGTCCCGCACGCCATTGCTTCCAACGGCGGCATTCCAAACCCTTCATACAGGGAAGGGAACACAAATGCCTCTGCACCGCACATCAGCACCGGGCTGTCTTCCTGGCGCACATATCCGGTAAATAAAACCTGCTTTTCCAGATGAAGCCTTTGTACTTTTTGGTAGATGCCTTCACACAGCCAGCCTTTTTTCCCTGCCAGCACAAGCTGCGGCACATCTTTGTTTGCCTTGCACAGCTTTGCATAGGCGCCGATCAGCCGCTCCAGGTTTTTTCTTGGCTCGATTGTGCCGACATAGAGAAAATATTCCTGTGCAATCCCATATCGGCTCCGCACTTTTTGTATCTGTGTTTTCGTATAGTGCGGATGATATACCGCATGGTTCAGCGCACAGGGTACAATACTAATCTTGTCATCTGGTATGCCCAGGTATTTCATTATTTCGCGTTTGCTGAACTTAGAAACCGTCACGATATGGCTTGCGTGCCTGCATGTTTTTTTCATACAAAGCTCCAGCCAAATGCGTGTTTTCCGGTTCATTGTCCACGGACAGGCACGATATGCCATATCGTAAATAAACGTGACCCGCTTCCCACTGGCGCCAGGCGGCACTGCATAATTAAAAAACTGGGAAATATCTGCTTTTGTGCGAAAAAAGAACCGATGCGGCACCGGAACGAGTATCCATAACAATTTGTACAACGTATAACTGCATCTGCTGCAATATTCGATCCTGCCCCCGGCTTTTTGATACTCCGAAAGCCTGTACAACTGGCTGGCAGCATGGCGGCCTTTCATACACTGCAAGGTATATTCGTGTTCGGTATCCTTTAAAAGCTCTTTGATCAGGTTGTGGGCATTCCACGCAATGCCGGTCTTATCTCCGCCTAAAAACAACTGGGCGTCAAAGGCGATCTTCATACATGGATGTTTCTTTTTTTTCATTGCTCTTTCTTCTCATTCTTTGATTTTCCTGCCCCATAAGCAGTTTCTTTCAGCAGTTGCGCAAATAGCTGCCTGTACTTTGCTGCCATAACCTGCTTTGTATATTTTTTCTGAACCCGTTTTCTCGCATTTTCGCCATATTGTTTCCGAAGGCAATCATGTTCAGCCAGCTTTTGCATAGCTGCTGCCAATTCACGGATGCTTCCCGGGCTGACGGTAATGCCTGTCACTCCATCCAGGCTGACATACGGCACTCCGCTTGGAAGCCTGGTATTAATTACTGGTTTGCCGAATGCCATTGCTTCGATTTGGACAACTGCAAATGCCTCTGCCTTTGAAACGGACGGCAATACCAGAAAATCACATTGTTCCAGCCATTTCATTTTTTCTTCCTCGGAAACCATTCCTGCAAATATAACATCCTTTAACCTTAAAGATGCTGCCAGCCGCTTTAATCGCTGTTCCAACGGCCCGCTCCCGACAATCACCAGCCTGCAATCTGGTGCCTGCATCTTCGCCTGCAACCTCGCAAATGCTTTGATTAGAACGTCACACCCTTTGTACCATACTAATCTCCCGATAAATAAAATGGTGATTTTGTTTTTTTGTACAGAATGCTTTGCAGCATATGCCATACCCCGTAACATACATTCGTCACTTACACAAAATGGGATCACCCTGCATTTGCCTTGATATTTCCGAAGCAATGCAGAATGCTTCAGATTCCCTTTGGATGATACAAGAACTAGGTCTGCTTTTTTTAAAGTGTGCTTCACAAGCGGACGGTAAAACGGCGCCAGTCTTTTATATTGTTCAAAACCGCAATGCCACCACACAATGAGCCTGCCGGAATACATGCCGAGCAAAACGGCAAAATCCGCCATTGGATAAGGGAAATGGTAAATCACAAAATCCGAATCTGACGTACATCGTTTTACCTTATACAAAAAATCCAGAGAAAGAGGCGTAGATACGCATTCAAACAACTGTCTGCATCTATGTACCTGGATCCCCTTATACCTGTCGACCGCACTCTTTTTATGCCTGTCATCCTGGCAGACAATCATTTCCTGCTGGCAGCCTTCGAACGCATCTGCAATACTCTCCATAACTTTTGCAATCCCGCCGCCATTATCCGGCCAGTATATTTTAAATAATTGTGTAATCTTCATAGTCTTGTCTGTGCCTTTTCCCTATCTGGCATATCCTCTAAAATATCTGCTACTGACCGCATAATCCTGACATACATCTCGTCCTTGTTTTTATATTGGATCCCCATTTCCAAAGGCTGCCGGCTTCCCCACAACAGTGCGTCTGCATTGGTTCCCAGTTCTCTGCACAATCTTGCAAAGGTATCCAGGCTCATACTTCTTGTCCCACGCTCGATCTGCCCGATAAAATTCAGGCTGATACCGCATTTCTTCGCAAGCTTTTCCTGCGACCATCCCTTCGCCTTCCGTAGCTCCCGGATCCTTGCCCCTGTTTGTGCATAATCCAATTTCGGCATCCTTCCCGCCTCCTCTTGCTTTTTAGATACTTTAGCAAATAAGTATCTGTATGCTCTTATGTGCAAAGGTAAGACTACATATTTCATGCATAACATTTTATAAAGAATTGTTAT
>CAMWXD010000137.1 GCA_947178105.1 uncultured Eubacterium sp. | reverse complement strand
GCATATATTTGCTGGCCCTGTACCTGCGCTTCCTGTTGGAATAATTGCTCATTCTGCGCATATAACGGCTGCTCCTGCATCTGCGCTTCCTGCTGCGAAAACTGCCCGTTCTGTGTAAAACTCTGCTGCCCTATCGTTTCCTGCTGCTGGAAATCCTGCGTTTGCCGGCTGTTTTTTCCCCGGTGAATGCCTGCGAGATTTGCAACCTTCTGCCCCAGCCCTTGCCTGCGCATCTTTACCGCAGCGATCTGCTGCATCCCCTTTGCAATCTCCTCTTGTAAGTTCTGTGTGTTATAGCTTCCCGCATTGATTTCTACAGGAGGAATCTGCGCCGCATTGTTTCCGTTTTGTTCTGATTCCGTCGTCTCTTCTGGCCTTACTTCAATCACGCCTGTGCGCTTCTGGCGGAACATACGGTACTTTTCTTCCTGCGGTTTTGACAACGGCTGATAATGCATCTTCAATTCCAGTGCTTTTTCTACATAGATCCCGTCGCCGAACCATAAAATCAATTCATCACAGGCTTCCACACACTTTTCCGGCTGCATATCCTTATGATACAAGTATGCCAGCTCGTACGCCCACTCTTCGGAATATTCCTGTTCTTTTAACTCTTCCAGAATCTTGATCTGCTCTTTATATGGAAGCCCCTGCGCTGCCGTCATCTTGTACTTTAAGACATACTTTAAATTATCATGCGGCGCAATGTCTACAAATTCATCGTAATACTCCTGCGCCTCGTCAAATTTTTGTGTCTTAATCGCAATCTCTGCCAGGCGGTATATAATATTCCTCCCAATAGGAGATTTATCATACGCCATCAGAAGAATTTCCTTGCTTTCTTCGTAACGCCCCACCTGTTCAAACACTTCGCCAGCCAGCACAAGCGCGTTCAGGTTCCGAATCTTCCGCCAGCTAATCGTCTCCGCAATTTCCGCCGCTGCATTATAGTTGCGCGCACTTACCAGCGCTTTCATCTCATCAATTTTAAGTTTAAACTCATATTTATCCACGCCTGCCACCTATCATAGGATTACAATTCCACCTTCGTTTCCTGTCAAATATTGTATAATAATCCAATGTTAGTTTACCATAGGTAACCGCTCATGTCAAAAAACTTTCCTCTTTTTCTTCCGGCTTTTGTTTTTCATCCGCGTATGTTCCATACCAAAGCCGCCTGCCGGCAGGCTCTACGCCTGTAGCTTTTATATAGACCGCTGTATCTACCGGAAGCTTCTTTTTCTGTAAAAAGAAATGAATCGTCTTTTGTATAATATAATAAATCACAGCAAATACCGGACAGCCAAGCAGCATTCCCATAACGCCAAACAGCCCGCTTCCGACTAAAATGGCAAACATAACCCAAAAGGAAGACAACCCGGTCGAATCCCCCAAAATCTTCGGCCCGATGATATTGCCGTCAATCTGCTGCAAAATCACAACAAATATAACAAAATACAACGCATACAGAGGGTCAACAAGCAGGATTAAAAATGTGCTCGGAATCGCTCCGATAAACGGCCCGAAAAACGGAATAATATTGGTCACACCGACAATCACGCTGACCAGCAAGGTATATGGCATTTTGATAATACACAATACGATATAACACAGAATCCCTATAATCAGCGAATCCAGCAGCTTTCCTTTGATAAATCCGCCAAAAATCTCATTCGTCGTATGGAATACCTGTATGACCTGGTTTGCCGCCCGTGCCGGCAGCAGTGCAAATATAATCTTCTTCGCCTGTCCTTCAAAATTTTCTTTTTCACACATAACATAAATCGACACAACCAGCCCTACCACAATATTTTTAAATGCATTCAGCACATTGATCAATCCGCTTGTGACTGTCGCCACATAATCTTTTGTCTGTGGAAGCAAAGAATTTTTCAGCCAATCCTCCATCCAGTCAGCAGCCGTCACAAGGTATTCCTCCAGCATCGCAGTGATCTCATGGTTTCCATATTCCCACTCATTAAGATGTACGATAAACGAATTGATCTGCGCTGGCAGGGTATCTACCAGATTGGAAAGATTTGCAGACACTTCTGGGATCACCATAGACAGCAGCGTTGCGATAATCAAAATAAACACAAGTACCGCAAGTATACTTGAAACGGTACGTATCAGCCTGCGGAATTTTTTCTTCACACCTTTTGCGTCCGCCAGCCTGGAAAGCATCCGTTCAAAAAACATCATAATCGGATTGATCAGGTATCCGATCGCAAGCCCATATAAAATTGGCTGCGCAATGCCGACCATCATGCTGGACATCGCTTTTATATCCTCAAACCGGAACAATACGCAGACTACCAGGATACAGCAGCAAAATACAATAAAAAAAGTCAGTCCCATCGCCAGATAAGGCCGGATATTCCAGTCAGATCCTGGCTTTAGCTGCTGCCGTATTGTCTGTTTTTCTTTCTTTTTTTCCATAATTACTGCACCACTTTTTTTCATTTCAAATTATACTAAGGAACTGTAAACAAATAATATACAAACTTACTTGTCTTTTTCTCCGATAGCACCACTCAAAAATCCCGCGCAAGTTTATCATATTATTTACTTACAGTTCCTAAACGGCTGCGCTTTTGCTATCACTGCCTCTATTTTAGGATTTTCTGTTAAAATTAATCAGGCAGCCCTTTAAAATAATTGCACGTTCATCGTCCGTCAATTCTCCCATTGTCATATGAAACTCCTTTAAAGTACCGTCCTTTACTGCATAGGCTGTCAGATCTGAAGCCTTTTCTTCTACTGCCCTGCGGATATCTGGTAAAAACAGATAGTCGCCGTTTGCAAACGGCAGCTCTCCTTCCTGGATGAGCAGCGGAAGCATTCCCCAGTTAATCAGGTTTGAACGGTATCTCTTCGTCGCATATTCATGCGCAATATTCGCCCAGCCGCCCAATACCTTCTGGCACGAAGCAGCCTGCTCCCGTGCTGAGCCATCGCCAGGCTTCACAGCAAATATAGTGCTTCCAATGCCGGTATTACGCTCATTGGCATCTGGGAATTTCTGCAAAATCACATCTACCGCATTTTTTAACTCAGGCAGCACCTCATAAGGATGACCGCCGTCTTCTCTTACCTTTTCCGCATTCTGCACTTCCTTCGCACGTCCTACATACGCTGGATCTTTTCTGGATAACGTAAACTCTGCAAGCCCCAGCGGATTTGAACGATAGGAAGAAGTCTCGCCGGAAGGAATGAGCTCATCCGTTGTGGTAACCGGGTCATGAATCTCTGATACGACTTTCAAAATCAAGTTGTCTGTCAATGCAGCCATTTTCGGCCAGTCTTTAATATTCGGCCCCATTTTTACTTCGACTGACGGATCTGCCTGCCCATGGCTGTCAAACACACGGTTTTGATAGATCGTTTGATCAAAGAAATATTTTGGCTTTGTAAAATGCGCATCCACCTCAGTCGCCGCTGTCAAATATCCCTTGTTTGCTGCTGTCGCCGCAATCGACCGCGCATCCATCAGCGCAACGGATGCAATCTGCCCGCTCTGTACTTTTGAGCCTTCCCGGTTCGGGAAATTGCGCGTAGAATGACGGATCGAAAAACCATTGTTTGCAGGCGTGTCACCTGCACCAAAGCAAGGCCCGCAAAATGCAGTCTTCATCACGCCGCCCGCAGCCATAATCTTAGCAGCAGCCCCATTGCGCACCAGCTCCATATAGACAGGCATACTCGCAGGATATACGCTCAGTGTAAACTCATCTGCACCAATGCCGGCTCCATCCAAAATATCCGCAGCATCACAAATATTTTCAAATCCGCCGCCCGCGCAGCCCGCAATAATTCCCTGATCCACATACAGCCTGCCGTCACGCACTTTTTCCTGCAAATGCAGGTTTGCTGCGCCGTTAAAGCTTACCTGCGCCTTCTTTTCACAATCGGCAAGGATATCTGTCAGGTTGCAGTTCAGCTCTTCAATCGTATAAGCGTTGCTTGGATGGAACGGCATAGCGATCATTGGCTTTACCGTACTTAGATCCAATTCAATCATACCGTCATAGTATGCTATATTTCCTGGATGCAGCTCCTGATAATCTTCACTGCGCCCATGGATCTCATAAAACTCTTTCACCAGTTCATCCGTCTGCCAGATCGATGACAGGCATGTCGTCTCTGTCGTCATGACGTCGATGCCAATCCTGAAATCCACGCTCAGATTTGCAACTCCAGGCCCTACGAATTCCATAACCTTATTTTTTACATAGCCATTTGCAAACACTTCTTTTATCAGCGCAATCGCAATATCCTGCGGCCCTACGCCTTTCTCCGGTTTGCCGGTCAGGTACACGCCGACTACTTCCGGCAGATTGATATCATAAGTCTGGCTCAACAGTTGCTTCACAAGCTCCGGCCCGCCTTCCCCCATCGCCATCGTGCCCAATGCGCCATAACGTGTATGGGAATCCGAGCCAAGGATCATCTTCCCGCCGCCTGCCAGCATTTCCCGTGCAAACTGATGAATGACTGCCTGATGCGGCGGCACATAAATCCCGCCATACCTCTTTGCGCAAGACAATCCAAACATATGATCGTCTTCATTGATCGTACCGCCTACTGCGCACAAGCTGTTATGGCAGTTTGTCAGCACATACGGGATCGGAAATTTCTCCAGCCCCGATGCACGCGCAGTCTGTATAATTCCCACAAAAGTAATATCATGTGACGTCAGCTTGTCAAACTTGATCTCCAGTTTTTCCATATTGCCGGAAGTATTGTGCTGCTGTAAAATACGATAAGCAATCGTCTGTGTCTTTGCCTGCTCTGGCGTTGTCTTTGCACCCGTCTTTGCTTGTACAGCAGCAGATGCATCTGGCGTATCCTCTACTAATTCAGTGCCATTTACCAGATACACGCCTTTGTCGTATAGTTTCATTTCAGTTCCTCCTTGTATGTTATAATAAAGTTTTCTTTTTTCCCATTAATTTATCCAATAAAGACATTTTTTCCCGATGCTGTTTCGGCATCTCATCTTCATCACTGCTTTTTTGTTTAAAATATTCTGCATCCAGATTCACTTTGATTTCCGCATCCTCCGAAAGCTTACTGTCTGCATCCTGCCGGCTTCCCGGCACTTTTTCAGCCTGGGAGCTGCGCACCTCCTGATCCGCATAGCCGCTGCGGTAATCCAGATCATCCTTTGCCAAATAATCGTCTTGTTCTTCACTCAGCCTCTTTTCCCCATTCTCCTGCTGTACAGCCTGGATTATGGGATTGCTTTTCCGGTCCGCATCTCCTTTCCCGTCAGCACTTGTTCCACTCGCTTGTTCAGAAACAGAGCCTTCTTCTTCCAGATCATGCCCCATCAGTTTTCCAGGATTCCCATCGGCGCCTTTTTCCATGTGCTTCGCCTTCTGCTCCTCTGACGCATCCGTATGCAAATCGTCTGCGGATTCTTTTTCAGAACGATTCGCCTTCTCCTTTTCCCGCCGCCCGTTCTTCTCTGTCAACTTCTCATCTGAGAAAATCTGCTGAATATCCGCAGCAGCCCGTTTCAGTGTAGACTCAATTACGCCTTCATCTTCTAATGGCTGCATCAGATCCTCTTCGGGCTGGTGTTCTTCTTCTTTTTCAAAAGGTATGCCCGCCTTTCGAAAATATTCTTCATTAATCTTGATCTCCGGTTTTATGACCGTATGCTTTTCCCCAAAGTTTTCTAATGTCTTTCTGCCCTTTTTCTCCGCCCGCTCCCGTTCAATCTCCCGGTTGCGCTCTTCGATCAGCCTTAAATATTTCTCTGTATCAGCCAAAAGCTGAAGCTGGCTCTTTAGTTCGAGCTGGTTTTCCCGGATCGTTTCCTGCTGCTGCTTAATGTTCCTGCAAAACTCCCGATACATCCGGTCAACAGTTGCATCCGCCTCGTCCACCATTACATTCAGATGGTTCAGTGCTTCCTCCGTATACAAGACAGACGCAGCATAAATATCTTCCGCCTGGCGGCTGGCATCCCAGATAATCTTGTCGCCTTCCTTTTTTTTCTCACGGAGTGCCCGATCCCTGCTTTGCTGTGTGAGTTCATATTCATCCATGATCTCGTAGATACTTGCATTCAGGCGGTCTATCAAATTAAAGATATCCTGTTTGCTGACGATAATGCGGTCAGTATCATACATCTCGCTCTTGGAAATCATTACATGTATATCTCTTAGTACATTTTCGAGTCTAGCCTGTGAGCTCATTCTCCGCTCCTTTCTACACCAGCTAACCAATCAAATCCTATTACTGCCCAAAAATCCAATCAAATCCTATTGCTGCCCAAAAATCCAATCAAATCCTATTCTGCCCCACAAAATCCAATCAATCGCCATCTCTGCCCCATAGAATCCAATCAATCGCCATCTCTGCCCCCAGAATCAATTAAAATCC
>CAMWXD010000136.1 GCA_947178105.1 uncultured Eubacterium sp. | reverse complement strand
GGATTTTAATTGATTCTGGGGGCAGAGATGGCGATTGATTGGATTCTATGGGGCAAAGATAGCGATTGATTGGATTTTGTGGGGCAGAGATGGTGATTGATTGGATTCTATGGGGCAGAGATGGCGATTGATTGGATTTTGTGGGGCAGAATAGGATTTGATTGGATTTTTGGGCAGCAATAGGATTTGATTGGATTTTTGGGCAGTAATAGGATTTGATTGGTTAGCTGGTGTAGAAAGGAGCGGAGAATGAGCTCACAGGCTAGACTCGAAAATGTACTAAGAGATATACATGTAATGATTTCCAAGAGCGAGATGTATGATACTGACCGCATTATCGTCAGCAAACAGGATATCTTTAATTTGATAGACCGCCTGAATGCAAGTATCTACGAGATCATGGATGAATATGAACTCACACAGCAAAGCAGGGATCGGGCACTCCGTGAGAAAAAAAAGGAAGGCGACAAGATTATCTGGGATGCCAGCCGCCAGGCGGAAGATATTTATGCTGCGTCTGTCTTGTATACGGAGGAAGCACTGAACCATCTGAATGTAATGGTGGACGAGGCGGATGCAACTGTTGACCGGATGTATCGGGAGTTTTGCAGGAACATTAAGCAGCAGCAGGAAACGATCCGGGAAAACCAGCTCGAACTAAAGAGCCAGCTTCAGCTTTTGGCTGATACAGAGAAATATTTAAGGCTGATCGAAGAGCGCAACCGGGAGATTGAACGGGAGCGGGCGGAGAAAAAGGGCAGAAAGACATTAGAAAACTTTGGGGAAAAGCATACGGTCATAAAACCGGAGATCAAGATTAATGAAGAATATTTTCGAAAGGCGGGCATACCTTTTGAAAAAGAAGAAGAACACCAGCCCGAAGAGGATCTGATGCAGCCATTAGAAGATGAAGGCGTAATTGAGTCTACACTGAAACGGGCTGCTGCGGATATTCAGCAGATTTTCTCAGATGAGAAGTTGACAGAGAAGAACGGGCGGCGGGAAAAGGAGAAGGCGAATCGTTCTGAAAAAGAATCCGCAGACGATTTGCATACGGATGCGTCAGAGGAGCAGAAGGCGAAGCACATGGAAAAAGGCGCCGATGGGAATCCTGGAAAACTGATGGGGCATGATCTGGAAGAAGAAGGCTCTGTTTCTGAACAAGCGAGTGGAACAAGTGCTGACGGGAAAGGAGATGCGGACCGGAAAAGCAATCCCATAATCCAGGCTGTACAGCAGGAGAATGGGGAAAAGAGGCTGAGTGAAGAACAAGACGATTATTTGGCAAAGGATGATCTGGATTACCGCAGCGGCTATGCGGATCAGGAGGTGCGCAGCTCCCAGGCTGAAAAAGTGCCGGGAAGCCGGCAGGATGCAGACAGTAAGCTTTCGGAGGATGCGGAAATCAAAGTGAATCTGGATGCAGAATATTTTAAACAAAAAAGCAGTGATGAAGATGAGATGCCGAAACAGCATCGGGAAAAAATGTCTTTATTGGATAAATTAATGGGAAAAAAGAAAACTTTATTATAACATACAAGGAGGAACTGAAATGAAACTATACGACAAAGGCGTGTATCTGGTAAATGGCACTGAATTAGTAGAGGATACGCCAGATGCATCTGCTGCTGTACAAGCAAAGACGGGTGCAAAGACAACGCCAGAGCAGGCAAAGACACAGACGATTGCTTATCGTATTTTACAGCAGCACAATACTTCCGGCAATATGGAAAAACTGGAGATCAAGTTTGACAAGCTGACGTCACATGATATTACTTTTGTGGGAATTATACAGACTGCGCGTGCATCGGGGCTGGAGAAATTTCCGATCCCGTATGTGCTGACAAACTGCCATAACAGCTTGTGCGCAGTAGGCGGTACGATCAATGAAGACGATCATATGTTTGGATTGTCTTGCGCAAAGAGGTATGGCGGGATTTATGTGCCGCCGCATCAGGCAGTCATTCATCAGTTTGCACGGGAAATGCTGGCAGGCGGCGGGAAGATGATCCTTGGCTCGGATTCCCATACACGTTATGGCGCATTGGGCACGATGGCGATGGGGGAAGGCGGGCCGGAGCTTGTGAAGCAACTGTTGAGCCAGACTTATGATATCAATCTGCCGGAAGTAGTCGGCGTGTACCTGACCGGCAAACCGGAGAAAGGCGTAGGGCCGCAGGATATTGCGATTGCGCTGATAAAAGAAGTGTTTGCAAATGGCTATGTAAAAAATAAGGTTATGGAATTCGTAGGGCCTGGAGTTGCAAATCTGAGCGTGGATTTCAGGATTGGCATCGACGTCATGACGACAGAGACGACATGCCTGTCATCGATCTGGCAGACGGATGAACTGGTGAAAGAGTTTTATGAGATCCATGGGCGCAGTGAAGATTATCAGGAGCTGCATCCAGGAAATATAGCATACTATGACGGTATGATTGAATTGGATCTAAGTACGGTAAAGCCAATGATCGCTATGCCGTTCCATCCAAGCAACGCTTATACGATTGAAGAGCTGAACTGCAACCTGACAGATATCCTTGCCGATTGTGAAAAGAAGGCGCAGGTAAGCTTTAACGGCGCAGCAAACCTGCATTTGCAGGAAAAAGTGCGTGACGGCAGGCTGTATGTGGATCAGGGAATTATTGCGGGCTGCGCGGGCGGCGGATTTGAAAATATTTGTGATGCTGCGGATATTTTGGATGGAGCCGGCATTGGTGCAGATGAGTTTACACTGAGCGTATATCCTGCGAGTATGCCTGTCTATATGGAGCTGGTGCGCAATGGGGCTGCTGCTAAGATTATGGCTGCGGGCGGCGTGATGAAGACTGCATTTTGCGGGCCTTGCTTTGGTGCAGGTGACACGCCTGCAAACAATGGTTTTTCGATCCGTCATTCTACGCGCAATTTCCCGAACCGGGAAGGCTCAAAAGTACAGAGCGGGCAGATTGCATCCGTTGCGCTGATGGATGCGCGGTCGATTGCGGCGACAGCAGCAAACAAGGGATATTTGACAGCGGCGACTGAGGTGGATGCGCATTTTACAAAGCCAAAATATTTCTTTGATCAAACGATCTATCAAAACCGTGTGTTTGACAGCCATGGGCAGGCAGATCCGTCAGTCGAAGTAAAAATGGGGCCGAATATTAAAGACTGGCCGAAAATGGCTGCATTGACAGACAACTTGATTTTGAAAGTCGTATCAGAGATTCATGACCCGGTTACCACAACGGATGAGCTCATTCCTTCCGGCGAGACTTCTTCCTATCGTTCAAATCCGCTGGGGCTTGCAGAGTTTACGTTATCCAGAAAAGATCCAGCGTATGTAGGACGTGCGAAGGAAGTGCAGAATGCGGAAAAGGTAAGAGAAGACGGCGGTCATCCTTATGAGGTGCTGCCTGAGTTAAAAAATGCGGTAGATGTGATTTTGCAGAAATTCCCAGATGCCAATGAGCGTAATACCGGCATTGGAAGCACTATATTTGCTGTGAAGCCTGGCGATGGCTCAGCACGGGAGCAGGCTGCTTCGTGCCAGAAGGTATTGGGCGGCTGGGCGAATATTGCGCATGAATATGCGACGAAGAGATACCGTTCAAACCTGATTAACTGGGGAATGCTTCCGCTGCTCATCCAGGAAGGAGAGCTGCCGTTTGCAAACGGCGACTATCTGTTTTTACCAGATATCCGCAGGGCAGTAGAAGAAAAGGCTTCAGATCTGACAGCCTATGCAGTAAAGGACGGTACTTTAAAGGAGTTTCATATGACAATGGGAGAATTGACGGACGATGAACGTGCAATTATTTTAAAGGGCTGCCTGATTAATTTTAACAGAAAATCCTAAAATAGAGGCAGTGATAGCAAAAGCGCAGCCGTTTAGGAACTGTAAGTAAATAATATGATAAACTTGCGCGGGATTTTTGAGTGGTGCTATCGGAGAAAAAGACAAGTAAGTTTGTATATTATTTGTTTACAGTTCCTTAGTATAATTTGAAATGAAAAAAAGTGGTGCAGTAATTATGGAAAAAAAGAAAGAAAAACAGACAATACGGCAGCAGCTAAAGCCAGGATCTGACTGGAATATCCGGCCTTATCTGGCGATGGGACTGACTTTTTTTATTGTATTTTGCTGCTGTATCCTGGTAGTCTGCGTATTGTTCCGGTTTGAGGATATAAAAGCGATGTCCAGCATGATGGTCGGCATTGCGCAGCCAATTTTATATGGGCTTGCGATCGGATACCTGATCAATCCGATTATGATGTTTTTTGAACGGATGCTTTCCAGGCTGGCGGACGCAAAAGGTGTGAAGAAAAAATTCCGCAGGCTGATACGTACCGTTTCAAGTATACTTGCGGTACTTGTGTTTATTTTGATTATCGCAACGCTGCTGTCTATGGTGATCCCAGAAGTGTCTGCAAATCTTTCCAATCTGGTAGATACCCTGCCAGCGCAGATCAATTCGTTTATCGTACATCTTAATGAGTGGGAATATGGAAACCATGAGATCACTGCGATGCTGGAGGAATACCTTGTGACGGCTGCTGACTGGATGGAGGATTGGCTGAAAAATTCTTTGCTTCCACAGACAAAAGATTATGTGGCGACAGTCACAAGCGGATTGATCAATGTGCTGAATGCATTTAAAAATATTGTGGTAGGGCTGGTTGTGTCGATTTATGTTATGTGTGAAAAAGAAAATTTTGAAGGACAGGCGAAGAAGATTATATTTGCACTGCTGCCGGCACGGGCGGCAAACCAGGTCATACAGGTATTCCATACGACGAATGAGATTTTTGGCGGATTTATCAAAGGAAAGCTGCTGGATTCGCTGATTATAGGGATTCTGTGTTATATCGTATTGTGTATTATCAAAATGCCATATACCTTGCTGGTCAGCGTGATTGTCGGTGTGACCAATATTATTCCGTTTTTCGGGCCGTTTATCGGAGCGATTCCGAGCACATTTTTAATCCTGCTTGTTGACCCTCTGTATGCGTTGTATTTTGTTATATTTGTTGTGATTTTGCAGCAGATTGACGGCAATATCATCGGGCCGAAGATTTTGGGGGATTCGACCGGGTTGTCTTCCTTTTGGGTTATGTTTGCCATTTTAGTCGGAAGCGGGCTGTTTGGCGTTATGGGAATGCTGCTTGGCTGTCCGGTATTTGCTGTGATTTATTATATTATACAAAAGACGATTCATTTCTTTTTACAGAAAAAGAAGCTTCCGGTAGATACAGCGGTCTATATAAAAGCTACAGGCGTAGAGCCTGCCGGCAGGCGGCTTTGGTATGGAACATACGCGGATGAAAAACAAAAGCCGGAAGAAAAAGAGGAAAGTTTTTTGACATGAGCGGTTACCTATGGTAAACTAACATTGGATTATTATACAATATTTGACAGGAAACGAAGGTGGAATTGTAATCCTATGATAGGTGGCAGGCGTGGATAAATATGAGTTTAAACTTAAAATTGATGAGATGAAAGCGCTGGTAAGTGCGCGCAACTATAATGCAGCGGCGGAAATTGCGGAGACGATTAGCTGGCGGAAGATTCGGAACCTGAACGCGCTTGTGCTGGCTGGCGAAGTGTTTGAACAGGTGGGGCGTTACGAAGAAAGCAAGGAAATTCTTCTGATGGCGTATGATAAATCTCCTATTGGGAGGAATATTATATACCGCCTGGCAGAGATTGCGATTAAGACACAAAAATTTGACGAGGCGCAGGAGTATTACGATGAATTTGTAGACATTGCGCCGCATGATAATTTAAAGTATGTCTTAAAGTACAAGATGACGGCAGCGCAGGGGCTTCCATATAAAGAGCAGATCAAGATTCTGGAAGAGTTAAAAGAACAGGAATATTCCGAAGAGTGGGCGTACGAGCTGGCATACTTGTATCATAAGGATATGCAGCCGGAAAAGTGTGTGGAAGCCTGTGATGAATTGATTTTATGGTTCGGCGACGGGATCTATGTAGAAAAAGCACTGGAATTGAAGATGCATTATCAGCCGTTGTCAAAACCGCAGGAAGAAAAGTACCGTATGTTCCGCCAGAAGCGCACAGGCGTGATTGAAGTAAGGCCAGAAGAGACGACGGAATCAGAACAAAACGGAAACAATGCGGCGCAGATTCCTCCTGTAGAAATCAATGCGGGAAGCTATAACACACAGAACTTACAAGAGGAGATTGCAAAGGGGATGCAGCAGATCGCTGCGGTAAAGATGCGCAGGCAAGGGCTGGGGCAGAAGGTTGCAAATCTCGCAGGCATTCACCGGGGAAAAAACAGCCGGCAAACGCAGGATTTCCAGCAGCAGGAAACGATAGGGCAGCAGAGTTTTACACAGAACGGGCAGTTTTCGCAGCAGGAAGCGCAGATGCAGGAGCAGCCGTTATATGCGCAGAATGAGCAATTATTCCAACAGGAAGCGCAGGTACAGGGCCAGCA
>CAMWXD010000135.1 GCA_947178105.1 uncultured Eubacterium sp. | reverse complement strand
CAGAACGTGTTAAAATAATATGCCGTTAGTTCCGATTATAATTTGCTGGTCAACAGTCAAGGACCTTTCCCGCTTTGGGCGTGATTATATTGAAGCCGGGCGGTATATACAGAAAACCTTCCCGGCTCTTGGTGTGCGCTTTATTGCGCTGACCGACCATTATGACAGCTTTTCTGCGGGCACAGGGGAAAGCTCCATTGTGCTGCCTGTGAAAAACTTCATCAATGATTCGTATTGCAGGGACATATCCACGAAGGTAAAAAGCGGGCTGGAGGCGAAGCGGAGGAACGGGGAATGTATTTCGCCGTTTGCTGTATATGGGTATAAGAAAGACGAAAA
The DNA here is from genome assembly GCA_947178105.1 of uncultured Eubacterium sp. Classification (GTDB taxonomy): domain Bacteria; phylum Bacillota; class Clostridia; order Lachnospirales; family Lachnospiraceae; genus Eubacterium_J. The sequence continues at coordinate 6,109 of CAMWXD010000135.1, read as the reverse complement.
CAACAAAAACAGGCTTGTAGTGGATGAATATGCAGCAGGAATTGTAAAGAAAATTTTTGAATGGAAAATTTCCGGCATGGCTGTTTCTGCGATAGCAGGCCGGCTGAATGAGGCGGGCATCCTGTCTCCGAAGGAATATAAAAATTCTCTGGGGCAGAAATATAAAAGCGGTTTTTCAGGCATAGGGCGCTCCCAGTGGGGCAGCACGTCCGTGAAACGGATCCTGACCAGCGAGGTGTACCTTGGGCACATGGTACAGGGAAAGTCGCAGAAAGTCAATTACAAGATAAAAAAAACAGTTGGAAAGCCGGAAAAGGAATGGGACCGCGTGGAAAATACGCATGAGCCTGTCGTAACAGAAGATGATTTCCGAATTGTACAGGGGCTGTTAAAAACAGATTCCAGAAAAAGCCCTCAGATGGGCCAGGCCGGGATGTTTGCGGGGCTGCTGTTCTGCGGGGACTGTGGGGAGCAGATGGTCCGTCGTGTAGTCCGGTATAAGGGGAAACAGAAAGTGTATTATATCTGTTCTACTAAAAACCGCGGGGAAGGGTGCAGCCGCCACAGCATGGAGGAAAGCGTTTTAAAGAAACTGGTGGAACATACGGTGAAGCGCCATGCCAACGCATTCCTTGAGGAAAAAAAGCTTTTTGACAAGGCAAAAGAGCAGGAGGCCGACTTTGCGGCTGTATCCGGCTATGACAGGGAAATACGGCGGCTGAAACAGGAACAGGATAAATATTATGCGCTCTGTGCAGGGCTTTATGAGGACCTGCGCACAGGCGTGGTCACAAAAGAGGAATTTGAGCGGCTCCATGCAGGGTTCAAGCAGAAAGCAGGGGAGCTGGGAAAAGCACAGGAGAAACAGGAGAAGCTGATCCAGGATATGTTTTGCAAAGGCGTGCTTTCGGCAGGGCGGCTGAAAGCCTTCCAGGACTGCGCGGAGTTAAAAGAAGTTGACCGGCATACCCTGAGCAGCCTTGTCCGGCGCATAGATGTATATGAGGACAGGCGGGTTGAAATCGAGTTCTATTTTATGGATCAGTACGGCGTCATGCTTGGGATGAATGGAAAACAGCAGGGACAGGCAGGCGGACATTCTAAGAGAGGTGCATGAAATGGGAAGAATTTCTAAAAGAAAAGCGGCAGGAGAAGCAGGAACAGCAGATGCAGCACCATGCGGAAAGAAAAATGGAAAGAAGTACCGGGCAGGCATTTATGCACGCTTATCATCTGATCTGGATAAAGATAAAAATGAGTCGATAGATGTCCAGGCCAGCATTGCAAGAAATTTTGTGGAGGAATTTAACCGGGAACACGATGAATGGATTGAGATTGCGGAATGCTACAGTGACCTCGGAAAGACGGGCAGTAATTTTAACCGCGATGGATTTCTGCGCATGATGCAGGACATCCGGCTGGGGGAGATTAACTGTGTGATTGTAAAGGACCTGTCCAGGTTTGGCAGGAATTATCTGGAGGCAGGCAATTATATTGAAAAGATATTTCCGTTTTTGGGCGTACGGTTTATTGCAGTTTCAGATGGCCTGGATACTGGGATAAACGGCAGCGGGGCAGACGGGATTACGTCTGAAATAAAAAATCTGGTGAATGATATGTATGCGAAAGATTTTTCCGTAAAGGCAAAAACGTGGCTGCAGCAGAAACGGCAGGCAGGCTCTTATGTGGGCGGGCCGCCGCCGTATGGCTATACTTCTGTATGGGAAAAGAAAATACGAAAACTTGTACCGGATGGAAATACAGCAGGGATTGTCAGATTTATATTTACTGCTTTTGTGGAAAAAGAAAGCTTTACGGCAGTGGCAGATGAATTAAACCGGAGAAAAGTGAATCCGCCAGCCGTATATAAAATGACAGGGGAGGTGTACTGCCCGGCGGAAGCACAGTATAAGAAATGGGATAAGGGTGCTATAGAACGCATGGTAGGCAGCAGGACTTATGCTGGAATGCTGGTACAGGGGAAAACATCCAAAACTGCACGGGATGAAAAAAACCGGGTGCATAAGCCGGAAGGGGAATGGATCGTCAAGAAGAATGCACATGAGGCATTAGTCAGTACGGAACTGTTTGAAAGTGCGCAGGAAATATGTGCAAGGATAAGGGAACGTTCGGCATCCTGCAGGCATCCTGCACAGGGGCTTCCGATCGGAGAGAATATTTTTGACGCTGTCCTTTACTGCGGCGTATGTGGAAGAAAGATGACAAGGAGCAGCCCGGTAAAGGAATATGCAGATGGGACTAGGGAAAGGAAGGAATGGTATTTCTGCTTGGACGGTGGGCAGAAAAAGAATGGGGACTGCCCGCAGACAAACCGCATTTCGAGACAGGAACTGACAGAAATACTGATATCCGTGCTGCAGACGGAGTTTGCCGTTTACCTTAAAAAGCCGGGGCATTTTTCTAAAATAGGAAAAGAGCAGCTCCAGGAGGCCGGGGCACGGATTGAGAGAGAGATCAAATCTGTACAGGCAGCAGCAGGACGCATGGATGAGGAAGAAGCTGCAATATATATGGATTACCGGGCAGGGAATGTGGCACAGGAGGAATATGTGGACCATAAATTAAAAAATGAGGCACGGCGGCAGGAACTGGAAAGCCGGGAAGAAGATCTGCGGAAGCGGATGAAAGCAGTGGAAAAAGTGAAAGGCAGGTACTTAAAAGCTGTCCGCTCCTTAACCGCGCTGAAAAGCCGCGGGGAGCTTACGGCGGAAATAATCAGTGCATTAGTGGAAAAAATATATGTGTATCCGGGCAGGCGGGCCGAAATACAGTTCCGGTATACAAACGAAATGCTGAAAGGGGTGGTCTGAATGGATGTTGTTGCAGTGTATTTAAGGCTTTCCGTGGAAGACAGAACTGACAGCGGCATTTCTGCAGTGGAGGATGGCAGCCTTACGGGAAGAACAGATGCGCCGGGGGAAGGCGGGGCAGATGAAAGCAACAGCATATCCAGCCAGAGGATGCTGATCAGCAGTTATATAGAACGGGATGCAGAGCTGAGGGAATATGGCCGAAAGGAATTCTGCGACGATGGCTGGTCGGGTTCTGGCATGGACAGGCCGGGAATGAACCGGCTGATGGATGAAGTGAAAAAAAACCAGGTGCAGTGCATTATTGTAAAAGACCTGTCCCGTTTTTCAAGGGATTACATTGAACTTGGCACATATATGAACCAGATCCTGCCGTTTATGGGGGTGCGGCTGATTGCAGTTGCAGACCATTATGACAGCAGGGAACACAGGGGCAGCACCATAGGGTTGGACACGGCATTCAAAACACTTCTGAATGACCTGTACAGCAAAGATATATCGGTCAAGGTGAAAGCATCCCTTGGAAATAAGTATGCAGATGGAGAATATGCTTTCGGGCAGGCGCCGTTTGGTTATGGGAAAAGCGCCGGAAAGAAAAATGAAGTTGTTGTAAATGAAAAGGAATCCGCCATTGTGCGAAAAATTTTTGCGCTCGCATGCCAGGGAAAATCCAGTACAGAAATTGCAAGGCTTCTGCATGAGGGCGGTGTCCCGACAGCAAGGCAGATGAGGGGCGTGAAAACGCCGGAGGGCGGCACTGCAGGCACATGGAGCAGCAGCAGCGTGCGCAGCATATTGAAAAACCGTTTTTATTTAGGGGAAATGAGCTATGGAAAGACTGTGCAGGAGCATGTAGGAAGCAGGAAGAAAAAGCGGACTGCTGAAAAAGACTGGAAAGTGATACCGGGACACCACCAGCCCCTGGTTACACCGGAAGAATTTGAGAAAGCGTCGAGCAGCGTAAACATCCGGCATACGGAACGGAAACGGGAGAAGCACCCGCTTGTGGGCAGGCTGTCCTGCGGCGGCTGCGGTTATGCAATGGTCTATAAGCCGCTGCGCCCCGGCAATCCGTATCGCAGGTTCGAGTGCAGCAGGCATTCTATATTGAAAATACCAGAATGCTGTACTTACTTTCGAGCTGATCTGTTGGAGGAAACCGTGCTGACCATGATCAATAGGGAGCTGATGCTGCGCGGAGAGGCAGCGCAGCAGGCAGAAAGCCTTGCAGGACTCTGGAAAGCTGCAATGAGGGACATAAAGGATAAAATCAGCAGTCTGTGCATAGAAAAGAAACGGGCAGAGGATTCCAGGTGCATCCTGTATGAGAAATATGCATTGGGAGAAATTTCACAGGAAGAATACCAGAAAAGTGCCAGTGATGCATCGGGTGAGGCAGAAAGGCTGTCAGGCCAGATCAAAGCATACACAAAAAAAGCTGAAAGGTTATCAGAAGAACAGGAAAAGCTGCAGGCAGATATGCGGCAGGTGATCCGTTTTTCGCATATGGAAAGCCTTACACAGGAGCTGGTGAACACCTTTATACGGAAGATTTATGTTTATAAAGATAAGCGGGTGGAGATTGTCTGGGACTTTGAGGAGAATGTCATATGAATACAGTGAAGGTTTATTTAGATACATCTGTAATCAGTTATTTTGACCAGAAGGACACACCTGAAAAAATGAAAGAAACGCAGGATGTATGGGAACTTTTCCAAAAAGGACGGTATGAGATATATATTTCAGATGTTGCAGTGTATGAAATAAATAAATGCAGCGTGGAAAAACAGGAAATTTTATTGGATTATCTGGACCAGATAGAATATAATATAATTGAAACAGATGAAAATACCGTAAGCCTTGCAGAGAAATTCATCGACTTCGGGGTCTTGAAAAGGGAAAGCTATTATGACTGCAGGCATATAGCAGCGGCAGTCCTTACGGGATGTGATATGATCGTTTCATGGAATTTTAAGCATATTGTAAATGTAAAGACAATCCAGGGAGTAAAAGCTGTTACGACATATGGGGGGTATAAAGACCTGATGATTTATCCGCCGTCAGCTTTATTGGAAGAGGAGGAATGATGATGGTAGTTGTGATAGAAGAACCTGAGATCAGTGAACGCTTTGATCTGGACGATATCAGGAAGATACGGGAATATAATGCGGCGAGGTATGAGGGAATGACGCCAGCAGAGATTGTGGCTGATACGAAAGCAGGTGTGGCAGACCTGCTTGAAATAATGAGAAAGCGGAAAATAGCAAAGGTTTGAGCAGACTAGGGAGCCAAGAACAGTTCTTAGAATGATGAAAGAACATTTCTTAGGTAAATATCGTTTATAAAATTCCCTATAGTTGAAAAAACAGTGTTTTTGTCAAGAGCTTATGATAGAAATTATTTAAGGAGTAAAACGCAAAGAGGTTGGTGTCAGACTCTATAGAGAAAATAGATAAATGTAATTATGAGGGATTTTATGAACGAAAAAAGAGAACATTTATTATTTTAAGAAAGGACTATTAACGAAGTGAAAAAATATTTTTTAAAAGATAAGACCCTAAATAATATTGATGATGATCAGTTTAGATACCAAGATTTTGCTAATAATCTACGCAAGATTATAGAGTGCAATGAAGCTCCTTTTAATATTGCTGTTATTGGAAAGTGGGGGTTAGGGAAATCTTCTTTAGTTAATATGGCTTTAGCTTCCCTAAGGAATAAGAAAAAAGATTTTCTTATAGTTGATATAAATGCTTGGAAATATGAAAAAGAAGAAATCGGTAAAGCATTTTTAAAAAAATTGTGGGAAGGAATCAGTGAAAAAGATGTTTTGAGTTTTCATTTTTTCCATAAAGAATACAGCAAAATAATCGAGGAAATGTTTAATGATAAACCTGTGAATCTTAAGAAAAATGAAGGGCTTTACAATTTCTGCAAATATTCAGCATGTACATTTGTAGCGTCAGTTTTAATTTTTCCGATTTATTGTGCTGTTAGTAATGACTTTTATGGAGTAAATTTAAACAGTCGATTATTTGCGGCTTCTACATTTTTAAGATATTGTAAAAATATTGGAAGTATATTTATAATTCCTATAGTTGTATGGCTTGGAAAGCTTTTTATGGATAAGCTGAATGAGCCGGCGTATAAAAAATATGATATAAGTTTTCCATTAGAAACACAGGCTGATTATGAGATTTATTTAAAGAATTTATTAAGAAAATATTATGAAACACTACTTTACAACTTTATAAATGATGCCCCTGTTTCTGAACCAG
>CAMWXD010000134.1 GCA_947178105.1 uncultured Eubacterium sp. | reverse complement strand
TATATTCAGAATGTACCAATTAAACCTTGATGGGAATGATTGCAGGGTTTATAAAGAATATTGGAATAATTCTGCTGTGCATTTTGTGGAAACAGATATATAATGCCGGTTATTTCTGTTACTATTTACAGCCTCATATACTGAAATCTTGGTAAGAGTAAATCGGCTGGTAAATAGTAACTATAAACCCAAACGTATATACTGAAACACTTATGGAGACTTCCCAGCTGATACTGTTCCTGTTAATATGAATACATAAAAGAACTGCGTTTTCACACAGATATGCAAAAGTAAAGGAGCAGAAGCAATGAGAAAAGATTTTGGAGCAAAAACATGGATGTATCCATTGCCGGTGCTGATCATTGGCACCTACGATGAGGATGGGAATGCCGATGCCATGAATGCCGCATGGGGCGGAATTTATGACGCTAACCAGGTAATACTTTGTCTCAGCGAAGGCCACAAGACTACGAAAAACATCCGGGCAAAGAAAGCGTTTACTATTAGCTTTGCGGATGAGGAGCATGTTGCCGCATGCGATTATGTCGGTATCGTATCAGGGAACAAGGAGCCGGATAAACTGAAAAAGGCGGGATTTACCGTCACAAAAAGCGCCTGTGTGGATGCACCCATTATCAACGAGCTGCCGATGGCTCTGGAGTGCAGGCTTGTGAAGTTTAACGAGGATGGGAATGTGGTTGGCGAGATCGTCAATGTCAGCGCTGATGAATCGGTCCTCGACGGAAATGGCATGGTCGATCCTGCAAAGCTGCGCCCTATTTCTTATGACCCTGTGAACAACGGATATCTTGTGCTGGGCGGGCGCGTTGGCAGTGCGTTTTCGGACGGCGCAAAGATTGAATAAGATCAGGAAAGGACAAAAACTATGGCAAAGAAGCAGACGGCGGGAAGAGAACGCCTGGGGGAGCTTGCCCCGAAATTTGCGGAGCTGAACGATGATGTTTTGTTCGGGCAGGTATGGTCAAGGGAGGAAAAACTGTCAGCCCGTGACAGGAGCATGATCACGATCGCGGCGCTATTTTCAGCAGGCCTCTATCCGCAGCTTAAGTCTCATCTGGCATTGGGAAAAGAACATGGGGTCACGAAGGAGGAAGCAGTGGAGATTGTGACCCAGCTTGCTTTTTATTGTGGCTGGCCGAAAGCATGGAGCACTTTCCCGATGATAGAGGAGGTGTATGGGAGTGTGGACGGAAGCAGTCCAACAGAAAGAGGCGAAGCAGTAAAAGATGAAGAATACAGGAAGCTGGATTAAGGAGGGAAAAGCATGGAATATGTAACATTATCAAATGGTGTAAAAATGCCGGTTTTAGGCTATGGTGTATATCAGGTAGCTGCAGAGGAATGCGAACGGTGCGTTTTGGACGCGCTGGATGCCGGCTACCGCTCCATTGACACAGCCCAGAGTTATTTCAATGAAGAACAGGTCGGCTCAGCCATCCGCAGATCTGGAGTGGAGCGTGGGGAGGTTTTTTTGACAACAAAGGTTTGGGTGGAACATTACGGCTATGACGAATGCCGTAAGTCCGTAGAGGAGTCCCTGCAAAAACTCCAGACAGATTACATCGACCTGATGCTGCTGCACCAGCCTTTTTCCGACTACTACGGTGCATACCGGGCGCTGGAGGATATGTATGATGAAGGGAAACTGCGGGCTATCGGCATTTCTAATTTTTATCCCGACCGCATGGTGGACATTGCTTCCTTTGCCCGTATCCGCCCGATGGTAAACCAGGTGGAGACACATGTCCTGAACCAGCAGACCGAAGCAAAGAAGTGGATGGATAAATACGGCGTACAGATTGAGGCGTGGGCGCCTTTTGGCGAGGGCCGCGGCGGTTTGTTTACGAATGAAATACTGGCCGGCATAGGTGAAAAGTATGGAAAGACCACAGCGCAGGTCATGCTCCGCTGGAATATACAGCGTGGTGTAGTCGTGCTTCCAAAATCTACGCATAAAGAGCGCATGATCCAGAATCTGGATGTTTTTGATTTTACACTGTCTGACGGGGATATGGCAGCGATTGCCGCCCTTGACACGGCGACCAGCTCTTTCTTCTCCCACTACGACCCGAATATGGTAGAGTGGTTTGTAAAGATGGTGGAGGAACGGAAAAAACAGCACGACAGCAGCAAAGAAAAGAAGAACTGGTGATAAAGGAAAAATAAAGGAGCAGAGCAAGGTAAACCAGAATTGTTGGAGCATAAAAAAGCAGGGGATTTGTGTCGTATATTTGCATATTCTGACTGAAAAAGATGTAGAAAAAAGCGGGAAGGACTGTCTGGGTCTTTTCCAGAACAAGGACACATGCAGTCCCTTTAAAAATGCTGGGGATGCATTTATAATAAACGCGTTGGGAGGCACAAAACATGATGAATGTAAGAGATACGAATATCGGAAAAATAGTCAGGGTACTTAGAGAAAACAGGGGGATAACAAGGATCAGCCTGGCGAAATGTCGTATCTGAAAAAAATTGAAACGGGGGTAAGGCAGATCGGGAACCCTTGCTGTTACCGCCATGGCGACTACGTGGTAAAGGTCAGCTTTGCGGATACGGACGTGACACTGGAAGACAGGATAAAAGACAGCGTCCTCTCTGGCTGGTGAAGTGTTTTGCTGGTTTTGACATTTCTTTAATAAGTACGAAAACAAGGAGAGCCTGCGGCTATGTGCGCCTTTCACACGAAGACGGTGACAGGGAGGAGAGCAACAGCATCACAGGCCAGAAGATAAAATATATTGGTTTGTCACAGCCGGAGCCAAAGGAGGATAAAGACGAACGATTTATTTCTTCTGACGGTTACGAATTCATCCCTTGACTTTTCTCTGTTGTGATTTATAATAAAATCAAATGTTTAAACAACAGAGGATGACCTGACTATGCCAAAAGCAAAATATGCAGAAATATATAAAGATTTGAAATCAAAAATAGAAACCGGAGAATATGAATTCCAGGAATTACTGCCATCAGAAAACAATCTGATTCATATCTATGGCTGTTCCCGCAACACAATCCGCAGAGCTGTCAGCACTCTGGTCACAGATGGTTATGTGCAGACAATGCAGGGAAAAGGTGTCCGTAATATCTTTCAGCCTACCCTGCGGACTTCCTTTACAATCGGGGGCATTGAATCTTTTAAGGAATCTGCCATTCGGAATCATCAGACTCCCAAAACAAAAGTTTTACACTTTGCGGAGATTACTGCGGATAAAAAAATATCCGTCAGGACAGGATTTCCTGTCGGTTCGAAGCTATATTATCTGCAGCGCCTCCACTATCTGGATGGAAAGGCTCTCATTATTAATCATAATTATTTTCTGAAAAGCGTGGTTACAGATCTGACAATGGAAATTGCAGAAGATTCGATTTATGAATATTTAGAGAATGTGCTTCATATTTCTATTGTTACCAGCAAAAGAATCATGACAGTAGAAAAAATGACGGAAATTGATGAAAAATATCTGGAACTGGGCGACTGCAACTGCCTTGCAGTTGTCAGCAGCCAGACATACAACAGTGATGGGATTATGTTTGAATATACCCAGTCTCGCCACCGTCCCGACTATTTCCGGTTCCAGGATAATGCAACGAGACGGTTCCTGTAACTGTCCTCAGCCTGCAAAAGCCAGAAAATCAATGCAAAAGGAGAATGATATGAACAGGAAAAAAATAGCAAAATGGCTGGCCGTTCCGATACTGGCCTTCCTCTTTCTTCTGGCTGCAGGTATCTGGTATGTCAATGATATATATTACAGTCACGCGGATGTCCAGGAATATCTGCGTAAAACCGGCAGCGTAACAATAACCGAAACACAAAATGGCCTGTATCTGGATGGCCCTGGCAATGACGCCGCCATCATCTTTTATCCAGGTGCAAAGGTAGAATATACAGCATACCTGCCGCTCTTATATAAGGTGTCTGAACGTGGAGCAGACTGTTTTTTAATAAAAATGCCGTGTAACCTGGCGTTTTTAGGGAAAAATAAAGCTGATGACATCCTGGCATCCCACACATACAGCCGCTGGTATCTGTCCGGACATTCCCTTGGAGGCGCAATGGCTGCTTCCTATGCATCTGCACATCTGAATGAACTGGACGGACTGATCCTTCTGGCAGCATATCCAACAGAATCACTGGAGTCAGAAATATTTTCTGTCTTATCTGTCTATGGAAGCGAAGACGGTGTAATGAATATGGATAAACTGGACAGCGGATGTTCCTTCATGCCAGATGCATACAGGGAGATCTGCATAGAAGGCGGGAACCATGCCCAGTTTGGGGATTACGGAACACAAAAAGGAGATCATTCTGCATCCGTCAGCCAGGAAGAGCAGCAGACACAAACAGCCGATGCAGTCATAAATATGATCATGGAATCAGAACAAGAATCAGAACGAATGGAGGAAACAGCATTGGAATATGAAAAGATCACAGCCCAAAGAGCCAAAGATCTGATCCTGCAGAATGACGGGCTCTGCATCCTGGATGTACGCACCCGGGAAGAGTATCAGGAAGGCCATATAAAAGGAGCCATCTGCATCCCGAATGAAGAAATACTGGAAGTAGAGCCAAAAGAACTTGCAGACAAACAGCAGGTGATTCTTGTATACTGCAGGAGCGGGAACCGGAGCAGGCAGGCAGCCCAAAAGCTGGCGGACATGGGATATGAAAGAGTAATGGAATTCGGCGGACTCCTGGACTGGCCTTATCCGAACCTTCTGGAATAATACACTCTGCGAGGTTTCATATACGGGATTCATGGAAACTGTCTGCCATGAATCCCGCTTGTTCGCTTTCACTGTATCGCTATTCCAGTCATGAAGCAAGAATCCTTAAAGAATGAACAGGATATCCTGTCTGTTTTTGCTGCGTCAGTACAAAATAAAAATCTGCACTTCAAAAAATATCCCAAAAGAAACCTGGATTCTCAGCCAAACGTATTCTTATTCTAATCTTGCATAATCTCACCATATTGACATTTTTTAACATATTTTCATGTTCTTCCACCCTGAAATTATCTGCGGTTCAGCACCTGGATTTCAAAAAAAGCAGTTGTTTTTTTGCGTTACTGTTTACACCAGGACTTTGCATTAACTGCAAAGTCCGTAAGAATGCGTAAATTCAGCCGAGAGGGAAATCAGCCCTTCGCGAAGCGAACTTCAAATGGGCTGATTTCCGTTATTGTGAGCACCGAAGGTGTGAACAGTAACTTTTTTGACAGTATGGCATCCAAAAATAAAATATGTACTGTTGACTTTTTTTAACAAACAGGTATATACTTTGTATACAGCCTGTGAATGCACATATATGGGCAGAAAGCAGAATGGAGGTGTTATTAGATTAAATAGAAGGAGGATTACAATGGCAAAGCGTTCTTCAGATATTCCGATGATAACGGATCCCTCAAAAATAAGACAAGCCAAAACAATGCTGCTGGCGATCATATGCTCGGCAAACGAATGCGGAACAAGAGATATACACAGGCCCGGAATACACAGACGAGCGTTACTATTATCGTGTGGCAGTAAAAACGGAAAGCAGCGATTTGTTTTACAGTAAGGCATGTAAGTTTCAATGTCCGCTAAAACCGCTGTCAGGCGTGAAGCTGGCGCGGTATTCGACGTCTTCCATTAAGGTGATGTGGGACAAAAGCAAACAAAAAAAGGCAGTCTGGTACAAAGTGCACTATGCGCAAAGCAGTTTAGGCAAGTACAAGCTGGCGGGTGTTCCCCTGCCTATAATCAGGCTCTTTTGGCGCTGGCAGCAGAAATGGGTGTAAAATATTACGACTGCACCAGTTTTCTGAAAGATTCCACAGGCTGGCTGAAAAGCTCTTATAATGCAGGAGACGGCGTGCATTGGAAATCTGCGGCATACCACGAATATGCAAAACTCCTGACTGCGTATGACAAGTCGCTGGATGAGCGGATAATGGATCTGCAAACATTTCATATTGATTGAGGAGGAAAGACAAGGATGAAAAGAATTCATAGAAATGAAACAAAAGGATGGAACCGGATAAGAAAAATAGCGTGCTGCCTGCTTGCGTTTGCCTGTTGCGTACTGGCATTGGCACAGGCGCCTATTACGGCAGATGCAAAAGCAAGTGCAAAGTCGCTCTGCAAGGCAGCGCTGGATGCCACAGGAGGCAGCAGCCGGCTGAAGTTCCAGACAGCAAAAGCGGGAGACTGCCCGATCTTTACGATTGCACAGTCCAAGAAAATTTCTTCTATCGCGTATCTGTGTGACGAAAAAGAAATTTACAGCATTTGTGTGGTAAAAGCGGCTGACAAATCCGATGTATCCAGTTTATTAGCGAGTATAAAGACATATAAAAGGAACAACAGCAACAGCGATTACCTAAGCGATTATACAAAAACAGAGCAAAAAGTATTTAGTGTCTGCTGATTAAGCAAATATTTGCAACTTCCAACTCTTACATCTGCTCC
>CAMWXD010000133.1 GCA_947178105.1 uncultured Eubacterium sp. | reverse complement strand
GCAATCAAACGCCAGATGGTGTCTGATGTGCCGATCTGTACGTTCCTATCCGGCGGCATAGACTCCAGCCTCGTTTCCGCTGTGTGCGCCAAAGAGCTGGCAGCACAGGGGCAGGCGCTGACGACCTATTCCTTTGATTTTACCGGCAATGACAAATATTTTCAGGCAAACAGCTTTCAGCCGTCCATGGACCGCCCATACGTTGACAAAATGGTGGAATTTTTGCACAGCGACCACCACTATCTAGAATGCAGCAGCGATACGCAGGCTGGACTGCTCTACGAATCCGTAGACGCCCATGACCTGCCGTGCATGGCGGATATTGACTCTTCCCTGCTCTATTTTTGCAGTGAAGTGGCAAAGCATCATAAAGTCGTGCTGACCGGGGAATGCGCAGACGAAGTATTCGGCGGCTACCCATGGTTTCATAAGGAAACGTTATTAAACTGCAATACATTTCCATGGACTCCGGATTTGTCCCCGCGCAAGCAGTTGTTAAGCCAGGACTTATTAAAAGAGCTGGATATGGACGCCTATGTGCAAAATGCATACGAATCCGCCATCCGTGAAATCCCCATCCTGCCAGGCGACAACCATACCGAAGGAAACCGACGCCGCATTGGGTATTTAAACATCCGCTTTTTTATGCAGACACTGTTAAACCGCATGGACCGCACGAGTATGCATTCCGGGCTGGAAGCGCGCGTGCCGTTTGCAGACCGGGCACTTGTAGACTATGTATTTAACATTCCATGGGAAATGAAGGCAAAGGACGGCGTTGTGAAAAACGTACTGCGCCAGGCTGCAAGGACGCTGCTGCCGGATGAGATCTTATTCCGCAGAAAAAGCCCTTATCCAAAGGCCTACCATCCTTACTACGAGCAGCTCCTCTCCAAACGCCTGCGCGCCGTGTTAGAGCAGCCCGACTGCCCGCTGCGCCCGCTTTTAGACCTTACGGCAGTATCGTTATTTTTGGATAAAACAAAAGACTACGGAGCGCCATGGTACGGACAGTTGATGGCAGGGCCGCAGATGATCGCCTATCTGCTGCAGGTAGAATATTTCCTGCGCAAATACCATGTGGAAATCGTGATTTAATAACAAAAACTTGCCAAAACGTGTTTGAAAATCTCCCGGCTGCGGAAACCCTTTTCAAACACGCTCCGGCAAAGCAGCCTGCAAGCTATTGCGGCGCAAGGATTACTGGCTGTAGCTGTTTTCCTTTCAGGGCAGCCTGCAATGTTTCAGAAATCAGTCCTGTATGTGCAATCATAGAGTTCGTTTTCTTTTTATAATTGTCCTGTCCAAACGGCACAAAATAAATATGCTTCATGTTCATCAGCATACCGATATTTTTAAAATTCATGCCAAGGGCGTCGTTTGTAGAGATCGAAAGGATCAGCGGCTTTTCATTCCGAAGGTGTGCCTTTGCCGCCATCAGCACCGGAGTATCCGTAATGCCTGCACAGAGCTTTGCCATTGTATTTCCGGTACAAGGCGCAATGACTAGCGCATCCAGATACCCATGCGGCCCGATCGGCTCTGCTTCCTGTATCGTACAGATCCCCTTTTCCCCTGTGATCGCCTCTATTTCTTTGCGAAACTCCAAAGCCGTACCGAACCGTGTATCCATATGCTGTACATTCGCAGAATAAATCGGAACAATCCGCATATTCTGCTTTGCAAGCTGTGCCGTTATTTCCTTTATCTTTGCAAATGTACAAAAAGAGCCTGTAAATGCAAGGCCCACTGTCAGCTTCTGCTCCTGCGTCATAGGACATCACCTCTCTAAATCACTTCAAAATTATAAGATTCAATAATACTGCATAACAGTTCTGCTGCGGATTTCGGCGCATATTTTGCCGGAAGCCCGCTGCATAGCTTTGCATTCATGCCCCGCTGTGCACAATATGCATAATCCAGACCGCCCGGCGCAGAGGCAAGGTCGATCAATACCGCATCGTGGCGGATATGCGCTAACCGCTCCGCAGATAGCACAAGCGCCGGCACCGTATTGAAAAGATACAAAAACTGGCCCCAAAACTGTGCGCTCAAGCCATTGCCCAGATCCTCCCTCTCTGTCTCCAGCGAACAGTTTGCAACCGTCGCCGCGCCAGGCTCATAGTATACTGCCTCCTCCTGCGCCAAAACCGCATCCATGCCGCAGGCTTTTGCGATTGCCAGCTTTTCCTGGTCTTTTTCATACACCGTCACTTTTCCGCCCATTGCCTGGAGCCGCTGTGCCAAAACCTGCCCGCACCTGCCATAGCCCAAAACCAGCATTTTGGCGCCGCACAGCACTTCCTTTCCGGACAGGATCGCTTCGGCAAGCGCGCCTTCTGCCGTAGCAACGGCATTTGTATAGGCAGCGCCCTCCTCCTTCATATAATCTACAAAAAAGATCCCCTGTCTGCGTTTGTGCTCCACGATCTCAGGCGGAAAATTACATCCGAATACATATTCCCCTGCCTGCAATTTGTCCGCAATCTGTTCCAGATATTCCCCGCTGCGCGCCACCGGCAGCATCACTGCATCATACCCTCCGTCCAGCCAGGAATCACAGTAGGTCACCGTCTGTCCCTTGCTGCAAAGCATCTGAAACAAATATTTCTGGCGCTCTTCCTTTCCCAATATTAGAAAACGTCCCATATAACTGCACCTCCACTATAGTTTATGCCCGATTTGCCGGACGGTTCCCGCCCGGCAAAGCTTCTTTTGCAGCGCATATGAGCAGTAAAGATCCTAAAGCACGCAAAAAGGCACAGCCCGCGTTTCCCCCGTTCTTTCCATATGCATCCATATCGGAAAAGAGACGGTTAACGGTTCTGTGCCCTTTTTCTAAGCGATCCAATGATCCAGTTTTCAGAAACCAACGTTTTTTAGATTGCCTGTTTTAGTTCACTATTACCATGTCGCAATCTTTCTTGGCTCCTGTACAGTCTGGACTTTGATCATATTTGTCGTCCCCGCCATGCCGAGCGGCACACCGGATGTAATGACTACCAGCTCGCCTGGCTTTAAAAATCCATAATCCCTCGCATTATTTACAGAATGATTAAACAATTCAATCACGTCGCTTTCTTCCATAATCAGAAGCGGGCGCACACCCCAGGAAAGGTTGAGCTGCCGCCCTACCTTTTCGTCCATTGTACAGCCAATAATCTGGCACCCTGGACGGTAGCGGGAAATCATGCGCGCAGAAGCGCCCGACTTTGTAACGGTAAGGATCGCACTTGCATTCAGGTCATGCGCAGTCGTACAGGTCGCATGGCAGATGGCGTCTGTAACGTTCGTGCTTGCCTTATGGTCGTAGCCAAAAAACCGCTTGCGGTAGTCAATATCCTGTTCTGTACGCGTCGCAATCCGCACCATCGTTTGCAGCGCCTCTACTGGGTAACGCCCTGCCGCTGTTTCCCCAGAAAGCATAATCGCACTCGTGCCATCGTAAATAGCGTTTGCCACGTCCGTCGTCTCCGCCCTGGTCGGCCTTGGATTTTTCATCATAGAATCCAGCATCTGCGTGGCCGTAATGACTTTTTTCCCTGCTTCGTATACTTTTTTGATAATCATTTTCTGGATCACCGGCACTTCTTCACTGGCGATTTCCACGCCCATATCCCCGCGCGCAATCATAATGCCGTCAGAAGCCTCAATAATCTCATCAATATTATCCACACCTTCACGGTTTTCAATTTTCGATATAATTTCTATACTTTTCCCGCCATTGTCATTTAATATCTTACGGATCTGGCGCACATCATCCGCGCGCCTTACAAACGAAGCCGCGACAAAATCAAAATCCTTCTGAATGCCGAACAGAATATCGTTCCTGTCCTTTTCGCTCACATACGGCAGCGACAAATGCACATCAGGCACATTGACCCCTTTGTTGTTCGAAACAATTCCCCCGTTGATCACACGGCAGACAATGTCTTTTCCTTCGATCGCCTCTACCTGCATTTCAATTAAGCCGTCATCCAATAAAATACGTTTCCCTACAGAGACATCTTTAAACAGCTCTTTGCACGTAATCGATACCTGATCTTCATTTCCTTCCACATCGCCGAAACAAAGCCGGAATAACTGGTCTGGCTTAAGCTCCACTTTTCCCGCCTTAAAAGACTTCACCCGGATTTCCGGCCCTTTTGTATCCAAAAGGGCTGCAATCGGCTTCTGGTATTTTGTCCGCGCTTCTTTTAAGGCATTCAGCCGTTTTTCATGCTCTTCGTAGTTTCCATGGGAAAAGTTAAATCTGGCAACACTCATCCCTTCCTGAACCAATGCATCCAAAATGCCAGGCTGGTCTGTCGCAGGCCCCAGGGTACAAATAATTTTTGTCTTTGTCATGATATTTCCTCCTCATTTATAATAAATAAATTTTACTATACTAATTTTATTATCCTAATTTTTTCTATCCTTGTCAAAACCGTTCCTTAAGATTCTTTTTTATTATTTTTATTATTCTTTTTCAACAGTCGTCTTAAAAACCTGGTATCCATGGTTTAAGGGACCCCTGCCGGCTCCCAAATCCAGCCCGTCCAGAATCGCCCCGGCAACATACTCCTTTGCGCGCAGTACCGCATCCGGCATCTTTCTCCCCTCCGCCAGCCCACATGCAGCCGCAGCAGATAACGTACAGCCTGTCCCATGAGTATTCGGATTGCTGATACGCTGCGCGCGCATCCAATAAAACTGCCCGCCGTCATACAGCAGGTCATCCGCCGCACCCGCAAGGTGGCCTCCCTTACAGAGCACCGCACACCCAAACCTTTTTGCAGCCGCCTTAGCTGCAAGCTGCATATCATCTGCATTTTTAATGGAAATGCCAGTCAATACTTCCGCTTCTGGAATATTCGGCGTCAATAGCGCAGCAAGCGGAAACAATTCCTCCAATGCACATTCCAGCGCTTCTTCCTCCATCAGCCGCGTCCCGCTCGTCGATGCCAGCACCGGATCAATCACAACCTGCTTCGCCGCATACTTTCTGAGCCTTTGGCTGACCACATGCACCGCCTGCGCTCCCTGAATCATGCCTATCTTAACCGCATCCGGCACAAGATCCGTAAATACAGCATCCATCTGCATCCCGATAAACTCCGCCTCGACCTTTGCAATCCCGCTCACACCAGTCGTATTCTGTGCTGTCAGCGCCGTAATCACACTCATGCCATAGGCGCCATGCGAAAGGATCGTCTTTAAATCTGCCTGTATGCCAGCGCCTCCGCTGCAATCACTGCCGGCAACTGTTAAAACTGCTTTCATACCTTCTGCCTTTTATTCCCTTTGTTCTCAGTTTATTTGCCTTTTCTGCCATTGTTTTCCAAGACAGCTCTATTATATCACAATGTCGTATCTCCCTGCAATCAGTCTTTGAAAAATTACCTCAACATACAATTAGCCGGCCTGCCCTTCACTCGGCAGACCGGCTGTACATTAACCTTCAATCGCGATATATTTACTTTCTTCCACTTCCGGCTTTGCTTCCTTTTTCGGAACAGACACCTTTAAGATGCCGTCCTCAAATCTGGCTTTAATATCCTCCTGCGTAACAGCTTCTCCGACATAAAAGCTTCTGCTGCATGAACCGTAATATCTCTCCCGGCGGATATATTTCCCGTCCTTGTCTTTGTCCCCGTTATCCTTGCTGGTCGATGCGCTGATCGTCAGATATCCTTCCTTTAATTCCGCCTGCACATCTGATTTCTTAAATCCCGGCAAGTCGATATCCAGCTCAAAACCGTTTTCTGTTTCCTTGATATCGGTACGCATCACACTGCTCGTTGGCGTATTATATCTCATCAGCGATTTGGACGGACGAGTAAAATCATTAAAGAATTCATCAAATAAATTTTCTCCAAAAATACTAGGCATTAACATAGGTCATTCCTCCATTTCTTAATCCGGCTCCTGCGCCGTTCCTTGTTGTTTTTGTTTACAATCATGTTATACCACTTTTATTAGCACTCGTCAAGAGTGAGTGCTAATATTTTTTGTGAATATTTTGTGAAGTCTTATTTTATGCTGGTTGTGGGGTTTTATTCTGACAAATATTGGCTGATTTTGCGTTTTGACTAATTTTTATATTTTAACAAAAAGCCGCTGTCTAAAGACAGTGGCTTTTCCTATTAGAAATTAATCACATCGTCCAATCTGTGCATCTCTTTTTCTGTACGCTCAAAACTATTATGGTTGTAAACATTCATTGTAACACTTGCATCAGAATGTCCCATAATACTTTACAACGTCTTGACATCCATTCCAGCAGTTGCCAGCAAGGTACATCCGGTATGCCGCAAAATATGCGCAGACAAATGTGGGATTGCCGTTTCCGGATGCTTTCTGTTATACGCACGTTCAATATTTGCTAAAAAGTTATTCACAGCATTTACAGCAAGCGGTTGCCCATTTTTACTTACAAACACAAAATTACGAAATCCGTCTATTTCCGCTTTACTCCTTCTGCCCAGCAACATATTTTGCTCTTTAACATCAATAAATGCTTGATATACCGCTTGTGACATTGGTATAACTCTAATTCCAGCATCCGTCTTTGGTTCAGATATATAAAACTTACATCCTTCCCCATAATTTTTACCTGAATCCGTGAACATCGCCGCGAATATATGAGGCACGTTGTTTTGTCATCGT
>CAMWXD010000132.1 GCA_947178105.1 uncultured Eubacterium sp. | reverse complement strand
ATTTAGATGAATTTTGGAATTGATTCGAAAGAAAAACTAGCAATTACTGACAATTTTTATTTAAGTATTGCAAAAAAAATAAGATTAGTATAGAATACTTAAAGATAACAAAATCTAATAAAATGTTATCTTTAAGCAAGAATTCAGCTTCAAAACAATCGTTCCTCTTTGCGATCGGCAAAACCGCTGCATTTTTTACACTCTCCACCCAAACCGTTTAAAAAGCTTGTCTAATTCATATTCACTAATAATACGGTCATCTGCGCATTGTTTAATATATCCCATAACCGAATCTTCATGCAATAAGTAGGTAAGCTCGTCTTCCGCCAAATACGCCTGCTCCAGCAACTGAATTTCTTCCGCTGCGTATGGGCGCAGCTTGGCGATTTGTTCTGGAACTGCAATATCGAAATCTATATACATGGCTGATCTCCTTCCTTCTATATCTCATCTTATCTTAAATTATCTTATCCGCAATTACCTACGCGGCTTCTTTTAAAGGTACGCCTATCCGCCTATCACACGCTGGATCCCAGTTAAATGTCTGTACCTGCGCAGCAAAATCTCTTTGTAAAACTGTTTCTGCACCTTTGATAAAGCAGAGACGGAGTCAATAAATACAGCAATCGCATCCAAAGTTTCCTGGAAATTTAAGCAGATAATTTTTATCATGATAAATGACTCCAAGCTTATTACATGCCCTTCCGCCATAAACCAAATTACTGATTTCCAGTTTATCCGCATCAACCACACCAAATGCTTCTAAAAACGGGTTCTCAATTTCCATGCCTGCATCCCTCTATTTACATACCGTTCCTTGCTAAAACTGCTCCTGTCCACATGCAGCATTATATCACAGGCAAGGCAATTTTACAACTTATGGCGAAGCGCAAAGTGGCTGCTTATCAATCCTATCTGAACTGTTACATCTCTTAACTAAATGGCAACGAGACAAGAACTCTATCACAGCTTCAATTCATCTGTGAAAGTATTTTCATAGTCCTGAAGCTGGTGGTATATGGCATCTACATAAACATATTGGCCTTCTATCCGGTAAAGCATGAGATATCGATGCCTCAAGAAATTGATTGCCCGGTATCCGTTCTTTTTCAGTTCAGAATGTGAACAGAGTTTTAAACTTGCAGCAATTTTTGAAAGCTGATCCCGTGTTGCCAAAGCATCTTGCCACAAATTATAGGCTGCCTGATCATTTAACAGAGTATATTGTAGATAATCAATATAACTGTTCAACTGCGACAGCGCTTTTGAAGAAATAATTACCTCAAATAAATCCATGTTGTTTTCCCATCCTGTTTAATGCATCTTCCATATTAAGTCCCTGACTGGCAGCAATCTGTCGCCGTGATTCAGCAAGATCAGAGAGAACTTGCTCTTCACTGACCGGAACAAATGGATTTGCAGGTTTTTTAGAAACGAACAACTGCTGTGTAAATTCCAAAACCTTTATTCTTGCATCTTCTGGCATTGCTTCCAGCATGGAAATCGTTGCGTCTAAAGTACTCATGGAAAATCCTCCTCTCATGATAGTTTCATCCACAATGAAACAAAAGGCATCCTGCTACTCAAAATATGGACATAACTGTCCACATGCAGCATTATATCACAGGCAAGGCAATTTTACAACTTATGGCGAAGCAGTTCAGGTTTGAAAGCTACTTTCTTTATTTTTTATTCAGGTTAAAAAAATAGTTCTTTTATTTAAGCTGATTTTTTAACCTGATAAAATCTCCTTTGTGAAAAACTTTTATACAGAAACAGAAACAGACGCACCTGTCCCCAGGCTGCTCTGGCTCTGGCTTGCTGTTCCGGTTTTGGAATAGATGACCGGCTCTGTCTTTATATTTGCCGGCTCCGCCGCTGCCCCGTCAGAAGCGCCGCTGTCCGGTGTAGCTTGATCTGTGGCATCATTGCCTTTTAACAATACCTTGCCATCCTCGCTTATTTCAATCGTATCCGCATTGACACCGCTATGATCCGCTGCCTTTTGCTCCTCTGTCCTTCTTTCCAGCTCTTCACGTTCTTTCCTGCGCTTTTCAATCGCTTTTTCACGCTCTAATTCTGCTTTTTCCCTTGCTTCCTTTGCATCCTCCTCCATGCCTTCCTCTGCCTTGGACTGATATTCGTCTACCTTGTCTGAAAACTGGCTGACATAATCCATTGCCCTGTCCATCGTTGCCTGGTCGCCCCTGCGCCTTGCGTCTTTATAGACCCTAAACGGCGTATTGAGCAGGTTCATATTTGTCTTTGCTCCTACGAGCCCTTCCATTGTTTTTGTATGCATCTCACATTCCCCTTTCTGAGCAGCATTTCGCCTTCTACTATTTTTTTATGTTACCATTTCATCTGTGCAGCCGCAAGAAATATGTTTTCAAATGCAGCGCAGGCGCTGTGAAATGATCCAAGAGCTGAAAAAAAGATTGACACGCCGCAAATCTCACTATAAGATAAAACTATTCTAATGGAACCCGGAGAACGACAATCATGAATATAACTGGAATTATTGCCGAATACAACCCTTTCCACAATGGGCATGCCCACCAGCTCACCAGGGCAAGAACGGAAACGGATGCTGACTATATCATCATCGTCATGAGCGGAAATTTTGTACAGCGCGGCGCCCCTGCCCTTCTGGATAAATATACACGCACAAAAATGGCGCTTTTGGAAGGCGCAGACCTCGTCATCGAGCTGCCTGCCCTGTGGTCATCCGCAAGCGCAGAATACTTTGCCGGCGCCGGGGTGTCCCTGCTTAACCGCTTAGGCTGCGTCGATACGCTTTGTTATGGCTGTGAAACACCTCCAGGGCAAACTGCCTCCCAAAATGTGTACGAAAAACTCCTTTGGTTCTTTGAAAACGAAACGCCGCAATACAAAAAGCAGTTGTCCGATGCATTAACATCCGGCGCAAGCTATGCCCAGGCAAGGCAAAACGCCCTTTTATCCATGCTGCCGGACTGTGACCAGGCAATCGCTATGGAAATTCTGAAAAACCCAAACAATATTTTGGCGCTCGAATACCAAAAAGCCCTTGCGAAAATATCGTCTCCCATTCGGGTCCACCCGGTTTTGCGGCAGGGCGAAGGCTACCACTCTTCCCATTTATCCGGCAGCTTTGCCTCAGCGTCCGCGATCCGCAGGTTTTTAGCCAGCCGCCCAGCCGCTAAAAACGGGTTTTCCTGGCAGCAGGCTCCCTTAAAACATGCCATGCCAGCTTCCGCCCTTCGGCTGCTTCTGGAATATGAACGCAGCTACCCGCTGTTATATGAAAACGACTGCTCGCATATGCTGCATTACTGCCTGCTGTCCCATGCAGCAGACGGTTTTGCCGGCTACGCCGACTGTACGCCTGACCTGTCCAACCGGATCCTTAAGCACCTTGGAGGCTACACCGGATTTTCCGGCTTTTGTACGCTTCTGAAATCCAAAAACCTTGCGTACACAAGGGTCAGCCGCATGTTGACGCATATCCTCTTAGATATCCGCCAAAGCGACTATGCATACTGGCGCAGCCATTCCTACATGCCTTATGCAAAAGTACTTGGATTCCGCAAAGACGCCCGCAGCCTGCTTACACATCTGAAAAAGCAAACCTCCGTCCCGCTCTTGACACGCGCAGCCGACGCCAGGAATATCCTTACGGCACCGGACGACAAGGCATTTTTTCAAAAACAGGTATTTGCAGACGCTGTATACGAAGCAATGGCTTTAGAAAAAAGCGGCAGGAACATTACGCAGCGGCACAGGCAGCAGATCGTGATTGTCTAGTCCCATCTGCATCTGATTGATCATATAAAAAAGCAACGATATGGCAGCCAGCGCTTACTTTTTCCGATCATTTCACTCAATCTACTGATTTCCACTTAGTAAGTATAATATACTGAGTTTTCACTTATTGTCAAGGCATCTCTGGTTCAAATTTACAGGAAAATGGCTGCTATTCACGGGATTTCGTCAAAATATTTGTAAAACTCGCGCTGATCCCAGTCCGGCGCCGGACGATAATCATAGGCGACGCCGTCGATACAGAAATTCGGACAACTGTCCGTAGCCATGGACAGTTTTATTGTATCCCCATTTGCCAGCACCAGTTCCAGGCAGGCGCATTCGTTTCCGCAATCTGCCCCTCCAAATATATATTTTGCATTCCGAAACCATTTTTCAAACGTTTGCAGCGTTTCTGTATCCGTAACCGTCTGGCTGTATAACTGCCAGCCGGTAGAAGCAGACTGCACATCCAGTTTCGCGGATACAATCCCTTTTATATTGGAAACCTCAACATTTTGATAACCGATTTCCTCAGCCAGCATCTGCTGTATATAGCTGCATACGTCCGGTGCTTCGGCAAGGCATTCCATCGTCCCCTTTTCCTCATCATAATAAGTACGGTATAAAGATCCGTCTGTAAATCCTATGATTTCTGCATCCTGATAAAGGATCTGCCAGCCGGCTTCTTTATGCCCTTCCCAAAGCGGCTGCCACCCCGACTGTCCTCCTGACAGATCCAGTTCCTCCAGTTGCTCCGACAGCCATTTTGGGGCTTTTCCTGTAGGCACATAATAATAAGAATGGTATTCTCTTACTACAGAAGGCTGTACTTTGATACATACT
Organism: uncultured Eubacterium sp.; assembly: GCA_947178105.1. Taxonomy (GTDB): domain Bacteria; phylum Bacillota; class Clostridia; order Lachnospirales; family Lachnospiraceae; genus Eubacterium_J. Next base: position 2,642 of record CAMWXD010000132.1, on the reverse strand, counting down.
TTGCCTGCTTTTGGCTGTTCAGAAAGCAGGATTTTAGGATCAGCATCTTTTCCGGCAGCTTTTGCCGCCGTTTCTTCTGTCTGCGGCAGCCTGCTTTTTTCGGGTTGGGAGTCTGCTGGATCTTCTTTTGAAGCAATCCGCACTTCTACGTTTTTTACGGAGATATATACATCCTCACTTTCCTCTGTCGGATTTTTTCTGTTCACGCCTATTTTAAACCAAGCCCCTTTTTTCGCATCTATCTCAACCGGCATCCCTGGTGTTACATAGGCGGATTCATAAGCAGCTTCTTCCCCTGCCTTTACTGGCAGCAGCCTGATTTTTGCATCTTTAAGCCCTTCGCCGGCATAACATGTAATGGTGCTGCCCTTGGGGCTGATTTCTGTATCTGCATAACAAAAGGATTCGGTATGCTTTGCAGGGATCGTAATTCTGACCTGGTACTCTTTTACCGGGTTCGTCAAAAAGCATACCGCCAGCAGCGCCACGGCTGCTGCCGCTGCAATCATCACCCATAATGCCGGTTTTTTATAATGTAAGACGTATTTCACCCGTTCCTTTACCCCCACTTCCCCAAATGCCAGCGGGCACACCAGCATCAGGCTCCTTCGCCTTGTACAGGATAACAGTACGTTCGAATATTCTTTTTTCTCGTGGAATGCCATATCTTTGACAACTTTTTCATCACACGCCAGCTCAAGGTCCTTGCAAAACGTCGCATACGCCGCCCAGCAAAGCGGATGAAACCAATAGACGCACAGCAAGATATACCCAAGCAGCTTCCACCAATGGTCTTTTCTTTTCAGATGTGCAGATTCATGTGCAAGAATATAATGCATTTCTTTCTCACACAAAGCAGAAGAAAGATAGATCCGCGGCTTTATAATCCCCAGAATAAACGGAGATGTGACAGCATCGCAAATATAGACAGAGCCACTGACACATACCGCTTCCCTTACCAGCTTATACAGCTTTAAAATGCTGCCTGCCGCACAAAGAACCAAAAGAACGATCCCACATACCCAGACTATACCGGCAGCATAGGCAGCAACCTGCAGCGGCGCCGCGCTCTCTGCTTCGTTATATGCAAATGCCTCTGCCAGCATCGGGTTGATCGTGTGTTCTACGATCGTCAGATGGCTGTCTATGGACGGTATCTCGTGCTGGATCTTTCCTTCCACAATCGTACTGGATTTTATAGGTTCTGTACTTGGCAAAAGACTGAACTGGCTTTCTATCGAAAACGGGCAAACCAGCCTGATTGCTGCCACTCCCCACAAGAGGCAGTTTACCCATTTCGGTATTTTTCGAAAAGCAAGCCTGATACAGAACACTGCCAGCAGGAACCATCCGGCAGTAATGCTCATGTTTAATAGTTTCAAAAAAACGTCTCCCATACTTATTTCTCCTCTGCCTGCTCAATCATTTTGCGAATTGCCTCTGCCTCGTCCGCTGTAATCTGAGCGCCCTGCATAAAGGCTGCAATAAATGCCGGAAGAGATCCATCAAACGTATCTTCCACATATTTTCTGCTCTGCCTGGCATAAAATTCATCCCTGGAAATCACAGCGGTTACCACTCCATTTTCATTTTGAAACAGCCCCTTGTCAATCAGCCTCCGCAGCACATTATGAGCTGTCGTTCTCTTCCAGTTAAATTCTACTGCTGTCATCTTTACGAGTTCAGACGAAGTCACCGGCTCATGCGCCCAGATCATATCCGCATACCGTGCTTCAATCACACCTAATTGTATTTCCGCCATCGTTTTTCTCTCCTTTTACAGACCACTCATTGTGGTCTTTTATATAGACTACATCAAGTGGTCTCAAATGTCAATAGAAAATGTCATGTGCATCCTTCACATAAAAACAGATCCCGGAGGTTCCAAATAGCGAACCTCCGGGATCTGTGACGATCTCATGTCATAATAGATACAAAATGGCTGCTTAATTGATGCTTAAGCCAGCACTTGCATATCCTACCACTGTATTGAGTAAGGACAAGCCGCTTGCCGTTGCTGAAAATACCAGCATCAGCCTGGTTTGAGCCGTTACTGGAATATTAAGCCCTGTGAGCGAGCCATTTAACAGCGTGCCAATCGATATGACTCCTCCAAGTGCCGGTGTCAGGTTGATCAGTGTTCCGGCAATCGGAGAAAATACATTATTCGGCGTTGCCGACTGATAGATCTGCGCTCTGACTGTAACGGTCGAACCTACTAACGAAAGCCCTACTGTTGTGCTAAAAAATGCACTGAACGAGGTAATGATGCCATCTCGCGGAACCTGGAAAGCAAAGTTAGAAAGGGTTCCGCTTGCATTTGTAATATCAATGTTTGCTCCCAAAAGCGTAAGTCCCTGCGCACTGCTGCCAAAACCAACAAATGCAGGAAGCCCGGCAAGCCCTCCGGCGATTGTCGTCAGGGAAACCGGAAGCCCTGATGCAAACGGAATAACTGCTCCTGTGCCCGCAACCCCAGTTGCTCCGGTAGCTCCGGTCGCGCCGGTCGCGCCTGTGGCTCCATCTGCTCCGGTAGCTCCGGTAGCTCCGGTGGCTCCCGTTGCTCCATCTGCTCCGGTAGCTCCGGTGGCTCCCGTCGCGCCTGTGGCTCCCGTTGCTCCATCTGCTCCGGTAGCTCCGGT
>CAMWXD010000131.1 GCA_947178105.1 uncultured Eubacterium sp. | reverse complement strand
AACTGCTTAAAAAAAGACCCGGTTCCGGCAACCGTGGTGGATATCACAAAGCTTTGGCTTGTGGAGATCACACGTAAAAAGCAGCGCAAGCCGTTAGCGGAACAGTTTTTTTCAGGATAAACTATCAAAATTAAGAGATTATTACAATTATACCTGTAATAATTTAAAGTAAGCTGCGGTACACTGACAGATGGATTTCACATTCCGTGATGATAAAATAAAAGCGTAGCAAAAGAGAGTGATAAGATGTGTAAAAATCATTTATGAGTTTATCCTGAATTTATACAAAAAGTATTGACATTATTCATTTTTGCATATAATATAATAGATAGAAGTGAAAGCTTCTATTGAGGTGTGAGGTGTTTGTCAGAGGTGCCTGGCTAAAATAAAAACTGAAGAAATTGTGAGGGGTTCGTCAGATGTACCTGGCTAAAAAAAGCTGAAGATATTGTGATTTGAGGGAAACGGTTTAGTTTCCCTTTTTACTTTTAGAGGAGTTATATGTAAATTATGGAGCCAGCTTTTTGTTATATAAGAGAATCATATTTTGTAAAGAATCGTAATTTTATCAAAATATTGGATTGTGGAGATACTAAGAAACAGTCTAGGAGAACTCATTTATGCATCAGGATAGAAAAAGATGGAAATAATTATTACGTACCACTTCGTAATAATTTAGGCAGCGATATCAGGAAATTTGGGCGTATAGGGCATTCTGTTCCATCGAATAAAAGAAAAAATGCGGGTTTAGATTTTCGATATACCTTAATAGTAAATAATGATTCGGAAATAGAACTACAAACACAAAAGAAGATACCAGAGTCACAATATCGGCGTATAAAGAATGAATATTGTAAAATTAAAGAAGAATTTATTGTTTATGTTAATGGATACATAAAATCTGCAAAGAAAAAACGTCATGAAAAAGAACCGCTTTACAGAGAATCCAGTCTGATTAACTTCTTATCAGAAATGGGAATTTAAAAATTTGCATCAATAAAATTTGAATAAAAATAAAAAGTATATCTCCTGGAGGGAGATTCCAGGGGATTTTTTAGAAAATAATCATGTAAACAATCATTAAATGAAAAAAATAGCAATGTCGATCCTGCGCCTGCCCCTGCTTTTTTTCACAAACCCCTTGACGAAGCACCCCAAGTATGCTATTCTCTATGAGTATGCCGCACAACGAGGTTTTAAGTATGTGCCCTGCACATCACCAAAGTTGGCGAGTAATGATAAATAGGAGGTGCCAAATGTACGCAATTATAGCAACAGGTGGTAAACAGTACAAAGTATCCGAAGGCGATATCATTACCATTGAAAAGCTTGGAGCAGACGCAGGCTCGACCGTTACGTTCGATCAGGTGTTGGCGGTAAGCAATGGAACATTAACAGTCGGCAGTCCGACCGTTGCAAATGCAACTGTCACAGCTTCTGTTATTAAAGAGGGCCGGGCAAAAAAAGTCATCGTATACAAGTACAAGAGAAAAACCGGCTATCATAAGAAAAATGGCCACAGACAGTCATTTACGCAGGTGAAGATCGAAAAGATCAATGCCTAAAGCAAAAGGAATTGGAATGATTAAAATTACAATAGATCAGAACCATGCAGGGCAGTATACAGGGCTTCATTGTATCGGACATGCCGGATTTGCCGGTTTCGGCAAGGATATCGTATGTGCTGCCGTATCCGTGCTTGTGCTCAACACGTTAAATGCGATAGACGCGTTTACGGATGAGCCGTTTGATTTCGAAAACGACCCGGATTCGGGCTTGATTGATATTCGTTTTCAAAAGCCGGGCGGGCATGATGCAAAGCTGCTGCTGGATACGATGCTGTTAGGGCTTAAGGAGATCCAGAGCCAGTATGGGACTGATTATATTTTAGTGACATGTAAGGAGGTGTAGGACATGTTTGCATTGAACCTTCAGTATTTTGCGCATAAAAAAGGAGTTGGTTCTACCAAGAACGGACGTGACTCTGAATCAAAGCGATTAGGTGCGAAACGGGCAGACGGACAGTTTGTAAAAGCCGGAAATATCCTTTACAGACAGCGTGGAACAAAGATCCATCCAGGCAAGAATGTCGGCAGAGGCGGCGACGATACATTATTCGCATTGACAGATGGTATTCTGAGATTTGAGAGAAAAGGAAGAGATAAGAAACAGGCTAGCGTATATCCAGTAGTAAACGAATAAGCCTGTTCGGCAGTTTCGATTCGATCGTAGAGCAGATACCGCTGCGTATTTTTTCATTGGCAGGGTCGTTTGGTGAAACGGAGCCGCTTTGTGAAAAAAGAAGCAGCGGTATTTTTTGTTGTAAAAGTTAGGAGATACCTATATGTTTGCCGATCATGCAAAAATTATTATCAAATCAGGAAAAGGCGGGAACGGGCACGTAAGCTTCCGCCGTGAAAAATATGTGCCGAATGGCGGGCCGGACGGCGGAGACGGCGGAAAAGGCGGGGATGTCGTGTTTGTCGTAGACGACGGGATCAATACGCTCTCTGACTACCGCCATAAGCGCAGCTTTTCTGCACAGCCTGGGGAAGACGGAAAAAAACGCAACTGTCACGGAAAAAAGGGCAGCGACCTGGTCTTAAAGGTACCGGCGGGAACGATTATCAAAGATGCAAAGACCGATAAAATTATTGCGGATATGTCCGGCAGCAACCGCAGGCAGGTCGTGCTTCCCGGCGGGAACGGAGGGCTTGGCAACCAGCACTTTGCAACGGCAACGATGCAGGCGCCGAAATATGCGCAGCCTGGCAAAGAGGCTATGGAAATCGAAGTAACGCTGGAATTAAAGGTAATTGCCGACGTCGGGCTTGTGGGATTTCCAAATGTCGGAAAATCCACGCTCTTATCGCGGGTAACTAATGCACAGCCGAAAATCGCAGACTATCATTTTACAACGTTGCAGCCCAATCTGGGCGTGGTAGACTTTGAAGATGGGAATGGATTTGTAATCGCGGATATCCCTGGGCTGATTGAAGGCGCATCAAAGGGAGTCGGGCTGGGGCATGAATTTTTAAAGCATATTGAACGGACACGGGTGATGATACACATAGTAGACGCAGCGTCCGTCGAAGGCCGTGACCCGGTCGCGGATATCCATGCGATCAATAAAGAGCTGGAAGCATATAATCCAGATTTATTAAAAAAACCGCAGGTCATTGCAGCAAATAAAATCGATGTGTTATATGAGGGAGAAGGTGAAGTGGTAAAGCTCCTCCAGGCAGAATTTGAACCGCTTGGAATCCCGGTATATCCGATTTCGGCTGTTAGCGGGCAGGGGCTAAAGGAGCTGCTTTACGCAGTGAGAAAGCTGCTGGAGGAGATTCACGAAGAACCAGTGGTATACGCGCCTGAATATGATCCTTGTGGAAATCAGGTGAAAAGCGAAGCGTATACGGTTGAAATAGACCAAAAAGACGGCGCATTTGTCGTAGAAGGGCCGAAGATTGAAAAAATGCTCGGTTATACAAACTTGGAAGCAGAGCGCGGATTCCTCTTTTTCCAGAACTTCTTAAAAGAGCAGGGCATTTTAAACGAGCTGGAACAAAAGGGCATCAAGGAAGGCGACACGGTGCGCATGTATTCGCTGGAATTCGAATACTATAAGTAAGCAGGAAGAAAAGCAAACAAGAAAGGAAAAGAAATATGGATTTAACAAGCAAACAACGCGCTTATTTAAAAAGCCTTTCCGGGAATATTGATCCTATCTTTCAGATTGGGAAATCAAGCCTTACCCCGGCGATTACCAGCGCGGTTGACGACGCGCTCGAAAAACGGGAATTAATTAAAATATCCGTATTAAAAAACTGCTTTGACGACCCAAGAGAGCTTGCAGCGATTGTAGCAGAGCGTACGCATTCCAACGTGGTTCAGGTAATCGGGAAAAGGTTTATTCTGTACCGCCCGTCCAAAAAAGCACCAAAGATTGAGCTTCCGCCGGCAAAGCCTTAAGATGAATCAAAAACAGAAACAACGAAACATCGGGCTGATGGGCGGTACGTTTAACCCTATTCATTATGGGCACCTGATGATTGCAGAAAATGCATATGAGCAGTTTGGGCTGGATGAAGTCATTTTTATCCCGACCGGACGTTCTCCGCATAAGGATGCCAGGCAGGTTCTGGATGCAAAGGGACGTATGGAGATGATTGCGCTTGCCATCGCAGATAATCCGCATTTTTCCTGCTCGGATTATGAAGTGCAAAAGGAAGGCATTTCTTATACGTACCAGACGGTACAGGCGTTTTATGAGCGCGCCGGGAATCACAGGATTTCTTTTATTATGGGCGCGGACTCGCTTGCCTATTTTGATTCCTGGATGCGCCCGGAGGAGATCAGCCGGATGAGTACGATCTTAGCGGCTGTCCGCGATGGGTTAAATATAGAAGAACTGCTGCCGATCCGTGAAGGTCTGGAACAGAAGTATGGCACAAAAATCGGCTTTATCAATACGCCGAATTTTTCCGTATCTTCCCGCATGATCCGGCAGCGTATCTGCAACCGGCAAACGATCCGCTATCTGGTGCCGGATGCAGTGGAACAATATCTGAAAGAGCACCGAATATATTTAGAAGAGTGTTAAGTGAGGGAAGATGAAAGAGTTAGAGTTGGAAAAATATCAGAAAAAATTGCAGAAGCATCTGGATAAAGGGCGTTACCAGCATACGCTGGGCGTGATGTATACATGCGCGTCTCTTGCGATGGCGTACCATTATGATATGGAAAAAGCGATGCTTGCCGGGCTGCTTCACGACTGTGCCAAAAATGTTCCAAACGACAAAAAACTGGAGCTTTGTAAAAAGCATCATATTGAAGTGACTCAGGCCGAACAGGAAAATCCATTCCTGCTCCATGCAAAGGTCGGCGCCTGGATCGCGAAGAAAAAATATGATGTGAAGGATGAAGAAGTCCTGCACGCCATTCAGGTGCATACAACAGGGGCGCCGGCGATGGGGACGCTGGATATGATCTTATTTATCGCAGATTATATCGAACCGCACCGGGACAAGGCGTCCAATCTGCCGCTGATCCGTGAAATGGCATTCCAAAACCTGGAGCAGACAGTAGAAAAGATCCTGTATGATACGCTGCACTATCTGAATGAAAAATCCGGCAGGATCGACCCGACGACAGAGCTCACTTATGAATACTATAAACACAGAAAGGAATTGATCGTATGAGTATCAGCAGTAAGGAAATGGCAAAAATCGCCTATCACGCATTATCTGATAAAAAAGCAGAAAATATACAGATCATTGATATCAGCGGCATCTCTGTGCTTGCTGATTATTTTGTAATTGCGGACGGTACCAACCAGAACCAGATCGAAGCGATGCGCGACGCAGTGGAAGAGGCACTGTATAAAGCAGGCGTACAGGTAAAGCAGGTAGAAGGCAACCGCAGCTCAAGCTGGCTTTTAATGGATTACGGCGAGATTATTGTACATGTATTTTCCAAGGAAGACCGTTTGTTCTATGACTTGGAAAGGATCTGGGGCGATGGGAAGTTTATGGATCCGGCAGACCTGGAGCAGTAGATGTATCTAAAACTTAAATCAAAGGAGGAAAACATGGGAACAACGAAGTATGCAGGTACAAAGACAGAAAAGAACTTGGAGGCAGCATTTGCAGGGGAATCACAGGCAAGGAATAAGTATACCTATTTTGCTTCTGTAGCAAAAAAGGAAGGCTATGAGCAGATTTCCAGCCTGTTCCTGAAAACGGCAGAAAATGAAAAAGAACATGCAAAGATGTGGTTTAAGGAACTAAAGGGGATCGGCGATACAAAGGAAAATCTTGCTGCGGCTGCGGATGGCGAAAACTATGAATGGACAGACATGTATGAGGAATTTGCCAAAACAGCAGAAGAAGAAGGATTTTCTGAGCTTGCAGCGAAGTTCAGGCTTGTGGGCGAGATTGAAAAGCATCACGAAGAAAGATACCGCGCTTTGCTGAAAAATGTAGAGACAGCTACAGTATTTGAAAAAAGTGAAGTAAAGGTATGGGAATGCCGCAACTGCGGACATATCATCGTTGGGATAAAGGCACCAGAAGTCTGCCCGACCTGTAATCATCCGCAGAGTTATTTTGAGGTACATGAAGAGAATTATTAACCAGTGCATTCAGATATGTAAAATGGTATCAAATAGAAATCAGATTTGAAGCACAAGGGATTTTAACGATGGAAAGCGTATAAAAAGAGCAGCGCTTTTGCCCTTTTCATACGCTTTCCACTGCAAGCCGCAGCCTGAAATCACAGCCAGACTTGCACGTCCTTCTATACTACGAAAAAATGCGGAATACGCCGAATACTTTTCCCATAATGGTGCAGTCAGGTACAATGATCGGCTCGTAAGTATCATTTTCTGGTTGCAGGCGGATATGTCCGGCTTCTTTGTAAAACCGTTTGACAGTGGCAGAATCGTCGACAAGCGCAACTACAATTTCACCGTTCTCAGCCGTCGGCTGTTTTTGCACCAATACTTTATCTCCTTCAAAAATGCCTGCGTTTACCATGCTGTCTCCCTTGACCTTTAACATAAAGGTATCCTGGTTTGGGATCATTTCTGCCGGGATCGGGAAATAGGATTCGATATTTTCCACTGCAAGAATCGGCTGGCCTGCTGCAACGCTTCCGATCACTGGGACATTCACAACCTCACGCCTTGTCAGGTTAAAGTTTTCATCCATAATCTCGATCGCCCTTGGCTTTGTCGGGTCTCTGCGGATGTAGCCGTTTTTTTCCAGTGATTCCAGGTGTGCGTGGACAGAGGAAGTAGACTTAAGCTTTACTGCCTCGCAGATTTCACGTACTGCCGGCGGGTATCCTTTATTTAAGATCTCATTTTTAATATATTCTAAAATTTCTCTTTGCTTTGCTGTAATCTTTCCGTATGCCATAACGACCTCCCTGTACCATGTAGCGGATGCTTTGTATTATTTTTTTATTCTAACACAGTTTTCGTTAAATTGCAAACATATATTCTGAATATTTGTTCGTAGTTGTAACAGGGGGGGTAACAGTTCAGATAGGGTGTTACATTTTGGCTAATAGAACGATGGAAGAAAGTGCTTTCCCAGCCTGCCAGTGTCCGTTACAGAATGTTAAGAAGCCCTAAGTATTCTGCTGGCACGTTATGGCTACGGACGGGCGCGGCGCCTTATTCGCCCTGGTTTCACCTTCAGCTAAAGGCGCCGCTTCGGCTTTGCCGCCTGGTTACTGTGCAGAATACAAAGGGCTTCTAAACATTCTTCCAAAGCCATTGACAGGCTGGAAAAGCACTTTCTTCCATCTGGCTGGCGTAAGTGTTACAAAATCGTTCCTATGTGT
>CAMWXD010000130.1 GCA_947178105.1 uncultured Eubacterium sp. | reverse complement strand
TTGCGCAAATGCTGGTTTTGGAAAATGCAGATGTGAATGCTGTGGACAACCTGCAAGGCAATGCGCTGTCCTATGCAATTCAGGCGCAGCTGCCGCAGACTGTAGAACTGCTGCTTGAGGCAGGGGCAGAAAGGTGATTGATATGGCTTTTTTAGAAAATGGAAAGGGGACTGAAATCTGTCCCGCCGCTGACAGACCCTTGTACCGGGCGCTGGCGGCAGGCGATTATGCCGGTGCATGGCTGCTGGCTTGTCCGCTCTTGGAACCGGGACGGTTGGACGGCTTGTCAGTTCCAACTGCATTTAACTGCGGGCTGTGCCTCTTTTGGCTTGGAGAGTACGAACGTGCATTAGTGCTATTGGAGCAGGCAGAACAGTCATTGGGCAGTCCTGTCGGATTGAACGCTGTGGAACGAAAAGGGTTCCTGCAGGCAGTATCAGCGTCGAAGGATACGGCATTGCTGCCATTGGATCCTGAGGGCGGAGAGGGCATGGAGCGGTATTACTTGATTCGGGTGCGGTGGCTGACTGCACTGTGCCTGACCCGGTTGGACCGGAGGCAGGAGGCGGCCCCTGTTTTACGTTTTTTGGAGCAATACCACATTGAAATATAAAGGAGAAGAATAATGAAGCTAGACAATATGTTGTTACAGGCCTGTAAAAATAACCAAAAAAATGTTGTGCTCACCTTTCTAAAGAGGGGAGATGTGGATGTGAACAAGCGGGATGAGTCTGGCAATACGCCGCTTATCTATGCGTGCCTGAAAAGCGCCCGGGACTTGGTGAAGCTGCTGCTTGACAACGGTGCGGACGCCAATCTGGGCAACCAGAAAAGCAGGACGCCGCTTCACTTCGCGGCAGAGAGCGGAAATTATCAGATTATTTTGCTGCTGATTGACGCGGGAGCGGACGTAAACTGCACCGACAAGAACGGCGTGACGCCCCTGATGGCACTGGCGCAGAATGGCAGGACAGACGCCGCCTTAAAGTTAATGAAAAATCCTGAAATCAATATATCCATCAAGGATAATACCGGACGTATGGCGATTGATTATGCCACTACAAGCGGGCTGCGGGATTTGGTACAGGCTCTGTCTGCGGCGGAGGCGGAGCATACGGACGCTTTTGGGAACACCACGCTCCATCATGCCTGCTGGAACAATCAGGGCGAGGTTGCCAAGGCTTTGCTTGAAGAAGATCCTGCCAGTGTCAATAAACGCAATGATGACGGGGAATCGCCCCTGCTGCTGGCTGTAAGGCAGTCGAACCTGATGATTGTGGAGCTGCTTTTGGTCGCAGGAGCCGAGACGGATTGCGCCGACATTCATGGTGTGATGCCGCTTCATGCTGCCGCCGGCAATGGGGATCTCTTTGTGGGGAAGGCGCTGCTGGCCGCCGAGGCGGATACCGGCAAAAAGACCATTGAAGGACAGACGCCTTTGATTCTGGCGGCGCAAAATGGCAGGAACGATTTTGTTGCCCTTTTAATTGAAGCGGGGGCGGACGTGAACGCGGTGGATAACGATCAGCAAAGCGCCCTGTACTATGCTTCACAGGCAGGATATGCGGAGATCGTGGAACAGTTGCTTATGGCAGGAGCGGAGAATTAATAAAAATATTGGAGAAAACAAATAGCTTTCTCATTACATCTTCGCAACAAGTTGAACAGAAATGAGGTTTATTATGGATAACAATAACATGGAAGATACAAATGATACTTTTGATATCGACAGGCTTCAAAAGCTGGCCGAGGCAGGTGATACAGACGCCCAGTATAAATTGGGCTTATGCTATAAGTTCGGACTGAACGTGGACGAAGATGCAATACAGGCCGCCATATGGTATGAAAAAGCTGCCACACAGGGAAATGTCCATGCACAATGCAGTCTTGGCTACTGCTACAAGGAAGGGTATGGCGTGGAACAGGATGACGAAAAGGCAGTCAGTTGGTACATCAAATCTGCCGGACAGGATAATGCAGAAGCACAGTATGAGCTGGGCTTATGTTATGAGACAGGACGCGGTATTGCGCAGAATGCAGAAGAGGCTGTTTCATGGTACTCGAAGGCAGCCATTCAGGATAATGCAGATGCAATGCACGCGCTGGGGCGCTGCTATGCGCTTGGCATAGGAATTGCGCAGAATGACGCGTTGGCGACATTCTGGCTTGCCCGGGCTGTCGAACAGGAACAGCAAGAGCAGGAAGAGATGGCGTATGATGACGATGATTATGATGACGACGAATATGACGACGATGAAGAAGAATATGAAGATGACGACCTGAGTGAAGAAGAATGCGAATATGACGACGACCTGAGTGAAGAAGAATATGACGATGTTGACGACGAGGAGACAATGCAGGCGCTGCAGGAGGCAGCCGGGCAGGGCGACGCTGTAGCACAGGCAATGCTTGCAGTATGTTACCATACCGGTGAGGGTGTAGAACAGGACATGGAGCAGGCTGTCGCATGGTTTATCAAGTCTGCTATGCAGGAATATGCTCCCGCACAGCGAAGTCTTGCCGTTTGCTATGAGCAGGGCGAGGGTGTAGCGCAGGATGACAGAGAAGCTGCCCGCTGGTACACCAGGGCGGCAGAGCATGGTGACGCACTGGCGCAGTATGAGCTTGCCCTGCTGTGTGAGACAGGGCGCGGCGTGGATTTAAGCCTTGACGACGCCGCTGCATGGTTTGCAAAAGCCGCCGCGCAGGATCACGCCCAATCGCAGTACCGTCTTGCCCAGTGTTATGAGACAGGGCGTGGCGTGGAGCGCGATCTGGTAAAGGCGTCTGAATGGTATCTTGAGGCGTCCGACAACGGAAGTGAGCTGGCAGGCCGCAGGATACGCGAATATTATAAAGATGGTATATTAGACCGCTGGCTTATGGCAGCGGAGAAAAGCGATGATATCGCTGCAAAAGCCACCGCACTGGACAAACTGGGAGACAAATACAAGCATGGCTTTGGCGTGGAAAAAGACTGGGCGAAAGCTGTCGCATACTACCGCGAAGCGGCTGAGGCTGGGAATGCCGCCGCACAGCGCAGTCTTGGATACTGCTATGATTACGGAGAGGGTGTGGAGCAGGACAAGGAACAGGCGGCTTATTGGTATACAAAAGGCGCAGAGGGCGGCGATGCAGACGCCCAGCGTAACATAGGCAACTGCTATTATAATGGAGAAGGCGTAGAACAGGATTACGGCAAGGCAGTATATTGGTGGATGAAAGCAGCCGGGCAGGGGCATCCGCAGGCATGGCAGCAGGTCGGATATTGCTATGAATCGGGGCGGGGTGTGGCGCAGGATTACAGCAAGGCGGTGTACTGGTACCGCAAGGCAGCCGATGCAGAGGATGCGTTCGCACAGTTCTGTCTCGGATTGTGCTATGAAAACGGCAAAGGTGTAGAGAAGGACATAGAGCAGGCGGTGTACTGGTACGTAAAGGCTGCCGGAAATGGAGACAGGGCAGCACAGAATAATTTGGGATTCTGCTATCACAGCGGAAAAGGTGTGGAGCAGGATTACGGCAAGGCTGTTTATTGGTACCGTAAAGCTGCAGAGCAGGACAGCGAAAATGCACAGGAAAACCTTGGACTGTGCTATGAGAGCGGCGAAGGTGTCGCGAAAGACTTAGGGCAGGCGGTGTACTGGCACACAAAAGCAGCCGAACAAGGTTATAGCACAGCGCAAAATTCGTTAGGAAACTGCTATTACAATGGAGAAGGCGTAGAGCAGGATTACGGCAAGGCGGTATATTGGTACACAAAAGCAGCCGAACAAGACCATAGCGAAGCGCAAAATTCATTAGGGAACTGCTATTACGATGGAGAAGGTGTAGGACAGGATTACAGCAAGGCGGTATATTGGTGGACAAAAGCAGCCGGGCAACGCATTAGCACAGGCAAACCTTGCAGGGTGCTATGAGGACGGGGAAGGCGTGGAACAGGATGAAGAAAAAGCGTTTTTCTGGTACAAGGAGGCAGCCAGGCAGGGGAATGCAATAGGGCAGTTAGAAACCGGAGTGTGTTATGAGGATGGAGAAGGTGTAGAGCAGAACTTCGGGCTGGCGGTATTCTGGTACAAAAAAGCGGCCGATCAGGACAATGCCAGGGCACAGAGTTTACTGGGCTGCTGCTATCACAACGGAGATGGTGTGGCGCAGGATTTTGAGCAGGCGGTATACTGGTTTCAAAAAGCTGCCGGACAGGGAGATATGGTTGGACAGTGCAATCTCGGGAGGTCTTATGAGGACGGGGCAGGTGTAGAGCGGGACATGGAACAGGCGGTATACTGGTATCAAAAGGCCGCCGGGCAGGGGGATGATCAGGCACAATACAGGCTGGGGATGTGTTATGAGAAAGGAGAAGGCGTAGAGCAGAATTATGCGCAGGCGGCGTATTGGTACCAAAAAGCCGCCGAGCAGGGTGATGATGATGCGCAGGCGCAGCTTGGACAATGTTATTATAAAGGTCTTGGCGTGAAGCTGGATTTAGCGCAGGCAGTATATTGGTGGACGGAGGCTGCCGAGCAGGAACACACCGGCGCACAGGCCTGTCTTGGTTTGTGCTATGCGAACGGCCAGGGCGTGGAGAAAAATTATGAAACAGCCGTCTGCTGGTATACGAAAGCTGCCGAGCAGGAACATATGGTTGCACAATTTAAGCTTGGCGTGTGCTATGCCCAGGGCAGAGGCGTAGCGCAGGACTGGGGCAAGGCAGCTATGTGGTATACAAAGGCCGCCGAACAGGGATATATGTCTGCGCAAGTGAGTCTTGGCTATTGCTATTGTAACGGCCAGGGCGTGGAAAAAGATATGAGAACGGCAGCTGTATGGTGGGCAAAAGCAGGCGAGCAGGGAAACGCGGAGGCACAGTATAATGTGGGACAGTGCTGGTACTTTGGCAAAGGTATAGAGCAGAATTATGAGCAGGCGGTTTACTGGTATGCAAAAGCCGCCGCACAAGGGTACGCTTGTGCGCAGTTTAATCTGGGTGCCTGTTACGAGAACGGAGACGGTGTAGGGCAGGACCTGAATCTGGCAATGTCCTTTTACACTGCCGCTGCCGCACAGGGCAATAAAAACGCGATTGCGGAGCTGAATCGGCTGAATGGACTGATGAATGAGTAGTCTTGCAGAATGGAGGTTTATAAATATGATTTCTTTAGGTTCTTCGATTTGGAAAGAACTTGATTCCGCCGGAAGTGATACGGATGAAATACTATATTGATACACCAGATGAAGTGGCGCTGCTTATGGCGCTTCCAATCGAGATTTTATCATGTGTCTGCTGGCTGGGCTGTAAAGCGGAAAACGACTATTTCCCGCAGGATTTGGAATTAGTAATTGGAGATAAGATACCAGATTTTATCTCTTTTCTGGAAGAAAATCTGACAGGTAAAGAAGATTTTAAGCAGGCGATAGATTTTGTGAACAAGAATTTGTGTTATTAAGCTGCCTGCAGTTATTTCCCGGCAAGTCCTCAATGTATGTTCGGGTCACATAAAAACAGACGGGGAGATATTTTACTGAGAGGAGCAAAAGATTTGGGACATGATTTGTATATTCAGGCAAGAATCAAAGAAAAGAGAACAGGACGGGTTATCTCCTGTGGCGACAGTGATGATTAAGCTGCAGAGGATGATATCGGTTTCCGCTCTTTTTATTCCCATTCCGCCATCAGCGCTGCGTGCCGTTTATGCGCATGTGGTGAATTGCTGCTGTTTTCCGGAGGACAAATCCTTTCTGAACCTGACACTTGATACAGGATGGATGAACCCGCATGATAGAAACACATATGAAAAAGCGAATCTACTGAATGCGGATAAGCTGCATGACCTGATTGCAACGCTTGATGGAATAAACTATGAAAATAAAGTTTGGGATGCCTGTTTTCTGTATAAGGAATATATTCCTGATGAAAAAGATTTAAGGCTTTTTTATGAGAATCCGTTGGCATATGAGCGGGAATTCAGGATGTGGAACTCTTATTAAGACCGTTTAGGAACGGAACGGTTCCTTACTCTGGAGTGGAATTATGAATCATACCATTGTATCAATTGGTTATGGTAAAAAAAGGCTCTCTGAAAGGGAACGTAAAGGAAAACCGAAAAAAAGCCAAAAAGACGATCCAGAGGAATATTTGGTAGATTTTGTGATTGAACGGCTTGAGATTGATTATAACAATGAACCAATAGAGGATAGCGAAAGCGATGCTGGCTTTGAGAATGCGGATGCAGAAATTGAACTATATAACACGAAATATGTAAAAAGGATTCAAAGAAAATTAAAACGCAAAACTCCATGTGTTCGACGGTGGTGGATTGTATCTTACCACCAAGTAGATAGGGAAAAACAACCCGAAAGCGGAACAGATACAGACCGATAACGAAATGCGTATGCGTTGGAATTGTGAAGTAGACAAGTCAAATTGCCACAGCAATTTGACTTTGCGATTGTCAGCGGCGTTTCTGAAACGGAGATACAACAGATAAAGAAAAAATATATCACAGACCGCATCATAGAATCGGTTGATATATTTGGCAGTCAGCTGGAACGACTGGGAAGTATTATCATGACTGCTGTTACAGCTTTGGCATTACTGATTTCTAAAGTATTGGATAAGGTAAGGGAACTGTCGGCAAAGTTTTTTGAGAAAGAAGTGGTACAGACGGTTGCAGAACCAAGCGAGGGAAGAACAACACAAATAATACCACAGACGGATAATGTGTCAAATCAGGAGCAAAGCCGCCTTAAAGAACTGACTGCCAATCCGTCAGCAACGCAACGGGAGTTGCAGCCCAAAACCGAAGCGCAGACAACAGAGCAGGAAACACCAAAGATACCGCCAAATCTTGTGATGTCTGCTGAATCCGCCGCATATCCAAAGCTGCTAAAGATTTATAAGGAATTAAATCGCCAAAACGGGATTATCTTTGACGCAGAGAGGGAGCGCAATGCTCTAGAGCTTGAGCGTGACAGCCTGAAGGGACTTGCAAAACTGACAAAGAAAGGGGAATGTGTAGGCTTTCTACAAAGCCTTTGCCCCCGCCAAAACAGCTTATGCCGACTACTGGGACAAAGCGGACAAGTGGGAAGAAAGATATGGCGAAAAATCACAAAAGCAGGAAGAAAGCGTACACAGACGGTTACACAATTATCAAAGGGAAAGCACAAACAGGCAAACGAAGCAGTCTTCAAAAAACATGGGAAGAGGAGAAAGATAATATCCTCCCTGTCACTTTGCCTTTCTTTAAAAAAAATATTTCTTGACATATAAATAGAATTATGGTAAATTATTAAAAAAATTTTGGAGAAAATGGAAATGCAGAACTTACATTTTACAATGAATTATATGTACATGTATTACAGACATACTTAGGAGTAATTGTGTTTCGATTAGATGCACAGTTACGCAGGTAGGTCTGATATGTCTGT
>CAMWXD010000129.1 GCA_947178105.1 uncultured Eubacterium sp. | reverse complement strand
TCACACCCAGACCTTTGCACTCCGCTGCAAAGGTCGTGAGAACGTGTAAATTCAGTCCACAAAAAATGAATTTCCTACCTTTTTTTCGCAGAATATTTGTTGAAGTTTGTCTCAAATAATGTTAAAATTAAAAAAAGTTCCATGTATTTCATATGGTTGATGAATTATGAGTGAAGGGTGGTAAGGTCATGCAGGCACTACAGCTTGATAGAACAGCAATCAGTTTCAGCCCGGATGGTATGACAGCGTATTTGCGTCTGCCGGAGCCTGAGATAGGAATGCAGTATCGTGTGGAAAATATTCAGGCGGCACTGTCTGACGGTGGGGTAAAAAAAGGCATCGATCGGAAGGCAATCCAGAATATGATCCAGAGCAGAATCTACGGCCGTTCCGTTGCGGTTGCGGCAGGGAAAGCTCCTTTGGATGGCAAAGACGGATATTTTGAATATATGTTTGAAAGTCAGTTGGATGGGAAGCCAAAGATAAATGAAGATGGCACCGTCAGCTACACGATTAAGCTATTTGAAATGGTAACAGAAGGCCAGGTGATCGCACAGTATCATCCGGCAGTTCAGGGGGAGGACGGATATACGGTAAAAGATACCCCGCTGCGCGCAAGAGTGGGCAGGGAGCTTCCTCCGCTGCGCGGCAGGGGATTTGAGTGCCAGGCGGATGGGGTCACTTATGTCGCTTCCATCACGGGCAAGATCGATAAGATCAATGACAAGATCAATATTCTGCCGGTCTATGAGGTAAGCGGCGATGTAGATGCCAATATGGGCAATATCGAGTTCCGCGGCGATGTCATTATTCACGGCAGCGTGGATGACGTGGAGATCCGTGCGACAGGTACGGTGACCATTGACGGCGTTGTGCAGGGCGGCAGTGTTTTTGCAAATAAGGATATTGTATTAGCAGGCGGAGTGCTTGGCAATGGAAAAAGTGTGATTGATGCAAAGGGCAATATTTCCGCGAAATTTTTTGAGTTTGCTACCGTGCGCAGCAAAGGGGATATTACGGCAGATATCTTTTTGAACAGCAACGTCTACTGTGAAGGCAGCGCGTTTGTGATGAGCAAAAAGGGATGTATTGTAGGCGGCAGCGTCCATGCAGTCAGCGGGATTGAAGCAAACAGCATCGGAAACAACGCAGAGATCAGGACGCATGTGCTTGTCGGCAACGGCGGCGAAGTCCGTATGAAGATGGAGGAGTTAAACAACAGTATCAAGGCGGCGACCGCCAACATCAATAAAGCAGAAACGATCTTACAAAAATTCCAGGAATATGAGGAAAAGACCGGCCAGTCATGCAAGGATGACCCGAGAAGGGTACAGTTAGTCAGGATCCGGGTACGCGATCTGGCGCGCAAGGCGGCGGATGAGGAAGCGTTAAAGAAGCTTCAGCTTATGCTGGAAAGCGCAAGGGGTGCGAATATTAAAGTGCGCAAAAAAGTATTTCCGGGTGTGTATGTATCGATTGACAGTTGTGATACCTCATGCAAGGACATATTCAATGATATTATTTTTATCAAGCAGCAGGATAAGGTCATTATGCGCAAGCTGTCAGACTGGGGTGCCTGATACTGCTCCATAGAAGGTGTAAACGTTGAGAAGAATCCAGCCCTTCGCCAAAGGCGAGTTTTTATGGGCTGGATTTTGTTGCTGTTTGTTTTTGACGAAAAAACCAGACAACCGTTTCTTTACAAAGCGGCAGGATATGCTATAATAAATTCGTTTAAGAAAAACAGACGGAGGGACTACAGATGATAGATTTTGAAGAGGAATTGAAAAAGTTTCAGCCAAGCTTAGAAGTGGAAGAGGCGGAAGAAGCGATCTACAGCCATAACCTGACGGATATGACTGATATTTTACAGGAGATGATAAAAGAAGCAAGACGCAACCGATAGTCCAAGGAAGGAGCCGATATGCAATGTTTTAAATGTGGAGCGCAGTTGGGGGCGGAACAGACGTGCCCAAATTGCGGGATGAATGTAAAGATGTATAAAAAACTGATAGCAATTTCGAATTATTTGTACAATGTCGGCCTGGAGCGGGCAAAGGTAAGGGATTTATCCGGTGCGGCGGATTCCTTAAAAGCAAGCCTGCAATATTATAAAGGAAATATCCAGGCAAGAAATCTGCTTGGCCTAATTTACTATGAGATGGGAGAGACCGTGTCTGCGTTAAGCGAATGGGTGATCAGCAAAAACCAGAAGGGCAAGGATAATATTGCAGACAGCTACCTGCATGAGGTGCAGAGCAATACGTCGCTGCTGAATACGGTCAACCAGACGATTAAAAAGTATAATCAGGCGCTCCTTTACTGCCAGCAGGACAGCGAAGACCTGGCGGTCATCCAGCTAAAAAAAATCATATCGACCAATCCAAAGCTTGTAAAGGCGCATCAGCTCCTTGCGCTTTTATATATTCGTGACAGGAAGTATGACCTGGCAAGAAAGTCGCTGCGCGCCGCAGAAAAGATCGACTGCGGCAATACGACAACAATGCGTTATCTGGCTGAAATTGAGGGACGTTCAGGCGCTGATACAGAAAGCCGAAAGCCGAAAAAAAAGGAAAACCGGGTGGAATACCGCAACGGGACGGATACGATTATCCAGCCGACGAACCTGCGTGATAATTCAGGCTGGATGATGATTTTAAATATACTTGTAGGGCTTGTGATCGGTGTGACGGCGACGTATTTTCTGATCGTCCCAAGCATCCGCCAGACGGTGCAGAAGGATGCGAATACTGCGGTATCGGATGCAAACGATACGATTGCAACGAAAAACCAAAAGATACAGGAGCTGGAAAGCCAGGTGGCAAAGCTGACGAAAAATGTGGAGTCGGCAAAAGCGGACAAGGAAACAACGAAGACACAGATCTCCAGCTATCAGAGGCTGCTTGCCGCTTACCAGTCTTTTCAGCAGGGCGGGCTGGATGAGGCAAAGGAAGCGCTTGGGCAGGTAGATGTGAAGCGGCTGGACACAGAGGCAAAGCAGGTCTATGATTCCATACAGACCGAGCTGAACTCCAAATACCTGGAAACAGCCTATACCGAGGGGTATAATGCCTATATGTCGCGCAGCTACCAGCAGGCTGCGGAGCTGCTGCAAAAAGTCGTGGATGTGGACGATACGTACCACAGCGGGGATGCGATTTATTATCTGGCGCAGGCATACCGGATCATTGAAGAATACGAGAAGGCGGCACCGCTGTATCAAAAAGTCATTGATGAGTACCCAGGCTCATATAAGGCAAATAACGCAAAATATAAGTATTTGCCGGAAGTACAAACGAAGCTGGAAACAGAATAATGCTTATACAAAAGACGTTGGCAACAGGTATGCCGGCGTCTTTTTTTGTACATGGGCACAGTGCTGCATCAGTACAGGTGCCAAAGGAATATAAAAACAGGAGGATTTTACGATGGAATGTCACTACGAATTAAAAGAGGGATGCCTTACGATATCGATGCCGAAGGAATTAGACCATCACACCGCAGAACAGCTCCGTATGGAAGCGGATCTGCTGATCGATTCGTACCGGGTGCGCAGCCTTGTCTTTGATTTTGCAGGCACAGAGTTTATGGACAGCTCCGGGATCGGCGTGCTGATCGGCAGGTGCCGCAATATGAGCTACTGTGGCGGGAGTGTGAAGGCACAGCATATGAATGACCGGATACAGAAAATCTTTCGGATATCCGGGCTGCATAAATTGATAGAAACGGAGGCGGTAACTTATGAATGAGCGGAACAATCGCAATGAAATGAGTATCCGGTTTGATTCTTATTCGGCGAACGAAGGGTTTGCACGGGTGGCAGTGGCGGCGTTTCTGGCTGACCTCGACCCGACGCTGGACGAGCTTGCGGATGTAAAAACTGCGGTATCCGAGGCAGTCACAAACTCGATCATCCATGGCTATGAAAACCGGATTGGCAAGATCTACCTGACCTGTGCAAAGGAAAAAAAGCAGATCCAGATCGAAGTGGTCGATTATGGAAAAGGGATCGAGGATGTGCCCAAGGCAAAAGAACCATTTTACACGACACGGCCGGAGCTGGAGCGTTCTGGCATGGGATTTGCGTTTATGGAAGCGTTTATGGACGACGTAGAGGTGGATTCTGCACCAGGACAGGGCACGACGGTACGTATGGTCAAGCAGTTTGGGACGGGAGCCTGACAGCCTATGGAGGAGACAATGGCTTTGCTCCTGCGGGCGCAGCAGAACGATCCAGATGCAAAAGAGGAGTTGGTGAAGCAGAATCTTGGATTGGTAGGAAGCATTGTCAAGAGATTTGAACACCGTGGACACGACAGGGAGGAATTGTTTCAGATCGGCAGCATTGGGCTGATGAAAGCAATCGATAAATTTGACGTTACATATCAGGTAGCATTTTCAACATACGCAGTACCGCTGATCAGCGGCGAGATCCGCCGGTTTTTGCGGGACGACGGGCTGGTGCGCATCAGTAGAAGCCTAAAGGAAAACGGCTGGCGCATCCGCAAAGCTGCAGAAAAGATCAGCCAGGAAAAAGGAAGGGAGGCGTCGATACAGGAATTATCCGAAGAAACCGGGCTTAGCCGGGAGGATATCATTATGGCAACAGAAGCAAATATGGAGGTGGAATCCATTTACCGCAGCGTGTACCAGTCTGACGGAAGCGAGCTGTATCTGGTAGACCAGATCGCGGAAGGAAAGGGAGTGGGGCAAAAGTATGGAGGCTTTGCGGCAGGCGGCACGGGCGACCTGGAGAAGGAAAAAATTTTAAATGACATGCTGATTCGGCAGCTTTTGGACGAGCTGGAAGAGAAGGAACGCAGATTGATCGAGCTTCGTTATTTCCAGGATAAGACACAGGTGCAGACAGCGCAGGAGCTTTCGATGAGCCAGGTGCAGGTGAGCAGGCTGGAGAAGAAGATCTTGCTGAAAATGCGTAAGGAGGCGCTTGGATAGGGGAGAGAGCAGCTTATCAATTAGGTTAAGGTCAATCATGAATAATGTAACGATACAATATAATAAGCCGTTAAATGATTGACAAATATGGATATTATTGAAAAAAGGGCATTCTCAATAATCATGGATTATGATATACTGTAAAATAAGCAGGGGGAACAGATAACAAATGAGTGACGTAAAAATACAGTGGCATCCAGGCTTTGTAGCTGCAATGGATTTGGAATTTGCTGAAAACAGGGCAGATCTGATATATGAGAAGGAATATAACCTGAATACCAAGCCTTTGGAAATTGATCTGCTGGTTATTAAGAAAGACAGTGATATTCAGGTTGTCAACAAAATAGGAAAGATATTCCGAAAGTACAACATTTTAGAATATAAATCACCAGATGACAGCCTTAACATAGATGCGTTTTATAAAGCTGGGGCATATGCTGGCCTTTACAAAGCATACGGTGACACGGTGGATGAACGCAGGGCATGTGATATCACAGTGTCCATGATCAGGGAGACCAGGCCGGACGGCTTGTTTGCATATTTTAAAAATCATGGTATCCATATGGAAAACCCATACCGCGGAATTTATTATATAATGGACTCTGTTTTGTTTCCAACCCAGATCATTGCATCCAGAGAACTGGACAGAAAAACCCATGTATGGCTGAGGGCGTTATCTGATAAAATGGGAAAGCAGGACATGGAAGAACTGCTTAAAAAAATAGAATCCATGAAACAAAAATTCGACAGAGAGCTTGCAGAGTCCGTTTTGGAAGTAAGCATCCGGGCAAACCAGCATGTTGTAGAAGAATTGAGAGGAGATGGGAGCATGTGTCAGGCATTATTGGAAATTATGGAACCGGAAATCAATAAAATTAGGGAAAGCGTGAAAAAAGACACGAAAAAGAATGAGATTTTATGTGCGGTAAAAAGTTTCCGGGAGTTAGGAGTCAGCGATCATCAAATTAAAGAGCTGCTGGTTAAAAACCATCAATTAACTTTTGGGGAAGCAGAGAAGTATTTATAATTAGAAGCGACGGTTATAATATTGGGAAACAAGATATAAAAGCAGTGTGTTTTATTTGGGGATAGAATAAACACACTGCTTTTATATACTCGTGAAAATTATACGGATTATGCTATACTGTATTACAGATGGAAGATGTGAGGAGGCGGCATTATGACAATCCAACAGGAAGCAACAAACTTAATTTACAGCTTGTCTGATGAGAATGTAAAACTAATTGTTGATGTAATGCGTAAAATGCTTACGCCTGTCATAGAAGGCACAGTAAAGAATAAATCGTTGGATACTTCTAAAAGAATAGGTTTGGGAAAAGGGATTATCAATGACCCTGAAGGTTTTGATGTGTGGAATACAGAAATTTTCGATTTATTTGAGGGTACAGACATATGAAATATCTGGCAGATACACATATGTTAATATGGGCATTGCGTGATGATCCGAAGTTATCGGAAAAATGCAGGAAGATACTGCTCAATGAAGATAATACTATTTTTTTCAGTATAGTAAATATTTGGGGAGTAGGCCTTAAGTATGCTTTGTTCAAAGAGAACTTCACAGTGGAGCATATGTTTGCTATGGAATCTTTGAAACGTTCAGAGGATGTGCCCAGACACCGGGATCTTTTTGGCCGGCTACTGTTAGCACAGGCAAAAACAGAAAGAATGTATTTTATTTCTCATGATTCATTGTTAAAAGATTATAATGAACCAGTTTTGTTAGTGTATGATGTTTTATCAACTATGGATTGATACAAAGAAGAAAAGTTTTCATAAATGGTAGTTTAGAGTATTTTGTATTTGAAAGAAATAAAAACTTCAAAATAGAACACAAAGCAGTTTTTATAATTGTTGGAGTTTTACCAAACAAAGCGTCTACAATTGAATGAAAAATGGTGAACGTTTAATTGCTTTTATATGTATCGCTTGGAATGTTCTTTCAAATGGAACGACTACGATACTTAAAAAATGCTGGATTTATAAGGATTTTCGGACGAATGTACCTTAGAAGTCAACCAAGGAGGAACGTGTCAGACGGAACACTATAAAGCAATAGAAATGGGGTATTTTGCTGTTCAGTAAAAATATACAAATTTTTGTGCTTATAACCGCCAGTCATTTTTTGAATAATAACTGTTAAAATGATTCAGACAGGTAGTTTTATATATGGGGAGCTTTTTTAGTTATAAGTCTGTATACTTGCCTTAATAAATTCTTGACTTTCGGATAGTTAAAGCATATAATAAATATTATAAAAATAAAAGATAAAAGGAGAATTTAACAAAATGTCAAATGACATTCTGCCTTTGTGGATATCAAAATTAGAAGATGAAGATATAGAGTTTATAAAGAAATTTGTGTTGGAATCTGGATCATTAAAAAAAATGGCTATTTTATATGGAGTGACATATCCTACTGTTAGGCTGCGATTAGATAAACTGATTCAAAAAATTAAAATAAATGATGATGTAGAAAGCGAACCATATATATCACTGATTAAAAGAATGGCAATAGATGAAAAAATTGATTATGACATTGCAAAAATTTTAATTGAAGAATATAAGAAAATAATGTATACGATGAAAGGGGACATATAAAATGATATTTTTGTTTAAGTGTATTGGTTTTTCTATAGTTGTTATTATTGTAATTGCAACTGGAATTAAT
>CAMWXD010000128.1 GCA_947178105.1 uncultured Eubacterium sp. | reverse complement strand
CAAAAAATTGTTATTCCGTATTTTTCCGGTATCCGTCAGGGGGACATGCAGGTACTCTGGGATGGCGTACAAAAAGTGAATGCATGTCCGATCAAGCAGGAAGGAGATATTGAAATATTGCTGGATGAGGACGGCGTGCATATGGATACAGGCGGGCATTTGCTGGTGGTTCGTACGTCCAAACTGTTTGTGCCGTATGAGGAAGGGATCAATGAGGACAAAAGGAGCCTTGGAATTGCGGTGCTGCTCGATCATATAAAAATCATATAAAATTCATATAGAAATAAAGGAAGAAACAGGCAGAAGCGTAAATACGAATGCATTATTAATATAGAAGAAAAGAAAAATGAAGAAAAATAAATGAGGAAAAAAGCGTTGTAGACAAAGCTATGTGATTACGATAAAAAAGGAATGAAAAACAGTAAAAAAGCGCAGAAGATGTCAGGAGAAAAAGTATATGAAAAAGAAGTGGATTACGAAAAAACGACAGGTATTTTTCTTTCATAAGGCTCATCGGATTTTACTGGATCCGACGGAAAATTTGGAAGAACTGTTTCAGAAAATGGAAGAAGGCGTGAAAAAAGCGGAGGATATTTATATAAAAAATCCTGGGAAAAAACGCAGTGTGGAACAGTGTGTGAATGCTTTTATAGAAAAATATAAGGTTTTGATCAGCTGCGTGGAAAGGTCTTATGAGGGGGAGTGTATCACACACATCCGGCTGAAGGCGAGGGAACAGGATGCATCGGGGCATTATGCCGATATCCAGGGGGAGTATGACGAGGAGTATTATTTGCAGGACTGCGGCGGGTTTGCGGAGTTTCAGAAATTCCATGGAAAGCGTCTGGATGCAAGGCTTGCAAATATGATGTATTTGGTTGAGCCGCAAGATGGAGACTGCATTTTGGATATCGGATGCGGGCGCGGAGAGCTCACTTATATGCTTTCCAGATATGCTTCCAAAACAGTGGGCATTGATTATTCCAAGGCAGCCGTTGCGATCGCGAAGAAGAATTTTGGGAAGTATCAGGACAGACAGAACCTTCGGTATGAATGCGGGGATATTATGCAGCTAGATCAAAAGGAGAAATACAATAAGATCGTTATGGCGGATGTTTATGAGCATATTGAAGCAGAGGTGATGGAAAAGCTGCTGCAAAAAATAGCGCTTCTGCTGACGGAGAATGGGGTGTTGTATATTCATACAGCGCCGAACCTGGATTATTATGAAAAAGTATATGCCAGGCAGGTGCAGGCGGTAAATTCGGGGGGGGGGATTTCTGCCCGCGAATCCGAGAAGCCGTTATGAGGAACGTATGCATATCAATGAACAGCGGCCTATGACGTTAAAGCAAACATTAAACAGGTATTTTTCGTCTGTATATGTATGGAGCGGAAAGATTGAGGCGATAGAGCAGCTATCGGATATCGGGATGCAGCAGATAGAAAATGAAGTGACCGCGGTGGCAGGGAAGCATATTTTGGCAGAAGAGCTGCTAAAACTGGTGTCCAATGGCAGGCTAAAAAAGCAGGAAGTGTGTGTGCAGATTGCATGTGAAGGTGCATGTATCAGGACAGACGGCTCAAAGCCGCTGGTAATTCCCGTAAAAATCAAAAATGAGGGAAAAGGCGTTTTGAAATCACAGCAGCCGTATCCTGTTCATTTGTCTTATCATATCCGAAAGGACGATGGTGAGATGGTCGTTTTTGACGGAATGCGGTCGGTGCTGAATACGTCAATACAGCCTGGCATGTGTACGCAGGAACTGCTGGAAGTCAGCGTGCAGGAGCTTTCAGACGGAGAATACTGGATTGAGCCAGACCTGGTGCAGGAAGGATGGATGTGGTTTCGCGAGGTGTGTGAGATTTCGGCAAAAATACGATTGATACGGGATGGGCTCTAAACAAATTATCCTTACATCTTGAAATTGTGTACCCACTGTGGCATAATAACTGTTATGTACAAAACTCAAAACCATTGATAAACACGTAGGAACAATAAAAATCAGGAAGGGTGATTGCATGTCAGTAAAAGACACCAGAATAAAACCATACACAGCAGAAAAGATCAAAGTACAACCATATGAGCATATGGCGCAGTACTATGAGACAGACCAGATGGGGATCATCCACCATTCCAACTATATTAAATGGATGGAAGAGGCGAGGATGAGCCTGATGGACCAGATGGGGTTTAGCTATAAGGCGATGGAGAAAATGGAGATCCTAAGCCCGGTGCTTTCGGTGAAATGTGAATATAAGAGCATGGTGCATTTTCGCGATACGGTTGTGATTGAAGCACGGATTGTGGATTATAACGGTGTGAAGATGAAGGTGGCGTACCGCATGACGGATAAGGAGACTGGAGAGCTGCGGGCGGTTGCGGAAAGTGAGCATTGTTTCCTGAGCCACAGCGGGAAACCGATTTCGTTAAAACGGTCATATCCTGAGATTGACACAAAATTCTTTACCCTTTATGATGAGGACGGGGAAGAGATTATAGAATAATGGTAAAGGAGTCATCCATGAGCAAAAAGCTGGTTTTGATCGATGGGCACAGTATATTGAACAGGGCATATTTTGGCATTCCGAACCTGTCAAATTCCGAAGGGCTGCATACCAATGCGGTATATGGGTTTTTAAACATTTTGTTTCGGATTCTGGAAGAAGAGCAGCCGGATTATCTGACCGTTGCTTTTGATGTGAACGCGCCGACGTTCCGTCATAAGATGTATGCAGATTACAAAGGGACAAGGAAGCCGATGGACCCGGAGCTGCGGGAGCAGGTGCCGCTGATGAAGGAAATGCTAAAGGCGATGGGCGTTAAGATCGTGGAAAAGGCGGGATACGAAGCAGATGACCTGCTCGGTACGATTGCAAAGCGCTGTGAGGCGCAGGGAATGCAGGTTTCCATCGTATCAGGCGACAGGGATCTGCTGCAGCTTGCGTCTGAGCAGATCAAGATACGGATTCCAAAGACGAAAAAGACAGGAACTGAAGTAGAAGATTACCATGCGAAGCAGGTGATGGAGAAATACAGTGTCACGCCGGAGGAGTTTATTGATGTAAAAGCGCTGATGGGCGACTCTTCGGATAATGTGCCGGGTGTGCCGGGCATCGGGGAAAAGACGGCTGTTAAGATGATCAGCCAGTATGGCAGTATTGAAAATGCATATGCGCACATCGATGAGATGCCGAAGTCAAAGATGCGGGAGTCTTTTCGGGAACATTATGAAAAGGCGCAGTTTTCCAAAAAGCTGGTAACGATTGAGGTACATGCAGAGCTTGACTATGATCCTGCGCAGGCGAAGCTTGGCAGCCTGTATACGCCGCAGGCATATGAGCTGTGCCAGCGCCTGGAGTTTAAAAATATGCTGTCCAGATTCCAGGGGCAGGAGGATGTGAAAAAGCAAAGCGCTGCCGCACAGTTTTTTCAGTTGGTTACGGATCCGGGACAGGCGTGCCGTATTTTAGAACAGATGAAGCAGGCAAAAAAGTCTGCCGTCCAGCTTGTTGAGGAAAAGGGCGTTTTGTACGGCATGGCGGCGGCTGTTTCAGAAACAGAGATTTATTTTATCAAATGCCGCGCGGCTTGTGCAGATCAGGACGACTGCGCTGTGAAAGAGCTAGCAAAGCCTGCGGATGAAATATCTGCGAAAGAGCTATTCAGGCAGCTTGCGCAGATTTTAACGTCAGGGAATCTTGTGGCGGCGTTTGACGTCAAGCATATCCTGAAATTTGTAGAGATTCCGGCGCAGAAGCAGTTGTTTGACGTTACGATTGCGGCTTATTTGCTGAATCCTCTGAAAAACGAATATCCATATGAAGATCTTGCAAAGGACTATCTGGGGCAGATGCTTCCGTCCAGGGCGGATTTGCTTGCAAAATTATCGTATGAAGCAGCGATGGACGAAAAGCCGCAGGAGTTTCTGGAGGCAGTATGTTATCCGGCGTATACGGCTTATGCGGCTGCGGATGTGTTGGCGGACAGGCTGGAAGAGGCGGGGATGAAGGAATTGTTTGACACCGTGGAGATGCCGCTTGTCTATACGCTTTCTGATATGGAAAAGGAGGGTGTCCGGGTTGAGGCGGATGCGCTGGAGGAGTACGGCAGAAAGCTGAAAGAACGGATTGAGGAATTAGAGCAGGTTATCTATGAAGGGGCAGGAGAGAAATTTAACATCAATTCGCCGAAGCAGTTGGGTGTGATTTTATTTGAAAAGCTGAAAATGCCGTATGGCAAAAAGACGAAAACCGGCTATTCTACGGCTGCGGACGTACTGGACAAGCTGGCTCCGGAGTATCCGTTTGTCGCGCAAATCCTGGAATACCGCCAGCTTGCCAAGCTGAAATCGACGTATGCGGATGGGCTTGCTGCGTTTATTGCGCCGGACGGGCGGATCCATACGACGTTTCATCAGACGATTACGGCGACGGGGCGTTTAAGCTCGGCTGAGCCGAATTTACAGAATATCCCGATTCGGATGGAGCTTGGCAGGCTGATACGCAAGGTATTCCTGCCGAGGGAGGGCTGTGTGTTTTTGGATGCGGATTATTCGCAGATCGAGCTGCGTGTGCTGGCGCATATGTCTGCGGATCAAAATTTGATCCAGGCGTATAAAGAAGCGCAGGATATCCACCGGATGACTGCGTCGCAGGTGTTCCATATCCCGTTTGACGAGGTGACGGATTTGCAGCGCAGAAATGCGAAGGCTGTGAACTTTGGTATTGTTTATGGGATCAGCTCGTTTGGACTAAGCCAGGATCTTAGCATCAGCAGGAAAGAAGCGCAGGATTATATTGAACAGTATTTTCAGACGTATCCTGGCGTCAAGGCGTTTTTGGATCAGAAGGTAAAGGAAGCAAAGGATACGGGCAAGGTAGTCTCGATGTTTGGGCGTATCCGTCCGGTGCCGGAGTTAAAGTCGAGTAATTTTATGCAGCGTTCTTTTGGCGAACGTGTGGCGATGAATTCGCCGATCCAGGGAACGGCGGCAGACATTATTAAAATTGCAATGAACCGCGTGCACGACAGGCTTTTGGAAGAAGGGCTGCGTTCCAGGCTGATTTTGCAGGTGCATGACGAGCTGCTTGTAGAGACTTATCAGGAAGAAATCTCGCAGGTATCAGAAATCTTAGAAGACGAGATGCATCATGCGGCAGACCTTGCTGTTGCATTGGAGATTGATATGCATTCTGGTACAAACTGGTATGAAGCAAAATAGAAATGGTCATGGTGAACGGAATGAAATTTATTGGGATTACAGGCGGTGTCGGTGCAGGAAAGTCTACGATACTTGCCTATCTGAGAAAAAACTACAGAGTCAGGACGTTGGTCGCGGATGAGGTCGCCCATGAGATTATGGAGCCGGGATATGATTGTTATGTGAGGCTGCAAAAGGAGTTTTCCCAAGAAAAAATATGGCTGCATAACGGCAGGTTCAACAGGCAGCGGCTGGCTGATATTATTTTTGCGGATGAAGAAAAGCGGGAGCGGCTTAACAGCATTGTCCATCCTGCGGTGAAGGAATATATTTTAAAAGAGGTGGAAAAGGAACGCCGGAGCGGTTCGACGGATTATGTCGTGCTGGAAGCGGCGCTTTTGATCGAGGATGGCTACGGGCAGATCTGTGATGAATTGTGGTATGTCTATGTAACGGAAGAAAACCGGAGGATTCGCCTGATCGAAAACCGCGGCTATTCAGATGAAAAGATCGAGCAGATATTTCAGGCGCAGCTTTCCGAGAGGGAATACCGCAGACATTGCCAGGTGGTCATTGACAATAACGGCCCGATTGCGCAGGTTTATTTGCAGTTGGCGCAACTGCTGAATGATAAAGGAGACAGAAGCATGGAAAGAGCACTCGAACGGGAGCATTCACAAAAGGAGGAGCTGCAATACGTATTCGGACTGGATATCGGTACGCGCAATGTGGTAGGCACGGTAGGATATAAAAAAGACAAGGAATTTATCGTAGTCGCGCAGTATGCGATGGAACATGAGACAAGAGCGATGCTGGACGGACAGATTCATGATATCGGCAGGGTCGGGCGTACGATCTCGATTATTAAGGAAAAGCTGGAAGACCAGATCGGGGAAGAGCTGACAGAAGTATGCATCGCGGCTGCCGGGCGTGTGCTAAAGACAGTGACAACGTATGTAGAGTATGAGTTCCCGGAAGAGACAGTTGTGACAGGAGAACATATCCATACGCTTGACCTGCTTGGGGTAGACAAAGCGGCACAGGAATTAAAGGAGGCAAATGATACAAAATACAAGTTTTACTGTGTCGGCTATTCGGTTATGAAATATTATATCAACGATGAGATCTTTTCCAATCTGGAGAGCCATAAGGCGGATAAAATATCGGAAAAAATCATCGTTACCTTTCTGCCGGAGGACGTTGTGGACGGCTTGTATATGGCGGTCGGCTTTGCGGGGCTTACGGTAGCGAACCTGACCTTGGAGCCGATTGCGGCGATTGATGTGGCGATCCCGGAAAATTTCCGTATGCTGAACATTGCCCTGGTCGATGTGGGCGCCGGGACATCGGATATTTCGCTGACAAGGGACGGCAGCATTATTGCCTACGGTATGATCCCGTTTGCCGGCGATGAGCTGACAGAAATGCTGGTACAGCATTATCTTGTCGATTTTAAGATGGCGGAGCATATCAAGCTGTCGGCGGCGGTGGACGACGAGATTGAGTTTGAAGACATTATGAGCTTGAAGCATACGATCCGGTCAGAGGAAGTATGGGAGCTGACGGAGCCGCTGGTGGATAAGATGACGACTGATGTGGCGGAAAAGATTAAGGAGCTCAACGGCGACCAGAGCGTCAGCGCTACGTTTATCGTCGGCGGGGGCGGAAAAATACATGGCTTTGACGAAATGCTTGCCAAAAAGCTGGAGCTGCCGCAGGAACGTGTAGCGCTGCGCGGCGAAGAAGTATTAAAGGAAGTCAAGTTTTTGCAGGAGGATATCGTAAAAGACCCGCTGCTCGTGACGCCGATTGGCATTTGCCTGAATTATTATGAGCAGAAAAACAACTTTATTATGGTACGGTTTAACGGTGAGCGGTTAAAACTGTATGACAATAATAAACTGACGATTGTAGATGCGGCGATCCAGGCTGGCTTCCCGAATGACCAGTTGTTCCCGAAACGCGGGCGGGAGATTAACTTTACGGTAAACGGCAGGCCGCGTATTGTGCGGGGAGACGCCGGAGAGGCGGCGATTATCCGTATGAATGACCGTCCGGCTTCGATCAATACGCCGATAGAGCCAAACTGTGAGATTACGATAGAGCCTTCTACCGCAGGCAGGGAGGCACATTATGTCGTCGGGCAGTTGGAGGAATACCGAAGCTCTACCATTGCCTTCGAAGTAAACGGCAAGCTGATTACCTGTCCAAGATATGTGGAAGTAAACGGGATTTTGGAGCCGCCGACGTATGAGATCAAAGAAAATGATGCGATCGTGACGAGAAGCTTTTATACAGTCGGGCAGTTAGCGGAGTTTATGGATGTGGAGCTGGATCCGGATGCGGATATTTTGGTGAATAACCGCGTCGAAGACTTGCAGGCGCTTGTATATGAAAATTTCAGCGTGGACTGGAAGGTGGTCTCTTACCGCTCCACACCACAGGACGTCTATCCAGACGCTCCGCCAAAAAGGCTTCCGCAGACGGCACCTGCTGCACAAGCCAAAACGCAGCCGTCAGCCGGCGGCATACCAATGCTTCCGCAGGAGTTATCGCAGGCAGGAGAAATGC
>CAMWXD010000127.1 GCA_947178105.1 uncultured Eubacterium sp. | reverse complement strand
AAGTGCGGTAAAAGTCAGTAAAATCAAGTGTTTTAAACCTAATCAGCAGACACTACTTATTCTGTCCATTTCAATACTCCCCCTTTTTGCCTGTTATATTTTTTATGCTTTTAAAAGTTGTAAAAATGCTGCCTTTATACTTATTATTAAATCATCGTCATGATTTTTGCAAAGTTTTGTTCTCGCGCCTTCTTATAGGTTACAAATATATCTACAAACCACCATATAAAACATCCACCCATAGATATAAGCTTTAAAATACCCAATCCGATATCGCCAACCATACAACGGTCAATCCCTAGCCATCCAACAAAAATGGAGACAATTAACACCGCAGTAGGATTTTTAAACGTAATGCTGTCCACCATTCCAAACCTGCTGTCGTCCATTGCTAACATTTTTTCCCTGATGTACATGATCTTTTCATCCGGGAACATTTGTTTGTTCGCTAAAAAATAAGAATCTACTCTTTCTGTCGTCATAAACGTTCTCCTTCCCTGACAATTAAAAATATGCCCTACACATACTCTATTTGCAAACTATAGTTACAGGAACTATGCAGCATAAACTCTTTTTACAACCTTTCTGAAAAACCTGTTATATAAAACAAAATGTGCCATATCCTTCTTTTATTCTAAAAAATAACAGGCTGCTCAATAAAATTATAAGAGCATTCCACATGTATGTCAACGAAAAAATTAACAATTAGCTAATTTTATTTTCCAAAAGAAAATATCAAATATTATCAGAAATTAACTCTATGATAATTATATTATCCAATAGAATATCAATAAAGGGTACACTATTTGAATATATTATTTTCTAATTGGAAAGGAAGTATCATATGATTCTTGTAGGAGAACGAATAAAAGACTTGCGTACATCCCGAAAATTCAGCCAAAAAGAGCTTGCACAAATATTAAATGTATCACCAGCCGCAATTTGCAATATAGAATCAAATTCACGCCAGCCCTCTATAGCAATGCTATTAAAACTGTCAAATACATTTCATGTATCGGTTGATTATTTATTAAATAATCAGCCAGTATCGGATTATGTTTCTACAAAAGGATTGTCAGAATCCCAAATACAGATACTAAACAATCTGATACAAGCGTTTCATAATGAAAATACTCAATAGCATATTGATAAAAAAAGAAACATCCTAACTTACTATGATTTCCTTTATACATCAGTATAAGGCAGGAAAAGTACCAAAATTCTTATTTCTTTTCCTGCCAGTTCAAATCATGGCTGTCTTTTCACTCTCTAATGCCAATTCCCATATATCAAATTATTTCAATAAACACTGAACTGATTTCTTTTTTACCATCTGTGAACCATATTTTTCACGGATACTGTTAAGTGTCATATCCTTTTTGCGATACCTGCTATATTCTCCAGCATGCCATATCCAAGCTTTTTTCTTTGCAGCATATTTAAACCCAAGCGATTTCAGCCTGTCTTTATATGCATAGCATTGAAATACCCATATCCAGCTACCGATGATCTCAACGTCTATGTTATAGCCTGTAATTTCATTCAGGATTGCCTTAAATCGCGCATTTTCCTTATAGGTATATGTCTGTTCGCCTTTATCTTCCTTATGCCTTAAACTGGCAAATAACGCGTCATATTCGGCATTGATTTCCTGCATGGTGTCAACGTCCCCGCCGTTATCTGGATGGTGTTGTTTTAATAGCTTCCGATAATATGCCCTAAGTTCAGACATTGTGTGTAGTTCTTCCTTTTGAAACCATTTGTACGTCATTTGTTTTCTCCTTCTGTTTGCATATTTTCAGACAATAAAATAAGAGCAACGATGTGCTCTTACTGTTCTGCCATTCTCTATTGTGTCATATTTATAATATACAACTATAATCTATCCTTCTTCCATATCTTACCTCTGACATACTTTTTGACATACTTTTAGAAAAGAAAGATGAATAATGATAACACATGATGCTTTCACAGATTGGACAAATTTTCTAAAAAACCCTTACTTTTACTTTAAGGATAAGCAAGGATGAATAAAGACATTTTTGAACACAGGCTTATCAAGAGTGAGTGCTAATATTTTTTGTGAATATTTTGTGAAGTCTTATTTTATGCTGGTTGTGGGGTTTTTATTCTGACAAATATTGGCTGATTTTGCGTTTTGACTAATTTTTGACTAATTTTTATATTTTACGAAAAGCTGCTGTCTAAAGATAGTGGCTAATTTTTTATGATCTCTTATGGACACATAGAATTGTATCCGCTATAATATTCGCATAAGTCGTTGATTTATGATTTCACCGCTCAAACAAGAAAAAGGCATAAGATCCATATGAAAGTGCCATAAGGCCGTAAAGATGTAAGAAAGGAACCACGCCATGTCACAAGCATTAGCAGAATCCAAACACTATACTGAAGATGATTACTACAGCCTGCCTGAAAATGTCCGGGCGGAACTAATCCATGGACAATTCTATAATATGGCTGCACCAAGCCGGATCCATCAGGAAGTCTTAAACTTTATAAATACTGAGATCAATCTTTATATTCGATCCAAACATGGTTCCTGCCGCGTCTATCCCGCCCCATTTGCTGTTAAATTGTTTGAAGACAGTAAAACTATAGTGGAACCGGATATCAGTGTTATATGCAGCCCGGAAAAACTTACAGACCGCGGCTGTACAGGCGCACCAGACTGGATTGTTGAAATTGCCTCTCCAAGCAGCCTGGGCCATGATTTTATATATAAACTGCACTTATATGCAGATGCAGGCGTACGGGAATACTGGATTGTAAACCCAATTAAAAAATCAATTTACGTATACCATCTTGAAAAAAATAGTTTTGAAACCTCTGCATACACTTTCCAGGACAAAATAAAGACAGCGATCTATGATGATTTGTGGATTGATTTCAAAGAACTTGATTTGTAATGGCAGTTCCAGCCTCTGCCTCAGACTGGCTTGCCACCTCCCAACGGAAAGGAATTTCATGCATGAGCAACCATATTTTAGTAGTGGAAGATGAAAAAGAGCTCGCCGACATCTTAGAGCTTTATCTGACAAACGACGGCTACACCGTCTCCAAATATTACAACGGCACGCAGGCGCTGGCGTGCATTGAGCATACAGCTTTTGACCTGGCGATTTTAGATGTCATGCTGCCGGATGCAGACGGCTTTGCAATCTTAAGAAAGATCAGGGAAACCTCCTATTATCCGGTGATTATGCTGACTGCAAGGACTGCCCGGGAAGATAAAATTATGGGGCTGACGATCGGTGCGGATGATTATATTACAAAGCCGTTTCATCCGTCAGAGGTTATGGCGAGGGTAAGGACACAGTTGCGCAGGTATCTGCAATACAGCCAGTATGCCCCCAGGCGGGACGCAGCGGATGCCGTACAGGAATATGAGATCCGGGGGCTTTTGATCAACCAGGATACCCACAAATGCTTCCTGTATGGAAAAGAACTGCCGCTAACGCCGATTGAATTTTCGATTTTATGGTACCTTTGCGCCCATCAGGGGAGCGTCATCCCATCTGAGGAGCTTTTTGAAGCAGTCTGGGGCGAAAAATTTTTGAAAAACAACAATACCGTAATGGCGCATATCGGCAGGCTGCGGGAAAAGATGGACGAGCCGCCGAGAAATCCAAAATTTGTAAAAACAGTCTGGGGTGTGGGATATACGATTGAAAAATAAGAACAATAAGAACATAAAAAACAATGCAAAACCAAAATCAGGCTTTCGCCAGCTCCGTACAAAAATAGCCTGCCAGACAGCCGGGATGCTTGTTATGGCTGCCGTTTTCGTCTATAGCGGCTATTCTTTTTTGCTGCGCGGCAATTTTGCAAGCCGAGTGCAGTCTGTGTTTCAGACAGTCTTTGGCATGGACGAGGCTGCGGCTGCAAAGCTGTACGGCCGCACCTTCCGCAGCCATATGGATATCCTGATTGTCCTGTCCCTGCTGGCTGTGTTTGCCGTCCTGCTCCACATTTACCTTGGCTGGTTTAGCAGATATTTTGAAGAGATCAGCAAAGGGCTGGATGCCCTGTTTACAGATACGCCCGCAGAAATCTCCTTATCCCCTGAGCTGCTTCGTATTGAGCGAAAACTGAATCTGGCAAAGCATACGATCGGGCGCCAGAAAAATGAAATGCTCCTTTCCGAACAGCGGAAAAACGACCTTATCATGTATCTTGCCCACGACCTGAAAACGCCCCTGTCCACTGCCCTAAGCTACCTGCATTTACTGCGGGACGAGCCTACGTTAAACAGGCAGCTTCAGGAAAAATACCTTTCCATCTGTCTTTCAAAAGCACAGCGCCTGGAATGCCTGATTAATGAGTTTTTGGAAATCGCAAAGTACAACCTGTCCCATATTGCTCTGCAATACAGCGAAATCGACCTGGCCCGCCTTTTGGAGCAGCTTGTGTACGAATTTACGCCCATTCTGGAAAAAAAGGGGTTGTCCTGCCGCATCGAAGCCGCAGATTGCCTGCCGTTTACATGCGATGCAGACAAAATGATGCGTGTCTTTGACAACCTGCTCCAAAATGCCGTAATCTACAGCTTTGACCATACGGAAATCACAATCACAGCCAAATACTGCGAAAATGTCCTGATACTGGAATTTGCCAACCATGGCAGCACGATCCCAGAAGAAAAGCTTGCACATATCTTTGAACAGTTTTACAGGCTTGACCCAGAGCGCAGTACTGCCGGAACCGGGCTTGGGCTTGCAGTGGCAAAGCAGATCATTGCACTGCATAAGGGTACAGTCTGTGCTTCCAGTAAAGACGGGCTGACCGTGTTTACTGTCCGGCTTCCTGAGCAAAAGGAAATTATATCAGGAAGCAACCGGATTGTGAATCAATGATATTGTGAGAAAATCGTAAGAAAATACGCAGAAAAAAAGAGAGTCCTTGTAGATGCAAACGAGGAAACGATTCTCCTGTCTCTGGTACAATCATATCGTACCAGGACAGGAGTTTTTTTTTTTATTCAAATAGGAACAGGAGGAAATTTTGATATGGAACTGCAAATCGACCATATTTCCAAACAATTCAAAGAAAAAGCCGCTCTCAGCAACATCAGCCTGACGCTTACGCCGGGCGTCTGGGGGCTTTTGGGAGCTAACGGTGCCGGCAAGACGACGCTTATGCAGATCATTGCCGGAATCCTGCCGCCGGATTCCGGAGCTGTATTGTATGGCGGCATCCCCATTCAGACGCTTTCAGAACGCTATCGTGACATATTTGGCTACCTGCCGCAGGAATTCGGTTTTCACCCGTCGTTTACGGTCTTTGACTACCTGGAATATATTGCCGCTCTCAAAGGGCTTTCCAGACACAAAAGCCGCCGGCAGATTCACAGGCTCTTAGAACAGCTTTCCCTGGCAGATGTACGCAGCAAAAAAATATCCAGGCTTTCAGGCGGAATGAAGCGGCGGGTCGGGATTGCCCAGGCTCTCTTAAATGACCCGCAGGTGTTAATATTGGATGAGCCTACCGCCGGGCTTGACCCGGGAGAACGGGTGCGTTTCCGCAACCTGATCGGCACATTTGCCCAAAACCGGATCGTCCTGATCTCTACGCATATTGTATCCGATGTGGAGTATACCGCTTCCTGCCACGCACTTATCAAAGACGGGACGCTGTTTGCCGTCGGTACTACTGCGGAATTAACGCAGCTTGTAAACGGCAAGGTATGGAGCTGCACCGTCCCGGCAAACGCCGCCGCAGGCTATGAAAGCAAGCTCCAGGCCATCCGTCTGCGCAGTGAAGAAAACGGCAGCGTTTCCATACGCTACCTGGCTGACCGCCCATACAGCTCTGCTTGCGCTGCGCAGGAGCCAACCCTGGAAGACCTGTATTTGTGGATGTTTCCGCAAACTACGACAGAATACGACAGGAGGGGGATCTAAAGCTATGCGCATTTTAAACATGAGAATCCTGCATCTGGAACTAAAACGGACGCTGAAAGCAAAGCTTTCCTGGATCCTGCTCTTTTTGGCGCTGTTTCTTTCCGTTCTGCTCGCTTATCTGCCTGTCACCTTTTGCTACAGCAGCTACGAGGACGAAAGCGGAAACCAAACCAGCCTCACCGGGCTTTCATCGATTGCATATGAAAAAAAGCTACAGGCGGATGCGTCCGGCACTGTTACAAACGGCAGGGTTAAAAAAGCGGTTGAAGCCTACCACGCCTGCCTGTCACAGTATGGTGTAACCGAGTCGTACGATTTGCCGGAAGGCGTCTATGAACGCGAAATCCTGCCGATTGCCCCGCTGCTGCACGGAGTCAGGGAAGCTTTTGCAGACCCGGACACCGGAATGGCGCCGTCGCTTATAGAGATCCAGCCGGAACAGCTTGACCGCTTTGACGCCGTCTGCAAAGAACGGCTTGCCTCCCTGATTGCAGCGGAACAGAAAGGAAGCCCTGGTGCGCAGCGAAAGGCAGTAAGCATGTATGAGCAGGTGGAACAGCCGTTTACCGTTTATCCGGGTATCAATACGACTGTGATGGACTATCAGAATATCCTTGGCTTTTTTGTACTTGTGTTTTGTGTCATGGCTGCTGCCCCTGTATTCAGCGCTGATTACCAGTCCGGTGCCGACCATATCCTGCGCTGCACCAAATACGGGAGACGGACGCTTGGCATTGCAAAAGCCGCATCCGCCCTTATCATCAGCGGCATTTCCTTTGCGCTGTGCTCTGCCGTATACATCCTCACCGCCAACAGCCTGTTTGGCTGGGAATGCACAAAGACCTCCATCCAGATGCTATACTCCATCCTTACGCTGATAAACCTTAACATCGGACAGCTTCAATGGCTGTTTGCGTTTGCAGGGCTGCTCTGTGTACTTGCCTCGGTGAGCTTTGCCTTGTTTTTGTCTTCGAGGTGTAAAAGCACAGCCGTATCCCTCGGCGCAGCCGTCCTGTCCTGCATCATGCCGACAGCAGTCTTTATGGCGCTGCCAAACGGGCTGTCTGCATGGATCTGCACTATACTGCCCACAAGCGGCACGAGTATCCAGGCAAGCATCCTCTATGCCCTCACGGACTTTCGGTTTTTAACGGCAGGCGGCCTGGCTGTCTGGATGCCGTATGCTATGATCGGTGCCTGCATCATAGAACTTCCGCTGTTTTTTATACTGGCAGTCCATTCTTATTGCCGTCATACTGCAAACCGCTGACGCTTTCTTTCGGCCGCAAAACTGTATCCTCTTTTTCTGTTACAGGAGATCCCCTACCAGCCGGACTGCAATTTCCTTTGCAGCCGCGCTGGTTACCTCTTTCCCGTCTGTCTGCCCAAGGTAAATGCAAAAAAATACCTGTCTGCCTGCCTTTTCTGCAAAACCGGTAAACCAGGCATCCACAACAATCCCTCCTGCCATGCCCGTTCCCGTTTTTCCATAGATGGTAGCATCTGTATATGCCTGCTCCACCTGCATCACCTTTTTCAATTCCTGCCGCGTCTTTTCCTTGTAAACAGAGTTCGCTCCAAAAATGCGTTCCATTGCCTCCGCCTGCTCTTTCGGTGAAACAGCCAGCGACGATTCCAGCCAGAATCCGGTTAGCGCCCGGTTTTGATTATTTGTATTCAGCCGCCCTTCCCAGTCCGAAATATCACAGTTTCCATACATCAGCCGATCCAGCTCCTTCTGCATCAGCTCCTGCCCGATTTCATCCGCCACCTGCCTGAAATACCAGACACATGACTCGCGGAAAGCCTTGTCAAAAGTAAGATCCTGGTTCCATGCCGCATTCCAGAATTCCTCACCGCTCCATGTACGTGTGGAATGCGCAGGATCCAGGATTCCATACTCCAGGGCAATCAAAGCTGAGATGATCTTAAAAGTAGAACACGGCGGCCGCCTCGTCAGCGCAAGCTTTTTATGATAGATCCTGTACTGCATGGCAGACGCATCATACAAAACCGCTGCCCCGGAAAGCCCGTCAAAATAAGCTGACCAGTCCTCCTCCAGCATTTCAGGAGAAGGCTGCACATTTTCCTGCACATCTTTCCTTTGAGCATTCGGCTGTTGGTTTACGGTTTCCTGGCTTTGAATTTCCTGCTCCTGTGCAGCATTTCTTTTGCCGGCGCAGCCGCAGCAGAGTAGCATCCATGCGATCCCTACACTGGCTGCTCTTACAAGTGCTTTTCTATATTTCATATATTCACCATCCTTTCTCTTGTATTTGGATCTGTTACCTTTCTGCTGATTTCCAATTCATAACCATCAGCATAAGACTTCCCGTTTATCACCTGTAAATCCCACAAACGCTGCAATAGCAGCAAAAAAAGAACGATAAACACAACCTGCAAAATCCAAAGCCTCCGGTTTAACCTCTTCTTTTTTAACAATCGCATTCACCTGTCCGCCTTTCACTTCACTTTTTAAAAAAATGCACATCTTTTTTGCAAATATTACTTAAGTAAGAATTATTGATATAAATATTACAGGAGTAAGAAATAAAAGTCAAGTGTTTTCTGATATTTTTTGCAACAGCATTTTCAATGTATCCAAAACAAAAAACCAAAAATAGATATTGACAGATCAGGAAACTTATAGTATATTAATGAAGTCGGTTCTGTGTTGGTTCTCACAGGAACGCAGAATAAAAGCAGGCTGCTATAGCACAGTCGGTAGTGCGCAACATTGGTAGTGTTGAGGTCACCGGTTCGATTCCGGTTAGCAGCTCTGGAATGATTGAAAATAAAGGCTTTTCAAGGAAATCACTCTTTGAAACGTCTTTATTT
>CAMWXD010000126.1 GCA_947178105.1 uncultured Eubacterium sp. | reverse complement strand
AAAAAAGTGATGGAGGAATTAGATTTTTCTGGCTTATTAGCCAATTGTTCAGATAAGAGAAGAACCAGGTATAATCCAATTATGATGTATGCTGTAGTTACTTACGCAAACATGCGGGGATAAGGGCTGTTGACCGTATTGTGGAATTATGCGAAAGAGACTTCGCTTTTATCTGGCTTACAAAAGGTCAGAAACCAAAACGGGATGCTTTCTATGCGTTCAAGAATAAAAAACTGACCTCTGATGTATTGGATGAGCTGAATTACCAGTTCCTTCGCCGCCTGCAAAAAGAAGGTCTGGTCACACTGAAAGGGTTTTTTATCGATGGCACAAAAATAGAAGCCAATGCGAACCGCTATACTTTTGTATGAAGAGGGACGGTCAATTATCATCTTGCAGGACTGCTAGATACCATCGATTCTATCTATCGGAAGTATAACACATTGATTGACGAAAATGAATATGGCATTAAATATGATATTCCCCATGCGCAGATGTTTGTGATTGAAGGAATGGACAAAGTAAGAGAGATCATTGAAAAGAACTGGAAACGAAAGTTGACAAAACATAAAAAATTGTCTAATCATACAATCATCGAGAGTGATAACTGTTCCCCACTGGAAATCCTCAAGCTCCTGAAAAATCTGACACAGGCTGCAGAAAAGGAGCAGATTGAGTTTGTTTATGGAAAGGGAAAAAGAAATCCAGAAATCCAACAGCTTTATGAAGAAATGGAAGCCTGCGGGGAATGTCTTATGGAATATAAAGAATGCTTTGAGATCATGGGAAAAGACCGGAACAGTTATTCTAAAACAGATCTGGAAGCCACCTTTATGAGAATGAAAGATGACCACATGCGCAACGGTCAGTTAAAGGCAGCGTATAATGTCCAGATCGCAGTAGAGAATTATTTTATAGTCCATGCTTATGTAAGTAATGACCGGTCGGATTACAACACACTGATCCCGGTTTTGGAAAAGCATAAAAAAGCATTTGGGGATATCCTGAATGAGGTAACGGCAGACAGTGGTTACTGCAGTGAGAAGAATCTCCTGTATTTAAAAAAGAATCATATATCCAGCTATATCAAACATAAATAAATATCATCATTTTCTTCATAATGGGATCAAAAAATATGAAGGAAAAACAGAGGAAAAGACTGCTTAGAAAAAATGTACTTTTAAGAATGCAGCCAAGGGGTTTTTGCGCCCTGAAATATAAACAGAAAAAGAAAAATAAGAATCTCCCATAACATATCAGAAGTTTAAAATACTGATTTCTATGGGAGATTCTTATTTTAAGATTTTGAGGCTAAAAAACGGTATTAACCTACTGCCCCTTTCTAACAATACCCAAAGTTCAGGAAGAACCCTGTCGGAAAATGACAGGCCTCTTTCTTTGGAGGAAGGCTATTTCACAAGGCCCAGAATTTCATTTTTTGAAACAAGCCCAATCGAAGTTTTATATTGTCTGCCATCTTTAAAAGAAATTAGCGTTGGGATGCTCATGACCTGAAAACGGGAAGCCAATTCCGGCTGTTCATCCACGTGGACTTTGCAGAATTTTATTTCTGGAGACTGGTTTGAAAGTTCCTCTATCGCTGGTGAGAGACGTTTGCATGGGCCGCACCAGTCTGCCCAAAAATCGACAATAACAGGCTGCTTTGCCTGTATGACTTCAGTTTCAAAATTTTGTGACGTAATTGCCATAACTGCCATTTTAATTCTCCTTTCAAGTGCCGGTTTTTTCAGCCATTTAGAATCATATAGGCTAGATGTGAACTGCTATACCGGATATAATAAAAAATTGTTTACATCCAGAGTAACATACGTCTGTTTAGAAAGCAAGCTGTTTTATTTGACAAAAAAACAATCTCATGATACGGTGTAATCGTTCAGGTAGTACAAAGCAGGATTGCAGCAGGACAGATTGCCGAAACTGCTGCATACGGTAAAACGAGTAGAATGTCCGACGACTGGCTGCTCACAAATAAGAAAGGAGATTTCGATGGAAAAGGTACGCAAGCATATGATTTTTACAGGAAGAGTCCAAGGGGTAGGGTTTCGCTATCGAGCATCTTATGCTGCAAAAGGGCTTGGCGTGACAGGATGGGTAAGGAATAATCAGGATGGTACAGTGGAAATGGAAGCACAAGGAAGTGAAGG
Source organism: uncultured Eubacterium sp. (assembly GCA_947178105.1). Classification (GTDB taxonomy): domain Bacteria; phylum Bacillota; class Clostridia; order Lachnospirales; family Lachnospiraceae; genus Eubacterium_J. Next base: position 6,723 of record CAMWXD010000126.1, on the reverse strand, counting down.
ACAAATTCAGAAAATGCTCCAGATGCTTCAGAGGGATTCCTATATCAGAATCGATCAGGTAGATATAAAAGACCTGGCTCTTGAGGAGCAGGAACACGGTTTTCATGTGCGCGGATATTAATCCACTGAACCTGTATCCTTGTGGTAATCTTTGCCCTGAAAAGAAATGTAAAATATATTTGACAAAAAGAAAAGTAAAGTATACAATCAAATTAGAAAAGATCAAATATATGTCAGGAGGAAGAAAATTATGGGAAACTATGGAATGCGTATAGGATTTTTGACAGGAATGCTGGTTGGATGTTTTTTAGTGCTTTTGTTTTTAAAGATGACAAGGAAGGATGGCTCTCTTAAGTGCAAATATGATGAACGCCAGCAGCTCGTTCGCGGACGTGGATTTCAATATGGCTTCTTTAGTTGGATGGTTTTTAATGGAATCTATATTACGATAGATCTGGGATTAGGGAAAAAATATATGGATACCTCTATGGTTCTGTATTGTGGCATGGTGGTTGGAGGTGTTGTCTATATCATATATAGTATTTGGCATGATGGCTATTTTTCGCTGAATGAAAATCCAAAGCGCTTACTGTTTCTTTTCATAACAATTACGTTATTAAATGGGGCATGTGCTTTTGAACGGATACATGAAGGGCTTTTAGACCATGGGGTGCTGACACTGATCAACGGTGCCAATCGATTTTTAGCAGCCGCGGCGGTTTTGGTTTTAATTGTTCTGTTTGTGAAAAGGTATTCAGAGAGGAAAAAAACTGAATAAAGGAGAAAGTGAATATGAAAAATTTGAAGTTAAAATCTGCGAGGGCGGCAAAAGATTTGTCTCAGCAGGAGTTGGCAGGCCTTGTAGGAGTTTCCAGACAGACAGTGAGTGCAATCGAAAAAGGGGATTATAATCCGACGATACGATTGTGCATTGCAATCTGCAAGGCATTGGGAAAGACACTAGATGACTTGTTTTGGGAAGAATCTTAACAAATGGTAGATATTTATAAGTTTCATGCAAAATAATTTTTATATGAATTGTATTAAACGGATGCAGAATGGATATACTTCTATTTGAAAAATATTGATCAAAAGAAGGAGGACATGCAGTAAGGCTTTAGAATCCTGGTGCTGTATTTTATCGAGAAAGGAGATTATCATGGAAAAAAGAAAAAATAACTGGCCAATCTTGGGGTTTGGGTGTATGCGTTTTCCAACTAAAAATGGGCGCATTGACCTGCGGGAAACAGAGCGGGAGCTTGCATATGCGATCCGGCATGGAGTCAATTATCTGGATACGGCTTATGTATATAAAGGAAGTGAAAAAGCACTTGGAGTGCTACTTGCTAAAAATAACTGGAGAGAAAAGGTTGTAGTTGCGACTAAGCTGCCTCATTATTTGATACATTCTGTAGAAGGGGCGCAAAAGATCTTTAGCGAACAGCTTTCCCGCCTGCATACAGACTACATAGATAATTATCTAATGCATATGCTTCCGGATGTACAGGTTTGGAACAGGCTGGTTCATATGGGGATTTTGGAATGGCTTTTGAAAAAAAAGGCTATGGGGCAGATCCGCAGGATTGGGTTTTCTTACCATGGAAATTCCCGACAATTTATGGAGCTTTTGGATGCTTTTGACTGGGATTTCTGCCAGGTGCAATATAATTATATGGATGAGTACAGCCAGGCAGGCCGGGCAGGCGTAGAATATGCAGCAAAAAAAGGGATCCCTGTAGTGATTATGGAGCCGTTGCGAGGAGGCAGGCTTGTCAATGGATTGCCGATAAAGGCAAGAGAAATTTTTAAAAGGGCGAAACCGCGTCGTTCTCCTGCAGAGTGGGCTTTTCGCTGGCTTTGGAACCAGCCTGGAGTTTCCGTTGTTTTGTCGGGCATGAATTCAATGGAAATGTTAAAGGAAAATATTAGGATTGCACAATCTGTAAGGGTTGGCGAGCTTACGAAAAAAGACAATATCCTGTTTGAAAAAGTGCGCCAGGCAGTGAACGAAAAGATTAAAGTAGCATGCACAGGATGCGGCTACTGCCAGCCATGTCCGGCGGGAGTGGATATTCCAGGTGTTTTTCGGTGCTATAATGTAAGCTATACCGATCATTATTTAACTGGTATGAGGGAATACTTGATGTGTACAACAATGCGGGCGCATCCGACAAATGCTTCCTTATGTAAAAAGTGTGGAAAGTGTGAAAAGCACTGTCCACAGGGGATTCCGATTCGGAAGGAATTAGGCAAGGTTGTCAGGCATATGGAACATCCGATTTATAAAGCGGCGGCTTTTGTGTCGAAAAGAATGTTTCGATAAAGCAAGAGGCTCATAGCATAGAAAACACATACTATATTTATTTTTATGAATGGGCCAGTTTTAAGAATTGGCTTTTACGAAAAGTAAAAAGAATTAGATAACGAAAAGGAGGGAAAAAATGGATATTCAGGCATGGAAACAGATTCTTCCGGGTTTTAAAGAAAAAACAGCACAGTTTTATGAAGGAAGCATCAGCCAGGGGGAATATAAAGGGTTCTCTGGTTTTTATGGGAGTTATGCGCAAAGGGGCGGACAAGCGAATATGCTGAGGCTTCGTATGACCGCTGGGCGTGTCACAAAAGAAAAAATGAAATTCACAGCAGAAATGCTGAAAAAACACAATATATCAAAACTGCATTTTACAACTTGCCAAACGATACAACTTCATAATTTACAGCCAGATGCAGTGTATGATATTATGGAACGTGCATTGGATGCCGGGATTGTAACGATTGGAGGAGGCGGGGATTATCCAAGAAATGTTATGTGCCCGCCGTTATCCGGAGTGGAAAAGGGGGAATATTTTGATGTCCTTCCGTGGGCAGAAGCTGCGGCCGAATATTTGATGGGTTTTGTAACGGCAAAAAAAATGCCGAGGAAATTAAAAGTCTCATTTTCTAGTTCTCCAGACAATGTGACGCATGCAACGTACCGTGACCTTGGATTTGCAGCGACAAAAGAAGGAAAATTTGATGTATACAGTGCAGGAGGGCTTGGGGCGAATCCTCAGTTTGGGGTGAAAGTGGCACAGGGCATTGAGCCAGAGATGGTTTTATATTATATTAAGGCAATGTGGCTGACCTTTTTAGCATATGGGAACTATGACAGCCGTATAAAAGCACGTACACGCTATATGCAGCAAGCGCTGGGAGGCGTTGAACAATATAAGGAAGCATTTTTAGAAAAATTAAAAGAAGTTTTTGATTCTGGAGAAAACCTGCGTATTCAGACTTTTACTGAAAAAGTTCAAAAAAAGGGGGATGGATCACAGGTTTCAGGCTGGCGTGTGGAAGGGCAAAAGCAAGAAGGGCTTTATACCGTTGCCTGGCATCCGGTTGGTGGGATTCCAGATGTAGGCACTTTTTGTGCATTGGTGGATACAGTCTATGATATGGAATCTGTGGAAATGCGGCTTGCACCAGATGAAACTGCCTATATTGTAAATTTGTCCGCAGGCGAGGCTAAAAGAGTGCTGGAAATTACAAAAGATAGCGCTGAAAATACGTTTGAAACTTCTGTAAGCTGTATCGGCGCTTCTGTCTGCCAGGTAGGCATCCGAGATTCACAGGCGCTGCTTGCAGCATGTGTTCGGGCAGTCCGGGAAGCGAAGCTTCCAGACGGCGTGCTTCCGCAGGTACACATTTCTGGATGCCCGTCTTCTTGTGGCACCCATCAGACTGGAGCCATTGGCTTTCGCGGCGCTATGAAAAGAATAGATGGCAAGCCGCAACCTGGCTTTGCTTTGTATATAAATGGATGTGAACAGCAGGGAAAGGAAGAGATGGGGCGCGAGGTCGGCGTGATATTGGAAGCAAAAATACCTGAGTTTTTAGTAAAGCTGGGACAAACTGTTTCAAAAAGCGGGCTTACGTTTGTGGAATGGAACGAAAAAAATCCAGGCGCGATCGATTTGTTAGCGGCAGAATATGTGGCATAAGCTTTAAAAAGGATTAGGGGCTGTTTAAAACGGCCTCTGATTTTTTATTTTTAATTTAAAGTATGCAAAGCGGGTAATTAGTTGTTAAAGAAAACAGGAAATGATCCGATAAAATATTTAACAGATGTAAACAAATACAAAAGCTACGGAAAGCGCTGAAAGCCAATGGAATGGCAGATCGTTCAGGCGCTTTTTTTATTTGTAAAGCTTTAGCAGACTTGGGAGGACAAAGGCTTGGATCACAAACAGGACAAGATCAGGATTCTAGTAAAACAGGGTAGTAAAGTCCGTCTGGTTACGATGCAGGAGGTTATTTATATCGAAAGCTTGGGGCGCAAGGCAGTGTTGCATTTAGAGAGCGAAACGATTGAATATTATGCTAAAATCAGCCAATTGGAAGAACAGCTTTCGCCATATTTTTTTCGTACGCACAGGGCTTACCTGGTAAATCTGCATTATGTAGAAAGCTATAACCGGAGAGAGGCACTTTTAAAAAATGCAGATGCCGTTTTGATCTCCAAATACCGTTTTGGGGACTTTCAAAAAGCGATGTTACAAATTACAGAAAATATTTCAACAAAAAAGAGGGAAAATTGATAAAAAAGCTTGCAAAATAACTCTGAAAAGGCTAAAATATAGCAAATGCGAGTCGTAATATTTCAAGATATTACAAAGAAGGAGAAAGGCATATGCAGCATAATGAGAGGAATTTATCAATGGTCATGGATTTTTATGAATTAACCATGAGCAATGGCTATTTCGCGGATCCAAACCATAATGCCAAGGCAGCATTTGACGTATTTTATCGCAAAAATCCGGACAAAGCTGGCTTTTCTATTTTTGTGGGGTTAGGCCAGATTATTGAATATATAACAAACCTTCATTTTGAAGAGGAAGATATTGCATATCTGCGTGGGCAGGATTTATTTTCAGAAGAATTTCTTTCCTATCTAAAAGAGTTTCATTTTAAAGGGGATATTTATGCGTTTCCGGAGGGGACTGTCATGTATCCAAACGAGCCAGTCATGACAGTGATTGCCCCATTGATTGATGCACAGCTTATTGAAACTGCGGTTTTGCTTGAAATTAATCATCAGTCTTTGATTGCGACGAAAACAAGAAGGATTGTCAAAGCTGCAAAAGGAAGAATGGTGTCGGATTTTGGCGCAAGGCGTGCGCACAATATGGATGCGGCAGTATATGGGGCAAGGGCAGCTTATATTGGCGGTGCATCGGCTACAGCTACGGTTTTGGCAGGAAAAATGTTTCAGATTCCGGTAAATGGCACGATGGCACATAGTTGGGTAATGTATTTTGGCGATGAATTTACAGCATTTAAAAAGTATGCGCTGGCTTATCCAGATGCAGCCGTCCTTTTAGTAGATACATACGATGTATTGGAGAGCGGCGTGCCGAATGCGATAAGGACAGCGAAGGAAGTGTTAGAACCAATGGGCAAGCGGTTAAAGGGAATCCGCCTGGACAGCGGGGATCTTGCCTATTTATCCAAGCGTGCCAGAAAGATGCTGGATCATGCTGGGCTTAGTGATTGCAAGATTATTGTGTCAAACAGCCTGGATGAATATACGATTACTTCGATCTTAGACCAAGGCGGCTGCATTGACAGCTTTGGTGTTGGCGAACGGCTGATTACCTCAAAATCAGAACCGGTATTTGGCGCTGTCTATAAAATTGTTGCTGTAGAAGAAAACGGCATGTTTCAGCCTCGGATCAAGATCTCAGAAAATACGGAAAAGATTACGAATCCTGGATTAAAAAAGGTTTATCGTATTTACGATAGAGAAGGAAAAGCAATTGCAGACCTTTTGGCAAAGGCAGGACAAGAGCTGGATTTTTCAAAACCGCTGCGTTATGTAGACCCGGTTAAGCCGTGGAAAAACCGTTATTTTGAGCAATGTACGGCAAAGGAGTTGCAGGTACCTGTTTTTCTAAATGGCAGGCTTGTCTATGAACAGCCTTCTATAGGCCAGATGGCGGATTATGTAAAGAAACAGCTTCAAGAGGAAATCTGGGAAGAAGAGCAGCGGTTTGAAAACCCGCACAAGCATTATATGGATATGACGCCAGAGCTTTATGAAGAAAAAATGAACCTGCTTTACGAGACAAAAAACGAATAAGAAGCCTGAGTACGGAGGAAAAAAGATTGAAAGTAATAAAACGGGATGGAAGGGTCGTAGACTATGACAGTATGAAAATCATTTTAGCAATGAAAAAAGCAAATAATGAGGTGCCTGTCACAGACCAGATCACAGACCAGAAAATGGAGGATATTGAACGCAAGATCTCTGAAATGGAACGCAAGCAGATTCAGGTAGAAGAAATCCAGGACCTGATAGAACATAGCCTTGTGCAGGAACAAAAATATGAGCTGGCAAAAAAATATATTATTTATCGATATAAACATGCACTGGTAAGAAAGGCAAATACAACAGACGAATCGATTTTGTCGTTGATACGTAATGATAATAAGGAACTGGCAGAGGAAAATTCCAACAAAAATACGCTGCTTGCTTCTACACAGAGGGATTATATTGCAGGGGAAGTATCCAGGGATCTGACAAAGCGCGTGCTTTTGCCAGATAAAATTGTAAAGGCACATGAAAGCGGTGCGATCCATTTTCATGACTCGGATTATTTTTTACAGCCTATTTTTAATTGCTGTTTGATCCATATTGGGGATATGTTAGACAATGGTACAGTCATCAATGGAAAGTTAATTGAA
>CAMWXD010000125.1 GCA_947178105.1 uncultured Eubacterium sp. | reverse complement strand
ACGGTCAAGCACGCCGATTCTCGCATGATATTTTTCAATCCGCTCCTGCACCGCCCCGCTGTCCCTTTCATCCTCCCCGGACGGCTCATCCGTACAGATCATAGCAGACAGGCACAGTACCGGCTCCTGTGCTTCGATGTTTAAATTTTCCTTTGCTTCTTTTTCATACGCAAGGATTGTCTCTGCAACGTCCTCGTATGTAACAGGCAGTCCTGACTTTAAAAACTGCATATGGCCTTCGGTAAACTCCACTTCGATCTGATAGATACGCAAAATATCCGCAAAGGCCTGCTGCAGAGAATCGATATCCTGCTCCAGACGCACCCCTTTTAAAGCTCCCCATTTTTCAAAGGCGCATACCGCCATCGTAATCAGATCCTCCATCCCTCTGTAATCAGAGATTTCCAGCTCTTCCCCCTCATCATCCAACAGCTCCGTCAGCTTTACTTCTGTCTTTTGAATATCAAAGTGGAAAATCAGGGAACGTATAAACCCTTCCAGAATGAGGCGGTCACCCATAATGACAAACTGCCCCTTCCATACAACCTGTGCATTCATCTCCTGAATCAGCCTGTTAAAGGCATTTACTTGTTCCTGATTCGCATTTAAGACCAGCATTTTCCATATCTCTCCTTATTTTTACATCTCAATCATGTTGTCTGACTCTCTGTTTCCTGTATCGATTCTAAAACAATCCAAAGACATTGTACTCTAAATAAATCGTGAAATCAACTGTTATTCCCCTATTTTACAAGAATCCTTCCCTGTACGTCGCCATATGCAGCGCCAACCTTGCCGGCAAGATCTTTTGTTATATAATCGGCAAGCGCCTGCGTATCTTGTATAAATCTGTCTTTTACAAACGCATGGCGCATAAACATCGAAAACCCGTCTCCGCCTTCATGAAGCATATAGTCATTCGCTGCAAGCGTATACGTTTTCGCATCATCCAACGGTTCATATTCTCCCGTCACAGAATTAAATACCTGTACGTCCGTCACACGGCGCCTGCCGGATACCGACGCAAACATCCCGTTTTCATCCAGCCTGACCGACGAAGGAATGCCTGTGTCAATGACAACCCGCATCCCAGACACCTGCAAAAAGCCGCCGAATTCCCCCACCGCGCCGTCTTCTGTCTCTGCTGCTGCCTGCACGTCCTTATATGCCATCTCTAACATATCCAAAATATCCTGTTTGGAAGCTGTGACAACGCTTAACATATTTCCATACGGAAATACAGCAAAAAGGTCTCCATACGTAAGCTCTCCAGCCGCCAGCCCTGCCCGGATTCCGCCGCCGTTTACCACTGCAAGATCCGCACCGGATACGCTGCGGCAGGCATCCGCACAAAAATTCCCGATTGCCGTTTCCCGGTTGCGTACCATGCGGTTTCCATTTTCGCTGTTTGCAGACAGGCGCACATCAGAATATGCCACCACCTCTTCCAGCAGCGTCTCGTATGCAGACAGCACTTCACCGACCGACTGCTCCATGTTCTGTACCGTCTCCTTTGAGAGCAGCACCGTATCAAGCACATCATCCGAAAGCGCTGCTGTCCCCTTTGTATCGATCAAAAGGCACCCGATATTGGCAAGCCTGCTCCCGGAAGAGCTTAACAGCACTTCCTTCCCATCCTTATTATTTACCCGCTCGCACGGTATCACAGAATGGGAATGCCCGTCAAGCACAGCGTCTATGCCTGTAGTATGGCGGATCAGGTCTGTCGACCGGTAAGGGCTTGCGCTTTCATCAATCCCAAGATGCGCGATGGCGACTACATAATCCGCCCCATCCTGTCTGGCGCTGTCGACCGCAGACTGCACCGCATGATAAAACCGCGCGCCATCCTCTCCCTGGCAAAAACCGTACAGATACTCCCCATGTTCGTCCATAAAAGAAGACGGCTGGGACGAGACGAGCGTCTGCGGCGTGCTGACTCCGACATAGGCGACCGAAAGCCCGTCATAATCCATAATGACATAAGGCTCCGCCACCGCAGCACCCGTCTTTTGCTCTACAAAATTGCAGGAAATATACGCTGCTTTCGACCGGTTGTTTACAAGCTCCAGGATCTGTTCCATCCCATAATCAAACTCATGGTTGCCAAACGTACAGATATCATACCCTAGCTCATTCATCAGGTCCACCATGCAGCTCCCGCGAGAAAGCAGCCCGGCTGCTTCCCCCTGAATCGCATCCCCGCAGTCCGCCAGCGTCACATACTGGCTCATACGCTGCGCCCATTCCTTTGCCGCTGCAAGCCCGGAAAGCCCGAACGACTGTGCATCCGCCTCTATGCTGCAATGCATATCATTCGTATATAAAACAAGGATCTTATCTGTGCTGCGGCTTTCCTGCGCCGTCCCATCGGCCCCAGCCTTATACGCACTCCCGGCAATCCGCCAAGCCCCAAAGGCAGAAAGCGCCGCAGTAAGGACAAGCACTGGCAGCAGCAATGCCAGAGAAATTTTCTTTCCCCAAAAAACAGAATCTTTCATCACCGTTCTTATCCCTTTCCATTCATTGCTGCCCAAATGGTTTCAGCTCTTCGATCATTACCGGCCTGTTTTTATACCGTATCCGCCAGTCAGCTACGATTTCATGCACCTTGTCCATTCCTCCCTCGATCGCTGACATCCGGCGCAGTATGTTTGCCCACTCCCGATAATGTCTGCGGTCGGCAACACGCGCCGCCATCTCGTGCAATTCTTTTTCATATTTCGAAAGAATCTGTTGCGGGTACTTTGCTGCCAGTACATCCTGATATTGTTGCAGCGCATACAGCCCCTTTTCCTGCAACACATATTCCAGCAGCCTGTCATACAGCCCTTCCTCCTTGTATAAGCGCTCTACATGTGCAGTTGGCGGAAGCGCCAAAAAAACCTCCTCCCGCACTGCCTGCCAGCTTTTCGCATCATACAGTCCCCTAAGCTCCCTGAAATCTTCCAGGTTTCCTGCATGGTCTTTCGTCACCAGCCTCAAAAGCTGCTGTTTATAATCCTCCCGTCTTCCGCTTACACGATATGCCTCCTTGAGCTTCTCGCTGAACATGCGCACCTGCCCTGGCATTTTGGCGTCTATACGAAGGCTTTCGTGCAGTGCGGCAATCGCCTCATCATAGCATTTCTGCTGCATACACTGCTCTATATAATATTCCCTGACTTTGGCATATTCCCATTGTTCTTTGCAGTAGTTTAAAATCTCTTCCTGCCCATACCCGGCTTTTTCCATCAGCCTGATATGGTACAGCACCCATTTTTGCACATGATATCCGTCATTCCAGCGATCAGAACCATCCCGCGGCTCCTGCGCTTTGCGCTTTGTATACGCCAGCAGCTCTTTCAAATAGTCCCCCTCTGAAAATGCATCCATCAGGATCCGCTCTAAGTATTCTTCCATATAATCCGAAATCCCGCTGTCCAGATGCCCGATCAGCCATTCAAAAATCTCCCTGCGCACCTTGTCATCCGCCTCGTCCAAAATCTCCTCCCAGATATCTGCACACCTTTCTGAAAACATCCCAAGCCCGCCGTCCGAGTCGTCGATTTCCACACTCCCTGTCTTTAAAAAAATATAACACGACAAAGCAAACGCCTGCGCATGATGCCCGTCATCCAGCATCATGCCGACATCCTCTTTTAAAAACGCCTCCATTTCATGCAGAAAGCTATTTGCCTCCCGATAAGAAATAAACCCCTCCCTGCCAAGATATTCCCTGATCACGGCATCAACCTTTTTTTCATACTGCTTTAGATCAAACCCGGCACGTCCGCTGCAAACGGCTGACTGAAACCTTTCAAACAGCTTTTCATCCTCCTGCAAAATCCTGGTAAGAAACCTGCGAACCTCTGACTCGTGCGCCTCTGAAACTGCCGCGGCAATCTGATCCTGATGCTGTGCCTTTTTGATATCCTTATCCATATCCTTATATTTTCTTTTCATTTTCCTCGCTCCTGCATACTTTTTCCTGCTGCCATTATAACCCTGCCGCATACTTTTCACAAGAAGCAATTTCACAGGCTTCCTACAAGCTGCTTAATGAAAAAAATCATCATGTTTATAGTGACAAATTCACCTTACGTATGGTAGACTTAATATCCAAAATCCCCGAACTTTCCCGAATTCTGTCGAATCCTGTCGACTACTTTTCCTTGTATTTTTCCATTTTCCGACATATAATGATGATTGTCAGCAGACTACAAATACTTTTATGACATAAAGGAGGAATCATTCATTATGAGCAAAGGAAAAAAACGTGCACTGACGATCGCAGGAATCCTTTTGCTGATCATCGCCACTGTCGTTATCTGTTACTTTTTATTCCGCAAACAGCAGGAACCAGATCCTCTATATGATAACAATGCAACGATCGGTATTCTGCCGGGAGTCGATATCGATGCACGCAGAAAAGAGCTGCAAGACATGCTGGACCGCAGCGTCATTGCGTTTTCCATCAATACTTCCCCTGTTTTTCTAAATGGGACTTCTAAAGGTAATCTGCTGATCGAAAATCCAGGCAATAATGCCAAACTCTTGCAGGTCAGTATCCGTATGGACGATACTGACGAAGAGATCTATGCTTCCAAATATATCAAGCCCGGTTCTTATATCGAAAATGTAAAGCTGGATAAGATACTGGAAAAAGGCACTTACAATGCCACCGCTTATTTTTCTGCCTATGACGAGGAAACGACAGAATATATCGGGCAGACCGGAGCGCAAATCACGCTCACTGTGCAAAATTAAAAGGTAAATAACATACAGTCACAGGTGCGGACAGGAGGTACTTATGAAGAAAAAAGCTTTATTTTTACAACTTGCTCTGGCAGCAACTCTGATGTTTTCAACTGCTGCACATGCCGCTGAGGTTACTTCCACCAGGGATATCCCTGTAGGCGGTTCTGGCCAGATGGAAATGGTGGGGACGATCGAGCCTACCATTCTTTCCGTAACAATGCCGACGTTTGTTCCTTTTAACTTAAGCAGCAGTCTGTCCACGCAGAACAAAGTCATTTCCCCGCGTATCAACGTGAAAAACAACTCTAATATCCCGGTTCAGGTTGATGTTGCATATACTGCGGTCGACATGAGCAAAATGCCGAATGTCGGATGGAGCAATGACGGTGCTGTAAAACCAAATCAAATTGCAATCGGGCTAAAGCAGGAAGATACAGACGGAGAAATGCCGACAGACCTTTCTCATGCGAGATGGCTGAAGAAAAATGAGGCACAGGACATGAACGTCATGATTCTTGACGCAAATCAGGAAGGCGCTATGTACGTTGTCGGTACTTTAGGGCAGGAAGTTTCTGAAAGTGCAACCTTTAATGTCACACCAACCTTTGTTGTAAGCAAAACATCGCAAACACCGTAATACAAATCATAAAGTAAAGCATTTGTGACAGTATGTGTCTATATATTTGCAGAAAGGATGCAGCCGTCCGGCAGGCAAGCCTGCCGCAGCGGCTGCAAAAAATCACAATGGCTATTTATTATATCACAATCAGTATCCTTACCGGACTTGGCTTTTTTCTTTCAAAAAAACAGCCGGATAAAAAAACAACCTTCTGGTATCTAACTTTCGTTTTTGCAGTCCTTACCCTTTTATCTTCGTTCCGGTATGCGATCGGCTTCGATTACTTTTCCTACCGAAGTATTTATGAAATGACAGCAGCCGGGAGTTTTTGCGATATCCTGTATCACTGCTGGTATGAACCGCTCTTTTTCGTCGTATGCAAGGGATGCAGCCTGCTCGGCATGCCCTTTCAGATGCTGCTTGCAGCCGTAAGCTGCTTTGTACTTTTTACAGCTATGTGGTTTATCTTCCGCTATTCCAAACTGCCGTGGCTAAGCGTTTATCTCTATATCACTTTACAGTTTCTGGCTTATGATATGAACCTGATGCGTCAGGCAATCGCAGTCTCGTTCTTCCTGCTTGCCTTTCCCATGCTGGAAAGCAGAAAGCTGACGGCGTATACGCTCTTTCTCTTTATTGGCGGGCTTTTTCACAATTCTTTGTGGTTTGTGTATCCCCTTTCTTTTCTCCTGGTAAAAAAACTTTCCCGAAAAGCAATCGGATGCCTGCTCTTTGCTGCCGTATGCGGATATCTTTGCTTCGATCCGCTCTTTTCACTGGTTCGGCCGATCCTGCCGGAAAAATATGCGATTTATCAGGAAACTTATTTCTGGAATTCGAACAACTGGGAATATCTCGTGCTGCCCGCGATATACCTGTTTTTCGTCTGCCTGTTCCAAAACCGCATTCAGGATGAAGGCAGGCGTACCATTTACTTCAACAGTGCGCTCTTTTATTTTGTCATCAGCGCATTTATTACAAAGCATTTTATTTTGGAGCGGTTCGCAGTCTATCCGTTTGTATTTTCACTGATTGCCATTCCCGATTTTCTGCATTCTTATCAGAAAGGCTGCGGACAGGAATCCGGCAGCAGCTATGCCAAAACATATGCCTGCGTCATGCTGCTGTTTCTCGTATTTGGAGGTGCGTTCTTTCTTTTTGCCGCTTTCAAAGGGTTTCATCATGTGTACCCTTATGTCAGCCTGCTGGATCGAAGCCGCTCTGCGCCCATTGCCGCATACTAAGGAACTGTGCACCAAAAACCAAGACTTACATCAGCGGAGCAACCGCTTTCATCAGATACCCTGTCATCTTAACCCGAAAGCTTTCCCTGCGTACCGTTTCCGCCGTCACCTGCCTGCATTGTGCAAGTGTATTTTGGAAATCTGCCTCGATATCCGAGATGCAGCCAACCCCATATAAATAGGTAGCGCATTCAAAATGATGGTACAGGCTGCGGTAATCCAGATTGATCGTCCCGACAACCGCTTCCCTGTCATCACTGACAAAGGCCTTTGCATGGACAAACCCCGGCGTATACTCATAGATCTGGATTCCAGACGCAAGCAGCGACGGATAATGCGTTTTTGCCAATGCATAAGGCACTGCTTTATCCGGGATGCCCGGCAGGATTAAAATAACCTCCACGCCCCTTTCCGCGGCAAATTTCAGCGCCGTCTCCGTTTCCCCGTCTAAAATAAGGTATGGCGTCATAATATGTACATAGTGCAGCGACCGGTTTAAAATATCCATATAAACCCGCTCGCCCACCTTGTCATTGTCAAGCGGACAGTCTGCGTACGGAACTACCCAGCCTTTTGCCTGCTCCCCCATCTTTGCCGGATACGAAAGAAACCTGGCATATTCCTTTTCTTTTTCATCCATATCCCACATCTGCAAAAACATCAGCGTAAAACTCTTTACCGCCTCTCCCTTTAGCATGACCGCTGTATCCTTCCAATGCCCGAACCGTTCCTTTTGGTTGATATACTCATCTGCCAGGTTGACCCCTCCGTTAAAAGCCGTATGCCCGTCGATCACCAGTATTTTCCTGTGGTCTCTGTAGTTATAGTGTGTGGATATAAACGGCGCAACCGGTGCAAACACCTTGCATTGGATCCCTAGGGCACGCAGCCGTTTCGGATAATCATGGGGCAGCAGGGAAAACTCACATGTCCCGTCGTACATCACGCGCACATCCACGCCTGAAGCTGCTTTTTTTGCCAGTATTTCCAGAATCGTCCCCCACATCACCCCTTCGTCTATAATAAAATACTCCATAAAAATAAAATGCTCCGCTGCTTCCAACTGCACCAGCATTTGGCGGAACTTTTCCTCACCCAGCGGAAAATAAGTAACCTCTGTCTTTTCATAGGCTGGAAAACAGCCGCTCCTTTGCACATACCGTACCAGAGAAGCCGCCCCTTTATTTTCCTCTGCAAACCGGCGCAGCACCTGCGCGTCCTGCGCAATGCACGACTTCGAGCCTGCAATGACATCGTTGACCCATTTTTTCAGCGCCCGGTGCCCGATGTTGCTCTGCGTATATAAAAACAAGAGCACGCCAAATACAGGCAGCAGCATAATGACAATCAGCCAGGTAATCTTCGCCGTAGGATTCAGACTGCTGTTTAGCAGATAAACGACCATCGCAAACGTAAACAGTACCCTCCCGCCCATTACATGCGGCAGAAAATCCTCAAACCACTGAAACACCTCAAATAAAACCTGTACCTGAATAAACAGCAGCAGCAAAATCAGCCCAAAACGGCTGAAAATAGCATGGGAAACCCCTTTCTGCCCCTTTTTGATAAGGCGAAGCCCTTTATTCTTATAATCGATGTACATACCGTATCCTCCTCGCACGTCTATTCTATCTTATATGGGACAATCTGGCAACAGGCAAATCTTTGCATCCTTTGCTGCATGTTAGATCACAGATTTCCCGCTTTACTTTTTCCATCCATATGCGTATAATAAAGTATATACACCGCTGCCGGCACGGCAGCCAAAACAAAAAGCAAAGGAGCCGCCATGACCATACATGAATCCGCAGAAAATTATTTAGAAACAATCCTGATCTTAAGCAAAGCACTTCCTGTCGTCCGTTCCGTCGATGTCGCCAATGAGCTTGGATTTAAAAAATCAAGCGTCAGCGTAGCGATGAAAAACCTGCGGGAAAACGGCTATATTACAGTAACCGGCGCCGGCTTTATATACCTGACGGATTCCGGGCAGGAGATCGCCTCCAAAATCTATGAACGGCATGAGTTTTTTTCCAAATGGCTCATCCGGCTCGGCATTGACGAAAAGACCGCGACCGAAGACGCCTGCAAAATGGAGCACTATATGAGCGCCGCCAGCTTTGCGGCAATCAAAAAATATGTAAACGAGAATGGTTAGTCATATTTTTCACATACCGCGCATAGATTAGATCAACGAACAACATACGCAGGTAATCTATGTGCAGTATTGCAGGCTTTTATGACCCTTCGGCAGACTTCACTGCAAGGCAGGGGGAATTTGAACAGATCTTACGGCAGATGGGACAATGCCAGACACACCGCGGGCCGGACAGCTCCGGCATTTTTTTGAGCGGCCAATGCGGCTTGTCGCATACAAGGCTGTCCATTATCGACCTGAAAAACGGCAGCCAGCCGATGACACGTTCCATGGGTGACTATCTGTACCATATCGTATACAACGGTGAAATCTACAATCTGAAAACACTGCGCCAATCTTTATTCGAACGGGATGTCATACCAAAGACCTCCTCCGATACCGAAATCATTCTTCTATCCTATTTAACGTTTGGCCCAGAATTTATCAACCGATTGGACGGCATTTTTGCCTTTGCCATCTATGACGAACGCCACAAAACCCTGACGCTGTACCGCGACAGCTTCGGTGTCAAGCCGCTGTTTTATACAATCCACCAGGGTACGCTTATTTTTTCTTCCGAATTAAAAGGGCTGTTTTGTTTCCCTGGCGTGAAAGCAAGGCTTGATAAAAACGGGCTGAACGAGATCTTTGGCATTGGTCCCGCAAGGACTCCCGGCAGCGGCGTCTTTATGGATATCCACGAGCTAAAGCCCGGCACCAGCCTGACATGCAGCAGCCTTGGATTGCTGCCGCGTACATATTTCCGGCTTACCAGCCGCCCGCATGAGGACACGTACGAGGACACGATTGAAAAAACGCGCTTCCTCCTTACAGATGCAATCAAACGCCAGATGGTGTCTGATGTGCCGATCTGTACGTTCCTATCCGGCG
>CAMWXD010000124.1 GCA_947178105.1 uncultured Eubacterium sp. | reverse complement strand
GTATGGGTTCAGTGTAACATATTTTAAAATGGTTTTACAAGTGATTTGTTAGCGCGTGTTTATAACTATTCATATTCAATGTCATTTTTATGACAATTTGTGATTGACTTTTTGTATCATATATGTTACTTTTTGTAAAAGTACATATGAGGTATCGTAATTATGAAAAAAGCAGATGAAACGATGGAAATGGAAAAACAACAGCAAATAGTAAAGCAGCAGCTTATCGGCCAGTATATCAAATATAGAAAGATGAAGCATCTTACACAGGAAGATCTAGCAGGCGTCATGGGAATAAAACGCCCCAATATAAGCCGTTTTGAATCAGGACAATGTAATCCGACCTTAGATTTGCTTGTGAAGATGGCTGCGTGTATGGATTTGGAAATCAGAGTAGAATTGGTTGAAAAGCAGGGAGATTTTTAGACATGAAAAAAAGTAATGGATTATTTTATACGAATATAGAAAATACAGACGGAATAGACGATATGATGAAAAAGTTGGAAAGCTATGCTGAACATGGAACAAACCCTGTGTATATCATTAATCGGCCATTAGAAGAAAAAAATGTTTCCTATAATTATGAAAAAGCTGTTGTAGTCTTAATACCAAAGCATAAAATTATTTTTATCAATTATGGGAACAGCCAGGAAAGGTTTGAAGACTTTTACGAAGATTTTCTGGAAGATTTAGGACAGTTGTCGAAAAAATATGATTATTTGAAAATTTTAGGCAGGCCAAGACAATGGAAATCTGCATTTACAGCAACCTATTCTTATAAGGAAGTGAAGGAATCTACATTAGAAAAGTTTTTGGGAAAGAATCGTCTAAAGACAAAAGAAGACGAGAGAAAAGGAGAGTTTTTGATTTCGTTATTAACGGGCAGTATTAATGATGTAGACCGAACGGGTGTGGAGTATCCTGATACGATCTTAGAAAAAATCCGAAGGAAAATTATTTTGTTCGACGGTGATCAAACCAGATTTATTTTTGATGAACCGCATAAAGACAGAATCGTGATCCAGGGGCTGGCAGGGACTGGGAAGACAGAATTACTATTGCACAAAATCAAAGAATTATATTTAAAAAAAGAGGATTTGAAGATTGTATTTACCTGCCATAATAAGATACTGGCAGAAAATCTAAGAGAGCGTATACCCGAATTTTTTGATTTTATGAAAGTGGATGAGCAGATAAAATGGAATGAGAAATTATGGGTGATGAGCGGTTGGGGCTCAAAAAGTGATTCCAATTCTGGTGTATATAGTTATATTTGCAATTATTATCATATTCCATTTGAAAGATTTTATTATGGAGTTACCTTTGACAGCGTATGTGAAAGAGCGCTTGTGGCTTTAGAAAGGATAGAAAATTTTAAAGAATGCTTTGATTATATTTTGATTGATGAAAGCCAGGATTTTTCTGAAGGATTTTTTGAGTTATGCAAAAAGGTAACCAAAAATTGTTTGTATATTGCAGGGGATATTTTTCAAAATGTTTTTGAAAAGGAGAATATCAGTGAGACCAGCCCGGATTTTCTTCTTAATAAATGCTACAGGACGGATCCCAAAACGCTTATGTGTGCCCATGCGATCGGAATGGGATTGTTTATGAACGAGCCGGATCGCTATCTCAGATGGCTGGATGATAAAGCGTGGGAAGCATGTGGATATGATATAAAAAAAGCAGAAGGTTACTATGATTTATACAGAAAGCCTTTGCGAAGATTTGAAGACCTGGGGAATACAGGAATAAAAAATATTGAGATTTTTTCCATTAACAGGAGACAGTATCTGAATCAGATCTTAAATATTATCGAAGAGTTAAAAAACAGGAATCCGACTTTACTGCCGGATGATATTGGAATTATGTTTTTGGAAAATATTAATTTGAATTATCAGCTTGCAAATGACCTGCAAATAGCGATTGAAGATCGGTTTGAATGGAGTGTGAATATTGGCTACGAATCGAAAGAAAAAAGAAAAGGGACTGTTTTTATAAGCAATCGGAATAATGTGAAAGGGTTAGAATTTCCATTTGTAATCTGTGTTATGCAAAGCACCTTAGACAGAGATCTTCAAAACAGGAATTCTATTTATATGATGCTGACCCGTTCTTTTATAACTTCGTATTTTATTTTGCCGGACGATGAAGAGCATATTGATTTGATGAAGCAAGGTGTAGAGTTTGTAAATCGTGAAGGTTATCTGCATGTGAAGGAGCCAGATCCGAGACAAAAGAAAAGACTAAATAATACGGTCATAAACAGGAATAATGTCTATAAGTCACAGCATGATATTGTTGAGGAGATCATGGATCAGATCGGCATTGAAAAAATTTATCGGAGTAAGATACATGGTATCATCAAAAATGCATATGGAGATGAATTTGACCGTGATAATTTATTTGATATCATAAAGGTGAACTATAGTTTTATGGCTTAAGGGAAAGCAGAGATGAAATTGATTGAGAGAAAGATGAATGGTTTGTTTTGCCAGAAGGTTCAAAAACCAATTCGCGGAAAGAGGGATACCATTTTGCTCTTATTGGAAACTCTGAAATTGGTGAATCACGCAGAAAGTAATATTTTGAATGAAAAAGGAAAAATTATAATCTATATAGATAAAATGAGCAGGATTTTTTATATTATGGATTATAAGATATTTTCATTTTATTTTCCTTTTTCTCTGGAAGAAAAGGGAAAGGAGAATTATAAGATCTACGACAGCCTTACAGATTTTGAGATCACGAACCAAATGCTTTCGTTATTAATCAGTATTTTTGAAAAAGATACTAAGATTTGGGAATCTCTTGAAAATCTGATGGATTTTATTATTGACAGTGCAAATGATTATGAATATAAAAATATTGATGATATATGGAAATTAATAATAAAACTCTGGCATATGGAGGATGGATATATACGCTATGATTATGATGCAATACATGAAAATGGAAAGTTACATCCATTATATCATTTGGATATTAATTATTCATCTGGCGCTGCATATAAGATCGGATTAAAACAGGAGATGAAAATGATAGAATTTAAGGATATACTCGATACTACGACAAATTGCAGCTATTTGATATCTGCATCTACATACCACAAACCACCTGGAAAATATTAAAAAGAAAAATCCTGCATAACTATCCGTTTTCAGGCAACACTATTCCTAAAACAAAGAAGAAGGTGGATGGTGTCATTATGAAAAGGAATAGAATGAGAAGATTTTTCCAACAGAAACAATATGCGATCGCTTCTCTTGTATTATTTGCAGCGATTGCAGCGATGACCGGGGTATATGTATCGAACCGGATTACCAATGAACGGCAGGAACAGGAGCTTGCGCAAAAGCAGCAGGAGCTTGCCGACAGCAGATCGCCTGTGGAAAACAGCATGGATCAGTTTGTAAATCCAGCAAAGCTGCCAGAAGAGCAGGAAGAAGACCTTACAAGCGTTACTTCTATTATAAAGCCGACTGAGACAGACAAAGAGCAAAAGACAGACGATACAGGGGAACAGTCAGATACAGCTTCACAGGATTTGGATGCGTCGGGTGATGCAAAAAAAGCGCAGGACAGCAAGAAGGCGCAAAACAAGCAGAATGCAGGCAGCCAGACAAAGCAGCAGGAGCCTGTACAGGAAGATAAAAAGACAGAGGACAAGCAGCAGGATACAGCAGCGAATTCAAAAGCAGCAGTTGCATTGTCTTTCTCACCGGATACAGATTTGACATGGCCGTTGCAGGGAGATGTGATTTTAAACTATAGTATGGATCAGACTGTTTATTTTGCAACATTAGATCAGTATAAATATAATCCTGCACTGATTATTGCGGGAAAAGTCAATGATCCGGTCAATGCGGCGGCTACTGGCAGGATTACAGATATTTCAGCAAATGAAGAGACTGGAGTGACGGTAACGATGGATCTGGGCGACGGTTATAGTGCCGTATATGGACAGCTAAAGGAAGTGCTGTATAAAGAAGGCGCTACGGTAGAGGCAGGAAATGCGATAGGCTATATTGCAGAGCCGACAAAGTATTATTCTGTCGAAGGCAGCAATCTGTATTTTGAGCTGTTAAAGGATCAAGAGCCTATTGATCCGATGCAGTATATGCAGTAAATGAAAGAAAAAGATTGTCATAGACAAGGTGAAAGCATATAATATAATGTAACGACCAATCGATACAGAAAAAACCATTACGCACAGATAATGCCGGCTAAGATACAATGCACAAGTTTGCATCTGTGAGTGGAATACTACGTGTGCCGGACTGGCGGAGCGATTCTGACGGGAACTGTGCAAACCTGTCATGGTACACAAAATTGGTCGATTGCATAGACGTGAGATCAGGAGTCTTACGGGCTTCCTTCGGATACAGGAATGTATCAGGAAGGAAGCTCATAGGCTCCTTACATATTTGGGGCGAAGAAGCATGGAGGATAGAAATTATACATATATTTTAGAGTGCAGCGATGGAACGCTGTATACCGGTTGGACAAACTGTATCGAAAAAAGGCTGAAGGAGCATAACAGCGGCAGGGGATCAAAGTTTACGCGCGCAAGAGTGCCGGTAAAGCTGCGGTATCTGGAAATCTCGCAGACAAAGTCCGATGCCATGAAACGGGAAGCCGCCATTAAAAAATTGAATCGGGCACAAAAAGAAAAGCTGATTTTGGAGGGGCATTTGGAAAAAATATTGGAGGAAAACCATATCTGCATTTGACATTTCTGCATTTGTTTGCTATGATGGAACACGTTGCAGACGGCAAGTAAAAGGAGTAAACATGAAATTTGATGAATTAGAACTGTTTCCGGCAGTAATGCGCGGAATTAAAGAGATGGGGTTTGAAGAAGCAACTCCAATCCAGAGTAAAGCAATTCCTGTTTTAATGGAAGGAAAGGACGTTATAGGGCAAGCGCAGACTGGTACAGGAAAGACGGCAGCGTTTGGCATTCCGGTTTTGCAAAAGGTAGACCCGTCCTGTAAAAAGACACAGGCAGTCATCCTCTCGCCGACGAGAGAGCTGGCGATCCAGGTGGCGGATGAGCTGCGCAAGCTGTGTAAATATATGCATGGCATCAAGGTGCTGCCGGTATACGGCGGACAGGAGATTACAAAGCAGATCCGTTCGCTGAAAGGCGGGTGTCAGATCATTGTCGGTACACCTGGGCGTATTATGGATCATCTTCGCAGAAAAACAATCCGCTGTGAGAAAGTAAATACGATTATCCTGGATGAAGCAGATGAAATGCTGGATATGGGATTCAGGGAAGATATCGAAACCATCCTGGACTATATCCCAGGGGAGCATCAGACGGTGCTGTTCTCCGCAACGATGCCAAAGCCGATTTTGGAGATCACAAGAAAATACCAGCATGATGCGGTAACTATTAAAATCGTAAAAAAAGAACTGACCGTACCAAGCATTGAGCAGTATTATTATGATGCAAAACGGCGTGATAAAGTAGATATGCTGACACGGCTGCTGGATTATTACAATCCGAAGCTGTCTCTGATTTTCTGTAATACAAAACGGTGTGTAGATGAGCTGACAAAAGAGCTTTCAGATCGGGGCTATTTTGCAGAAGGGCTGCATGGAGACATGAAACAGGCGCAGCGTGACCGCGTAATGAAAAACTTCCGGTCTGGCAAGACAGAAATCCTGATCGCGACGGATGTTGCAGCCAGGGGGATCGATGTAGACGATGTGGAGGCTGTCTTTAACTATGACCTGCCGCAGGACGACGAGTACTATGTACACCGGATCGGCAGAACCGGACGTGCCGGGCGCACAGGTATGGCGTTTACTTTTGTAAAAGGCAAGGAAGTATACAAGCTGAAAGAAATCGAACGTTACTGCAAGACAAAAATACTCGCCCGCAAGCTTCCGTCCATGGATGATGTCACCGTCATCAAGACCGAAAAGATCATGGAACAGCTAGAGCATATTATGGAAGAATATGACCTGTCACATATGCTGGATCTGATCGAGGACAAGATCAATGAAGCGGATTATACAGCAATGGATATAGCAGCCGCTTTCTTAAGGCAGGCATTGTACGGCTACGAAGAAAACGGACGCGCAGACAACGACTTTTTCGATTTTGGCGATACAGGAGCCGAAGAAGGAATGGTGCGGCTGTTTATCAATATCGGGAAAAACCAGAGAGTCCGCCCGGGAGATATTTTGGGAGCCATCGCAGGCGAAGCAGGCATATCAGGCGACCTTGTCGGAGCGATCGATATGTATGACAAATATACATTTGTAGAGGTGCCGCGTGAGTACGGAAAAGAAGTATTAAAGGCGATGTCCAAGGCAAAGATCAAAGGAAAATCCATCAATATTGAACCAGCGAACCAGAAATAGAATGCAGAATTCCCCATCCAGTCAGAAACAAGATTGGAAGCGGGAATTTTTTGTTTGGTTTCTTTTTGGAAGATTTTAGCAAGACCCCGGATTGTTTCAAAGTGTATACGTAATATTATTATAAGTTATCATTTTACTGGCTTTCTTGTTTTTCATTTTATGCAGAAAATCTTGTAAAAAATGAAAAAAGATGTTGTAATAAATTTGGAAAGGGAGTATAATGATAACGCAACGATAAAAAATGCCCAATTTGGGTAAAAAATGTGAGGAGGATGATGATGAAGAAAAATCTCATTAAAAAGGTATTTGCGGTTTCGTTGTCGATCGCTATGGCTTGCTCATTAATACCAGCAGCCAATCCAGTGACTGCATCCGCAGCAGCGCCATATGTTTCTTTGAAGACTACTTTTAAGACATTAAAAGTAGGCCAGACATACAAAATGACGCTGAAAAACAACACAATTAACTGGAAAATCAAAAAGGTTGAAACAACCGACAAAACCATCGCTACGGTTTACGGCAAGACAACCAGCTCTGTAATGCTCAAAGGTAAAGCAGAAGGCAGAGCAACGATCAGAGTAAGACTCCAGACAACTAAGAGAAAGAAAAACAACACAAAGACTCTTAGATGCAGAGTAAAAGTTGTTACCACTACCCCAACACCGGTAGATCCTGGCACAACAACTCAGACAGACGCAACCGTAACTACTCAGCAGGAATTGACAGATGCATTGGCTAAGAGCGGCATCACAAAGATTACAATTAAGCCAGCAAGCGCTGTAAACTTTACAATTCCTAGCGGAACATATTCCAACGTTGACCTGATTGTAGATGCTCCACAGTCTGAAATCGAAAACAGCGCTACATTCAAGAGCATCACAGTTGAAAATATCAAATCCAGCACATGGACAGAAAAAGGCACAGGCAACGCATTTACTTGGAGAGCAGCAAATGGCAGACTTGTAGTTGGTAAAGGCGCTACTGTAAGAAACGTAACAGTTCCTACAGCAAACGCAAAAGTAGCCATTGATGTTCAGGAAGGTACAATTGCAGCAATTTCCGTAACTGCTAAGGCAGATTTAACAATCACAGGTAAATTAGCAGAAGGCGCTCCGGCAATTAGTATTTCCTTCTCTGCATCCGCAACAGATGCAACATTATCTACAGCAATTAAGGCAGCAGTTTCTACAGCAGCTAAGATCGCAACAACATTCTTAGCAGGTGCTGAAGACAGTACAATCAAGATTGAAGTAACAGGAATCTCTGTAGCTGTAACAAACAACACTACAAAGAAGATCACAGTTACAAGAAACAACAATACTACGTTGGACGTAGCAGTAGGCGCTAAGGGCCAGACAGTTAGTTCAGCAGCTTCTAATACAGGCACAGGTACATGGACACCTGGTACAAGTACGGGAACAGGTACAGGTACTGTGAAGCCGAAAACAAGTAATACGATTAATACAGGTAGTTCTATTAAGGTACAGATTAACAGTGGATCCGCACTTGGTTTAGTAAGTTCTGAAACAGTGTCAAGTGGATCACTTACGTATTCTATTTCAGAAGTTCGTGCAGTTTCAGCGGGTGCGATTGAATACCGAGTAACAACTGATTATGGTTATTATGGTAGTTGGAAGAGCATGACTAGAGGTGCTCAAGTAGGAACAACCGACATTTACAATTATATGGTAGAAAAGGAGTCCATTTCATTAGAAGGTGCTAAGTGGACTGGTGGAACTATCACTTTCCAATTCAGAGTAGCAGGAGATGGTACTTATTCAGCAGGGGATGCATCTGAAATTAAGGTTCCATTTACAATAACCATTGCAGATGGCAAGGGTACAGTTAATGCTGATTCTGATTTTAATGAGTTTTGGGCAAAATAATCTAATCTATCTAACATAAGATTATTTATAATTTAGAGATAGCACAGACGCTGTCAGTTGGCAGTCTAGTCTGTGCTATTTTTTGTAACAAAGTCCTGAAAAACAAACGTATGTGATGAAATTTATATTTTTCATTACAGTGATTTGAATATCCACTATAGCATATTTAGGAAATACTATACCAAAAAAGAATAAAAAAAATTTCCTCAAAATGAAAATAATACTTGCAAAATATTTCCATATATGCTATAGTATACATGTCAAAGAAGTTAACCTCCAAATAGTATATCTCATGAAGTAGAAGTGGTTAACCTTCCTCTATAGTTATAGGTCTACCTGGTCTTTTAAGATTCCAGGTAGACTTATCTATTTGTATTTCTTGTTGCGATTATCCGCACAGGCAAGCATCACCAGAAAAATGTACCTGCCTGATTTCAAAGCAATATAAACCCCGTTGTGACTCCTGAGGTTCAGATACAATTTACCACAGACTGCAATAAAGCATTCAAAGCCTTTGCGTATATCCAGCAGAAAGTATTGTGAAGAAGTTAGACAGTTTTAACTGAAAGGGCTTGGAACATTAGAAAAATTACAGATCTGTTGAAAGACATTCTTTTTAGTGTGGAAACCTGATCACCCAAGTGTCAAAGATGACCAGGCCCAGCAGAATCTAAGCCTGGCAAGAAAAGATTCCTACTGTACTGAATTTTTAAGTGTAACTGGAAAACACTCAACATCAGCCCACAATTTAATAATATCACTTTTTGGGAGAAAATCAACTATTTTATCACATTAGTTTTATCTGGTTTATTTTTCGTTTTTTTCTATTATTAAATGCGACTTATTTACGAAAGGAGTACAATGATGACAACGCCAGAAACACCGCCCTTCTTTATGGCAGCAAGCAGGGAATTTCAAAATGCATCAGGCAGAATTGATTATCAGATGACGAATGACTATATGTTCCATGCCGCGCTGCAAAAAAATCCGAAAGTCCTAAAAAGCCTGGTATGTTCCCTGCTACGGCTGCGGCCGCAGGACGTCCGTTCTATTCAAATCCTGAATCCTATTATACTAGGAGAGGCAGTTGACGAGAAAACGTTTATTTTAGATATCAATATATTGCTGAACGACGATACGCTGATCAACCTGGAGATGCAGGTAGAAAACCTATATAACTGGGAAGAACGGTCGTTAAGCTATCTGTGCCGTGCCTTTGACCAGCTTCAAAAAGGGGAAGGCTATAAAAAAGCCAAGCCAGTCATACATATCGGATTCTTAAATTTCACGCCATTTCCGAAATATCCTGAATTCTACGCTTCTTATAAGCTTCTGAATGAAAAAAACCACCATATTTATAGTGACAAACTCAGCCTGCGTATGGTAGACTTAACTTGTATCAGTCTGGCAACAGAGGAAGACCGGGCATACCGGTTGGATCATTGGGCAAGACTGTTTCAAGCAAA
>CAMWXD010000123.1 GCA_947178105.1 uncultured Eubacterium sp. | reverse complement strand
CCTGCTGCAAGTACACAACCAGAAAATACAGCGCCTGCTGCAAGCACACAGCCGGAAAATACAGCACCTGCTGCAAGTACACAGCCAAAAACAGAAAGCTCATTGCAGGAGGAGGCAGGACAGAAGGAAGACAAAATAAAACGGAAGGAGATTGAACAAAGCGTGATTGCCTGGGCAGAGGCTTACTGCGGCAGGCAAGCAGAAGTGATTTATGAGATGCTGGATAAAACTGCCAGAAAAAGCCTGAATATGTTGGACGGAAAACACTCCTTTGGCTGGTCCAGCCCATGGCCGTGGGATGTCCAAGAACCAGATGGGCAGCGCAATTACCGGCTGAAGAACGTATCTGGTACGTCTTCGGTAATTTTATACTATGCTTGGACTTCGGATCCACATGTGACGGTATGGCGCCAGGTGATTTCTTATCAGTATTCTGAGAAAAAGAAGGCAGTTGTCATTCATGACGTGACAACCGATATTCTTGACGATATCCAGACAGCCAGCCAATTTTATGCAGCTTATCCAGATGGGGAGATCACCCTTACGCGTATGGACTATCAAACCAACGGGGTAGGGGAAGCGTTAAATCGAAATGGGATGCTGGACAGCTCCGGAGTTTATTTGAAACCGGATACGGCGGCTGCGTTTTTGTTAAATATCAGCAATGACTCTTCTCTGGTAAAGGCGGAGGCCACAGAACAAAACGGGGAAACGGTTGTGACGTTTACGTTTTTAAAGGATGGCGGCAGTGCCAGTGTTAAAATGGTACGGATATTTGGCAAGGAGCCTGATATCTGGGTACCGCAGACATACGAAACGGCAGATTAAAATAGGATCTGCGGCAAATTAAAAAAATGCAAAACATGACATACAGATGACGTGTTTTCTTTGCTAGAATGATACTGTCAGAAGATAAGCAAAGATAAGCAAAGAAAGGATGGCATACTTATGGAATACGAAATTGTAACACTGGAAGAAAAAATCGCTGTTGGCATATCTGCACGGACGAACAATTTGTCGCCGGATATGGGCGCTGTCATCGGCGGGCTGTGGCACCGTTTTTACAACGAGGGCATATACGCAGCAATCCCTGGAAAGGCAAATGCAAAGGCATTGGGCATCTATACGGATTATGCAGGAGATGAAAAGGAAGATTATACGATACTGGTTGCCTGTGAAACAAACGGGCAGCCGCAGGAAGATTACACGTCGTGCCGGATACCCGCAGGACGGTATGCGAAGTTTGTCGTCTGCGGCGATATGGTTGAGTCCGTTGCAAAAGCCTGGCAAGAGATCTGGGAGATGAACCTGCCAAGATCCTTCCAATGCGATTTTGAGGAATATCAAAATGGCAGCACAGACAATGCCGAGATCCACATTTATGTCGGGCTGGCAGAGGAAGGCAAGCTAGAAGCTGCATCAAGATGCGGTATTTTGTGCGGCTCATGCGGGTATCGGGATCAAATGGGCTGCGGCGGCTGCATACAGATTACAAAGCCATTCTGGGGTGAAAGCTGCCCGGTCAAAGACTGCTGCGAGGGAAAAAAGCTTACGCACTGCGGCCAGTGCGCAGATTTCCCGTGCAGCTTGTTAAAGCAGTTTGCTTATGATGAAAAGCAGGGGGATCAGGGGAAACGCATTGCGCAGTGCAGGTTGTGGAGCGCAGACAAAAATGAAAAACAGTCTTGAAAACAATTTTCCTATGTGGTATACTAAAAGCAGGTTATAATTTTTACCTTTGTTTTTGAGCAAAGGCAAGCCGTCGCTAGTGTGAGTAGTGGCGGCTATTTTCTTCTCTTGAAAATCTGGCGGCACAGGTTGCAAAGGAAGCAATGATAAAGATCAGGGTCGTATCATGGAGCGGCGTACAGTCTATGCGATTTCGTTGTCTCATGCTTTTCAAGCAGTAGATAGAGGGACTCCTGATTTGACATAAGATTCTATTGTTGAAGGTACAGATACAAAAATCGAAAGGAAACCTATGAGTAAACTTGCTTTAAAGGATGAAATATTACTAAAAATTGAGAAACCTGCGCGTTATATCGGGAACGAAATAAACAGTGTGATCAAAGACCCAGCAAAGGTCGATATCCGCTTTGCCTTTTGCTTTCCCGATGTCTATGAGATCGGCATGTCGCACCTTGGCATGAAGATTTTATATGAGATGTTTAACCGCAGGGAGGACGTCTGGTGCGAGCGGGTGTTTTCCCCATGGCCGGATCTGCATAAAATTATGAAGGAACAAAAGATTCCTCTGTTTGCGCTGGAGTCCCAGGAGGAAATAAAAGGCTTTGACTTTATCGGCATTACGCTGCAATATGAGATGTGCTATACGAATATTTTGCAGATCTTAGACCTTGCGGGGCTGCCGTTTTTGGCAAAAGACCGTACGGAGCATATGCCGTTTGTGATTGGCGGAGGGCCGTGTGCGTACAACCCGGAGCCGGTTGCGGATTTTTTTGACCTGTTTTATATCGGCGAGGGCGAGATTTCCTATGATCCGCTGTTTGCGCTTTATAAAAAAGCAAAAAAGGAAGGATGGAACAGACGGGAGTTTTTGGTGCAAGCCGCATCGATTCCGGGTATTTATGTGCCGCTTTTGTATGATGTAACTTATCATGAGGACGGGACGGTTGCAGGTATGGAGCCGAACACCGAAGGTGTGCCAAAGAAAGTGCAAAAGCAGGTTGTGATGGATTTTTCGGATTCTGCCTATCCGACGAAGCCGGTCGTGCCGTTTATCAAAATTACACAAGACCGCGTTGTCCTGGAGGTGATGCGCGGCTGCATCCGGGGCTGCCGTTTCTGCCAGGCAGGACAGATCTATCGCCCGACTCGTGAAAAAAGGGTGGAAGCTTTAAAAGCATATGCGGATGAAATGCTGCGTTCCACAGGCTATGACGAGATCTCGCTGACCTCGTTAAGCTCCAGCGATTACTCGCAGCTAGAAGAGCTGGTCAATTACCTGATTGACAATTTTAAAGACAAAGGCGTCAATATTTCCCTGCCTTCGCTGCGGATTGACGCGTTTGCGCTGGATGTAATGAAAAAGGTACAGGATATCCGTAAATCCAGCCTGACGTTTGCGCCGGAAGCAGGTTCTCAGAGGATGCGGGACATTATTAATAAAGGCTTGACGCAGGAGGATATTTTGCATGGCGCGGGGCTGGCGTTTGAAGGCGGGTGGCAAAAGGTCAAGCTGTATTTTATGCTTGGGCTGCCGCAGGAGACGGATGCGGACATGCGTGCGATTGCTGAGCTTGCCAACCAGATCGCGGTAAGGTATTATGAGATTCCAAAGGACAGGCGGAATGGAAAATGCCAGATTACAGTCAGTACATCGTTTTTTATACCAAAGCCGTTTACGCCGTTTCAATGGGCGAGGATGTACGATAAGGACGAATACCTGCGGCGGGCGAAGGTCGTTAACGATGCTGTGAAAGCGCAGTTAAATCGAAAGAGCATCAAATATAACTGGCATGAGGCGGACGTATCGGTGCTGGAAGGGGTACTGGCGCGCGGAGACCGCAGGGTTGCAAAGGCGGTTTTGTATGCTTATGAGGACGGGGCGCTGTTTGACGCCTGGTCAGAGTATTACGACCATGAGCGCTGGATGCGTGCGTTTGCAAAGGCAGGAATTGACCCGGATTTTTATACGATGCGGGAACGCGGTGAAGAAGAAGCCTTTCCGTGGGACTTTATCGATGACGGCGTGTCAAAGGACTACCTGCTGCGCGAGTGGAAGCGTGCGATGCGGGGAGAAGTTACGAAAAACTGCCGGATGCAGTGTTCCGGCTGCGGTGCAAACCAGTATGGAGGAGGTGTCTGCGTTGAAAATCAGAATCAAATTCCGTAAATATGGCGTGATGAAATTTATCGGGCATCTGGACGTGATGCGGTTTTTCCAAAAGGCTGTGCGCAGAAGCGGCATTGAGATCTGTTATACAGAAGGTTTTAGCCCGCACCAGATCATGTCGTTTGCCGCGCCGCTTGGCGTAGGCATTACAAGCGATGGGGAGTATGTGGATCTGGAAGTGCATACGTCAATGCCTTCGGCACAGGCAATCCAGGCATTAAACTCCGTGATGCCCAAAGGGATGGAAATTACCGGCTATGTACGCCTTCCTGACAACGCAAAGACAGCAATGTCTGTCGTGGCTGCGGCAGATTATGAGGTATGGTATAAGCAGGAATACGCGATGCCAGAGGAGCTATGTGACTGGAAAGCGTTACAGCAAAAGCTGCACGTATTTTATAATGAGCCAGAGCAGGTTCTGATTACGAAAAAGACAAAAAAAAGCGAGAAAGTTATGGACTTAAAGCAGCTTGTGTATGATTTTCGGATATTGGAGCCGGAAGGACGTTTTTTGGAGCGCCCTGCGTTTTACCTAAACGTCTGTACAGGAAGTACCGACAATGTAAAGCCGGAGCTTGTGCTGGAGGCGTTTTATACATTTTTGGGGCTTGCGTTTGATCCGTTTGCGGTGCAGATTCACCGCAGGGATGTGTATTATATGGATGCGTCTGGAAAACGCCTTAGCCTGCTGTGCGCCGGAAAGGCTGTGGAGGAAAATGAAAGTTTGAAATGAGGCAGCAGACGGGCTGGAAACAGCATTAGAATCAGTAAAGGATGCAATAAGAATGGATGTGGCAAGGCAATTAGAATATTACACAATGGATGATATTTACAATTTACCGGACGGACAAAGAGCAGAACTAATTGATGGTGAATTGTATATGATGGCAACACCTGGCAGAATTCACCAAAGGCTTGTGATGGTGTTATCAAATAGCATTTTCAACTATATTCAAAGTAAAAATGGAGATTGTGAAGTATATCCTGCACCATTTGCCGTTTTTTTGAATGCAGATGATAAGGTTTACCTTGAGCCTGACATTTCTGTAATTTGCGACAAGAATAAGCTCACAGACGAAGGATGCAAAGGCGCGCCAGATTGGATCATTGAAATTGTATCGCCGTCTAGCCGTTCGATGGATTATAATAAGAAGTTATTTAGGTATAGGACGGCAGGGATTAGGGAGTATTGGATCGTTGATCCGATGAAACAACAGATTACAGTTTATAATTTTGAGCATGATACTTTTGAAGAGTACACTTTTTTGGATAAAGTAAAATCTGGAATATATGAAGAGTTAAAGATTGATTTTTCTGAGATAAGTCTTGCATAGGTTATCATGGCAAGATGATAAGCTTCAAATAATCCTGATTAAAAATACGGTTTTGCCTACCGCTTTTGCTGTTTGCGGTAGGCGGACGGCGAAATACAAAAATGCTGCTTAAAGGCAGACGAAAACTGAAACGGGTTTTGATACCCGACGGCGTGGGCAATGGCGGAAACCGGATCATCGGTCAGGCCAAGCAGCATGGCGCTGTGTTCCATACGGATCATGCGCAGATATTCGCTTGGAGACTGCCCATACGCTTTTTTAAATACAGTGCTTAAATAATTTGGATGGACATGGAGCGAGGCTGCAACGTCCCTGATCTTTAGCGGCTCACAGTAGCAGGCATCGATATAGGCTTTGGCATCCGCTGCCGGATTCCATCGATGTGAAGCAAAGGCTGCATCCGCTGCCTGCGTTTCTAACAGGCGGGAAAAAAGATGCAGCAGCCGGCTGTTGGCTTCCATAGACTGCGAAAATTTTGTCAGGGCGGTAAATTGTTCACCCGGATAATCGGATTCCTCGTAGGCATCAGTATATGAATGGAACCTGCGGTCGCTTACGGCAACGATGGCAAGGATGAGCTGTTCCATCTCCTGGATGGGCATGGAAAGGTCAATCACAGGCTGGCGGCGGAATACCTGTTCCAAAAAAGGGCTGCGGCTGTCTGCGTAAAATCCGATCCAGCCATATTTCCATGGGTTTTCTGGAGAAGCCTGGTATTTGCCTCTGCTTCCGGCAGGAATATAAAAAGCCTGTCCGGCATGGAGCTGATATTCCTGGTTTCCCGTCCAAAGCGTCCCGGTGCCTTTGAAAATCACATGCAGAAGGTGGTACGGGCGCATCTGAAAGCCATAAGTATAGCCGGCATTACAGGCAGAAAGCCCGCAGTGGTTGAGGTGAAAGGTAAAATATTCTGGTTTTGTTCGGTCTAAAATCAAGTCTCTGTTTCCGATCATAGGAAAGCTCCTTTTGTATTCTTTTCTGGCTGTCAGGCTTTTGGTTTAAGCAGTTGCTTCTGCTTATAAATGTACCAAAAATATCTGAAAAATTCAAATCCATCTGAAAAAAAATTAGATTGCAGTAGATAATCGTGAGATTGCAGTATGTTCTTTCCTGGAAGGTGTCTGGTATACTTGTTGATGAAGGGGGACGAAAGCAATGGAAATGATTTGTGTACAAAACCTGCAAAAGAAGTACCGGATTGCGAAAAAGCAGGAGGGGATCTTTGGAAGCTTGAAGCATCTTGTCCTGCCGGTGTATGAGGAAAAAGAGGCAGTTAAGGGGATTTCGTTTGTCATCGAAAAAGGGGAGAGCGTCGCGTTTTTGGGAGCAAACGGCGCTGGAAAGTCCACGACGGTCAAGATGCTTACAGGGATCTTAAAGCCCAGCGGCGGTACGATTGAGGTCATGGGCAGAAACCCTTTTACAGACAGGATGGCGCACGCGGCTAAGATCGGCGTTGTGTTTGGGCAGAAGACGCAGTTGTGGTGGGATCTTCCTGTCATTGAAACCTTCCGTCTGCTGAAAGGGATTTATGAAATCCCAGACGAACGGTATGAAAAAAATCTGGACATGTTTTGCGATATTTTATGCCTCCGTGAATTTTTAAACCAGCCAGCGCGCAAGCTGTCGCTTGGCCAGCGTGTGCGGGCAGACTTAGCGGCATGTCTGCTGCATGAGCCGCCGCTGCTGTTTTTGGATGAGCCGACAATCGGGCTGGATGTGGCGGTCAAGCAGAATATTTATTCGTTTTTAAAGAAAATCAACACCGAGCAGAAGACGACGCTGTTATTGACCAGCCATGATTTAAACGACCTGGAGTCACTCTGCGGCAGGCTGATCGTATTGGAGCATGGGGAAGTGCTGTTTGACGGCGGGATGGAACAGATTTTTACTTTATTTGAAAAAGGAATGACGTTGGAACAAATCGTGATCCGCCTGTTTCAAAAGGAGTGGCGTCGATGAAGAAATATTTTGCCTGCATGAGATGCGGGTTTTTGGACGGCTGTGCAAGCCGGGGCTATTTTATTACTGGGATGCTCGGTAATTTTGTACAGGCTGTTGTAATGTATTTTGTATGGAAGAGTATTTTTGCATACCATCAGACGGTAAACGGATTTACATGGGAGCTGATGAAACAGTATGTATTTGTGTCCTTTTTGTGCAGCAACGTGTTTTCAATGGGATTTGAAATGCATACCGCACAGCGGATTATCCAGGGGGATATCATATTAGACCTGTTAAAGCCGGCTTCGTACCGCGGAATGCTGTTTTTCCGTATGCTTGGGACGGCAGGGATGGAATTTGCTGTGGGAACCGTGCTCATTGGCAGCATTTATCTGGCGGTGAACGGGACTTATGGGATGCATCCTTTGCGCACGATGTTATTTTTACTGTCGCTGTTTTTGGGGGCAGCCATTAAATTTGGCATCCAATATCTGTTTTCCCTGTTTTGCTTTTATACAGATAATGCTTATGGTGTGACAAAGGCGAGGGAGGTGCTGACCAATTTCTTTTCCGGTGCTCTGGTTCCGCTTGCAATGTTTCCAGGCGTTCTTGGAGAACTTGTAAAATGGCTCCCGTTCCAGGGAATCCTGTATACGCCCTGCTGCATCTGGACGGGGATGCTTGCGGCACAGGAAATGCTGCGGGGGATTTTCATGCAGATCATATGGATTTTTCTGTTGTGGGCGGCAGGAACAGTTTTTGGAAAAAAGGCGTTTGGCGTCATATCAATGTACGGAGGCTGACAGATGAAAAAATGGAAGCGATATGCCAGGCTGTATGTGTGGTACCAGGCAGAAAATGTCCGGTCGCTGGCACAATACCGGGCGGATTTTTTACTTATGATTTTATTTACAGTGTTTTCCCAGGGATGCAGCCTGGCGCTGATTGGAATCATATACAGCAACATTCCTGCGGTCGGAGGCTGGACAATGTGGGAGGTTTTGATGCTGTATGGATTTTTGCTGTTTTCAGAAGGAAGCATCAATTTCTTTTTTCAGGGTGCATGGAAAATCGCCAATATGATCCGGGAAGCAGAGCTTGACCGCTTTCTTGTACGCCCGGTGCCTGTCGGCTTACAGCTTTTGGCCGCCAGGATCGATTTTGAAGGGCTGAATAAAATGATGATTGCTGGCGCACTACTTTTTCTAAGCGCAGGACGATGCGGGGCAGTGCAGGGCATAGCAGATGGCCTGTTGCTGCTTGCGTTTTTAATACAGGCATGCATCATCCGTCTGTGCATGGTATGGATTGCAAGCTGTGCTTCATTCTGGATGGAAAATGGGCGCAACAGCCTGAATTATTTTGTCATTTGCCTGGGAGAGATGGCAAAATATCCGCTTGCTATTTATCCGCCTGTATTAAAGGGGATATTCGGGTATCTGGTTCCGTATGCGTTTGTAAGCTATTATCCGGTTGGATACCTCACCGGAAAAAGCGGAATGGCAGCGGGGGCAGCCTGCATACCGTTTGTGTGTGCCGGGATGGTTTTGGTGTCTTATGGAGTGCTTAAGCGGGGATTATGCAGGTATGAGAGCGGATGCCAGTGAGCCAGCAAATAAAAAGGACAGCGGGTTAAATTCCCGCTGTCCCAATCTTCGTATGGGGTTGGACATACAAAAGATTTATTTCGTTTTGTGTATTGCAGCTTCCATTTTCTTATCTTGTTTTTGTAATCTTTCCAGATGCGCTGCAATAATATTTCTTGCCGTCTACCGTCACCCATGTCTTGACTGCGACAGCGCCGCTTTTTTTCGCGAAATACTGGCTGCCGTCTACTTTAAACAGCTTGTTTGTGATCACCTCTCCTTTTGCGTTGGAATATACTTTATTGCCTTTTGCAGTCTTACTGAATGTATTTTTTGCGATAGCACCGCTTTTCTTTGCGAAATATTTTTTGCCGTCTACCGTAACGACAGTGTTTACGGCAAGTGTCCCGTTTGCTTTTGCATAGACGGTGTTGCCATGGGCGGTTGTGCAGAAGTCAGATTTTGCGATAGCGCCGCTCTTTTTTGCAAAATATTTCTTGCCATCTACCGTAATGGTCTTATTTACCGCGAGCGTCCCATCCTCATTTGCATAAACAGTGTTGCCGTGGGCAGTAGTACAGAAGGCGGATTTTGCAAGAGCGCCGCTCTTTTTTGCAAAATATTTCTTGCCGTCTACCGTAATGGTCTTATT
Organism: uncultured Eubacterium sp.; assembly: GCA_947178105.1. GTDB lineage: Bacteria > Bacillota > Clostridia > Lachnospirales > Lachnospiraceae > Eubacterium_J. The sequence goes on along the minus strand of CAMWXD010000123.1, from coordinate 405 downwards.
AACTGCAAGCGTTCCGTCTTCGTAGGCATAAACGGTGCTTCCAAAGGAGGTTGTACAAAATTCGTTTTTGGCAACAGCCCCGTCTGCTTTTGCAAAATACTTATTGTCTCCAAGCGAAACGGTTTTATTTACAGCAACAGCGCCGTCTGCAAGCGTGCAGTACATCGTGCCATCAGCGGTTGTTACGACTGCTTCCGTCATTTTTTTGCCTTCATGGTCTGTAATATATTTGGTACCGTCGGATGTCTGTACGATCGCATTTTTTACAATTTCACCCGCTGCATTTGCAAAAGTGCCGTCAGCGTTTACTGTAACATCCGTTACAACTGTATTGCCGACCGTTGGGGCATTTTCACCAGGATTTCCAGAACCAGAACCGTCGCCAGGGTTGCCGGAGCCAGATCC
>CAMWXD010000122.1 GCA_947178105.1 uncultured Eubacterium sp. | reverse complement strand
GAACAGGCAGGGAACGGATTCCCGCCACCCACAACAGGACATCATATTTTTTCTGTACATACCGCAGCACCTTCCAAAGGGGCTGCGGGCTTTTTTTATTCGGCACATTTCTATCTTATCCCCGGACATATTAAAGAGGGAAAAGCAGTATCTTTATGAGCAATACAAACTGAATCAGATGGAGCGGGGAACTTACTTAAATAGAGTAGGGGCATTGAGGAAGGAAGAAAGCAGATTAAATGGACAGCTTGTTATTTTTGTTTGATTTTTGAAGGTAATAGCATATACAGGGGATAAAGTCACGCATATTGTTTTGGTTATGGTAAATAATGACATGGACAGTATGCGGGAAATATGGTACAATTTTCTTATAAGCAAAGCGGAGATGATTATGAGGAACAAAAGCAGCAGTAAAAGAAAATCGGAAACCGAATCTATAACCGGACAGGAAAAGAACAAAAGCATTGTCTTAAAAGCAGAACCCATCTGTGCGGCAGGCGTGTTTCTGCTGGTTTCATGCGTCCATATCGCAGCATGGAATTCCACTGTCTTTTCAGACTGGTACCGGCTGCATATCTTTCCGGCCTGGACAGGCGTGCTTGGAAGGATCTCCAACCTGTTTTCCGGTTCTGTAGGGGAGATCCTGATTGTAGCCGGAGCCTGCCTGGCGCTGTTGGAGCTGATTTTTCTGCCGGTATTGCTGTTTTGTAAAACGCGCGGGAAGCTGGCGCGCCTGCGGGCATGGAATTTCCGGCTTATTTGCTGGGTGCTTTTATACATATATGGAACCGAAACGCTCAACTGCTATGTGCTCTACCATACACAGACGCTGGAGGAGCAGGCTTTTCAAAACAGCCGGCACGATGGCGGGCAGGAAGCATACGGGATGCAAGAATTGGTTGCAGCCTATACCAGGGTCGTCACCAGGGCAAACGAGCTGTCCGGTACCTTAAAGCGGGACGCGGATGGCAGCGCAGTTTACGACGGCTCCATGCAGCAGCTCTATGCTGCATGTGCCAAGGCAATGCAGGCGCAGGGAGAGGCGTACCCTTATCTGGCAGGGTATTATCCAGATCCAAAGCCGATCCGCGCCTCTCATTTTATGAGCCAGCAGTATCTGCTCGGTATTTATTTCCCATTTACAATGGAAGCAAATTACAATACGGTAATGTATCCGGTCAATCTGCCTGCTACGGTATGCCATGAATATTCCCACTTAAAAGGCGTGATTTTAGAGGACGAGGCGAATTTTTTTGGGTTTGCGGCATGTATCGAATCTGAGGATCCATATTTGCAGTACTCAGGTTATTTAAGCGTGCTCGGATATCTGGCAAGGCAGGTGCGGGAGAGTGTTCCCGATGAAGTGCGCAAAGGGCTGGTGCAGGCAAATGAGCAGGTACAAAAGGACGATGTATTTCTGACGCAGGAGCAATGGGAGCAGGTAGAGAAAAAAGCAGTGCTGTCGACAGAAACAGTCAATAAAGCGACCAATGTCTTTTTAGAAAAAAACTTGACGATGAACGGCGTCGAAGACGGCATGAAAAGCTACAGCCGGGTTGTCCGCCTGGTGATCCTTTATTATGCGCAGGAATTGCAATCATAATATAGAAAGAGCAGAAATGTAAAAAAATACATGACAAAGCGTACAGGAAATAGTAGAATAGTAATAGAGCGTGTGAACAAATCAAAAGGAGCTGAAGGAGGAACCACTTGTGAAAATACAGGATTTTGCAGATATGAAGAAATTTGAGCAGATTATCTCGAATTGGGCGACTGCGACAGGGATGGCGGCAGTGGCGATCGGTGCGGACGGTGAATATATTTCGGAGCAGTATCACTTTACGGAGTTCTGTAAGATGGTAAGAGGCTGTAAGGAAGGCGGCAGGCGGTGCGAAAAATGCGACAAGGAGGCGAATGGGCTTTATCGCTGCCATGCCGGTTTGTATGATTTTGCATTAGAGCTGTCGATTGAAGGGGAAAAGCTTGGCTGCGTTTTGGGAGGCCAGGTATTGCCGGAGGAGCCGGATGAACAGGAATGCCGCAGGCTTGCAGCAGAAATCGGATTGAATGAAGAATCCTGCTTGAGGGCGCTGCATAAAGTAAAAGTAAGCTCTGAGCAGGTTGTGCAGGCATCCGTGGAGATCCTGTGCGATACGATGACCCATTTTATCCAGTCGGAATATGCCAAAAACCGGACAAGGCATATGTTTACAAATCTGGCGGACGGTATAAAAGAGACAAATGAGCTGATTGAAACGATCAAAAAAGAAACCGGGACGCTGCGTTCCATACAAAGCCGCCAGAAGATCCTGGCGCTCAATGCAAGCATTGAAGCCGCAAGAGCAGGCGACCTGGGAGCAGGATTTGCGGTGGTAGCAAGCGAGGTAGGAAAATTGTCAGAACGCAGCTCTGTCGTAAATAAAAATATAGAAGAAGTCGTAAACCGTATCTCGGAAGTCGTATCAGCGATGCGATAACTATGTTTGCCAAAATTTTGCCAAAAATTCACAGTATGTGACACGTAAAAAACAGAGGGTTCTTTCGTACTTTTTAAGGTAACCTTAATCATGCCTGCTTATGATGGTTAAAAAGAAGGCTAGAATCAGGAACAAGATCAAGAACAAGATCAAGGCTGGGATTAAGGCTATGCTGAAAAATCAATGGATGGTAGCAGGATCACATAGGCTTAACTACATGAAAAAAGTACAAAAGGAGTTACATATGAAGCAGAAAAAACGATTTTTGGCAGGTGCATTGGGATGTATGCTGCTGTGCAGCTCGCCTTTCGGGTATCTGGCATCCGCTGCTGTGCAGCAGCAGAGTATAGGAACGCAAGACGCACAGGCAGAGCAGGCTGTTTTGCCGCAGGATTTGGCGCCGGATTACAATGACCCGGATTACGTAAAAATGCTGATGCAGCAGGAGGATGGGAGTGAGGAAACACAGGCTCCGTTTTCTTTGCGCAGCATCGAGGCAACGACGACGAAAAGCCCGTTTACCGGGCTGGTTTATACGCATGGCGCGCAGTTTAGCGACGGCAAGATTGTGAATGGAATTGACGTGTCCAAATGGCAGGCGTCGATCGACTGGAAGAAAGTAAAAGCGGCAGGGGTGGAGTTTGTGTTTATCCGCTGCGGCTATACCGCTTTATCCAAGGATTTTGCGATGTATGAGGATGAATATTTCAGAAAAAATATTCAGGGCGCCCATGACGCAGGCATTCCGGTTGGCGTTTATTTCTTTTCGAATTCGATTACGACAAGCGAAGCAAAAAAAGAAGCGCAAAAGACGCTGGATTTGATCCAGAATTATAAGTCTATGATTACGCTGCCGGTTGTATACGATTTTGAAGCGTTTTCAAATGCATACCGTGCCTATGGGCTCTCAAAAGACCAGGTCACGAAAAATATGATTGCATATGCAACGATCATCCAGGATGCCGGCTATACGCCGATGTATTATGGCAGCCCGAACTTTTTGGACAGCTCTTTCGATGTGGCAAAGCTGACAAACTACGACTGCTGGCTTGCAAATTATACGACAAAGACGGCATATAAAGGCGATTATGCATACTGGCAATACTCAAGCACAGGAAGTGTGAACGGCATTTCAGGAAATGTAGACTGTAACTTTTATTATACGGGCGGCAATGGAGAGCTGACGCCTCCGGAGGAGCTGGATCCAGAAGATTTCGCGGAAGGGCTTGGGCCGGTGACCGGGCTGAAAATGGCGGATAATGACTTGGATTCCATTACGATCCAGTGGAATCCGTTAGAAGCAGCAGATGGTTATAAGGTGTACCGGAGCAAGTCTTATGGGGGTACTTACAAACAGCTTAAGACGATCAACTGGAAAGAAGTGACAGCCTATACAGACGAAAGCGTAATAAAGTCCGAAGGGCGCCAGTATTTTTATAAAGTAGTCCCGTTTTTGCTGGATGAAGACGGCAACCTCAAATACGGCGAGGAATCCGGCATATTGACAGCAAATACGCTGCGCCAGCACGCCTTCCGGTTAAAGACGACGGCAAATATCCATTTGCGCAGGCAGGCGGGGACAGAATATGAATCACTCATTGTCGTTCCGTCTGGAACCGGGCTGCCGTTTTTTAAATATACACTGGCGACAGACGATAAAAAATGGTACAAGGTTACTTACAGCAAAAGCGGGAAAACGTATACCGGATACTTGTCCGGCAGTTATGTAACGATCTATACATATGGGAATACGACAAAGCAGGTCAACGTACGAACCGGCGCAGGGCTTACCTACAAGGCGGTAAGAAAGATCCCGAAGGGGGTAAAAGTAACGATGGTCGGTAGCAGCGTCACTGTAGCAGGGACAAAGTGGAGCTATGTAAAATATGCCCTTAACGGCAAAAATTATTCAGGGTATATACCGACAAAATATATCAAGCAGATCTAATTGGATTCAGAGCGAACGCTGCCCCTGCAAAGCGGCGTGCCGCTCTGAGGCAGAAGGAGCGGGGAGGATGGGTAAGAATCTTAGGACAGAAGCAGCAGACCGTTTGTTTGATGCGGTATTGACACTCAAAAGCCGGGAGGAATGCTACCGGTTTTTTGAGGATATCTGTACAGTAAATGAATTGCAGGCATTGTCACAACGGTTTGAGGTCGCGCATATGCTGCGCAATCATCAGACTTATATGGATATCGCAGAGACGACAGGCGCTTCGACAGCAACGATCAGCAGGGTAAACCGGTCATTGAATTATGGGCATGACGGATATGACCTTGTGCTGCGGCGCCTGCGCAGAGAATCCGAAGCAGAGTAAACATGCTCTGCTTTTGTTTTTTGTTTACATCTGCTTTTTTCTGTTTTCTTTTGTTCTTTTCGTTTTTTCTTCAGGATGCTTTGCCAGTTTTGCATCGATAATCTTTTCGATCAGCATTCGCTTCACATAGACATCAAAGCTTAGCATACATAAAAAAGAAAATAGCTGCAAATTCTCCCGCTCTTCAGGCGGGGCGTCAGGGAAAGTATGGCTGCTTGTGTTGAACTTTCGTGTAATATCTTTTGCAAGCATACCAGCTTCATCTTTTTCCAGCCCAAATACTTCTTTATAGATGGCAGTCAAATCCAGCCCGTCGTTTTCAGAAAAATAACGGTATGTAATCGGATTTAAAAGGTATTGGATATCGCTGATGCTCAAAATGCCTTTGAAATAATAGATAAAAATAAGCGTCAGCAGATGCTCTTTGGAATATTTCTTTTTATCCGGCGGCGGGAGGAGGTTGTTTTTTGTATAATTGTTGATCATTGTCTTGGTCAGGATCTTGTCGTCAGGATAACGTTTGGTGGCGGCAAGCTGTTCGTTCATAAATGTGGTGACCTGGTCCATATACAGGTCTATATTCGGAATGTCTTCCGGTTTGATATAATCGATCCGGTTCAGACTTTCTAAGATGCTGTTTAAAAGGTCTTTTTCGTCAATTCTCATCTTCTCACCTCTGAAATACATTATATAGGAATGAAAACCAGATCGCAAGCGAAAGTTAGATTTAATTGTTGACGGATTGCGAAAGAAAAGTTAAGATTAGAATATCGGAACGAAACCGGTACAAAGGGAAGGAATAGATCGATGTACGAAAATATGAATGATATGCAGATGCAGGCGGTCTGCCGGACAGAAGGGCCTGTGCTGATCCTGGCGGGCGCGGGATCAGGCAAGACGAGGGTGCTGACAAACCGTGCAGCATATTTAATAGAAGAAAAAGGTGTGAATCCATATCACATTATGGCGATCACATTTACAAACAAAGCGGCAGGAGAGATGCGTGAGCGTATTGATGAGATTGTAGGGTTTGGCTCGGAAAGTATCTGGGTATCTACGTTCCACTCCGCTTGTGTGCGCATCCTGCGTCGCCATATTAACCGGATCGGGTATGATACGAACTTTACGATCTATGATACGGATGACCAAAAACAGTTGATGAAGGATATTTGTAAACGGCTGGAGATCGATACGAAGCTCTACAAAGAGCGATTTTTTTTGAATGAGATCTCACATGCGAAGGATGAGCTGATCAGCACGTCTGCTTACAGAGAACATACGGAAGGAAATTTTGTCAGGCAAAAAGTAGCGCAGGTGTATACAGAATACCAGCAAATGCTGTATAAAAACAACGCGCTGGATTTTGATGACCTGATTATGAAGACAGTGGAGCTGTTTCAAAACGACAGGGAAGTGCTGGAGTACTATCAGGACCGCCTGCGTTATCTTATGGTGGACGAATACCAGGATACCAATACGGCACAGTTTGAGCTGATCCGCCTGCTGGCGTCCAAATATGAGAACCTGTGCGTGGTAGGGGATGACGACCAGTCGATCTACAAATTCCGGGGAGCGAATATCGGCAATATTTTAAACTTTGAGCACTATTTTCCAAACGCATCCGTAATCAAGCTGGAGCAGAACTACCGTTCCACGCAGAATATCCTGGATGCCGCAAACGGCGTAATCGCGAATAATCACGGGCGGAAGGAAAAAGCGCTCTGGACGCAGAATGATGCCGGAGATAAGGTATTGTTCAGCCAGTTTGATTCAGGGTTTGACGAAGCTGAGTTTGTTGCGGCAGACATCCAAAAGAAAGTACGCAGCGGCTTCCGTTACCAGGACTGCGCCGTGTTGTACCGTACCAATGCGCAGTCGCGCTTGTTTGAAGAGAGCTTTATATTGGCAAATATTCCGTATAAGATGGTCGGCGGGGTGAATTTCTATGCCCGTAAGGAAATCAAAGACCTGCTTTGCTATTTAAAGACGATCGATAACGCCAGGGACGACCTGGCTGTACGCAGAGTCATCAACATACCAAAACGCGGCATTGGAGCTGCTACGTTAGCAAAGGTTCAGGCATATGCCAATGAGCATGAAATCAGCTTTTACCAGGCGCTGCGCGGCGCAGCGCAAATCCCGTCCATCGGCAGGGCTGCGGCAAAAATCGAGCCGTTTGTCACATTTATCCAGACGATGCGCTCCAAAGCGGGCATCATCCCGGTATCTGAGCTGCTGCAGGAAATTATTGACATGACTGGCTATGTACAGGAGCTGGAAGCAGAAGGCACGGACGAGGCGCGCTCCCGGATAGAAAATATCGAAGAGCTGCAAGGAAAAGTGCTGACCTATGAGCAGAACGAAACAGAGCCTACCTTGTCAGGCTTTTTGGAAGAAGTAGCGCTTGTCGCAGACATTGACAGCCTGGATGAAGACCAGAACCGTGTCCTTTTGATGACGCTGCACAGCGCGAAAGGCCTGGAATTTCCGCAGGTCTATCTGGCGGGGATGGAAGACGGGCTGTTTCCAAGCTATATGTCGATCACGAGCGACAATGCGCTGGAAGAAATCGAAGAGGAACGCCGCTTGGCATACGTCGGCATGACCAGGGCGATGAAAAACCTGACGATCACATGCGCAAGGCAGCGTGTCGTACGGGGGCAGATGCAGTATAACCGGGTTTCCCGTTTTGTCCAGGAGATTCCAAAGCAGGTACTCAGCCAGACAAAGCAGAAGGTTTACGGCAGCCAGGAGCGGCAAGGCACAGCCTTCCAGCAGGAGCCGGTGCAAAGTGCAAAAAATCTGGCGTTGCAGCAGGCAAGGGAGATGTTTCATGGGAAAACGGCAGCGCAGCAGGGCGCAGGGCAGCTATATAAAAATCCTGTGTTGGATTTCAGTACGGGAGAGCCTTCCTCAAATGATATACATAGCTGGAAAGCAGTACCAGCGCAATACGATACCAAACAGGAAGCAGCACCGGCAGAGATCCAAACTGCTGCCGCAGATGCCCAGGACGGCGATGCGCTGGCAAGAAAAAAGCTGGGCTATGGAGTAGGCGACCTTGTGCGCCATCAGAAGTTCGGAGACGGCATGGTCGTAAAGATCGTATCCGGAGGCAGGGATTTTGAGGTCACAGTCCAGTTTCACCAAGCTGGTGTGAAAAAAATGTTCGCAGCGTTTGCGAAGCTGAAGAAAATCCAGGAGTAGGTTTTGCAATTATTTATAAAAAAACAATAAAATGTAAATTTTTTCTCGCTATCTGGGAAAGATATGTTATAATGATATAGATTAAGTGAAATACAGATACCTGTATTTTCAAATAGAGCGGAAAGGAGAACAAAGCAGTATGAATCGATTAGATGAATTACATGGATTACTGTCTGAAAATGTAGCAAAGGTTGGAGACCTTCTGAGAAAAGAAGATGAAGCTGAAAAGAAAAAAAGCAAAGCAGTCTGGATTTTTGCAGCACTCGGCATTGTTGTAGTCGCAGCAGCGGCGATCTATGGATTGTATCGCTTCTTCGCGCCAGATTATCTGGAAGATTTTGAAGATGATTTCGATGATGACTTCGACGATGATTTCTTTGAAGATGAAGAAGAAAAAGAAGAAGCAGACGACGAAGAAAAAGCAGAAGAAGCAGACGATGCAATTACAGACGAAATGACTGAAGAATAAGAAGATTGTAATGAAAGCGGAGCTGGCCGGAAAGAGATTTCCGGTCAGTTTTTTCGGTGCGGCAAAATGCCTGCCATACTGCTTGATGGGATAAAAAGAATCAAAAAGGATACAAAAGCTTGGCAGAAAAGAAAGAGACATAGAAGAAGGAGAGGAAAATGAAAAAAGGGACATTGAGTGAAGGAATCATTCAAAAGGTAGATTTTCCGAATAAGGGGGTAATTGATACCGAGGATGGTGAAAAGGTAATCGTAAAACATACAATTCCAGGGCAGAAAGTGCAGTTCCGCGTTCAGAAAAAAAGAAAAGGGAAATACGAAGGGTGCCTTCTGGAAGTGCTGGAAAAGTCACCGTTAGAGCTGCCGGAAGCAGCCTGCGTGCATTTTGGCAGTTGCGGCGGCTGTACCTATCAGAACCTGGAGTACAGCAAACAGCTCAGTCTCAAGGAAGCACAGGTAAAGGAAATGCTGCTGCCTGTCGTACAGGCAGCGGATGATACGTGGTTTGAAGGGATCAAGCCAAGCCCGGCACAGTTTGGATACCGCAATAAAATGGAATTTTCCTTTGGAGACGCGTATAAAGACGGGCCTCTTGCACTTGGAATGCATAAAAGAGGAAGCTTTTATGATCTTGTGACCGTGGACAAGTGCGTGATCGCAGACAGCGATTACAACCAGATTTTAAGTACCGTACTCAGCTATTTTGCAAAAGAATCCGTCAGTTATTTCAAAAAAAATACCCATATAGGATATTTGCGCCATTTATTAGTGCGCAAAGCGGCAAAGACAGGAGAAATCTTAGTCTGCCTCGTTACAACGACGCAAAACTGCGGCAGCAAGCCGGAAGCAGTTTTACTGGAAGGTTTTCAAGCCGCGCTGCTGCAATTATGCCTGCAAGGGAAGATCACAGGGATCCTGCACACGAAAAATGACAGTGTCGCAGATGTCGTAAAAAACGAAGGAACAGACATCTTGTACGGGACAGATTACTTCTACGAAGAGCTGCTTGGCCTCAAATTTAAGATCACCGCATTTTCCTTTTTCCAGACGAATTCCCTTGGAGCCGAGGTACTCTACGATACAGTCAGACAGTTCGCAAAAGGCGCAGTCTCAGGACAGCCCGGCATCCTCTATGACCTGTATTCCGGCACAGGAACGATCGCCCAGATGATGGCGCCCGCAGCCAAAAAGGTGATCGGAGTCGAAATCGTAGAAGAAGCCGTACTTGCCGCCCGCGAAAACGCCAGAAGCAACGGGCTTGTAAATTGTGAATTTATCGCAGGAGATGTGCTGAAAGTACTGGACACAATTCAGGAAAAACCCGACGTCATCATTCTCGACCCGCCCCGCGAAGGCGTGCATCCAAAAGCACTTTGCAAAATCCTGGACTACGGAGTAGACAACCTCATATACATTTCCTGCAAGCCGACAAGCCTGGCGAGGGACTTGGCTGTGATGCAGGAGCGTGGGTATCGGGTGGAGAGGGGGTGTTGTGTGGATTTGTTTCCGGGGACTTATCATGTTGAGTGTGTCGTGTTGATGTCACGGGTGGAGAAATAGAATAGCGGAAAAGTACAGAAAACAAGGGATTTCCGGGAGTTGGGACAATTTGGAAAAAATGTTCCGACTTCCGCATTTTTTGTTTGTTGTACTGTGCGGAAACATATCCACTGTTTTTTGGTGGGATAGTCGAGTTGACAGGATAGTAAAGGGTAGGTTGTGGAGATAGGATTGTTAAAAGGGGTGTTGAGTAGACAAGATATATAAAAGAACTATTTTTTCAAAGATAAGCTGGAATTCTTCTGGGTGGAGTGGTGAAACATATAAA
>CAMWXD010000121.1 GCA_947178105.1 uncultured Eubacterium sp. | reverse complement strand
GCTTTGATCTCCTTGTAATGCTCGCCATATGTCCACCAGTCTGTTGTAATGACGCCTTCAAATCCCCATTCGCCGCGCAGGACACCTTCTAAAAGCTCCTTGTGTTCCGATGCGCGCTGCCCGTTTATCAGGTTATAGGACGTCATCAGCACCCAAGGCTGCGATTGCTTTACACAGATCTCAAAGCCCTTTAAATAAATCTCGCGCAGCGCACGCTCCGAAACTCTGGAATCGCTGTTTTTCCGGTTCGTCTCCTTGTTGTTGCATGCAAAATGCTTGACCGTCGCCGCGACACTCTGGGATTGTACGCCTGCTACCATCGCAGCCGCAATCGTTCCCGTCAGAACCGGGTCTTCGGAATAATATTCAAAATTCCTTCCGCAGAGCGGGCTTCTGTGAATATTCATCGCAGGCGCAAGCCAGACAGAAAGGTTGTTTTCCTTTACTTCCTTTGCCGCAGCGCAGCCTACCTCCTGTACCAGCGCAGGGTTCCAGGTGGAAGCAAGCATTGTGGCACATGGCCATGCTGTTGTATAAATGCCGCATTCCGGCGCAATCCGAAGCCCTGCAGGGCCGTCCGCTGTCATGACATTCGGCACGCCATATTCTGGAAGGTTGCCAAACCCAAACGTATTTGCCACGCCTGTATTCGGCTGGCCGCCCAAAAGCTCCGCCAGATCCTCTGTGGACAACTGCGCCAAAAATGCATCCAGATCTGCCCTGCCCTGCGCTACATCGTCCAGCATGATCTTATCCGCATCCTGTACAAACACCTGGCGCCGCTGCACCTGGCGTACCTTCGGCGACATGCCCTCCGTCTCTTCACTGCTCCATCCAAGCCCGTTTTCCATACAATCCTTCGGCACTGTCCTGGCACTTTCTTCAAGTGCGGCAAAAGAACCATCCATATGCATCCGCTTTGTAAGCAGCGACGGCGCCGCTTTTTGTGTCAATTGCTCTGTCACCCGGCTGCCTTCCACCTCGTATACATAGTCGATCATGGCCGCATCCCGCACGGAATTGCCCACATAAAAACAGTACATGCCTTCTTCCAATACATAGGCAGATTTTGCCACCTTGCCGGCATCGTCATAGGACGCCATCGCAGAGGCTGCAAAGGAAAGCGTCAGCACCTGTGCCTCTCCTGGCTGCAACAGCTTTGTCTTTTGGTATGCCGCAAGCTCCCTTGCCGGTTTTCCCAAAAGCCCCTGCGGCGCGCCGTAGTATGCCTGAACGACTTCCTTGCCCGCCGTTTTTCCTGTATTGCGCACCTGGACGCCGATACAGATAACGTCGTTTCGTTCTCCTGCCCAAAGCACCTCGATTTTAAAATCCGTATAAGAAAGCCCGAAGCCAAACGGGTAATTGACCCTGTTTTCTTCATGCTTCATCGTCTCAAAATAACGGTATCCAACATAAATGTCTTCTGTATATTCCACATAATCCGGCGATGCATGGAAATCAGCCGTAGACGGATATCCATCCAGGCTTGCCGCAAAGGTATCCGGCAGCTTTCCCGAAGGGCTTTCCAGCCCCAGCAGGATATCCGCAGCCGCAAGAGCTCCTTCCATGCCGCCCTGCCAGATTAACGCCGCTGCCTGGATTTTACTGTTATGTACAAACCAACTCGTATCCACCATGCCGCCGACGTTTAATACGACCGCCACCGCATCAAAATTGGCACAGACTGCATCTACCATCGCCTGCTCGCTGTTTGTCAGGCAATAATCTCCATTTTCAAAAATACGCTTGTTTAACTCCGCCTGTGCGACCTCGCTTGGAAACGCTCCCTCATAGAGCACGCTTTTGCGATCCCAGCCTTCCCCGGAAAAACGGCTAATTACAATCAGCGCCAGGCCTGCTTCCTGTTTTGCCCCTTCCAGCAGCTCTGCCGGTATTTCCGGCTCCACTGTCATCCCCGGCACTGCGCCGGCTGCATACTGCTCCAGCACATTTTCTTTATAAAACTGCGCCAGCGGCTCATACACCTTCGCCGGATGCTCCCTTTTTACAAGCCCGTCATAAAGGTTCCACACATGCGACACGGTCACATCGCCGCTGCCGCCTCCGCCTTTGACATAATCAAACACACCCTTTCCAAACAATGCAATCTTTTGCCCTTCCTTAACCGGAAGAATTTCCCTTTCGTTTTTCAGCAGCACAATGCCTTCCCTGCCTGCCCGGCGCGCCAGCTCAAGATGAGCCGGCGACGCTGTTACTTTCGTCTGGTTTGCACCTAAAGGTAAATTCGGCTGAAATCTTGCTCTTGTCCACTTTTTCATTGCTTTTTGCCTCCTGCTTAAAATTTTGAACCGGCTTTTTATGCCATGTTCTGTAGTTCTGTTTTTACAGTTGAAATATCTTTGTAAAATCAATCGCATACCCAGATTTTATCATACCGCCATCCGCACCACCATCCGGCTTTACTGTGCCGTCCTGTCTGGTTTCCAGGCGTCCCGCCACCGCAAATACTTTGCCGGATGCAATCGCAGCCGCAGCCCTGGCAGCATCGCCGCACAGGCAATACGCCCCGTCTTTTTGTGTGATGCAAAAGTCGCCTTCCGCGCACAGCGTCTCACTTTGCCCCTGTCCCTGTTTTTCCGGCGGGCACTCCGCATACGGATGCAGGCACTGCAAATTCAGCTCCACCTTCGTGGAAAACGGCTGCTTTTGATACAGCGCAAAATTCCGCTCGATCTCCTGAGCGATCTGCTGCGGCGATGCACACGTACTTTCAATAATCAAATCATAATTGCCCGCATCATAATAATCAATCCCGTACAAGGAACAAAAGCGCTCCTGTTCGAGCTTCGCCCGTTCCTCCAGCCCTGCACGCGCCTCTTCCAGATCCTGGTATACCTCGGCGCTGCGGCTGTCTCCGGCAAACACCCGCCTTGCTGCCTCCCTCGTATCCACAAGCAAAAATACCTTAAAGCTGTTTTCCACAAAATGCCAGGCAAGCCTGGAATCAAACACGGTATGGTCCATCGTTTTTCCAAGCTGCGTACTGCGCAGGTCGAGCATATCGTCAATGCTGCGGTCTTTTTTTGCCGCCTCGTTCAATTCAATTACGGTCATTCCCTTTTCGGCTGCAATCTCGCGGAAAATATCTCCTGCCGAGATTACCGTATAGCCGGATTTTTTCAGCTCTTTGCATACGCTGGATTTTCCGCTGCCCAGGTTTCCTGTAATGGTGATGTTCATACTGCTGTCCTCCCCGTTTCTGATCGATTCATAGATTCAAATACTTTAGTTATCTTAACACAGAAACATTTTAATGGAAAGAAAAATATTTCCAATTTGTTGCATTTTCGTACAAAGAACGTTAAAATGGACAAAAACAACAGTCCAGAGGTACTACCATTGCACACTTATATTTTAATTATCGAAGATGACAACGATATCAACAAGATGTTAAATGAACTTTTAACAATAAATGGATATCATACCATCCAGGCATATTCCGGCACAGAAGCACTGCTGCACATAGAAAAGCAGCCGCCCTGCGCCGTAATTTTAGACCTGATGCTTCCCGGCATGTCCGGGGAAGAGCTGCTTGCCAAAATAAAAGCCGGCAATCCTGACACCGCCGTACTCGTAGCTTCTGCAAAAGACAATGTAGATGCCCGCATTGCCCTGCTGCGCGCCGGTGCCGACGACTATCTGACAAAGCCTTTTGACACCAGGGAGCTGCTTGCCCGCCTGGAAGCTGTGTTAAGGCGAAGCAGGACGCAGCCTGGCACAGCCGCAGGCGCCTCCCCTGCCATGCATTATAAAGACCTGACGATGTACCCGGACAATTACACCGTCTTTGTCGGCGAACAAGAGCTTTCTCTTACAAAGCACGAATACCTGATCCTGGAGCTTTTCATGAGAAACCCCAGTAAAGTCTTTACCAAAAGCAATATTTATGAATCTGTATGGGGAGAAGAATTTTTAGGCGAGGACAACACGGTAAACGTACATATCAGCAATATCCGGCAAAAACTGGCAAAGCTGCATCCACAGGAACATTATATCCAGACTGTATGGGGAATTGGATTTAAATTAAAATAACGGAAAACTTTATGTTTTCTTAATACTTTTCCTAAAGTTTCTAAAAATCTGGACGGTATACTGTCACTCACAGCCATACCGGAGCACTTCCCGACTGCGGTGCGGCACCGAAACAGAAAAAACATTCAGAACCCATTACAGAAAGGAAACGATTATGGATTATGCATTGCAGACAAACCTGCTCACAAAGATCTACGGCAGCGCCAGAGTGGTCAACGATGTGAGTATGCATGTAGAAAAAGGAAGTATTTACGGATTTATCGGCAGAAATGGGGCTGGTAAGACGACATTTATGCGTATGGCTGCCGGGCTTGCCGCGCCAAGCGCAGGATCTATGACGCTGTTCGGTTCAAAAGACCTGGAAAAACAGCGAGTACGTATTGGCACCTTGATCGAAAACCCCGGCATTTATCCAGGCATGACGGCGCTGGAAAATATCGAAACGGTACGAAAAAGCCTTGGTATCCCAGGCAGCAGGCGCACAGAGGAGCTGCTCAGGCTTACAGGGCTTGCCGACACCGGCAGAAAAAAAGCCAAACATTTTTCCATGGGAATGAAACAACGTCTCGGCATCGCGATTGCCCTGCTTCGCAACCCGGATTTCCTGATCCTGGATGAACCGATCAACGGCTTAGACCCTGCCGGGATCAAAGAGATCCGCGACCTGCTTTTACGCTTAAACCAGGAAAAACAAATGACGATTTTAATATCCAGCCATATTCTTGGGGAATTGTCCAAAATAGCCACGCATTACGGCATTATCCGAAACGGCTCCCTGATCGAAGAATTTGACGTCAGCGAACTGGAACAGCGCTGCCGCAGATGCCTTAAGCTCTCTGTCGACAAGCCTCAGGAAGCCGCCAATATTTTAGAACGTGCCTTGGGTATCAAAAGCTTTGACGTGCCGCAGGCTGGAATGCTGCGTGTATTTGAAAGACTGGACGAATCGGCAGACATCAATGAAGCGCTTGTAAAAAACGGCATCAGGCTGCAAGAAAGCCGCCTCGCCGGACAGGACTTAGAAGGCTATTTTATGGAGCTGCTTGGCAGCAATCCCATTGAGGGCGGAGCGCTTTAACTTGTATATAGACAAATATTTGCAAAATCAGGAGGATACCAAAATGCTTCAATTATTAAATGCAGAATTTTATAAATTGAGAAAAAGCAAAAGCTTTTTTATATGTACCATCCTAACCGTTGTGTTTGTATTTATAATGTACGGGGCGTTCCTGCTTGCAGACAATATCCAAAAAGGCAAGGTGGAAAACGGTACCGGCGGCGTGATCGTATCGATCAATCAGGAAGAGTTACAAGCTACTTCTGCTTCGATCTGGGATACCATCCATATCATGGATATTTTGCAGGAAATTTTTTCCGGTGACGTGATGGCAATGATTATCGGCACATTTATCAGCATCTTTGTCATCAGCGAATTTATGAGCGGCATGTTAAAAAACGTTGTCGGAAAAGGCAGCTCCAGAGCCTCCATTTACCTGTCCAAGCTGTTTGCCGCCATGTTTGCCGCTGTTTTGATGGCTGCCGTCGGCATCATTGCCACATTAATCTGCGGACGGATCTTTATCGGCGCATCCGCCTTTGCCGGAGATTTCTGGAAAAACCTGATGATTTACACCGCGTTGCAGCTTGTTATGACAACCACGGTGGCTTCGATCTTTGTACTGATCGGGGAGCTTTTCAGAAACCTTGCCGCGGGCATCTCTATTGGGATTGGGGTTGCTGTCTTTCCCACTCTTTTATTAAATTTCATCGATATGAAATTTGCCGACAGCAGCATCCTGCCTTCGCAGCTATGGCCTTTCACAAGGATGTTCGGCTGTCCGTTTGAAGGCTTTACCGTATCCTATGCAGCAGAAACCCTGCTTGTTGCAGCCTTTTGGCTTGTACTGACAGCCGGGCTTGGAATCTGGCATTTTTCCAGAACTGATATCAAATAATAAGGCAGCAAATCATGCAGATACAAGACAGGAGCATATTATGGCACTTATATTTCTTGGAATCATACTGTTCTTACTGATCTGGACGGGCATATTATGTGCCCGTCTTGCCTGCTATCACAAGCAGGAAAGCCATCTCTTACAAGAACTGCTGCTTGCAGAGCAGGAGGAAACAAACCTCCTGTTTACCTCTGCTGTGAATATCGGCAGGACACCCGCGCTCATCGACGCCCTGAACCGTGTGATGGAAAAAAACAGGCATATCAAAGAACGGCTCATCCGCGAAAACCGCAGCTACCGCGAAAGCATCACCAGCATTTCCCACGATATCCGCACGCCCCTGACTTCTGCAAAAGGCTATTTGCAGCTAATATGCTCAGATTATGGGCAGGTCACCGCACAAAAGCGGCAGGAATATGCGAAAATCGTGGAACAGCGGCTCGATGCCCTTGCCAGCCTGTTAGACCAGTTGTTTTTATACACGCGTATTGAAGCAGGCGAGCTGCCCCTGACGGTCGAAAAAATCAATGCGGGAAACCTGTTTGCGGAAACCCTTTCTATGTTTTACAATGATTTTATGGACAAAGGCTGTGAACCGCATGTACAGATTACAAAGACGCCATGCCAAATCCTGGCTGACCGCCAGGCATTTATCCGTATTGTGGAAAACCTTATGAAAAATGCACTGATACACGGCACCGGTGATTATGAAATGTCCCTGCTGCCAGACGGCGCCTGTGCCGCCATGCGGGTTGCAAACCGTACGGACAGCATTGAGCCGTCTGACATTGCCTGTATTTTTGACCGCTTTTATACGACAGACGTATCCCGCAGCCGCAAAACAACAGGGCTTGGGCTGGCGATTGTCAAAGAGCTTGCCGCCCAGATGGGCGCCTCTGCTTCCGCCAGCCTGGAAGGGAATCTGTTTACCATTGAGCTTCGGTTTCCCCTTACTCCAGATTCAGATGCTTTTGCACAATAACCCTGCAAATCGTATAATAGACAGACACCCAGCAAAGCATCATAACGCTTGCGCCTCCCATCGCCCATAAAGATGCCGAGAATCCTGAGCCAGCCAGCTTTGTAAAGAGCAGGAAACCAAGAAAAACAGCAGCCAGGGAAACGATCTGGCTGGCATAATACATCCCAATGCTTGCCGCAATGCCATACGCGCCTTTTGACCGGTGGGACAACTGCCCGATCGAGCTGCCCGCAAAAAACAAAAGCAGCGCATTTAATAATCCCAACAGATACATCGCCAAGAAAAAAAGTACAAAAATACCGCCTGGCACCCCTAATTCCCGTGATGTTTCCTGGATCGCCTTTTGAAATACATCCAGCAATCCGCCAATCCCGATCCCTTCCACCGCCATCCCGATCGAGAGAAAAGACACAGCCGCGCATATCCCGGTCAGACACAGATACAAAAAAGATACCCCGATTTTTACATGTAAAATCTGCGTGCTTTTTAATGGCAGCGTATGCGTCAGATAACCCTGTGCCGAATACATGGACTGGTAAAAATGAAAACACAAATAAATAAAATTTCCCACGAATGCCACACACAGCGTTATGCCATAAATTGCGCACACCGCCATAAAAACAGTGCCAAAGCCACTCTCCCCTACAAAGCGGCTAATATAATAAAACACAATCGTCAAAAGAGTAGCGGCAGCCAAAACCCCATACATGACAGATACTGTCTTTCCCTGTGTTTTTAATTCCTGTTTCCATAATTTTCCTAACATTTGAATACCTCCCTGAAATATGCATCCACAGACTTCCCTTCCTTGCTTCGGATATCGTCTACAGGCAAATGCTGCATAACCTGCCCGTTTTGAATCAGTATGACCTCATCCAGTATATTTTCAATATCTGCAATCAGATGCGTCGCAATCAAAACCGAAGCCTCCGGCTCATAATTTGATATAATCGTGTTTAAAATATAATCCCGTACTGCTGGGTCTACGCCTGCGATCGGTTCATCCAGCACATACAGCTTTGCCCTGCGGCTCATCACAAGCACAAGCTGCACCTTTTCCTTCGTCCCTTTGGAAAGTGTCTTTAACCTGTCGTCCGCACTGATATTCAGCTTTTTCAGCATATCACAGGCACGGTCTTTTTCAAAATCCTCATAAAAATCCTGGAAGAACGCAATCACATCCCTGACTCTTAAGTTCATATTTAAATATGTCTGATCCGGCAAATACGAAATATGCTGTTTGCTCTGCTCGCCTATTTTGCCCCCGCAAAAGAAAAGCTCTCCTCCTGTCGGCGTCAAAAGTCCGTTGATCAGCTTTATCAAAGTCGTCTTGCCGCTGCCGTTTGGCCCCAGCAGCCCGATAATGCGGCCGCTTTCCAGCGTCAAATCAACCTGTTTTAACACTTCCTTTGCCTTATACCGTTTTGTCAGTTTCCTGCACTCCAATAACGCACTCATAGTTCCTCTCCCTCCATAGACTGGCGCATCAGCGTCAGTGTCTGCTCTTTCCCATATCCAAGCTGGCTCATGCTTTCCAAAAACAGCCGGATCTTTTCTTTTGCAATTTCTGTCTTTAGCGTCTCTATCATTCCCTGATCCTCCGTAATAAATCTTCCGCTTGTACGTTTAGAATAAACAAGCCCTGTCCGCTCCAGCTCCGCAAACGCGCGCTGCATCGTATTCGGGTTTACCGCCGCCTCCGCAGCCAGCTCCCGCACAGACGGCAGCTTTTCACCCGGCTGGTACTTTCCGCTGATAATATCCATACGGATGCGCTCTAAGATCTGAATAAAAATCGGACGATCGGAATCCAGATTCCATGGCATATGTTCACCTCATTTCTTTTTGTACCTCTGTACTAATTGAATAATACACTAATACAACAAGAATGTCAATCTCTTTTTCTGCAAAATATGAAAAATGGACAAATCCATTTTCTGCCAGTGTTTTGGCAAAAAAATTAAATTTTTTTCAGTAGGGGTGGAAAACAATATGGAAAATATTACTGCGAATGAATTACTATCAGAAGTAAAAGAAGAACTGAAGAAAGTTCAATCTGGCGAAACCTTTATTGTTAAAGATCTGTTCCAAGGCCGGATAAAATCAGAAAAATCCAGCTTTTTTTGCTAATATCGTTTATTCCACCTTGTGCATTCGTCAGAAAAACCATTCCCCATGCCATAATCACAACAACTACTGTACGTAATGCCGTTGCAAGATTAGAATTGACCCCTTCTATACCAATTTTTGCCAAAATAGATGTAAGCGCAGCAAACACCGCAGAACCTAACGCAAACCATAACCACATATTTTCTTGACTCCTTCAACTTCCAATTTGCCATTTTCTCCAGCATCAAAATTATACCTCAACTATTCACAAATTTCCATACACAGTAACATCCTATTTCCACGCACAGAAAAAGCAGCCGGAGACATCTGGCACAAATCCGATGCCCCGGTCGCTTCCGGTTTTAAATCTCTATGCTGACTTCCACTCCGTTGCGGAAAGTGAATACCACCCTGCCGTCCGGATAGACCGTTGCGTAATCCACAAGCCTGTGGAACAGCCTCTCATTGAAATCCACCGGCAATTCCAGCAATAATCAATGTCAACACCTCCCTGTTTTAATGCTTTAATTAGATAATTCCGTTTATAAAATCTTCGGCAGATACAGCCCGTTTTTCTACCCTGACTGCACCAAGTGACTATAAATTGCACGAAATGACCCATGCCCCTTACTGTAAGTCCGGGCATAATGCCCTTATTCAGCCAAGCAGTGAATCTCCACCCGCCACGGTTTCTGTCTTGACATTTGCATCATAGGTACTGGATGCCTTTGCCATCTGCCTCTCACTGGCCCATGCCTTTGTCAGCCTGCTCCTCTCCAATTCCTGCTTTGCAATCTTTTCGTCCAACGCCTCCTGCTGAAATTCCTTCATCCGTGCCCGCTTTTCCAGATATTCCTCCAACAGTCCCTTCTGTCTGTCTTTCTTTTCACTCGTCCTCTTATAGAAACTGTTCTGTGAACGCACATCAAATTCAGAATCATAACCCACAGGCCACGAATCCGCCCTATACTCATTCAGGGTCGCACCGACTGTTATCAGCACAGAACAGTTCCTCGGTGCATAGGAATCGCCCCAATCCCTCTGGATCAGTGAAAGAACCTTCTCCCTGTATTGCGGGTCTTCCTTCATTGCCTTGAATGCCGCCTCCGAGATATTGACAGCCGCATTACTCACCGTCCTGTGGTTGGTGACTTTAGAAAGGTCTTCATAAAATTCTTTCTTGAACAGCTCCAGTTCCTCCGCTTCCGATAATTCCTGCGTACTGCCTGTTTTTTCCAGTGCGAACTTTTCCGTACCGTTCACATTTTTCGCGTTTCTCTTTGCTTCCACATTGTTCTGATAATAATTCTGCCCTACTCCACTGATAGCCATTTTTAATCCTCCATTTTAATCTGTTTTTGAGTTTCATTTAAT
>CAMWXD010000120.1 GCA_947178105.1 uncultured Eubacterium sp. | reverse complement strand
TTATTTATGACAATACGCAGTTGCTGGAAAAGCTGTATGCGGAATTTCATTTATAAAGGATATGGCGTAAAATGGGCTGTGGTTTTATGCCACAGCCTTTATTCTATGCGGTTTCCTGATTTGTTCTGATGGACGCTGGATCATCATTTTATATTTGCTTCATTTTCATAGTATAACGCATGTGATCAAAAATCAAAATGTTTTGCTGATTATAACTGGAAATTTTGCAGATTTATGGTATGATTATGGAAAGCATACGGGGATGTGCCACAGGAAGTTTCTAAGGCATGGAAAAACGGGAAAAAGAGTACAGTTTTAAGGTATGAAAAAAGATCAGGTAAAAGAGGGCAGCTATGACAACGATTCAGAACGTTCAAAAAGATAGGTTTTACAGCCAGATTTTCAAGCTGGTGCTTCCGATCATCATTCAAAATCTGCTGAGTGCCGCAGTCAGTTCTGCGGACGTTGTGATGCTCAATTATGTGGGGCAGTCGTCTATATCAGCCGTGTCGCTTGCATCGCAGTATGCCAGCGTGTTGTTTATGGTTTTTTATGGGCTTGGTACGGGGGCGACGATGCTGTGCGCACAGTATTATGGAAAAGGGGACATGCACGCGATTCAGGTGATTGAGGGGATTGCGCTGCGGTTTTCTTTGGGGATTTCGGTGCTGTTTGCGGGAGCGGCATTCTTTTTGCCGGAGCAGATGATGCGTATTTTTACGAATGACGGGGAATTGATCGCAGTCGGGTCATCGTATCTGCGCTGTATGAGCGTCTGCTATCTGTGCTGGGGGATTACGGAGGTCTATCTTGCAGTCCTTCGCAGCGTCGGTAGGGTAGTGGTCAGTACGGCGATGAATGTGCTTGCCTTTTCTTTGAATGTCCTTTTGAATGCGGTATTTATTTTCGGGTTGTTTGGCGCGCCAAAGCTGGGAGCTATGGGAGTGGCGATCGCGACCTCGTTATCCCGAATGATTGAATTGGCGGCATGTTTTGGGGTATCGTATTGCAGCAGGGATATCAGGCTGGATTTTCGATATCTGTTTGTGCGGCACAAGGTGCTGTTTTCAGATTTTGTCCGGCTTTCACTCCCAGCACTGGGCAATGATATAAGCTGGAGCCTGGCGTTTTCAATGTATTCGGTTATTATCGGGCATCTTGGGACGGATGCGGTGGCGGCAAATTCTTTTGTCATTGTAGTACGGAATTTTGGGACGATCCTTTGCTTTGGCATGGCGAGTGCGGGAGGCATTTTGCTTGGGAAGATCATTGGGGAAAATCAGTTGGAAGAGGCACGGGAAGGCGCAAAAAAGCTGATGAAGCTGACAGTGCTTACCGGTGCGATAGGCGGGCTCATTATTTTAGCTGCCTCCCCGATAGTCCTAAGCTACGCGCAGTTAACGGAGCAGGCGATGCATTACCTGAAATATATGCTGCTTATTAATACGTATTATGTGATGGGTGCGGCAGTGAATACGACGCTGATCGCAGGCGTGTTCCGTGCTGGAGGAGACAGCCGTTTTGGATTTATCTGTGATACGGTTGATATGTGGGTGTATGCGGTTCCGCTTGGGTTTCTGGCGGCGTTTGTCTTAAAGCTTCCGGTGATGTGGGTTTATTTTTTGATCTGTACGGATGAATTTGTCAAATGGCCGTGGGTGATCCGGCATTACCGGAGCGGGAAATGGCTGAATAATATTACAAGGGATGGGCTGTTTATGGAAAATAAAGCATGAATGGATCAAAGAGCGCAAAGACGGATTTGGATAGGGGGATATCATATATGGATATACAGACGATGTACTATGAGGTAATAAGTATTGACGGGGACTATGCTAATCTTAAGAGGACAGATGTATGCAGTGACGAGCAAAAGCTGGTTGCACGGGCACTGCTGCCGGAGGAGATTGTGGAAGGCAGCAGGCTGAAATATGAGATGCTTCAGTATGAACTGGAATAGGTACGCAAGAGCTGGCAGTTGCAGAAAGTTTGTTTTTTTGGAGTAAAACAGATTAAATTGGAAAAAAGTGGTTAGGATGAAATTAGTAATGATTTGAATGGAGGAACCAACCATGAAAGCTTTTTTCCAAAAATATCGGGCAGTGTTTGAGACTATATTTTTCGTATTGATTCTGGCAGGCGGATGCCTGTGGAAGTATCAGGAATGGAAGCTGCAGCAGACACAGCAGCAGATCGCAGAAAAAGTACTGCGCTTCCATGTACGGGCGAACAGTGACAGCAGCAAAGACCAGGCGCTAAAGCTGAAAGTGCGTGATGCAGTAGGCGCCATGATGCAGCAGGTGCTTGAGGGTGTGGACGATGTACAAGAGTGCAGCCGGATTGTAGAGGAAAACCTTGCGGCAGTTATTGATACAGCGCAGCAGGCAGTGTATCAGGAAGGGTATACATATCCCGTGTCTGCGCAGATCGAGACGACGGATTTTCCGCAGAAAATATATGGGAACTATATATTTCCGGCAGGAGAATATCAGGCTCTGAATGTAGTAATCGGGAGCGGCAAGGGGCGCAACTGGTGGTGTGTGATGTATCCAAACCTGTGCTTTCACGACGCAGTCTACGAGGTCGTGGATGATGAGGCGGAAAAGTCGCTGCAGCGGGTACTGACTGAGGATGAGTATGATGCAGTATTAAAAAGCGGCGAATACAGGATCAGGTTTAAATACCTGGATTTTCTGAACCGTTTTTTCCAATAAATGGATTGCAGGTGGAAGCAGAAACGCAGGAAGAAACAGAAATACAGGAAGAAACAGAAATGCAGCAGAAGCAGAAATACAGGAAGAAACAGAAATGCAGCAGAAACAGAAACACAGGAAGAAACGAAAACAGCGGATGCTGCTGATAATCGGAGGAATTTACGAATGGGCAAGAGAGTGGCAATTACTGGAATTACAGGCGCGATAGGAATGGCTTTGTTAAAAAGATACCTGAAAGAGGGTTATGAAGTACTGGCGTTCTGCCGGAAGGGCTCGGATCGAAACAGGCAGATTTTGCCATATCCAAACGTATTGCATGTGGAGACGGATCTGCGTGAGCTTGGGAATGTGCAGCTTCCTGATGATAAGCCGTGTGAGACATTTTATCATTTTGCGTGGGGCGGCGCTTTTGGGCCAGGCAGAGAGGATTATGATTTACAGGTACAAAATATTAAGGCGACGCTGGATGCGGCAAGGCTGGCGAAGCGCCTTGGATGCCGGGCTTTCGTAGGGGCAGGCTCTCAGGCGGAGTATGGGCGGATACAGGAGGCGCTGCGTCCAGATACGCCTGTTTCGCCGGAAAGCGGGTATGGGATTGCGAAGCTTTGCGCCGGGCAGATGAGCCGCAGGGAGTGTGAAAAGCTGGGGATCAGCCATGTGTGGGTGCGTGTGCTCAGTGTATATGGCCCATATGATGGGGCAGGGACAATGGTGAGCTCTACGCTGAGGAAGATGCTGCATGAGGAGGAGACAACATTTACCCCAGGCGGGCAGCTTTGGGATTTCTTGTACAGCGCGGATGCAGCAGACGCATTGTTTCGGATTGGGCGCCATCCGGTGCATGGAAGTACGTATTGCCTTGGAAGCGGCAAGGCGATGCCGCTGCGGGAATATATTTTAAAAATGAAGGAGCTGACAGGATGCACTGCGCAGGTACGTTTTGGGGAGATTCCTTACAGCCCCAAGCAGGTGATGCATTTGTGTGCGGATATCAGCAGCCTGACAAAGGATACGGGGTTTGTGCCAAGGACGGATTTCGAAACGGGGATCAGGGAGACAATTGCGTGGATGCGCGGGCTAACTTAAAGTTAAGGCTATTTAGGAATACCAGAGAACGGGGCTTTGTAAAAGAAGGATGAAAAAACAGGCAATTCTAATTACATACACAGGAACAAGCTGCCCGCACAGCAAAGAGGCCGCGCTTACTTTGCTGAAAAGGGAAATCGCAGGGCAGTTTCCGGATTTTGAGCTGCGGGAAGCGTTTACAAGCGGCAGGATGATTGATACATTAAAGGCAGTATCCGGGCTGGAGGCGGATTCTGTGGAGCAGGCATTGGAGCGGGCGGCGGCGGACGGTATCCGCAGGGTGGTTGTGCAGCCGCTGCATTTGACGCGTGGGACGGAGTATGGAAAAATGGCCTGTGCGCTGCGTGGGCAGGAATGGAAGTTTGAGCGGGTTGTGCTTGGAGAACCGCTGCTTTCCAGTGAGGAGGATGTTGCGGCAGTGCTGGAGGCAGCCGTACAGAGGACAGCAGCTTTTGATGACGGGAGGACGGCGATCTGTCTGGTCGGGCATGGCAGCAGTATGGGCATGGCAGCAGGCGCAGACAATATTTATATAAAGATACAGCAGAAGCTGGCGCAGGCTGGGCATGAGAATTATTATATCGGTGTGCTGAAAGGAAAGCCGTCTTATGAGGATGTGCAGGGCAAATGGAAAAAAGGAAAAGAAGGCGCCAGAGATAAGTATCAGTATCGCAGGGTTGTCCTGCTGCCGTTTATGCTGGCTGCCGGCAGACATGCGAAGCGGGATATCGCCGGAGAGCAGGCGGGTGCCTGGAAGCGGTGCCTGGAAGAGGAAGGATATGAGACCGTATGTATTATGGAAGGGCTGGGACAGATCAGGCGGGTGCGGGAGATTTATGCGGAGCATATACGCAAGGCAGCAGTGAGATTATAAACTGCGGAGAGATACGTGCGAGCGAGATGATTTGCCAAAAGGAAGCATTTGGAAATATTTGGCGGATCCGCATGCTTCTTCGTATAAAATGAGGTGGATGATGGCAAAAATACTGATTGTGGAAGACAGCCAGGATTATCTGGAGCTTTTGTATCATTTTTTGGAGAGCGCGGGATATGAGGTGACTGCGGTGCGGGATGGCGTGCGTGCGGTCGAAGCGGTGGAGCAGTGTGCGTATGACTTGGTTTTGCTGGATCTGATGCTGCCGAAGATGGATGGCTATGAGGTATGTGCCAGGATTCGTGAAAATGGGAATATACCGGTTATCATGCTGACAGCGCTTGGCAGTGAGGAACACCAGATGCGGGGATATCAGATGCAGATCGATGAGTTTGTGACTAAGCCGGTGCCGATGCCGCTGCTGATCCAGAAGGTGGAGGCAGTATTGCGCAGGACAATGAAGCAGGAGCAGGAATTTCGGCTTTGCTTTGAGGAGCTTGTGCTGGATGTGAGGATGCACAAGGTTACGGCTGCTGGAGAGCCTGTGGAGCTTACGCTGCGGGAATTTGAGATTTTGCAGGAGCTGATGCAGCATTGCGGGGAAGTCGTGACAAGGAAATCGCTGGTGGCAAAGCTTTGGGGATATGATGGCTGTGATGAGACGCGGATTGTGGATACGCATATGAAAAACCTTCGGAAAAAACTGGCGGGCTGTGACTATATTGATACGGTGCGCGGGGTAGGGTATCAGTTGAAAAAGGCGGATGGGAAAACAGAATGAGAAAAAAACTGACGCAGAAGACGTTTTTGCTGCTGACGATACTTTCTTTGACGGTTTGCCTGCTTGCTTATGGCTGCATCTGGGTTTTTCTGCCGAATGCAGGGCAAAGGCGGGCGCGCAGGGAGCTGGAGCAAAGGACGCAGGAGCTTGTAAAAGAGCTACGGCTGGCGCAGGCTGGGCGGAGTGAGGAATTATTTTTGGAGTTTATCCGCGAGACGGGTGCGCAGCTAAGCTTGCAAAATGACAAGGGGCAGCGTGTTTCAATGTTTACCTTTCAGGAAATACCGGCGGGTGCGCAGCAGGAAGCTGCGATCCGCCAGCCGTTTAAATTTGCGGACGCAGATGAGGAATATCTGCTCATGGTCAGTGATCTGCCGGAGCGTGCAAATGAAATTATGCGTGCGATTTGGCGCAGCCTGCCTTTGGTGACAGGGATTGCCATGCTGCTGTCGTTTGGGAGCGCATGGTTTTTTTCGTGTTATACGACGCGTCCGGTTTTGCGTATCAATCATATTGCAAGTAAGATGGCAGAGCTGGATTTTAGCTGGTATTGCCCGGATGTGCGTGAGGATGAGATCGGGATGCTGGCGAAAAGCATTAATGAGCTGTCGGATAAGCTGCATGAGGCGCTGGAGAAGCTGCAACAGCAAAATACAAGGCTGGAAGATGAGATCCAGATTGAAAAAGAGCGGGAACGCAGAAGGATGCTGTTTTTTTCCGGCATTTCCCATGAGCTGAAAACGCCGCTTGCGATTGTAATTGGCCAGATCGAAGGGATGCAGGCGGGGATTGGCGTATATAAAGACCGGGACAGGTATCTTGCGCGGAGTGCGCAGATTTTGCATTCGCTGAATGCGTTTATAAAAGAAATATTGATGGTTTCCAAGATTGACCTGGCAGGCGGGGAAAAGGAGCGCCCTGTTTGCCTTTCCGGCCTTGTACGGGAGCTGCTTGCGGAATATGAAGGATATGCGGAGTTTTTGGAGGTTTCGATGGATGGGGAGGTTGCGGATGGGCTGTATGCATATGGGGATGAAAGGCTGCTGAAAAAGGCGGCGGGCAATATTATTGGAAACGCGGTTACGCATTCACCGGCTGATGCGGCTGTCAAGGTGGAGCTTGCTGCCCGTGAGGGAGAGATTCGGTTAACGGTCACGAATGCGCCGGCGCATATTGAGGAGGAGGATCTGCCGCATCTTTTTGAAGCTTTTTACCGTGCGGATCATGCCGGTGAGCATGGAAGCGGGCTGGGGCTGTATATTACAAGGCTGATCCTGGAGACTTACCAGGTGCCTCATACAATCGAAAATACGGCGGATGGCGTTCGATTTACGGCATTTTTTCAGGCGGTTGCAGATAAAAATTCACAATGATTTTGCACAAACTCCACAAAAACTCCAGATAAAGCACAGTAAAAATATGCTATGATAGCCATAGAGATTCAAACAAACGGAGGAGTGACTACATGCATATTGAAATGAACCACATAACAATGATCTATCCATCCGGCAAAAAGGCGCTGCAGGATGTGTCCATACATGCCGAAAGCCCCGAATTTATCGGTGTGCTGGGGCCGAACGGCGCGGGCAAGACGACGCTGATGAAGCTTTTGATCGCGGGGCTTTTGCCGACCAGGGGAGAGATTTTGCTGGATGGGAAACCGCTGCTTTCCCAGGAGAAAAAGCTCAAGGCACAGCTTGGCTACCTGCCGCAGAGCTTTGGGCTGTATGAGGAGCTGACGGTGTGGCAGTTTTTGGACTATATGGCGGCGTTAAAGGGGGTAAAGAATAAGGCGGCGATTGAAGAGGCGCTGATGCGTACGAATATGATAGAGCGCAAAAAAGTACGGATCCGCAGCCTTTCCGGCGGCCAGCGCCAGAGGGTCGGCATTGCGCAGGCGCTTTTGGGAGATCCGAAGCTGATCATCCTGGATGAGCCTACCGTCGGGCTGGATCCGGAGGAGCGTGTGAAATTCCGCAATATCTTTTCTGAGATGGCACAGAATAAGATTATTTTGCTGTCGACGCATATTGTAGAGGATGTGCAGGCAGTTTGCAGCCGTGTGCTGGTCATTTATGACGGGATGGCATTATATGACGGCAGCCCGTCGGCGCTGATTCAGGAGACGAAAGGGCATGTCGGGGTCTATTTGTCCCAGGATGGGGATACGGTTTTTGACGGCTGCCAGATCGTATCGAAGGCAAATGTGTCAGACGGCATCCAGTGCAGGGTCGTGGCGCAGGAGCTGCCGGCGTGCGCAAAGCCTGCCGAGCCGACGCTGGAGGATGCTTATTTGTACTGCATCCATCAGGAAGGAGGCGGACGATGAGTGTGTTTTCTCTGTACCGGGTAGAGCTGCGCAGGTTGCTGCTGTCCAGCCTGGTCTGGGCGGGTGCGGTTTTAAGCCTGCTGTCGCCGCTGTTAGGCTATATTGGATATGAATCCACTGGTATGTCCGACCAGTACATTGCAGATCCCGTACTGACGGCTACGACGGTCAGTGCAATGCTCTGGGCATTCCTTACGATTCTGGAAGCAAGCCGCCTGCACCGCAGCGGTGTGCATCTGCTGACGGATGCGGCGGCATCGCCGCGTGTGCTGTCTGTGGCGAGGATCGCGGCGACGATGACGGTTACGGCTGTGGTTACGCTTTTGTGCGCCTGCCTGTATCTGCCATATACGATAGCTAAAATGGAATATTTATTTGACGGCGTGTTTTATTTTGCCAATTATGTTATTTTTATGCTGCCGACCGGGTGGATTTCGGTGTTATTTGCGGAAGCGTTTTACCAGCTTACAAGACGGGCGGAGGTGGCTGTGATCTTGTATGTTGCGCTCGCATATTTCAGCTTTAGCGGGTATGCGCAGGATGATTATTTTATGCGCTGGCTTGACCCGTATGTGATCGTCTACTCGGACGGGTTTCAAAGCTGGTGGTTTTTGCGGATTGGATTTTATACGAGGCTTTTGTGGCTGTGTATTGCGCTGGGGCTTTGGTTTGCCGCGATGCTGTGTGTCCGTAAATATGAAAAAAATCTGGCGGTTTCGTTTCTGCGGGGGCTGCGGAAAGCGTATCTTCCTGTGCTTGCGGCATTGTTTGCGGTTTCGGGAGCTGTGCTTTGGATATATCAGCCGTTTATAGACCATGAGACGGATTCGTATCAGGATCGGACGATTGACTCGCCGACGACAAAAGCGAGCGCGATCCGTTATTTTCTGACGGCAGACCCGGTCACTGGACGCCTGTCCAGCAGGGCGGAGTACGATGTAAAGGAGCCTTATACGCAGGAAGATAAGCTGTATTTAAATCCTGGCTATCGGGTCAGCCGCATGACTTATGGCGGCAAGGATATCGATTTTCGTACGGTGGATGATGATAACGAGGGTGTGCGCTCAACGTATTTTACGATCCCGGAAAAGCAGGAAGGGACTCTGGTGATTGAATACAGCGGGCTGCCGCAGCTAAGGAAGACACATGCGGCTTATATTATAGGGGCTTTTGTAGACTGGAAAAGTATGCAGCTTGGTATGCGCTCTGCGACTCCGATGCTCAATTATGCGTGCAGGGACGGAGCGACGGTGGAGGTTACGATCCCAGGCTCTTTAACGCCGTATCTGAACGATCTGCCGATGGCGGAGTATACACAGCGCGAAGACGGCATGAAGACGTGGAAGGGAAAGACATCCGAGGATGCGATTTATAATTTTGTAGCCGGGGACTATAAGATGGATACGTTTACCGCAGCCGATACGAAGATCCATTTTGTCTATGGGACGGCATATGAGGAGGCAGTGGAGCAGTATGATGTCAGGCAGGCAGTAACGGAAGTGTTTGATTATTGTACAAAGCATTATGGGGCGCTTGGTTTTACACAGGATCAGACGATGCGGCTCCAGCAGGTGTCAGCGACGCTGATGGGCGGACATGCGCGCGAAGGGTATTTGGAGTGGTTTGAATCGGTGCTGTCGCCGATGACGCTTTCGGATCCTGACAGGGGCGCCAGTGCTACAGAAGTATTTATCCATGAAATGATCCACCAGTGGTGGGGCGGCTACGGGCTGGAATGCAGCCTGGATGATTCTAAGGTTTGGTCTGATGAGGGGCTTGCGGTCTATTCCACATACCGCCTTGTCAAGGAAAAATATGGCGAGCTGTATGCGAAGCAGTATTATGTCGATAACTGGAAAAGGACAGTGGAAGAGCAGGATCGGAATTTTTACAACAGGCATCCCGAATATCTGGAAAAGCTGCCCGAAAAATACCAGACACATCTATCGCAGGAAAATGAATCCACAAACTGGTATGACCGTATGCCGCTTATGATCTTAAAGGCGGAAAAGCTGGTAGGTGGAGAAGAAAATATGGACAGGATTTTACAGAAAATGTATGCGGACAGATACGATTACCGCCAGGTGGGCTTTTCATATGAGGATTTTCTGGATTACTGCGGGCTGTCGGAGAGCGATCTGGAGATTACGCCTGATGATTACAGGACGAAAGAGGAGGATACCGGAGCATGAAAAAACTGTTTTACTATGAGCTGCGCAGGGTGTTATGCCACTGGATGTTTCCGTCGATGCTCGTCGTAAACGGGCTGTATGCGTGGTATATACTGACAGGGGATATAATCCGGGGTGTTGCTGATACGGCGCCGTTTTCTGTATGGAGCTACTGCGCATATCTTGGAAAAACGATGCCTGTTGCAGTGATTACGATACTGCTGGTTCTTTCCGGCTATTACAGTAAAAAACAAAAACAGGTCGAAATTCTTACCCTTGCGGCGCCTGTGACAGGCGCGCAGCATCTGCTGATCCGCAGCGGGGTACTGGCTGTCTGCTTTCTTATGGATGCTGCGGTTATTGTAGGGGTGGCTGCCTTTTTTTACAAAAGCTTTTTTGCGTATGACAGCTATGCGGGATATGTGCTGCCGTGCCTGCTTTTGATGCTGCCATGCTTTTTTGTAGCTGTCGGCGCCGGGCATCTGTTCGCAGGGCTGCACCAGGGGCTTTGTTATGTGCTGATGGGGATTCTGTTTGCGTCAGGCATATCGGCGCCGGATGGCGTATGGGACTTGTTTGGCGCAGGATATTTTGAAACGTATCCGCTGACACTTACACCAGGCAGGAGCGGTGAGCCGGGCTTTTTCCTGTCAAGGCAGCCGGCGTGGATTGCGGCGAGGGCGATTTATCTGGTGCTGGGGCTGCTGCTGCTGTTATGGAAGGTACGCAGGATGAACCGGAAATTGACAAAAGCGTAGCGTATATAGAATAGAAAGAATGATGGGCTGGATCAGTGGCAATGGAATGCCTGTCATGCAGCAGCATGGAAAAGAGGATGCCAAAAGACATCCTCTTTTTGGATTTACGATTCATTTACAAGCGGTGGCTGCTGATAAAGCTTTCGTTCGATCTGGCGGCGTTCAAATGCAATTTCCTGCAAAACGCCTTCAGCTTTTTCAGCTTGTGCGACTCGTTCTAATCGCTCCAGGATGGATAACTGATCAAATAGATAGCCGTTGTATTCTTTTTCGCTTATCGGCATTAGATACACCCCCCCTTTCATAAAACAAAAGTCAATATGTGATACCTTTTTTTTGCTTCCATCAACCAAAATTTATAGATTTGATTATACTACTTTCTCTCTGCATTTATCACTACTTTTCACAGCACAGCCGTTTTTTGGCTGGGGTGTGAAAAGTAACATAGCAACTGCTGCGTTAGTTTAAAACACCAAATAGGATCTTGACAATTTTTCCGCGGGGGAGACTGTCCGAAAACTATGAATTAAGCATTAACTGATCTTAGTAGCT
>CAMWXD010000119.1 GCA_947178105.1 uncultured Eubacterium sp. | reverse complement strand
TGTACAAATAATTCTATTAGTGTATATAAAATAAATTAATACAGTCTATTAGCATTCTATTCGTTTTTCATCTATTTTGCAACTATTATCGAAAAATTTATTGAAGTTAAATAAAAAATATACTTGATTCCACAGAAAATATAGATAATTTGTATAATTTATTTGCAGTTTTAAAAAAGAAAGATTCAGAAAATGTGGTTTTTCCAATTATGGACAGTTCAAATTACATGCAAACTGGAAAAATTTCTCTGATCCCTTGATGCAGGCGGGTTTTGGCAGACAAATGACAAATATAGTACATAACAATTCATTACAAAATGTTACGTCCGCCCCAAGCCTGCACTTTTCAGGCTCCCTATACTGTATGCCCCAGATGCTGGAAAACTTGCAAAAGCCATGGATCTGCCTTTTAAGACATTTGTTGGCAGGAAAACAATTTAGTCCAGGTTTTGCTGTACTTTACGCAAAACCTGGACCAAAAGCCTGTTTATCGGTATTTATATATTTTCTTTGATATAATTCTCAAGCGCCTCAGCTTCTTCTTTTTCCTGATCTCCTTCTACCATGATCTCAACTTCCTCATTCGCCTTGATGGAAAGGCCCATGACATTAAAAATACGCTTGGCGTCACCTGTTTTTTCCCCTTTACGGATGGTTACCTTCCCGCTGCATTTTGCCGCCTCTTTAACCAATAGTCCTGCTGGCCTTGCGTGCAGTCCCATTTTATCGTTTACAACAAATTTAAAGCTTACCATATGTGTTCCTCCTCCTATTCTGTCTACCGATTCCATGCTTCATCCAGAGATAGCATCCGTAAAGAACCCCCATTTTGCCAACCTGCTGAAATGATATTTGATTTGTTTCAAACGCGGTATTATTTTAGATAATGCCAGATCGCATGGGCAACCCCTGCCTCATTGTTTGTCTTTGTTATATAACTCGCTTTCTGCTTCAGTTCTTCTATCGCATTTCCCATGGCAATTCCGACCCCGGCAGCCTCGATCATTGGAAGGTCTAACTCCTGGTCGCCGATTGCGATCGTCTCTTCCAGGCTGATATTTAATTTTTCACAGATTCGGATTAGCGCGGTTCCTTTAGAAACCCCTTTCGGGAAAATCTCAATGAGTGATTCCGAAGAACATGCAAGGTCTATTTCTGGCAGTGCCTGTTGCTTCATCTGTCCATAGATTGCCTGGACTTTCTCCGGTGCTGCCGCTATGAGCAGCTTATTCGGGCCCGTTTTTTCTTTTTCCCACTGATCTGCAAGCTTATTTATATCGACCATCTCGGGGCGGTATTGAACAATCTCCATCTCCCGCTCAATATACCGGTCCATACTGCTTACAAACCATTTTCTTTCCTGAAAAATCCAGAGCGGAACCTGGTTTTTATCTGCGATTTCCTGATAAACCGTCAACATGGTATGCGGCAGCAGATATCTGGCGCTGATGCGCTGATCGCCTAATACCACATAAGTTCCGGCATTGCAGATTTTCACGCACTGTACCCCGAGTTCTTTTTCCACCAGGTCTACTCCTGCCGGCATCCTGCCTGATGCCAGGGCAATTTGAATGCCCATATCCGACGCTTCCCGGACAGCCTGCTTCACTTCGGGCATTACCTTTTTCCCATCAGTCAGAACCGTCCCATCAATATCCAGACAGATCAATTTATAGTTCATGATTTCACATCTCCATCTAAAATATGCAATATTTTCCCGACATTTCTCCGTCCGTTTTTCAATCCCAGATTTAAGACTGCGGCGCTGAGTGTACTGACAACTATGATAATAATGCCAGAAATGCCAAGAAAAAGATTCTGGATGCCGTCCGCCATTCCATGATAGGCAATGGCAACGCCTACAGCAGACAAAATGAGTGCAATATTTTTCCAACGGTTAATTTTGTTAAGGGCTTTTATCTGCATTTGGGCTTCCTTTGATAAGCTTCTTTTTTCATTGTCATTCATGGCATTACCTCCAAAATAGTTAATAGGCTAATCCCGGATCAAAGAATCCGACAAACACTCCGACAAATGCTACCACAACAAGCAGCAACATCACTTTGATCGGCGACAGTTGCTTTTTTGCCATTAAGAACCAGCAGATCACAATAAAGACTGCGGTCAGAAGGCCCGGAAACACTTCATTTAGCTTGTTCTGCAATTCCAGGTAAGGCTCGCCGGCATCGTTGTATAACTTCAGAGAAGTTGAGACACTTACCCATGTTGCCGATACAGCACCGATTACAATGCCGCCAAGGACGGATACGGATTCACGGATTGCCTCACCCTGTGCGCCGATCAGAAATTCCACTGCCTTTGCGCCAAGATGATAGCCTTTAAAATACAAGAACCTCATACCGAAATAAGCAAACAGGTTCCACACAATAATGTAGAAGATCGCGCCTAACGGCGAGCCTCCGCCGGACATACCCATTGCAATGCCCAACAAGATCGGGATCACAGTACCGACTACCAGGGAATCGCCAATACCGGCTACCGGCCCCATCAATCCTGCGCGCAGCCCGTTGATTGTCTCATCATCTACATCGTCCGCACCGTTTGCCCTGGCTTCTTCCAGGCCGGCTGTCATACCGACAATCACGGTTCCAAGCTGCGGCTCTGTATTAAAGAAAGCCGTATATGTATTCATCGCTTTTGCCTTCTCGTCTTCATTCGAATACAATTCTGTCACCAGCGGAAGCATGGCGCATAAATATCCAAACGTCTGCATATGTTCCTGTGAAAAACAGGTCAGGTGGCCATAATACCAATTATGGAACGATTTCAGCAGCGCTTTTTTTGATAATTTCTTTTCCATATCAGATATCCTCCTCTTCTTCTGCTGCCATCGCCGGTACCCCCCGGGCAGAAAGCATTTTAATCTTATAATTGATGATGGCAAACATACCTGCAACTACCGTTGCCGACACCAGATTGATGCCAAGGGATGCGGCCAGCACAAATCCGAACAGAAACGGGACAAAATCGGTCGCCTGCTTTATGATCTGTTTTAACAATATCGCAATTCCGACACAAGGGAGCAGAGAACCTACTGTAAATAATGTCTTCATAGCAAGCCCATCCATCGGCAGCGTTGTCTTGATCAGTTCTACAACGCTTGTTCCCATCTTACACATAATGACAGTCGGGATAAAGGAACATGCAAGATGGGAAATCCATGGCAGCCCCATGTCAACCAGATATAATTTCTTATACTGTCTTTTTTCCACTGCTGCCCATCCCATATGCTGCCATACCAGGTTAATCGTAGCCGTACCATAAAACAATACGGTACCAAGCGTACCAACCATCGTGCCAAAAGAAGTCGCCAGTGCCGCTCCCTCCGCAGATTCCGCGCTTAATCCATAGCTGCTCAGCGCTACCATTGCCAGCGGAATGCCGATATAACTGACTGCCCTGACATCTGCGG
The DNA here is from genome assembly GCA_947178105.1 of uncultured Eubacterium sp. Taxonomy (GTDB): domain Bacteria; phylum Bacillota; class Clostridia; order Lachnospirales; family Lachnospiraceae; genus Eubacterium_J. The sequence continues at coordinate 7,858 of CAMWXD010000119.1, read as the reverse complement.
ATACGGTTCCGCCTGGTGTAACCAGGGCAATATATACAACCTGCGGCGCTGAGTGTACTGACAACTATGATAATAATGCCAGAAATGCCAAGAAAAAGATTCTGGATGCCGTCCGCCATTCCATGATAGGCAATGGCAACGCCTACAGCAGACAAAATGAGTGCAATATTTTTCCAACGGTTAATTTTGTTAAGGGCTTTTATCTGCATTTGGGCTTCCTTTGATAAGCTTCTTTTTTCATTGTCATTCATGGCATTACCTCCAAAATAGTTAATAGGCTAATCCCGGATCAAAGAATCCGACAAACACTCCGACAAATGCTACCACAACAAGCAGCAACATCACTTTGATCGGCGACAGTTGCTTTTTTGCCATTAAGAACCAGCAGATCACAATAAAGACTGCGGTCAGAAGGCCCGGAAACACTTCATTTAGCTTGTTCTGCAATTCCAGGTAAGGCTCGCCGGCATCGTTGTATAACTTCAGAGAAGTTGAGACACTTACCCATGTTGCCGATACAGCACCGATTACAATGCCGCCAAGGACGGATACGGATTCACGGATTGCCTCACCCTGTGCGCCGATCAGAAATTCCACTGCCTTTGCGCCAAGATGATAGCCTTTAAAATACAAGAACCTCATACCGAAATAAGCAAACAGGTTCCACACAATAATGTAGAAGATCGCGCCTAACGGCGAGCCTCCGCCGGACATACCCATTGCAATGCCCAACAAGATCGGGATCACAGTACCGACTACCAGGGAATCGCCAATACCGGCTACCGGCCCCATCAATCCTGCGCGCAGCCCGTTGATTGTCTCATCATCTACATCGTCCGCACCGTTTGCCCTGGCTTCTTCCAGGCCGGCTGTCATACCGACAATCACGGTTCCAAGCTGCGGCTCTGTATTAAAGAAAGCCGTATATGTATTCATCGCTTTTGCCTTCTCGTCTTCATTCGAATACAATTCTGTCACCAGCGGAAGCATGGCGCATAAATATCCAAACGTCTGCATATGTTCCTGTGAAAAACAGGTCAGGTGGCCATAATACCAATTATGGAACGATTTCAGCAGCGCTTTTTTTGATAATTTCTTTTCCATATCAGATATCCTCCTCTTCTTCTGCTGCCATCGCCGGTACCCCCCGGGCAGAAAGCATTTTAATCTTATAATTGATGATGGCAAACATACCTGCAACTACCGTTGCCGACACCAGATTGATGCCAAGGGATGCGGCCAGCACAAATCCGAACAGAAACGGGACAAAATCGGTCGCCTGCTTTATGATCTGTTTTAACAATATCGCAATTCCGACACAAGGGAGCAGAGAACCTACTGTAAATAATGTCTTCATAGCAAGCCCATCCATCGGCAGCGTTGTCTTGATCAGTTCTACAACGCTTGTTCCCATCTTACACATAATGACAGTCGGGATAAAGGAACATGCAAGATGGGAAATCCATGGCAGCCCCATGTCAACCAGATATAATTTCTTATACTGTCTTTTTTCCACTGCTGCCCATCCCATATGCTGCCATACCAGGTTAATCGTAGCCGTACCATAAAACAATACGGTACCAAGCGTACCAACCATCGTGCCAAAAGAAGTCGCCAGTGCCGCTCCCTCCGCAGATTCCGCGCTTAATCCATAGCTGCTCAGCGCTACCATTGCCAGCGGAATGCCGATATAACTGACTGCCCTGACATCTGCGGATACGGTTCCGCCTGGTGTAACCAGGGCAATATATACAACCTGCATGGCACAGCCTACCAGGACGCCTGTCGTCATATCGCCCAGGATCAGCCCGCATACAAGCCCGCCCACCAGCGGCCTTCCTAACGTATAGTTACCAATCGAAGAGCCTCCCATGCCAGGCATACTTGCCAGACATGCGCACAGGCCCAGCAATACCGCCTGTAACCAACTGATTTCCATATTTTCTCTCCTCTCTGCTATCCAAATTCAGATGCAATTAGTGAAACCCAAACTGTCCTCTGAATTTCTTCCAGTTGCCGATCGCCTCTTCTTTCAATAAGGCAAATTCCACTTCAAATCCGGCATTCATAATATCCTCCAGCGCCTGAGCCTCTTCCTGTGTGATCGACTGGTTGTTGCCCAGTTTTGTCGTGCCTGGCCTGTCGTTGCAAGGCCCGATAATCACAGTATCAATACCTGGCTTAAATCCCTGTTTTACAAGGATTTCCGCCATATCTACAGGATTTTTTGTGATCAGGAAATACTGGTCCTTGCTTTGTAAAACCTTGCCGCATTTTTCTTTAAATTCGTCCAGCGTCCATACAAATGTTTTTTTGCCGCTTGCGCTTTTATAAGCGGATTTTAATACTGGATTTTTTGCCGCTGCATTATTCACCGCGATCAGGCCGTCACAAGGGTATTCCAATGCCCATCTTGTACAAGTCTGTCCATGAATCATACGGTCATCTACACGAATAAACGATACTGCCATTTTAATTTCCCCCTCTAAATTTTATGATTCTCATACTCTTTCCATTTTTTCATATACTGCAACTGCTTTCGGCTGCTTACTGCGTTTTTCTACAGTTCTTCTTCTGTTTCATCCTCGGATATTTTAAATTCCTGCATCACTTCCCTGGATTCTCCCAACAGCGCTTCGGCAAGCTCCGTAAGCTCCATGTCGTCCTTCATCAGTGCAGCGCTTAGTGCAAGCGGCATATTTACACCGCCTATCATCACTGTGTTCGGCAAAAGCCCGCGTTCTGCAATCACATTTGCTGCCAGCGTCAGCGGAGAGCCGCCTACCAGGTCGCCAAGCAGCAGGACTTCATCCTCCAGCGTAATTTCCGCAATGCATTTACGAACGTTTTCCACGTATGTATCCGACCCCATTCCGTTTTCTAAGCTTGTGGAAAGGATATCTTTACGCTCCTCCCCTGCAAGCATCAGCAATGCATTGTGCAGTCCTGGTGCAAATGTCCCATGGCTGACTAATACTATATACTTCATTTTCAAACACCTCCTTCGTACTTGCAGGAAACACTCTTTCTTTCCTGCCATTCGTTTCCTTATTTTCAATATCAGTATATAGAAAAAAAGCGATTGGTTCATCTCACAATTATCACTTTTTTCACATGACATTTGTCACTTTCAGACATTGCATCTGTCATTTTTCTAAAGGCAGCCTGCCGGCTATCAATGCAAAAAAACGGGGCTGTCGCACTAAGGATTTTCTTAGTGCGACAGCCCCTGTTTCAGTAATCCATATCCTTTTCATATTTCTGCCTTTCCAGGTATTGATTCACCGTCCGGCTGCCAATGATCTGCCCCATACTGATATTGGAATTTCCATCCAAAATCCATCGAACCGCCTTGTTGACTTCTGCGATCGCCCCGTCATAATTGCGAAACCTCGGCGCAACGACGGCATGTTCCACTGCATCGCTTAAAATTTGCAGATTCATACTTTTATTATCTCCCGAACTTTCCATCAATCGCTGGAGCGTCTGGTCAGAGCCTGTAACTTCCTTTAACACAGATACCCCCTCCGAATAATCAAATATTTCAGACTGTATCTGCACATCACTCGTTAATATTTTCATAAAATCCCAGGCAGGACGCACATTTTTCGTATTTGCATTCATCGCCACAAGCAGCGTATCCAGCGTCGATATATTGTCCCCCTCCGGCCCGGACGGCATTGGAATACAGTCCCATTCAAATCCTTTGTATTTTTTTATGCTTAATGGATAAGGCTTATATGCCCTGTATTCTGAAAACAGCATCGGATGAAATAAAACATGCCCCATATCAAAATCCTTTGCCGTCACCTGGTAGCCTTGATGCAGATTTTCCAGCTTTTCCATAAATACAAGCGCTTCTTCCACATGATCATCCGTCAGGTAACACCTTGTCCCCTTCTGGTCAAACAAACGAACCCCATTCGATTCAAATGCCTCTTCCCATGTATACCCGACCGAGCCGAACTGGTCTAAAACCCCGTTTTGGTCTGTATCTTTCGTAGCTTTTTCGCATATTTCGTAAAATTCATCCCAGGTCCATTCCTCATCCGGTATGGTCAGCCCTTCCCGATCCAGAATCGTCTTATTTAAAAACATCAGCTTCGGCGCGCATTCATATGGCAGTGAATACTGCGCCCCGTTATACCTGCCATATGCATAAGCAGAAGAATAGAAGTTTTCCTCATGAAATTCCTTATCCTCTTTGATCAAGGAGGTTAAATCCTTTAAAACCCCTATTTCTGCAAAATCATTAAAATCTTCAGACAGTACAAAAAACACATCCGGCGCACTGCCTGACAGCATCTGTTCAGCCAGCCATTCCGAATAATCTGTTTTCAGGATACCGCTTGTATAAGTTATCTCAATATCTGGATACTGCTTTTCAAACGCCGAGACGGCATCTTCCAGAATGCGGTAAGAATAGCCATTCTGTACCTCCCAGTAACTATCGGAAAAAACCCCGATTGTAAGTGTATTGCTATATCCGGGAAACTCTTTATACACATCCGTATAAATAATAAGAAGCGCTGCTGCTAATATAACGCAGCACACGCCTGCTGCAATATTTTTTCGATGTCTCCAAATGTCCATATCCATTCCCCTGCATTTTCATTTGCCGCAAAAATTTACAATTCCTCAAACTGGCGGTTCACAACGCCTGTCTGTACCGCCCATATAGCAAGCTGCGTCCTGTCCCTTAGCTCCAATTTACTTAAAATCGCACTCAAGCTATTCCTTACCGTTCCTTCAGACAATTTTAATTTCCCTGCAATTTCTTTGTTGGATAGCCCCTGTCCAATCAGCGCTATAATCTTCCACTCTGTATGCTTCAAATCTGCTGTCTGTTTTTCATCAATCTGTATGGCAAGGTTGGATTTCGCCATCCTGGAAAACAGCCTTAAGACTTTTGACGCAATATCGCCGTTAATCATAGCGCTTCCCTGATATACCTTACGGATTGCATCCGAAAGTTCCTTTGTCGAGATTCCTTTCAAAAGATAACCGCTTGCCCCATATTTGAGGGCATCAAAGACGTATTCATCATCGTCAAAAGTAGTCAGTATAATAATCTTAATCTCCGGGTAATTCTCCTTGATAATCTGTGTACAGGCAACGCCGTCCATTTTCGGCATCCGAATATCCATCAGGATTACATCTGGCTTTTCCCTGCGTATACACCGAATCACCTCCTGCCCGTTTGACACTGCATCGATCACTTCAAAATCCGGATCTGTTCCCAGTATGATCTGCAAGCTCTGTCTGATCAGTTCCTGGTCATCTGCAATCAAAAGTTTAATCATCTTTCTTTTCCTCCATGCCCCATCGAATCGGAATCTGCGCTTCTACAATAAATCCATTTTCTCCGCTGTATTTCAGGCTTCCCTGAAGCATACTGAGCCGTTCCTCCATATGATGCAGCCCGAACCCTTTCTGGATCTCGTTACAGCCTCTCCCGTTATCTTCTATATGTATCCCAAGCATATCAAATTTCCTTCCGATCCTGACAATAATCCGGTCTGCCCTTCCATGGCGGATGGCATTTGTGATCGTTTCCTGTACGATTCGATAAATGACATTTTCCTCGTCTTCATTAAACACATGCAGCCCGGCAGAACACTCATACACAATTTCTACATTCGTAGAACTGCGCATTTCATCCATCATCTGCATCAATGCTTTTTCCAAATCCATCTTTTCCAAAGCGTCAGGACGAAGCGCCTTGATCGAACGCCTTACATCTGTCGCACCCTGCCTGGCTACCTCTGCGATTGCTTTCAACTGGACTTTCGTAGCTTCTGGAGCTGCATCCATCAAAACGGTACAAGCTTCGATCCCTGTAATAATTCCTGTCAGGGCATGTCCTAACGTATCATGGATCTCCATTGCCAGGCGGTTGCGTTCCCTTGTCTCCGCCGCCTCCACCGATTCTTGCGCATATTTTTCCAATTTCAGATTCGCGCGTTTTAATTCTTCATTCGTTTCATTCAACTGCTTATTCAGGCTCAAAATCCGCTCTTTCTCGCCAAGCTGTACCCGGATCAGTAAAATCATATAGATAAGAAATACGACAAAATTAAGGGAATTTAATACATTTCTCATGCCTGCAAGCACAGACTGTACATCCTTCTTATAATAGCCCATATAAACTTCTAAAGGCGTAACCTGATAATAGACAGCGAACAGGTTGCAGTCGATCAGCAAATAAACCAGCCCTACCGCCAGCGTCAGCGTAAGCTTCCATTTTGATTTCGGAAAATACCTCATCGTATCGGCAAGAATCAAAAGAACTACTCCTGAATAACTGAACCCTGTTACATAACTGATGCAAAAGCTCATAATAAGCCCAATGACTACTTTCAAAACCAATCCCATGCTGCTCAAATTCTGAACCTGCAAAAGCAGCAGGACACATCCATAAAGCCCAAGGGAAACAACCGGGATTTTCCATGCAGCAGACGGCAGCCTGTCGATCTCAGCCAAAAAATCCAGCGCTGTATTTTCCTGTATATGCCCATTCAGGCTGTGTGCCATCAGCATTGCAAGATACAGAATCATAATCAGATTCAGATTTTTCATGATTACCAGCACATAGCCGGGAGAGCAGCTTTCATCCAATCTGTTTTTCTCCATCTGTTTTCTCCATCTTTCTCCATTTCATCCAAAGCCCTGCCGAAAACCCATCTGGCTACTGCCAGCGGTCTGTCCCAAATTCCTCCACATTTCCCTGCGTAATTAATTCTACTGGAACTAATATATTTCTATCCACACGGTTTCCGGCCAACAGCCGATAAACAGCATCTGCGGCCTTTTTTCCTATTTCAGAGGGAAACTGCGCCGCAGATGCCTCCATGATTCCTTCTTTAATCAGCGCCTTGGAATCAGGAGAAGCGTCTACGCCATAGATCCCTACTTTTTTTGCTATATTATTTTCTTCTAATGCAGCCGCAACGCCCACACTTGCCAGGTCATTCAGACAAAAAATATGATCGAACTCTGTTCCTTCATCGATTGTCTCCTGGATCTTTGGCATCGCAATTTCCACCTGGCCCATGCATTCAATCTTTTTCACAATCTGGATCCCCTTTTTCTGTGCAACCGCATCCAAAAATCCCTGCACCCTGTCCTGCCCGGACTTTGTCATTTCATGTGTCATAATCAGGAGCCGTGCCTGATTATACTGACAGGCAAAATACTCTCCGACCAGATACCCCGCATTGTAATTATCAGATGTAATCGTACAATCCGCCAGGCCGCTGTCATAGACTTTTGTGTCTACCACAATGATGAGCACTCCCTGCGCCTTCGCTTTTTTTAATACATCCGTCAGGCTTTCCCATTCCACAGGCGTTACAATTAAAACATCGATGCCCATATCCAGCATTTCCAAAATCTGCCTGTGCTGCCTGTGCGCATCCAGTGCCGGATCCCGCAGTACCAGCTTATCCCCTTCTGCTTCTACCCTGGCGCTGATCTCCTCACTTATGATTTTGTAAAATTCATTATTCATCGTCATATAGCTTGCTCCAATCAGATGAGCGTACTCTTTCTGGTTGGCGGAATAATCTTTTTCCTGTACGAAAAAAAGTGCCAGAATGCAGATACCGATATTTAACAAGACCAGCGATGTCCAAAATCCTTTCCTGAACTTATCCTGTTTCATTTTCTTTTGAACCCCTTCTAATATGAATCGTAAATGCCAGCCCTTTCGCTTGATTCACTAATCATATTATACTATAAAAATGGCACTTTACAACTTTTTTATAAAACCTGATGGAATTCAAATCCGATTTCTATGACGACTTGACAATAGCTATCAATTGTTTTACTGTTTATTTGGGAATATATAATATAAATA
>CAMWXD010000118.1 GCA_947178105.1 uncultured Eubacterium sp. | reverse complement strand
AAGATCAAAAATGGGGTGGAAAAGGCTTCTGTAGCGCTGTGCGGCTTCGGAAAGACAAAGATACTGGAGCCAGGCGCTTTTGAAACGCTTAAGATCTATGTGGACAAGCGGGATATCGCTTCTTATGATGCGTATGGATGCGGGACTTATATGCTGGATAAAGGGGATTATTACTTTACGGCAGCGACAGACGCGCATCACGCGGTAAACAATATGCTTGCCGCAAAAGGCTATAAGGCAGCGGACGGCAGGATGGATGCCGATGGGGACAAGTCGCTGACATACAAGTGGAAAAATGCAAACCAGGACACGACGACGTATGCCACTTCTTTAAACGGAACGGCGATTACAAACCAGCTCTCGGATTCGGATATTAACTTAAGCGAAGACTTAGGCGGCAAGAAGATCACATACCTTTCCCGCAACGACTGGACAGGGACGTTCCCGACCGAAGCGGTGAAGCTGATGCTGACGGAAAGCCTGATCGCAAAGCTCCAGGATGTGCAGTACGATGCGGCGGATTATGAAACGGTGGATATGCCGGTGCTTGGTGCGGATCATGGGTTAAAGCTTGTTGACATGATCGGCGTGCCGTATGAGGACCCGAAGTGGGAGCAGATTTTAGACCAGCTTTCGTTTGACGATATGGTATCGTTAATCGGGGATTCGTTCCACTGGACGATGCCGATTGAGTCTGTACAGGCTCCTGGCACTCGTGATGAAAACGGGCCGCAGGGACTGACCGCTTCCCTGTTTAAGGCAGGAGAAGAAGAAGGAAAAACGGCGCTGGTGGCGACGGCATTTACATCCGAGGATGTGATGGCAGCTACGTTTAACACAGAATTGCTGTATGAGGTCGGCAGAGTGATTGCAAATAACTGTATCTCAGCAGAAATCGCCTGCCTGTATGGCCCGGGCAGCAATACGCACAGGACGCCGTATGGAGGGCGCAACTTTGAATATTATTCTGAGGACGGCTTCTTAGCGGGAGAGATGGCAAAATACGAAGTGCAGGCAATGACAGACCGGGGAATCTTCGTTGTACTAAAGCACTTTGCGCTGAACGACTGTGAACAGGACCGTATTGGGCTTGGCGTATGGCTGAATGAGCAGGCGGCAAGGGAGATTTATCTGAAAGCGTTCCAGGGGGCGGTAGAAGAGTCTGACGCAGGGCTGATGGTTGCGTATACACGCTGGGGTGCCATCTGGTCTGGCGGAAACCGTGGGCTGATGACGAATATCGTAAGGCAGGAATGGGGGAAAAAGGGCCTGAACATTACGGATAACGTACTGACGACCTATGTAAACGGTGTAGACGGCATGATGGCAGGAGGCGTTTCGACGTTTGACGCGATGCTGCCGTATGTCACAAAGCAGCTTCCGAAATATAAGGACGACCCGGTAATCGTAACAGCGATGAAAGAAGCGTGCCACCAAAATCTGTATTCGATTGCAAATTCGGCGGGCATGAACGGGATCGGGCCGGATACGGTGATTAAAAAGCGCAATATCGCGATCGTGACGGGGTTATGGGCAGCTTGTATTGTGATCGGGATGCTGTTTGTAGTATCTGCGGTATTGTGGATGATTAAAAAACAAAAATTTAAAAAGACAGATATTTATAAAAACTACATGGCTTATAAGGCTGTGGAAAATGGATAATCTGACAGAGAAGGTATCTAAATCGATGGGTATGCTGCGGCTGCAAGACACCGCATGGGGTAGCGGTGTGCGGCTGACAGCAGGATAGCTGGGGTAAACGAACGGCAGCCGCAGGATCCGGGCAGGAGGGGTTCTGCCTGTACACTGCGGCAAAAGAAAGAAAGGATAGACACATATGCGTAATGAAAAAGCGGGAGCGAGGACAAATGTGAACCGGGCAAAGCTTTACCAGCTTGTCTTATTTCCAATGAATAACGGGGCGACCAATGTGTACTATATCCTGACGATGAACTTTATTGCTTATTATGCAAACGGAGTTCTGGGATTGTTTTTGATGTTTGCAACTACGATGGTAACAGTGATGCGTTTGTTTGATGCAGTGACAGATCCGGTGATCGGGGCATTGATCGACCGTACGTCTACAAAATTCGGCAAGTTTCGTCCGTATATGGTGCTCGGCAATGCCATTATGGTCGTGGCTTCGATTTTACTGTATTTTGGGACAAGGGTAATCCCGGCGGATCTGTCCTGGCTGAAATATGTCTGCTTTGTGCTGTTTTATGCACTGTACGTGATCGGTTATACCTTTCAGACAGCATGTACCCGTTCGGGACAGACGTGCCTGACAAACGATCCGAACCAGCGTCCGTTGTTTACAGTATTTAATACGGTGGCAAGCCTGATCGGGATGGGGCTCGTTCAGTTTTTGGCGCCGATTTTAAGTGAAAAATTGGGTGGTTACAACAGTGCGGGATTTTTTAACTTTATGATACCGTTGGCAATCGTCGTATCGGCAGTGCTGACATTGCTTGCCGTGATTGGGATCTGGGAGAAGGACAGGCCGGAGTTTTTCGGCGTCGGCGGTACGCAGGAGAAGGTGGAGCTGAAAGAATATGTCGCAATATTAAAGGCAAACAAGGAGCTGCAGCGGCTGATGGTAGCAGGCGCCGGGTGCAAGCTTGCCTTTTCGATCGCGACAAACATGACGGTATTATGTATGCTTTACGGTGCTATGATGGGAAATTATGGAGGGCTGTATTTGCCGATGATGATTGTCGGGTACGTATTTTCGGTTCCGTTTTTCCTGCTGACAGTACGCACCTCGCAAAAGCATGGACAGAAGGCGTCGCTTGTGCGTTATACGGGCCTGGCGCTTGTGATGTATGTAGGTGTGCTGGTATTGCTGGTGTTATGGAAACCAGGCAGCCCGGCGGTCAGCTTAAGCCTTGTGCCGCCGAATATCTATTCGATTTTATTTGTGCTGTGCTTTGGTATCGGGTATGGGGCTTATTATGCAACGGCGGATATGCCGATTCCGATGGTGGCGGACTGCTCGGATTATGAGACATTCCGTTCCGGGCGTTATATTCCGGGCATTATGGGGACGCTGTTTTCTCTCGTAGATAAGCTGGTCAGTTCGCTTGGCTCTACGATTGTGGGGGCAGCCGTAGCGATGATCGGGATCAGTACACTACCAGATGGAAATACGCCGTATGCGGACGGGATGCATATGGTTGTCATTGTACTGTTTTGTATCGTGCCGATGCTGGCTTGGGTCGCGACGCTGGCTGCGATGAAGGGGTATACGCTGACCGGCGAGCGGATGAAAGAAATACAGGCAGTCAATGCGGTGCGCAAAGATGCGGTCAGCAAGGGGATGCGCTTAGAGGACGCGATGCAGAAATGGAAGACGTCAAAGGATGTGCCGCAGGAATATTTTTCCTTATAAAAGGGGATGCTATTATACGAACAATGGGTTGTCAAGCCAATATTGACAGCCCGTTTTTTGTGTAGTAAAATTTTTGATTACAAGGTAAGCTTTTTGGGAGAGAGGACATGAAAAGAGCAAATTCAGGGAAAATCAGCATCAGGGATGTCGCAAGGGAGGTAGGCGTATCCATCACGACTGTGTCGCGTGCGCTGAACGGTTATTCAGATGTGAGTGAAAAAACGAAAAAGAAGATTTTGGAGGCAGTAGAAAGGCTGGATTATGCGCCGGATGCAAATGCGCGTTCTATGGGCGGGAAAGCGGAAAAAACGATTGCCTTACTGACTTCAGAGCTTGGAAAGAGGGATGAGAACGGATTTTTATATGGTTTTATCAATGGGATGTTCCAGCAGTGCAGCGACCAGGGATGTGAGTTTATGCTGCTGGTAACGAATGCAGTGAAGCAGGAAAAGCTGAGTTTTGCGCAGTTGTGCAAAAAGAAAAATTTTAACGGCGTTGTAGTGTCGGGGCTTCGTACAGACGACCCTTACTATAAAGAAGTGCTGGAAAGCGATCTTCCATGCGCGCTGATGGATATGAAGGTATCGGGGAAGCATAAGTGCAGTATTACGATCGATAACGTGCGCGCTTCCAGGGAAGCGGTGGAATATCTGATTCGGTCAGGGCATGAAAATATCGGGATGTTAAACGGGAAAAAGATGTCAGATGTATCCGGGGAGCGTTATGGAGGATATGTGGCTGCGCTGTTAAATGCAAAGATCCCGCTGCGGCTGGATTATATGCGCTATGGGGATTTTTTAGAGGATACTGCGTTTGTACAGGCAAAGAAGCTGATGGAAGAGCACCCAGAGATTACAGCGCTATTCTGTGCCAGCGATATGATGGCGATTGGGGCGATCCGGGCATTGGAGGAGTTGGGGCTGCGGGTGCCAGAGGATGTGTCTGTCCTGGGGTTTGACGATATACCGATTGCAAAGTACGTCTATAAAGGAATCACAACGGTGCGGCAGTTTCCGATTGAGATGGGGCGTGCAGGAGGGGAAGCAGTCTATAAGATGCTAATGGGCGAACCAGTGGAAAGCGAACTGCAACTGCCGTATGAGCTGGTCGTGCGGGGGACGACGGCAAAGCGGCGATAAGTTCCACTTTTTTATTGACAAATAGATTGCCAGATTATATACTTTTAGAAACGAAAACGTTTTGGGAAGGAGACAGGGGATGAAAAAGACAGTTGTTGCACTGCGGATCTTATGTGCGCTTTTGGATGCTGTGGTTCTTATGATTCCAATGCAATTTGTGATGCTTGGGGTTTTTCGGGTACCTGCGGCACAGGCGGAGCTTTTGTACAAGTTTTTGTTTGCCGTATACGGCGCGCTGTTTATGGAGTATCTGGGCGCTACGCCAGGCAAATATCTGGGCAGGCTGTGCTGTGTCGATGCAGACGGCGGCAAAGTGCCGATTTTGTATGCCGGGCTGCGGGAGCTGGTAAAATCCATGTACTTGATCCCGGTCATCGGATGGCTTGCAGCAACAGTCAGCATCGTGATGATGGCAGTCCGAAAGGACGGCAGGACGCTGCACGATCTCGCAGGAAATACAAAGGTTGTGTGCCGCAGCGCGGGGAAAGGAGGAGCAGATGGCAAACAGTGAGGTTTCTGTACAAGGAGCGCAGGCAGTAAACGAAGCATCCCTGCTTGCGGTGATGAACCCCTTTTGCCTGCTTGCCGGATGCGTGATGGTCGGCTTGCTTGCGTGGTATTGCGCATATAAATACAAGAATACGAATGATTTCAAAAAAAGCGTGCATCTGTATGTGCCTTCCGTAATCGTTTTGGATTTGATTCTGGCGTTTGTGCTGGAGATCGACGTGCTGTTGTGTATCGGTATGGACATTTTCGGGTTTGTTGTCCTGGCGCTGATATCCAACCACTATTTTTATTCGTAATGCAGGAAAAGGAGAAAAAAGCGTGAAAACAAACATGGATTATTCAAAAGCGGATCAGTGGATTCTCGCAGAGCGTGCATTTGACAGCAGGTATCTTGGAAAATGCGAGTCTGTTATGTGCCTGGGCAATGGCTATATGTGCATCCGCAGCGCTACGGAGGAAGCGTATCTTGGAGAAAAACGGGACTTTTTTGTGGCGGGTACGTTTAATAAGTTTGACGAGAAAGAGGTGACAGAGCTTCCGAATGCGGCAGATCTGATCCATTTTCCGATTGAAGTAAACGGCGAGGCATTTTCGCTCGAAAAAGGGAAGGTTTTATCGTATTCCCGTGAGCTGAACTTAAAGACCGGGGAGCTTGTCAGAGACGTAGAATGGGAAGCGCCTGCGGGAGAGAGGCTTTGCTTGAAGTTTCAAAGGATTGTATCTATGCGGGATCTGCATACGGTAGCGCAGAAGATTACGATTGTGTCTCTGGGAGGGGAGGTAAGCCTGCGGTTTTTGCCAGGGATTGACGGCAGCGTGACCAACAGCGGCGTGCAGCATTTTTCCGAAGGGGATAAGCGTTTTTATGACGGGAAGTATATGCAGTCCTGCCAGACGACGACACAGTCCAAAATCGATTTTGTCTTTACCCAGACATGTGATTTCAGGCTGTGGGAAAGCGGCAGTCCTGGCGAAATTGAAGTAAAGCAGCTTATCCAGATGGACCGCAGGAAGATCAACTGTGCATATACGTGTACGCTTCCGGCAGGAAAAGAGCTGGTGGTGGAAAAGATCAGCAATGTCTATACGTCCAGGGACAAAGAGATGGAAGGAAAGACATTGGAGCAGATCCAGCAGGCAGGGCTTTCGGCACTGAAAGAAAACGCAGCGGCAGGCTATGATGCGCTTGTACGGGAAAGCGCGGCTGCGTGGGCAAGGCGTGTTTGGGATAAGACGCCGATTGTGATAAAGTCCTCCAATCCGATGGACCAGCTTGCCATACGTTTTGCGCAGTATCATTTGTATGTGATGACGCCGGCACATGACCATCGCATGAATATCGGGGCGAAGGGCTTAAGCGGGGAAGGCTACAAGGGACATACGTTTTGGGATACGGATATTTTTGCGCTGCCGTATTTTACATTTACAGATCCTGAGGTGGCGCGTTCCCTGGAGGAGTACCGCTATTTATCCCTGCCGGGCGCGCACAAGAAAGCGGCTGAAAACGGCTATGAGGGCGCGCAGTTCCCATGGGAGTCGGCATGGCTGGATGACGGCGAGGTGACGCCGGTATGGGGCGCTGCGGATATTGTGACCGGGCAGCCGACAAAAATCTGGTCCGGATTTATTGAGCAGCATATCACGGCGGACGTGGCTTACGGCGTATGGCAGTATTATATGGTGACCGGCGACCAGGATTTTATGGACCGGTATGGGTATGAGCTGCTGATGGATACGGCACTGTTTTGGGCTTCCCGGCTGGAATGGAGCGAGCAGGACCAGCTTTATCATATCAATGATGTCGTAGGGCCGGATGAATACAAAGAACATGCAGACGACAATGCGTTTACAAACTATATGGCGCATTGGAATATCGGCATTGCGATCCGCTATTATGAGGAGCTGAAAGAACAAAAGCCGCAGATTTATGCGAGGCTGAACGAAAAAATGGGGCTGGACCATGCCTGTGAGGTGTGGAAGGAGCGGAGAGACCTGATTTATCTGCCAAAGCCGCGCAAGGAAGACCTGGTAGTTGCCCAGGATTCAAAGTATCTTACGTATCCTGTCATTGACCTGACAAAATATAAGGAGGCGGAGGAAGTAGGCACGCTGTTTCGGGAGTATAATTTAGAGCAGGTCAACCGGCTGCAAGTGTCCAAGCAGGCGGATATAATGATTTTGTTTTTCCTGATGGAGGATTTGTTTTCTCTGGATGTCAAGCGGGCAAACTGGGACTATTATGAGCCGAAGACACTGCATGATTCCTCTTTGTCGCTGTCTACGCATGTGATCCTTGCAAGTGACATGAAGGATAAAAAGCTTGCTTACGACCTGTTTGAGCGGGCGGTGCGCATTGACGCCGGGGAGAATATGAAGTCGTCGGATGCTGGGATTCATGCTGCTTCCATCGCCGGGATCTGGCAGTCGGTTGTTTACGGATTTGGCGGCGTGCGGATGCTGCATGGAGAGCTTCGGGTGTGCCCGATGCTGCCGGATGCCTGGAGCAGCCTGGAATTTACGATTTGCTGGCAGGGGCAGAAGCTTGCGGTAGAGGCCAGCCATGAAAAGCTGCATATAAAAAATATGACCGGAACAAAAGCAGTCGAAATAGAAGTGTATGGTGAAAAGTACCAAATTACTGGCAAAATAACTGTAAATATTGCTGAAAACAGATAAATGAGCGTTTTTTTATTGACTTCCAAAACGTTTTGGTAGACAATATAAACACGAAAACGTTTTGGAAAAAACCACAGGGAGAATCCAAAGCCATAAAAAAGTGGATATGGATGGATATCTTTGCGGAAATTCCAAAAAATAATGGTGCAAACATAACAAGACAAGGAGGAATATGATTATGATGAAGAAGAAAATGCAAAAAGCAGTAGCATTGGCAGCAGCGGCAGTATTGGCAGTAAGCCTTACCGCCTGCGGAGGCAATGCAAATGAATCCGGAGAGGATACAGGCGACAATACAGATGCCAATACACCGGCAGGGGATAACGCAGACGGCGCGGACAGTACAGCCGATGAAGGATCTGATCATGCGCAGGAAGGCAGTGATGGTGCCGGCACCGCAGATTTTTCCGGGAAGAAGCTGACAATCGGCGCATGGGGAGGAAATGACCAGGAATCCGCAGCGTTGAATAAGATGATTGAGGAATTTGAAAAATCGACAGGCGCGGAAGTAGAGCTTAAAATTTACACAGACTACAATACGCAGATCCAGGCGGATTTTGTGGCAGGCACTGCACCGGACGCATTTTATATTGACGGCAGTATGTTCCCGTTCTACAGCAATCTGGGTGTGATGGAGCCGCTTGATAAAGAAGAGATGGATGCCGGGGCATATTATGAAAATCTGCTCAGTGCATTTACGGCAGAGGACGGAACGGTTTACTGCATTCCAAAGGACGTATCCACACTTGCGACCTATTACAATACGGATATTCTGGATAAGGTCGGCGTGAAGCCAGAAGACATTCCAGATGCATTGGAAGATTATAAAGCATTCCTGACAGATTTACAGTCCAAGCTGGATGCGGAATACGGCGAAGGCCAGGTAGCAGCTATGACCTACAACCAGGATATGTCCAGAAACCTTTATATCCTGGAAGCAGACGGCGACAGCATTATCGCAGAGGATGGAAAAGCACAGCTCAGCCAGCCTGGTATTGTGAAAAACCTGGAGTTTATGACAGACCTGGCACAGTCAGGCTGCTGGCAGACACCAAAGGATCTGGGGCTTGGCTGGAACGGAGAAGCGTTTGGCGCTGGGAAAGCAGCCATTATGGAAGAGGGCAACTGGGTCTATACAACACTGAAAAACGACTATGACGTAAACTTTGGCGTAAAAGAAATGCCGACTTATAAAGGTACGCAGTATTCTATGGCATTTACGGTAGGCTGGGGCATTTTTGCAAATTCCAGCGAAAAAGACCTGGCGAAAGCATGGATCAAGTATGCGACAGGCGTTGACGGCATGGAGATCTGGTGCAGCGGTGCAGGATGCCTGCCATCCCGTGCAGACGTGGCACAGAAGATGGATGTAGAGAGTGATCCGGTCTGGAAAGTACATTCCGATATGACAAAGATTGCGACTCCATGGCAGAAAGGCACGACGATTGACATTGTAAATTCCAATTACCAGAATTTTGGCCCGGCTGCATTCAAAGGGGAATCTACCGCAGAAGAAGCAATGAAAAAGGTAGACGACCAGGCAAACAGCGAGATTGCGAATGCACAGTAATCTGATCGATTGTTTGAGGATCGTAGGGCTGTCGAACTAAGAAAAAATATACAAGATAAAGTAGAATTTTATTGGAAATGAATACTATATCTTGTATGCTTAATCCTTAGTGCGACAGCCCCGGGATTCCTGTAGGGAGAAAAATTATGGAAAAAGAAAAAAAGAACAGACGCCGATACACAGGCTTTGAAAAAAAGGAACATCAGCAGGGATATCTTTTTCTGACGCCTGCCGTTATCATTCTGACGATATTTATCGGGCTGTCTGTATTTTATGTCGTATATCTGTCTTTTCACAAGGTCAACCTGTTTACGAAGGAGTATACGTTTGTCGGGCTGCAAAACTATAAGCGGGTATTTACGGATCAAATAGCCAGAATCGGCCTTTTGAATACGCTGAAATTTTCGCTTGTTGTCGTGCCGGTTCAGACAGCTCTGGCTCTGATTATTTCTTCGGTGCTTAACAGCGGCATCAAAGGAAAATATTTTTTCCGTACGATCTATTTTCTGCCAACGCTGACCTCCAGCTCTGCGCTGACGATGATCTTTATGTTTATGTTCAACGTTTCCGGGCCGATCAATAAGCTGCTGATCGATACGCATCTGATTTCCAGGGGCATTAATTTTTTGCAGGAACCAGAATTTGCCTTAAAGGTCATTATGATGATGAATATTTGGTCTACGATCCCGATGTATACGACGATGTATCTGGCAAGCCTTCAGGATCTGCCGGCGTCTATGTACGAAGCAGCGGAAATCGACGGTGCTGGCTCTCTGAAAAAGTTCTGGTATATTACGATCCCGTATTTAAAGCCGATCACGACATATGTACTGCTTACAAGCGTCATCGGTACGTTGCAGATGTTTGACCAGGCGTACATTTTTTCCAACGGTTCCGGCGGGCCGGAAAATTCGACGCTGACAGTATCGCTGATGATCTACCGGTACGCATTTGGCACACAAAATGCGATGGGCTATGCGGCGACGCTGGCGATTATCCTTGCCGTAATTATTATGCTGATCTCAAGGCTGGCGGAAAAAGCCAACGGCGAAGAACGAATTTATTAGGGAGGAGGAGCGATGAAAAAGAAAAAAAGTGCCGGCAGGATCTTGTTGTATGTGATTCTGATTACGGCTGCGGTAGTTACGGTTTATCCGTTTTTATGGATGGTAGCGGCTTCCTTTAAGCCGTTAAAAGAAATTGTCGGCGGAGATATGAGGCTCCTTTCTGAGAACATGTCTCTGGACAATTACAAATATATTTTCGGCCGCTCTTCCCTGTTTCCGAAATGGTTTTTGAATTCCTTTATCGTAGCGCTGATTGGGACGACCGTCAATGTCTTTATCAATACAATGGCAGGGTATTCGCTGTCAAGGCTGACATTTCCTGGAAGAGACCAGATTTATCATGCCTTGCTTGTGCTGATGATGGTTCCGTCCCAGGTGCTTTTGATACCAAATTATCTGATTTTGCAGAGAATGGGGCTGTTGGATTCCTATGCGGCACTGGTGCTTCCTGCGGCGGCAAACATCGGAAATATTTTCCTGATGCGGCAGTTTTTTATGAACTTTCCAAAAGAAGTAGAAGAAGCGGCAAGCATTGACGGGCTGGGCAGGTACGGACGGTTTTTCCGCATCTGTATGCCGCTTGCAAGGCCGACGATTGCGACGCAGGCGATTTTTGTATTTATGGGTTTCTGGAACGAATTTACAAAACCGATGCTGTATATCAAGACTGCTTCCAAATACACGCTGACGCTCGGCTTGCAGAGCTTTCAGTCGCAGAATGCCGGGACGATGTGGCATCAGGTCATGGCAGCAGCCTGTATTTCGGTGTTCCCGATTATTATTATTTATTTGATCTTTAACAAATATTTTCTGGTAGGAGTACGGATGGATGGAGAAAAATAAGCTGAAAGCAGTGATCTTTGACCTGGACGGGGTCATTACCGATTCTGCGGCATACCATTACCTTGCATGGAAGTCGCTTGCCGAAGAGCTGGGCATTCCGTTTGACGAGCAATACAACGAAAAGCTCAAAGGCATTTCCCGGATGGAAAGCCTGGAGCTGATTTTAAAAAACAGCAGCCAGGGCGCGTCGTATTCACTACAGCAAAAAGAGGCGCTTGCAGAAAAGAAAAATGATCTTTACAAAGAGCTGATCCGCCAGATCTCACCAGCGGATCTCCTGCCGGGAATCGCGGGCTTTTTAAAAGAGTTAAAAGAGAACCAGGTCAAAATAGCGCTGGCTTCGGTCAGCAGGAACGCGCCGTTTATCCTCCGCCAGCTTGGGCTGGATGCGATGTTTGACTATGTCGCGGATGCGGCGGCAGTACCGAATGCGAAACCGTTCCCGGATATTTTTCTTGCCGGAATGCAGGCATTTGGATTGCAGCCGCAAAACTGCTTCGGCGTAGAGGACGCCAGGGCGGGGATTGAGGCAATCCATCGTGCCGGAATGCAGGCAGTCGGCGTAGGGACGCCGGAAGAAATGGAGGACGCCGACCTTGTGACAACAACCGACGAGCTGCGGCTGGATCTGATATTAGATAAGCTTGGCATGGAGCTTTGATACAGGCGAACGTACTATAAAACCGCACAAGCTTACAGGGCGCTCTCTGTACGGCACAAATAGAAATGGATACAAAATGCAGCATAACAGAACAAGGCAGCAACTGGAACGAAAATCCAGGCGCTGCCTTGTTTTTGTTCTTGCGAAAAGCTTGCAGCGGGCATATAATCGTGTTAAGAAGCAAGGGCGCATAAAGAATGGGAGGTGGAATATATGACATGGAAAGCATATGAAATGGATGCAAGGCGCGAAGGGCGTGCGGAAGGAATTATAAAGAGCGGGCGGCGGCATAAGTTCAGTGATGAAGTAATTATAGAGGATATTA
>CAMWXD010000117.1 GCA_947178105.1 uncultured Eubacterium sp. | reverse complement strand
ATAAACCAAGGATATAGTCTGCTTATTGGAACCCCCAAGTAAAGTTACACTATCATCTTTTTCTCTCCACTTGAAAAATACATTTGTTTCTGCTATAATCCAAAAGAAATAAAAAAACTGTTTATTTGCCGCCGGGTAACGCTGATTCCCATTCCGTTAGGCCATTACGGCGATTCCAGCATCCGACCTGCATTGGGTCACTGGAAACGCTGTATTAGAAGGAATGGAGAAGCAGCTTTTTTTGATTTTAAAAACGATAATCAATCACAAGGAGGAAATGATGTTTCGGGAAATGAGAAGAAAAAACCAAATGCTGTCCAGGGAATTATGCACAGAGATCTTAAAGCAGGGCACCTCCGGCGTGCTGGCTGTATTGGGGGATGACGCGTATCCGTATGCCGTACCGCTTAGCTATGTATATGCCGATGAAAAGCTGTATTTTCACAGCGCCGTAAGCGGCCACAAGCTGGACGCTGTAAAAGCACATAGCAAGGCTTCTTTTTGCGTAATTGCCAAAGACCAGGTTGTGCCGGAAAAATATACGACTTATTACCAGAGCGTGATTGCTTTTGGCACGGTTCGAGTTCTGGACGACGACCAGGAAAAAATGGACGCCATTCAAAAGCTGTCGCTAAAATACACGCCCAACGACCCTGTGCAAAGACAGATGGCTGAAATTGAACGGTACTGGAACAGCCTTTGTATGATGGAGCTTACGATCACGCATATGACAGGGAAACAGGCAAAAGAGCTGGTATTTCAGCCAGTCGGAAATTAAAGTAAGGCAGGTTTTCTATGAAACATGCAAACGATTTTCTAAGAGATATGGATTGTTTCAGGGAGTTTGCAAGATATGCTTCCCTGAATGTACTTGGGATGCTTGGATTGTCCTGCTATATACTGGCGGATACCTATTTTATAGCAAGTGGGCTTGGGGCTGACGGGCTGACAGCGTTAAACCTTGCCATTCCCGTCTACAGCTTTATCCATGGAAGCGGGCTTTTGGCAGGCATGGGCGGCGGCACCCGGTATTCGATTTTCAAAAGCCTTGGGAATCATCAAGAAGCAGACAGGCTGTTTACAAACACGGTCTTTTTAGCAGCGGCGCTTGCCGGAGGATTTGTATGTGCCGGCGCTTTTTTTACAGACGGGATCGTAACGGCATTAGGCGCAGACGCGTCTGTATTTGCCATGACAAGCATTTACCTTAAGATGATACTGCTTTGTTCGCCTGCTTTTTTGCTGAATAATGTATTACTGTGCTTTGTCCGCAACGACGGCGCGCCGCAGTTATCGATGCGCGCGATGCTGGGCGGCAGCCTGTCCAATGTTGCCCTGGATTATCTTTTTATTTTTCCGTGCCGTATGGGGATGTTTGGCGCCGTACTTGCCACCTGCCTGGCTCCTGCCATCAGCCTGGCGCTGCTTTCGCCGCACTTTTTAAAAAAGAACAACCAGTTCCGTCTTGTCAAATGCTGCCCAAACGGAAGGCATCTTGCAGCAATACTGGCAAGCGGCGCCCCATCGCTTGTGACGGAAGTATCCTCCGGAATTGTTATGATTGTATTTAATACGATTATCCTGCGTCTGCGCGGCAATATCGGGGTGGCGGCATACGGGGTGATCGCCAACCTTTCCCTGGTTGTCATAGCGGTCTATAACGGGATCGCCCAGGGAAGCCAGCCGGTTATCAGCAGGCATTACGGCAGCGGAAAGCAAAAGAAAGCCCATGCGGTGCTGCGCTATGCGCTTACTACAATGCTGCTTTTGTCTGTGCTGATCTATGCAGGTACTTATGCATTTGCACCGCAGATTGCCGGGCTGTTCAACAAAGAACACGATGAAACGCTGCAGCGCATTGCCGTAGAAGGCTTAAAATTGTATTTTACCGCCTGTCCGTTTGTCGGTTTTAACCTGATCCTTGCTACTTATTTTACGGCAATCGCCCGCCCGCTGCCGGCAAACCTGATCTCACTTCTGCGCGGATTTATCGTAATCCTTCCGCTTGCCGTTTTCTTTTCGGCAGCGTTTCAGATGACAGGCATCTGGTGCGCATTTCCTGTAACAGAATTGCTCGTTGCGGCAGCAGGGGCTGTCTGTTATGCCTGCCAGAAAACATAACAGTGTAACTTAGTGCCCGCCATGGCATCCGTTATGCTGGTGCCCGTCCTCCCGGGCGCCCGTTTCCGGCTGCGCACTGCTTGTTTGCGTTTCCTGTGCTGCTTCATTCGTTTCAGGCTTTTGTTCGGTGCTTTCCCCATGATGCCCGCTTCCGCTTTCCATGCCGTGCCCGGCACTGTGTTCATGCGCCAGGATTCTGCAATGAATCTGTGACATGCTCATATTTTTGCACTCGTCTATCGTTACGCTGTCGTCATACTGTGCAAGCTTTAAATATGCCGAATATTTTCCGACAGACAGCCCGTTGCTATGCGCGTCTGCGGCTGTGTCCAGATCTACGCTGACGCTGCGGCATCCATGCCTGATCTGGCTGCTGCACCTGCCTACGCCTGCCATCAGGCTGCTCTCCCTGCTGCTGTCTGATGCCACTGTAAGCACCAGGTCTTCGGCAGGGGTAAGATACTGGCGCAGCACGTCGCTTTTAACAATCAGGCTGATCGCCTGTGTATATTTTTTTCCTTTGAGAGACATGCCCTCCAGCAGCTCTTTTCCTTCTTTATTGTACGCGGTGACGGACACGACCCGGTCAAGCTTGTTCAGGGCAAGCTCTACGGACGGATTGACGTCAATGCTGACATAGGAAACAGGTGCCAAAAACCAGGAATATCCGCCAGCGCCCAATAGCAGGACAGCAAGGATACAGGCTGCGGCAAGTACTCGTTGAACCGGCAAGGCAAAGCGCCGTGTCTTTTTTTGGCGCTTGTCTGACAAATATTGCATTGTCGATTCCTTAAGCCTGGAATCTGCGGTAACATGTTCAAATGCATCGTAGATCTTATTCGCCAATTCCTTCACCTCCGAGTTCTTTTTTCAGTATTCCCCGTCCTCTGGACAGCAGCGAATACACGGTATTTTCTTTTTTTCCGAGTATTTTCCCGATCTCGTCTGCGGTATATCCTTCATAATAATGCAGGTATATGACGTCTTTATACCGCTTTGGAAGCGCCAGCACTGCCTCCAGCACGTCCCGATGGTCCTGCGGGAGCTCCGCCTCCAGTTCCATGACTGCCTGCAACGGGACGGTATTGCGCCTGAAAAAGCTTTTCAGATAATCCTTGCAGTCATTGATCGCCACGCGCAGCAGCCATGCTTTTTCGTGCTCTGCATCGTGGAACATGCCGTCATACAGCATATATTTTAAAAATACATTTTGAAAAACATCTTCGGTATCCGCCTGGTTTTTCAAATGATAAAAGCAAATGCGCCGGATGGTATCCGCATATCTTTCTACTGCGCGGTTTACTTCTTCCTCACTCCGCATGTAGCTCCTCCCCTGTTCCCGTTTATCCTCTACACGTCAAACACGCTCTGTCCCGGCTCTGACTGATAATCAGACAGAGCCGGGACAGAGCATTTTGTTTCAGCCGTTCCTTCTTTTAAAAACACGATCCAAGGGCAAAAATCCTTGCGCCATTTTTCATTTTTTTATAAAAAATGTTCCATGCCTATACATATCCCATCAGGCTTGGCAGCCACAGTGAGATCTGCGGGACATATGTTACCAGCAGCAGCACCGCAAAGATGGCTGCAAAATAGATCAGAAGCTGGCGTATCACAGTCTCGATTTTCACCCCGCCTACTTTTACGCCGACAAACAGCGTCGTCCCTACCGGAGGCGTGATCGTACCGATACAAAGGTTAAAGATCATCATAATTCCGAAATGTACCGTGTTCATGCCAAGCTCCTGGCATACCGGCAGGAAGATCGGCGTAAAAATCAGGCACGCAGGCGTCATATCCATAAATGTGCCGACTACAAGCAGGATGACGTTAATCATCAGCAAGATGACATACCGGTTGTTGCTGATCGAAAGCAGCCCACTGGATACAAGCGCCGGGATATTGGTAAACGCCATCACCCAAGACATAATCGAGGACACGCCGATCAGGAAAATAATAATGCCTGTCATCTCCGCGCTGTCCTTTAAAATCTGCGGCAGATCCTTGACCTTGATAGATTTGTAGCCAAACAGCGACAGCAGAAGGCTGTATACAACCGCTACCACCGATCCTTCCGTAGCGGTAAAGATTCCTTTGATAATGCCGCCGATTACGATAATGATAAGCAAAAGGCAAGGAAGCGCCTGGAGGAAGATATTCCATTTTTCTTTTGCTGTAAACGTCGTAGAGCTGCGGTATCCCCTCTTTTTTGCGATACAGAAAATCACGATCATGCAGGCAAGCCCCCAGAGGATGCCCGGAATATAGCCTGCCATAAAAAGCGCTGCTACAGACGTGCCGCCGCTGACGAGGGAAAAGGTAATCATCACGTTGCTTGGCGGGATTAAAAGCCCGGTCGGAGCCGTTGCTACGTTTGCCGCCGCTGAAAAATTCGGGTCATAGCCTTCTTCCTTTTCGATCGGCCCGATAATAGAGCCCATAGCGGAAGCAGCCGCCGTACCGGAACCGGAAATCGCGCCAAAGAGCATGTTTGCCAGTACGTTTGTCTGTGCCAGTGCGCCAGGCGTACGCCCGGTTACGACTTTTGCCAGGTTAATCAGGCGCACCGCGATGCCGCCTTTGTTCATCAGGTTTCCGGCAAGTATAAAAAACGGGATCGCCAAAAGGCTGAATACAGAAATACCGGAAAAAATCCTCTGTGCCCCAGTCAGTACGGCAACGCCGGTGTCCATAATCGGCAGGATCGCACATACGGAAGAAATGCCGAGCGCTACCGCAATCGGAACCCCTGCCACCAGAAGCACTACCAATACTACTAATATGATCAGGCCGCAAATAAGTGCAGTATTCATATGTTTCTCCTTTCAAAAAAATCTGTGTTTACGTTTCCTTGATTAGCTTTCCGCCCGGTTCCCATCTGCGCCCGTAATAAGGTCTATGATATTCAAGACCGCATAAAACGCAATCAGCATACCGGAAATCGGGATAATCGTATATACAATGCCCATCGGGATGCCAAGAGACGCGGTAGACTGCGTCATTGTAAGCTTTGTAATCGTCACGCCGCCGTAAACCATGACACTGGCTGAAAGCAGCAGAACCAGGATCTCCCCGAAAATACTAAGTACCCTCTGTCCGCCGGGACTTACCTTGTCAGCCATAAATCCCATACGCATATGGTCACGCTTGCCAAACACATAAGCACTGGATAAAAGCGCCATCCATGTAAAGCTGTAAGTCAAAAGCTCTTCAGATACTGTACTTGGGCTTTTGAAAATAAAACGTGTTACGATCTGGTATGTCCCGATTACGACCATTGCCGCAAAAATAACTGCACATGCAGAGCTTAAAACAACATCAATTCCTTTACGGATCTTATGCAATGCTTCCATTTACTCTCCCTCCTGTACGTATTTTTCATTTACCTGCTGGATATGGTCATACAATTCCTGGATATGCTCATTTTCGTCTAACATATCCTGCTGTACCGAAGATACCTTGTCCTTAAAGGTCTGTACGTCCACGTCGATAAATTCTACGCCCATCTCCTCGCTCGCGATCCTCTTTGCCTCTTCGACCTGCTCATCCCAGTAAATCATTTCTTCTTCGGTAGAAAGCAGAGCGGCGTCACGAAAGATCGTATATTCTTCTTCGCTCAGCCCTTCCAAAAACTTCAGGTTGCCGATCAGCATATCCGGCACCATCTGGTGCATATTGTAGGAATAGTACTTTGCCACTTCCCCATGCTTGTTGTTGGTCAGCGCCAGCTCATTGTTTTCCGCACCGTCAATGACACCCTGCTGGATCGCTGTATAGACCTCGCCAAAGCTCATCGGGGAAGCTGCCGCGCCAAACGCATTCGCCATATTTACACTTGCCGGGCTTTGCTGCACACGCATTTTCAGCCCTTTCAGATCATCCGGCGTATGGATGGCTTTTTTTGCATAAAAGCTTCTCGTCCCCGCATTATACCAGGTCAGCACGCGAAAACCAGCTTCGTTTGTCGATTCGTAGACCGCTTCCATATAATCCGTATCGTTCATAACCTCATGGTAAGCGCTCTCAGAAGTAAACAAGTACGGCATACTGAATACCTCGTATACATCTGCAAAGTTTTCCAGGTTGGCAGTACCGGCAACGACAAAGTCGATCGCCCCGGTCTGCGTCAGCTCGATTGCCTTTTGCGCGCCGCCAAGCAGCTCGTTTGGATAGATCTGGATCTCATATTTATCCCCAAGGCGTTCTTCAATATATTCCTTAAATTTCAGCAGCCCCAAATGTTCTGGATGCGTTTCAGACTGTGCATGGGAGATCCGTACGATCCGCTTGCCGCTGTTTAGGGAGCCGCAGCCTGAAAGCCCCAGGGCGCCTGTAAATACAAGCCCTGTACAAAGCAGGACTGTGCATATTCTTTTCAATCCTTTCATATGGTTTTTCCTTTCTTCTCGATGGTTTTTGCAGTTTTTCAGTTACCGTCCAATGCAGCCAGCAAATCCAGCGCCCTGCCGGGCAGATGCGGACAACGCGCCAAACCCGCTGCTGCAAGCACCGTATCATACAGATGCTTATAACGTCACGCCCTGTTTAAAGATCGCCATATCGTGGTAGCCTGCCTTTTCGCTGCACACCTTTTCCCCGGACGCTACCGACAGGACATAATCAAACAGTTTCTGCCCCATCTCATCAAGCGAAGCATCCTCTGCAAGTACCCCGGCGTTAAAATCGATCCAGTTCTTTTTCTTGCCTGCAAGCGCACTGTTGCTGGATATCTTGACGGTCGGCACCGGGGATGCGAACGGCGTCCCGCGCCCGGTCGTAAACAGTACGATCTGTGCGCCGCTGGCGGCAAGCGCCGTCGAAGCTACCAGGTCATTGCCCGGTGCAGAAAGCAGGTTCAGCCCAGTCTCTTTGACACGCTCCCCATATGCCAGGACGCCGGCTACCGGCGCGCTGCCTGATTTTTGTGTGCATCCAAGCGATTTGTCTTCCAGCGTGGAAATGCCGCCTTTTTTATTTCCCGGAGACGGGTTTTCATAAATCGTCTGGTTGTTGTCTTTAAAATACTGCTTAAAATCATTGATCAGCGCTACCGTCTGCTCAAACAGCTCCTTCGAAGCGCAGCGGTTCATCAGCAGCGTCTCTGCCCCGAACATTTCCGGTACTTCGGTCAGGATCGTCGTGCCTCCCTGGCGGATCAAAAGATCTGAAAACCTGCCTACCAGCGGATTTGCCGTAATGCCGGAAAAGCCGTCGCTGCCGCCGCATTTCATGCCGACCACCAGCTTGGAAGCACTGATTTTTTCCCGCTGAAAGCCTGCCGCATAGTCGATCAGCCCGTCAAGAAGCCTGGCGCCTTCTTCCATCTCGTCTTCGCATTCCTGACAAACTAAAAATTTCACCCGTTCTTCATCATATTCCCCAATATAACGTTTTAATTCCCCAATATTGCTGTTTTCACAGCCTAATCCAAGCACCAGGACCCCTCCTGCGTTTGGATGGTTGATAAGCCCTGCCAATATCGTCCTTGTGTGTTCCTGGTCATCCCCCATCTGGGAACATCCATATGGATGCGGAAACGCAATGACTTCATCGACCGTCCCTCTTACCTTTGCATTTGCCCTTTTTGCCATCTCCTGAGCAATACTGTTGACACATCCGACGGTCGGTATGATCCAGATCTCGTTGCGTACCCCGGCTTTTTTGTCTTTGCGCAAAAATCCTTCAAAATACGCTTCCTCCGCCGTATTTTTTGCCTGTTCCCTGCCGCCTGGCTGTGTTGGCTCATACGTATATTCCAAAAGGTCGCCCAGGGCTGTTTTGATATTATGGACGTGTACCCACGCCCCCGCAGCGATCTCCTCTTTGGCGTTGCCGATACGGAATCCATATTTGATTACCTCTCCGCCAGATGGGATTTTGCGTATCGCCATCTTGTGCCCGGCTGGAATAGTTTCCAGTGCAGTCACTGACAGCGAAGGCGCTTCAGTCGATACCGTTTCCCCTGCGGCGATCTCCCGGATCGCCACGATCACATTGTCATCGTCATGGATTTTGATAAAATCTTTCATAGTTCGATACAGCCCTCCTGGTTTTATGCAAAATGTGTTTCCATTGCCTTTCTCATGCCAAGCACGCGGATATCCTTCAGATAAGAAGCAACCGCTTCTTCCACTCCGTCAAGCGCACTCAAGTCCTGTCCCCAGAAATCTTCGTTTGCCAGCGCCGCGTGTACGTATTCTGCATTCGATTTTGTGCTGTTTTGTGCAAAAAATTCTAATACTGCCGCATCGTCCAAAATCTGGTATTCCTCATCGCCCCGGTGGCCGATCAGCGCCTTATCTCGTATTTCGGTGCCTGTATAAAAGGCAAAAAGCGCTGCAAGTGAAAACGTCAGATGCTTTGGCAGCTTTCCTTCCTTCTCAATATACCCAAGAAAGCTCGGCATACATCTTGCACGCCATTTTGAAACGGAGTTTAAAGAAATCGCAAGCAGGGAATGCTTTACATACGGATTGTGGAATCTCGTAATAACAGCCTGTGCAAATTCTTCCAGCTCTTCCTTCGGCAGCGTCAGCGTCGGTATCACCTCATCAAAAATCGTTGCTTTCATAAAGTTTAAAATCAGTTCATCCTGCATCGATGTAAGCACGATGTCATTTCCGCAAAGGTACGACGCCAGCACAAACGAGGTATGCGCCCCATTTAAAATCCTTACTTTTCTCTGCTTATACGGCTTTTGGTTATCGGTAAAGATGACAGGAAGCCCGGCATCCGGCAGCGGAAATTCCCCGCTGATATCCTTTTTGCTTTCAATAACCCAAAGCGCAAACGGCTCTCCGGTTACAATCAGGTTATCCTGATAGCCAAACTCTTCACACAGCGCCTCTGCCTCATCCTTCGGATAACCGGTCACGATCCGGTCAACTAACGTCGATGCAAATACACATGCTTCATCCAGCCACTTTAAAAATCCATCTTCCAGGTTCCAAAGCGCCGCCAGTTTTTTGACACATTCTTCCAGATGCACCCCGTTGTCATCAATCAGCTCTACCGGAAGCATTACAAGCCCTTTTGCCGGATCCCCATGAAAATGCTCATACCGTTCATACAAAAACTTTGCCAGTTTTCCTGGATAGGTTTTTGGAGGATTAAACTCCATACGGTCTGTATCATCATAGACGATCCCGGCTTCTGTTGTATTGGATACGATAAAACGAAGAGAGTCCAGCTTTGCAAAATCCGCATATTTTTCATATTCCTCATATGCGTCTACAACGTCTGTTACACTTGTTACAATCCGGCTTACTTTCTTTGGCTCGCCGTCTACGATCCCCCGAAGCTGTACCGTATACTGGCTTTCCTGCTCACGAAAACGGTCTAGGCTTCCAAAAGTAATCGGCTTTACAAGTACAATGTCTCCGTCGAATTTTCCTTGTTCATTGGCAATATCAATCATATAATCTACAAATGCCCGTAAAAAATTCCCTTCTCCAAACTGTAATACCTTGACTGGGCGCTCTGTTTTGCCAGTCTTTTTCTTGTTTAACAATTCCATTTCTCAACCCCTCCTATTTTCTTTCTGACTATTAGCATTCCCGATTCTGTTTATCGGATACTTTGTAAGCGCTTACATACATATTTTTACATGTTTTCTAAAAATAGTCAATGGTAAAACTCACTCAATTTTAGATAAAATATCTAGTAAAAAGTGCCAAAAAACTCTGTTTTTTATATTTTCTGCCACTTGACAGAAAATATTTCTTGCTTTTATACTGGCTTTATTGTATAATCTTTGGTTTTGATATGTAAGGGCTTTCATTCTTCGCGTAACCTATGCCCTATTGCAAGATACTAAAATTATCTTTAAAATGGAAAGGCACGATACATTTTTTACAAAAGAGATAAACGGAGGAATTGTAATGATGACAACGCCGATCAGAACAATAGAGGAAATCGAGCAAATGAAATCCTACTTTTTATCCCGCAGCCGTTATCGGGACTATACGCTCTTTGTCACCGGCATCAACACGGCGCTGCGGATCGGAGACTTGTTGCAGCTCAAATGGACAGATATTTATGACAGTGCAAACAACATGTACCGCAGGCATATCGATGTGCGCGAACAAAAAACGCACAAGCACGCAGAAATCGCATTGAATGAAAGCTGTATCAAATCGTTAAAGCTTTTGCGCCAGCACAGCCCATTTGTCTATGAAACCGAATATATATTCTGCCATAAAAATAACCATTTTATACCGATTTCCAGAAACCGCGCCTACCACATCATTAAGGATGCCGCTTTGGCGACCCATATTGAAGGCAATATAAGCTGTCATTCCCTGCGCAAGACCTTCGGCTACCACGCCTGGAAAAAAGGGACGCCAAGCGCCCTGATTATGAATATATACAACCATTCCAGCATTGAGATCACCAAGCGTTACCTGTCTATTTCGCAGGATGATAAGGATGAACTGTATTTTTCTATGAATTTGTAGTCGGCAGATTGCTTCTTGTGGATATTTTAATTAAGTATTTTTTTGACTGTTGTTTTGTGATTAACAATATTTTTGGAATTTGAAGGGACGATGGAGGAGGGAAACGATCCTGTCTCCTTGTTCTAGGTACAGAATGCTTAGGGCTTCTTACATTCTGGAACCGGAGCAAGAAGGCTGGACAGCACTCCTCATCCGGCGTCCCCGCAGCTAATGCGCGTTCCTGACCCGTGAAAAGTAACTAAAAAGTTGCACTTAGGTTAAATTGTAAATTAAAGGCTCTTGAAATCTGATTGCGGATATGCTATTAATAGACATAGAAAAAGAGAAAAGCCATAGAAGCGGCTCTGTTTTCCCTTGAAAATCTGATAACAAAGATTCACAAGGGAAACAATATATTTTCCTAAGCATTGGCAACGCAAATTTCAAGCTCTCGAATTTTGTCGCCTACATCTTCAGGACAATGGGCATCGGATGATGTGATAATTTTTATATTTTTCTTCTTCAAAACATGAAGTAATTCTTTATCCATTCCCAAAGAAGAAGTTTTTGAATGTATGCGCATACTGAATCATAATTTGTTCTAATTTCCACTATTCATTTATCTCACTATCTACAATAACTTTTATTTCGTCAACTATTTGCTGAACACTTTTATTATCTGTATTGATGACATAATCACCTTCGTATGGTTTTAAATGCAGCCAGAAAAAAGAGCATTCATTTTGATCTCCACGCTTTTTATGACGTTCACGCAAAGTATCTTCTGAACAGGTCAAGGTAATGCCAATAACAGAATAATCTTTTGCTGTTATATCTTTTAATATCGTTTCTCGAATTGTTTTATCAACAACAACCACCGACGAAAAAAAGACATAATCAAAACTAGAGTTTAAATATGTAGATAACGCGAATGACATTGTTTTATCACCATTTCTCAATCGCGGATCATCAACCGAAAACGGATTGACACACCATGCCCAATCGCCATCAAAATAAGCACTGTTTTCATAAGAAGTAAAAAGTTTCTGTGTCACTGTCGTTTTCCCCACACACGGAGAGCCTGCTATAATAATTAATTTTTGTTTTGGCATCTATATTCCTCCCATTATTCATCTAAAGCTGTACAACAATATGTCTGATTATACCACTTTCATTTCCAATTTTCCACAAAAATATAGGGCGCAGCAACCGCCACACCCCACATTTCTTACCGTTCTAACGACTTCTCAGTCTTCCATTTCTGCCCTTTCAAATCATTCTGCTTTTCATACAGATTATTGCGCTCTTTGCAGAGTTCTTTCATGCGCTCCAACTGCGCCCGTACTCCCTCCCGGCAATCCGGCTCTAGCTTCTTATATTCCCCGGTCAAATTGCGGATTGTATTATTGTTTTCCTTTATCTGCTCCGACAGATATACCCAGTCTATCAGATTTTGCATATGCAGATGTTGAGTGGCTTCGTCCATAAAATATAGCCTCTCCCCGCAACCTTGCGGAAACAGCGGTTTCAACAGTATGTAAAATTGTGTTTTGTGTTCTTTTCTGTTTTTGCACTGAAAAAGCATGACCACTATAGCCATGCCTTTTCCTGCATAAAGTATGTTACTTATTTCAACCCGCCTCTGCCTGCGCCCCACCAGGC
>CAMWXD010000116.1 GCA_947178105.1 uncultured Eubacterium sp. | reverse complement strand
GGCTGGTGTGGTTCGCTTTTAACAGCTTTAGCTTGGATACCTGAATATCTAAATCATGAGGTAAGCACAGTCTGTCACCAACTTCGACAGCACCATACTCCCTCCTAAAACCGTACTTACACCTCTCAGCGTATACGGCTCGCCATAAGTTCAACTTATCGTCCTTCATCACAGGAATGAATTTTCTCATGGCACGCTGGGCATACTGCAAGTGTTTTCCGCCTGCGTTTCCGCATAAGCTTCTCCCACTCACTGTTGCCCTTAAGATTTTTCAGCTTTTTCACTTGATGAATTTCCAAGTCCGTACTGTAGCCGCCGCATAATTCACAAGTTTTGGTTTTCAGCTTCCTTGCAAGGCTGTTCGGTCTGTCATACCGCTTATATTGCGGCAGAACTTCTACCTGACCTGCAATGGAGTTATCCCTCCTGCCGTAGCCCTGATTGTAAAATATAGAAGTTTTCGTACCCTGCTTTGTTAAAGGGAGTATTCTGATTAGACCGCACCGCCAGTAAATCGGCGGTTTACGGACGCACCATCTTTTCTTTTATGTAGGGATTGCCCGTTGCCAGAGCCTTCACCTCCGCATAAGTGAGGGCGGCTTCGTCTATGTCCTCACAGCTGCGCACCGGGGATTTGCTCGTCATGATCTGACCGATGAATTTCTGCTTGTTTTCGATGAGCTGCCATGAGTAGCTGTCGAATGTCCCTTCCGTCACATACCGGAAAATCTTTACCTTATCATTCATGTTGCCCTGCCTTAAAATACGCCCTTCCTGCTGTTCAATGTCAGAAGGACATACTCAGCGGTACATACGGGAATGCCCCGTTTTACCGACAAAATATGTCCTTCCTAGCTTATGTTCCCTATGAACTTATAATAAATCTTTACTTCCTGTATGCGCTCCCCGTCTATCTCTTTCGGTTCGCCTACCGTAACTTTTTCAATCAGCGTATTCAGCAGTGCAGCAGACAGTTCCTCAATTCCCGCATAGTCTTTAATGGTTTTGACAAACTGCTCGATATTGTTTTTCTCCCTGCCGCTTTCCTCGCGCTGCTTTTCCATCTCACTGATTGCCCGTTCCAGTGAAGACTGTTCCTCCTCATACCGCCTGCTCATCATCTGGTAGTTGCGCTCCGAAATTTTCCCGTTCAGCTTATCTTCATAAAGAGACTGGAACAGATTGTCTACTTCTGAAAGCCGTGTTTTTTTCGCCCGCAGCTCCTTTTCCAGTGTTTTTGTCTGCTTTGCCCTGTCAGTCCCTATCTGCGCAGCCAGCTTCCGGCACAGTTCGTCATTGTCTGCAAGGGCTTGTGCAGCGTGTTTTTTAATGTCGCTTAATACACAGTCGTAAAGCTGCCTTGCTTCGATCCAGTGGCTTGTGTCTACAGATTTCCCAAAGGTCTTATAATTATTACACATGTAGCCATATTCATCAATGACTTCCTCTTTCGGGCTGCGGTTTGCTTTTGCAAGCGTCATGGCATATCCGCAGTCAGCACATTTAATCAGCCCCGCAAAGATGTTTTCCAGCCTGCGCGGTTTGTTTTTATTGCTCCGCCTGCTCGTGATCATACGCTGCACCAGTTCGAAATCCTCCGGGGCAACAATCGGCTGGTGGACGTCTTTGACTACCTTGTAGTTTTCCGGCAGCACGCTGAAACTCTTATGGCTCTTAAAAGACGGCCTTACACGCTTTCCCATCACAAGATGTCCGGCATACACAGGGTTGCGTAAAATCCCGCGCACACTGTTATTGCTCCATTCGTAACGTTTCGGATCGTCCTCACCGTTAAAATAACGCCCGTAGCCGTTCGGGTTGACCGCGGACGGCCTTAAAATATGCCTGCTGTTGATGTAATTCCGGATCTGCAGAATCCCCATGCCGTCCTTTGCCAGTGAAAAGATCATCCTGACTGTCGGCGCGTACCGTTCGTCAATAACAAGCCTGTGCCTGTCTGCCGGGTCTTTTTTATATCCATACGGCGCGCTTGTCGAAATGTACATCCCGTCGAGGAACCTTGCCCGCTTCGCGCTTTTTACCTTTTTCGATGTATCTTTTGCGTATAGTTCGTTGAGGATATTGCGGAACGGCGTGAAATCGGCTGATTCCTGCTCCATCGTGTCAACCGCGTCATTGATGGCTATGTAGCGGACGTGGTGCTCCGGGAAGAACATTTCAATATACACGCCTGTTTCCAGATAGTTTCTTCCAAGACGCGATAAATCCTTTGTAATGACACAGTTAATGTTCCCTTTTTCAATCTCCGCGATCATTTCCTGGAATGCCGGACGGTCAAAGCTCACGCCAGAAAAACCATCGTCGATAAAATAATGTGTTTCGCTGATCCCGTTCTCTTTTGCGTACCTCGCCAGCATATCCTTCTGCGTCTGTATGCTGGAGCTTTCCTGCACGTTCCCGTCATCCCGCGACAGCCTGCAGTATAAGGCTGCCTTATATTTTGTTTTCGTGGCCTGCCCTGCCATAATAATCCCTCCGTTTCATGCAGGGCATCCCGCTGTCCAGTTACCAGAATTATAACGGTATCCCTGCCGCCTTTCAAGGCTTTTCCCCATATTTCCTGATTTTTTTCAGATGCCTGAAAGCGGCTGTCTGTCATTCATCTTCCGTCTGATATTTTCCAGTGCCACGCCTGCGAATACGTCAGCCATGCTTTTACTGCCGGCGTAAACGGGCTTTACTACGATTTTTACTGGCTTTCTCCTGTTGTCTCTGTTTTCTTTTCCATCCCCCATTCAGTCCTCCATATAAAAATGTCTGCTGCAAAACTGCCGATGCTGTCTGCTGATATTTTTCTGCTTCAAATTCAAATAGAAATCTCCTGCCCACTCTTTTTTGTCCTGTTCGCCTGCCGCTGCCTCTGTCTGGCGCGGTTTGCCTCCTCACGCTCAAAATTGCTTTTATTGTAAGAAATTACTTCCGCCCATGCCAGTTCAGCAGCCAGTTTCGCACGCTGCGGATGCATGCCGTCCATTTCCGCTTTTAAAGACTGCATCTGTGACCGCCACATATCCGGCGCCAGCTTCTCCCCTTTCTTCAAAAGTGCCGCCATCCGCTCCTTTGCCAGCGGGAACTGTTCTATTTCCTGCTTATGCTGCCTGTCATATTTCATTTTTGCAAAGCCTTTGAGCTTTCCGCTTTCACAATAAACTTTCCAGCATGGCTCAAATTCTGCAAATGCTTTCAGCAGCCCGCCCAGACGCTTGTTTTTCTTCATCAGGGATTCCCGTTTTTCCTCAGTCCCCTGCCATTCCTGTTCTTTTTCCTCCATGTACTGCGCCAGCATTTCAAAACTGCCAATGTTTCCGGCCTTTATAAATGCCACGGCTTTTTCCGGCGACTGCAGGGCTTCCCTGTTGCTGATCCGGCGCAGGTGTTTCCCGCTTACGACCGGAAGTACAAGCCTGCCCTTTTCCCCGGCAACACGCCCGATCAGTCCTAAAACTTCATTATGATTTTCCGGCGCAGACACGGCAGCTTTTAATTTTTCTACTTTTTTAACAGCTTCTTCGTATGTGTTTTCAGCATTTTCCAAAAGGCTGTTCTGCTCCATGATCTCCCTGTTAATATTTCCACGGTCTGTACGCATCCCTTTCCGCTCAAGCCCGCCGGCCCCTGGACCAAGATGCACTGTCGGCTCCCTGTCAATGCCAAGCTCTTTAAAAGAGCGGTGTTCCCAATGTCCGCCAATGCCGGCCTGTTCATTGGCCGCATTGATCGTGTCGGCAAGGTCTTTCCTCCATTGTTTTCCCTTTTTCCTGTCGTTCCAGTCCGTAGTAAATTCTGTTGTGCACTGATAGCCTTTCCCATTCCAGTTCCTTATTTTATTTCCGTTTTCATCAAGCGTATAAACCTTGCGCTGCTTCGCGCCCCATTTCCCATCCGGCGTGAGCGGGCGCATGGTGAGCAGCACATGGATATGTAAATTCCGCTGTCCTTCCGCATTCACAGAATCATGCACGGCCCAGTCCGCACACATGCCCTGTGACACAAAATTCCGGTCTACATAGTCCCGCACTGTTTCCACCGCCATCTCATATGTCCATTCATTCGGAAGTGACGCTTTCAGCATCCTCG
Organism: uncultured Eubacterium sp.; assembly: GCA_947178105.1. Taxonomy (GTDB): domain Bacteria; phylum Bacillota; class Clostridia; order Lachnospirales; family Lachnospiraceae; genus Eubacterium_J. The sequence goes on along the minus strand of CAMWXD010000116.1, from coordinate 8,314 downwards.
CAAGCTGCGCTTTCTTCCCTTTTTCTGCAAGCTCCACGGAGTTCCAGAGGGTTTCCCTGTCCCTGTATTTTTCCGGTGCATTTTGGGGAAGTGAGATTTCGCTGTGTACCAGATCTTCATGGTACTTTGGACGGTAATCCATCCCGTCATATTCGCTGTGCAGCACACTCCGGCTTATATAGGACGCTTTATCTACTGCTGAATGGCCCATGCTGCGTTTGACAATGCTGAACCTTGTGCTGAGATGCTTCATGCTGCATTTTCCACCTCCAGACAGTTATTAAATTTATGCTGATGCCCATCCGGTATTTTTCACTTTCTTTTATACGGTTTCTAATCATAATGCCATTGATACCTGATCCGCTTCTGTTTCTTAAATCTGATACTTTCCCCATAAAATAAACCCATTTCAGATTTGCGGCTCCGAGTGTACTCCAAGCTGGATTGGAATGTCAATGGCAGGGGCTGAAGCCGATGCCTTGCGGCATCCCATTGACATTCCAATCCAACTTGGAGTAAAGGGCGCCTAAGCAAATCTAAGGACAAATCCGTGATGTTATCACCAGAATCATAAAGACATAATTGCCTGACAAGAACAATCCCCATAACACACGTATCTGAAATGTCATTTTTTATCACATGCAAAGCTGAAATCTTCATGCTGTTTCAAAAAATTATGGGGCCTGCAAGCTCCAGACTGCCTGAAAAGACTCTGCGCCCACTACGGATTTTTTTCACCCCGTTTACGGGGTGCGCACAGATATACCATCGCCTGGGGGGCGATGGTATTGTGCGCTCTCCGAGGGCCCTCCTACGGAGGGAATTGCCAGTCTAAAGCCTGGCAACAGGGGAAAGCGGGCTTTCCCCTACAGTCGCTGCGCTCCCTGCCCTTTTCCTTTCAGCTTCATCCACGCTGCCAGCTTTTCCTTGCGCGACGCATCCCGCCGCCTGCTCAATCTCCCCGATTACCCGTCTGCATTCCTGCGTAGCCAGGGCTGCAGATAATATCCGGTTCAGCTCGCTTTCCTCAAAGCGGTAACACTGTGGGAAGTATTTCACGATGATACCGCCCATCATGTACTTATGGCGGTTCTCTGCTTTCCTGCGCCGTTCATTCTGTTTTTTCCGCTCGTTTGCCAGCCTTGCCTTTGCCTGTTCCGCATTTTTGATCGCATCCTCCAATGCCTTGTTATTTCCGTCTATATTATCAATCATCCCATCATTTCCTTTCTCCAGATTTCCATTTTCACTTTTACGGTTTATCATAACTCCATCTCACTTTTTTCCACTTTCCGTCCCCTGTCTTTTCCCTTTGTGGCTTCCTTTTCTTTCCGCCGCTGCCTGATCTCTGCCAGCCGGTGCCTTACAGAGAAATCACGTTCAGATAATTTGCGGTTTTTTGTAGTGGCGATCAGTTCCATGCAGCTTTCCTCTGAAAGTTCTGACAGCTTGTGCGCCGCCCTGCTGATCATCTTTTTTTCATATCCGTCTGCTGTTCCATGCACCGCACGCTCAAAGTTTTCAGCCGTATCTTTCCTGTCATTCCCGCCAAGCCTGTTGATCAGCGCAGCCTCATCAGCCGTAAACTGCACCATGCCCCTGCCATCTTTACAAAGCCGCTCTATGCCTGTGCAGTAAACAACATTCCTTACACTTTCGTATGTATCCCTTGCTGTAATTTTTCCATGCGTATCCGTCCGGGTGACTTCCATGCCGGATGCTCCCTTCGGCTCCATCACAAGCCAGCGGTATTTATCGCCCTCTTTCGTATATACGGCCTGATCCTTTCCTGAATATTTTTCGTTTCTCTTAAATTCCCCATTTCTGTCGTAATAGCCTTTGATCTTTTCCACATGCTTCTGCTCCATCCGCTTTTCCCTTTCCTGCCTGCCGCCAGATCCTCCCGGAATATCTTGCGGCAAGGTCATTTTCCCTGCTGCATCCCGCTTTTTTCCATCCAATCAAAAAATGCTTTCTTGCTTACTTTTATAAGCCTGCCGCTCCGGAATGCCGGAAAACCCGGCCTGTGCACAAGCTCGTATGCGCCCGTCCTTGAAATGCCCATAATACACTGGATGTGCCGGACATCCAACACAAGCGGCAGGTCATCATAGTCTTTCAGCCTTCTGCTGTCTTTCATGCTATTCCTCCCACAAATGATTAAAATATAATGATTAGTTTCTGCTGCCGTTCTGCCCGCGGGCCGTTCATCCTGCCCCATTCCTGCGGCGTATCCGGGATCTGGTGCGCTCCCTGTGCGGTCATCGCGTCACTTCCCTGTCCTTTCATATCCCCTGCGGACGGTCATTCAGTTGGAAATGTACTGGATATAATCAAATTACCATTTGAACGCATCATAGCAGTATTCCCTTGCATTATCAATAACTATGCGGTATCATAAGTGTAATAGATATGACAGTATTTTATAATTACCATAAAAGAAGGCACCGGTGAGAAATGGAATATGATTTTCAGCGGCATGAGCCGTGTTTCGACAGGGTTTTGTTTGTCCTGACACTGGACAGAAAGAAAATGAAAGAACGCATCGTAGCCGGAACGGAAACTGCAGTCCGTTCCCGGCTGCGTGGGAACCCGGATGCGGAAGTGATATGTGACGTGACACGCCAGCTTGGGACATTTCTTATAGAGTTTGAACAGGACCCGGACGGGAAATGGAACAGGCTCGGCCTTGCCCCGCTGCGCGAAGCGCTGCACACCAACAGATGGAAGCAGCCGGATCTTGAAAAAACGGCAGGCAGCTTTCTCCAGCAAAAGTACCAGACAGGCGATCCGGTAAGGCAGTATGCAGCTTTCCGCATATGGGAAGGCTATCTTGTGGCAAGGGAATACCGGAACCGTAGCGCCGCATGCGACCGCTTTATAGAATCCGTAAGCCCTTTTACGCTGGCCTTCCAGACAAACACCACGGCAGGTTTTGAGCAGCGCATGGGCAGGCCTGTACCGTCTGACCCATCCCACAGGCTTCCCCCACAGCTTCTGCCGGAAGATACAAGGCTTGCCCTCTGGTATCCGGATCAAAGAATGGGTATGGAATGTGCCTGTGCTTATGAATCATTCTACCCGGCAATGATCTATTATCTGAACCGCCTGAAAGACTGGGGGCTGTGTTTCAGGCAGTGCAAAGTATGCAGCCGTTTTTTCCTTGCAAAAAGCCAGCGGTATGAACTGTGCAGTGAAAAATGCCGGAAAGCACAGGCTTTACAGAATAAACGCGAGTTTGATGAGCGGGCAAGGGAAAATAATTATGACCTGCTTTATAAGAATGAATGCCAAAACTGGCGGAACAAGATCAATAAATCAAAAAATACAGCCGGATTCCCGGAAGAAAGGCTGGAAGAAATGATGATTGCGTTTGAAACATTCAAAAAAGAAGCCCTGCAGCGGAAAAAACTAATCCGCACAGGAGAATCTAATCCGAAAGATTTTACAAACTGGTTATACCAGCAGAGCGATATTATTGCAGAATTGACAGAAAAATATACAAAAAAAGTTTTTTAACCATGAAAGCAGGCTTTACACAGGCTAATAAAAATCTGTGGGATAAGCATTGACATAGGTAAAAACTGAAGTCCGGCGAGATAAATGTTATTTTCAACTGAAAAGCGTATTTGAAACATAAAAAAGAAGCCTTGCAGCGGAAAAAACTGATCTACACAGAGGAACCAGTGAGAGAGAATTTATTGCAGGAGAATAATATCCAGAAAAGCCATGGAAAATGGGGATTCTCCATTTTCCATGGCTTTTTTCATTCATTTTCCGGACAAAAACCCCAATTGCCAATTTTCTTTGTATGCTTTCATTTTTACAGCAGATATTGGCCGCCTAGACGGTTTCTACACTATCAAACGGCTGAAAAGCATTTACCAGCACTATGGGCAGAATTGGAATTTTGCATCTTTCATCATAATAATGACCTTATTTGATGTACCAATCATAGAAAATTGCACATTACAAGAAAGTATAGATAACATTCGGGAATTTAGTGCTGCTTATCGTGACACGGCAGTATTTCTTATACAAAGGAACCTCTTACAACTTCATGAACTTGCACTTGAATAATGTTTCACTGCAACTTTCCATAAGAAAATGCTTCCCCCAAACCATACAAAACCAATAAGCAGTGTTGCCACAAGCGTAGCGGTACTTACCTTTTTCAGAAGGATTTCCACCGGAGCAGTACATACCAAAAGTATGGGCAATATATATGTAAATACCACTCTCATCATATTTCCATACACTGTAGATGGATATCGCATAAAGGACCAAAGATTGAAAAATAATGTAGATGCGAAATCAGCCTTTTTAAACCATACTGACAATATGGAAATATTAAATAAGATGGAATATAAAATCAGAGTACCAGCCAGTGAGTAGAATACCGCACCTGCAACATTCTGGATATTAATGTCAATCCCCGCATTGACACCACCATATATGATCAACATCACACCAACAACAGCATTTATCACGTATCCAAAATTAGCTCCTCTTAATGAAATAAAAAACTGAGAATTCACAGGCTTAAGCAACAGGTAATCCAATCCACCTCCATTTATCAGCCAGGGCAAACCCACTAAATTAGGAAATATAAACACCATAAATACTGCCAACATCATCTGAACGAAACCAAGATAAAAAAACCATTCATATTTATCATATCCTGCAATATCATCAATATTTCCATAGATATTATTGAAAAACAAAAGGTTTATCCCAAGCTCTACCGTCATCGCCATTCCCCAAATAAAGAAATTCATCCTAAATTCCATGTCCCTTATAAGAGTATTTCTAATAAATCCCTTGTAAATTCTCACATAACGTTTCATACTGCATGTTCCTCCAATTCATGATCACTAATTTCCGACAGAAGAATATTTTTTTATACCACATTTCCAAATCACAACCGATAATCCCCATAGAACGAAGCACCATATCATCTGCACCCCGAGTCCCTGTATTACTGCTGATGTCGAAAGACTCCCCAAGTAAATTTTAACCGGTAAATATAGTTGATATTGAAAAGGCAGTATTTTTGAGATCCTTTTCAATTCCCGAAACATATCCAAAGGGAACAGCCCACCTGCCAGAAAGTAGAACAATGTCCCCAAAGTAATATACAAAGCAGAACACTCTGTCATCCAAAACGCTATAAGCCCCAGGATAAAATACAGGAAGAAGCTGAGTATGGCACCTAAAAACGCACTGCACAGAAAAGCCAGCCATGTCTCTATCGTCAATGCTGCCTTAAAAAATCCTCTATCATCCAGGGGTATCAGCAGCACGGAAAATAATAAGAACATCACTACAAAATCCATCAATTTCTTCCCTATTGTGTTAAAAAACATATAGGACTTATAATTTATCGGGCGCCAGAGAAATTGGGATAATTTTCCTTCCCTTATATCCTGTGCTACGTTATTGTGAATTCCATCATAGACCAACAGCTTTCCCAATAGAGTGGTAAGAACAACATAGGTTATCGTGTCACTTAGCTCATAACCGGCCATGCTTTTCCGTCCCGCATATATCGTTTTCCAAAAAGCAAACGGCACCACCAGCGTCATCGCACTCAGCAGCCAATCCAAAAGTATATTTCCCCGATACTGTAAAAAATTCTGTGTTGAAACCTTTAATACAGCAATATATTTTCGCAAAGTCCTCACTACATATCCCCCCTCATATATAACTTTTCGATCATATCTTCTATCGGCTGCTCCTCAATGCTGAAATCGATCGGCATATAAGCTGATACTTCTTGAATAAAAGCATTTACTTTTCCCTGTTTCATCTGAAATGTATATTGGAAGTCTTTCTGCTTCTTAAGTAGCTCCTGATATTTTCTTAATAATGCCTCATCCGCCTTGTCTGCAAAGCTTACCCTGACCACTCTGTCTGCCTGGTACATATGTCTTATTTTTTCTATTTTATCATCGAAAATAATTTCCCCATGATTTATTATAATAAGCCTCGAGCAAAGTGAAACAATGTCTCCCATGTAGTGACTGGTCAGCAGCATCGTTGTCCCTTTCTGAACATTCTGCTTTTCAAGAAAACTCCTCAGTTTCTTTTGTGTGGTAATATCAAGACCTATAGTTGGTTCATCCAAAAATAACACTCTGGGAGAATGAAGGACCGCTGCGATTATTTCCATTTTCATCCTTTCGCCCAGTGACAGATTTCTAACAGGAATATGAAGCAGATGTTCTACTTCAAGTGTCTGGGATAATTCTTTTACCGTTCTTTGAAAGGTATTTTTCTCCAGACAATAAATTTCCTTATACAGCAAAAAGCAATCTATCGCAGGTATATCCCATAAAAGCTGTCCCTTCTGTCCCATAAGAAAACTAATATCAGACAAAAATTCTTTTCTTCTCTCCCACGGTATACAGCCAATAACCCTGACTTTTCCCGCACTCGGATACAACAATCCTGATAACATCTTCATTGTTGTGGTTTTTCCTGCTCCATTTTGACCCACAACTCCCAAAAGTTCACCTTCTTCGACTTTAAATGAAATTTCTTTTACAGCCTCCACATACTCATATTCCCGCTTCACAAGTCCCAGCAGAGAACCTTTCATCCCCTCTTTTTTTTTATGCACACGATACCCTTTTGTCAGTGAATCGACCTCAATGATACTCATATCCAGTCTCCCTTCTCATTTTTATAAAGGGATTATAATAAAAAAAATGTGACACCTGTCTGTCACATTTTTATTTTAACAGTATTTATTTATTATCTTTTGAAGAAACTCTGCATACTCTTTACGGTATTCCGCAGGTGAGATAATTTCCGCTCCGTGACCAAAAGTAAGAATATGTTGGAAAAAGGATTGTTTATCTGACCACACAATGTTGATCAGGATACTTCCGTCCTCATCAAACTTCAAGGAACTTGTACCAAACTCCTCTGCAATTCTCCATTTCAAACTGCCATCAAATTTCACTACTGCCTGGATTTCTTCTTTCAATTCAAAATGCTTGTCACAAATATACTGAGGAACATCACATTTTTCTCGCTTTTTTCCTGTACGTGCTAATTCGGAAATACGTGTCAGCTTGAATAGGCGATAGTCCTTGCGTGTATCACAGTATCCCCATACATACCAGTCCGCCCATTGAAAAACCAAATGATATGGCTCTATTTCACGAACACTTTCACCATTCCTTGCGAAATATTTAAAGGATATTTTTTCGTCATTATCCATCGCCGTTTTTATAAGTTCTATTTTATACGAGACTCTGGATTTATCCCATGCTGACAGATCAATGATCATATCTCCATCCTTTTGTATATGATCCACCGATAGTTTATCTATAATATGACGATATCGTCCTGACTCTGCCACACTGTCAAGTCCATGAAGTCCCGCAAGAATGATCCTCATTTCCTCAGAAAAAAGCAGGGTTCGGTCAATCTTAAAATTCTCCATTATTGAGATACCACCTCCCCTCCCAGGTTCAGTAACTATTGGTATTCCCGCTTTGCTGATATCATCAATATCACGTATGATCGTGCGTCTTGACACTTCAAATTTTTGCGAAAGCTCAGTGGCAGTAATCTTTTCTTTCTGCAGAAGAATAGAAAGTATCCCTATTAATCGGTCAATTTTCATTTCAATCTTATATGATGTTTATAGAAGCAAAACACCATATTCCCTTTCTTTTTAACTTATATCGTAATTTAATTTATCTCAGACACTACGTACTTTTGACTTTTTCCTATAACCTGGCTAAACAACTGGAATGTATTTCCGCTGCCTTTATCTAAATTGTTTATCTGCTGGATAAACTGAAGCATCTATTCCATAAGTTCTTATTTCAATCAAGTCTACGACTAAGATTCACTTTCGTCAATATCCCTTTTTTTACTTAATTGCAAATTTTATGAATAAACAGCCAGATCTTGGAACCTAAAGTATACATTTAAAGGGACTTGCCACCACAATACATGGCATGCCAATCCATATCTGATATCCTCACAATCCTATGTCCCCGAAACATTCTATGCATTTACCGCATCAACAAACTTCAAAAACGCCGTTCAACCTTCTTCCATACACTTATACACGCCTGCGTTCTTTAATAACTCCTGAGATACGACCCCGATTTGCGTATTGATGATCTCATTAATATTCAAATCATCCATCTTGTCATGTTCCTTATTATCCATGGCTTAACTGAACAACAGAATGCCCATTCTTTTGATTTTTTAATGTATCGCTCAGCACGTTCCTCCTCGGACGGACGCCAAGGCACATCGAGGTGGTGTAAAGCGATAAGCCTGTCCTGCA
>CAMWXD010000115.1 GCA_947178105.1 uncultured Eubacterium sp. | reverse complement strand
TCAACGCACCCTGTAACACGATTGCTCTTTTGAGATTATAACACATCTTTTGACATTTCTCAATAATATTGTTTATCACATACAAAAAGGATGTCAAAACCATTGACACCCTTGTATGATTGTATCATATTCATACTGCTGCTATGGTTCTTAATAATACGGTTCACTGTGCTTCGGGATAGTTCTGTATTGCGTACTATATCAGCTATCTTCATACCGCTGTCATACAATGCCATCACCATTTCTGACTTCTCAATATGAAATTATATAGGTTTATATGTTTCTCATTCATCTATAAACTGCTGCAAACATTGTAAATATAAGGCTTTATAAAGATATATAGGATTATATATTTTTGCCTGTTCACTATTGCAGTAGTGGCGGCTATTTTTTACCCTTGTAAATCTGATAAAGCAAATTCGCAAGGGCAACAATGAGTATTAATATAGAATTTTGGTAACAGCAAAGACCCTGTAGAAAACCCAAGCAGGACGATAAGCCGGGTTATGTCTCGAATGATCATCTGTCTAGGACGGCTGTTGCCAGCCGCCTCAAGCGACCTACCTGAAGCTGGCGGGCCACGTCACTGCTTCTGCTCGGTCTTGCTTCGGATGGGGTTTACATATGCCCTCCCTGTTACCAGGAAGGCGGTAGTCTCTTACACTGCCCTTCCACCCTTACCGGCTCCGGGAAGCCCCGGCTCCGGCGGTATATTTCTGTTGCACTTTCCTGGGAGTCACCTCCACCGGACGTTATCCGGCATCCTGCCCTGTGAAGCCCGGACTTTCCTCACCTGCGGCCTTTCGGCACTTGCAGCCGCGATCATTTATCCTGCTTGTTGCTTTCCTATTTATTCAAACACATAATTCCAAAAATGTAAAGCATTTTTTATACCGTTTTCACCGGCAAAATGGCTATGGCAAAAATACTGCTCGTCCCCTGACGGCCTGGATAGTCAGAAAGGACATAAAACATGGCTTGTTGCCAAAAAAAAGATATGCTATACTTGTAACCAATAAATCGAGAGTTACAGGAGGGAAATTAAGGTTAAAAATGAGTCATTTAAAAGAGTACACAGAATTTATACCAAAGAATGAGGCTCCAGCAGCGATGCCCAAAGGGATTTCCGTGAAATACTATGTCTGCTGGCCAGATGAACCTAAAGAAATTACCCCGGACAGTTGCCGGAAAATTCTGAAAAATCTCAGAGACGGCAAGTGGGGAAGCATCTACCTCACAAATAACCCAGATTTGGAAGAGGATATCATGGAACTAGAGAGCGGCGATGGGTTGTTTGCTTTGCAGTATTTGAGAGACAACAGCGGTATGATAGGCGAGCAGGCGGCATGGTTTTCTACCTATGACCCAGCATATTTGGATTCGGATGAAGAAACAGATATTGAATGTTCCGATGGCCAGTCCATCATTTGCCGAAAGTACACTACGGCGGATAAAGACGCTGTACTGACTGCTATTGAATATTTTCTCCGTACCGGAAAGCTGTGGGACGGTATCCCATGGATGAAGAGCTGGCAAGAATGAGAAGGCCCCGGCTTTGAAATGACTTAGAAATGGAGTACGATTTCTATCCGTACTCCATTTTTTGGCAAAACCAAAGAAAATATCTACACCCTTATACGTGAAAACAACTCCCGCCGATAAATTCGCGCAAAATAGAATTCCTTCCGACCTCTTCGCTCGGCACCTGCAAAAAATAGTCCAAAAACTTGAGCAGCCGCTTTGCCTGCATATGCTGCGGGCTGTCCGCCGGAATCGCAAACAGCAGCGGTTCTGCATACATTTTCAGCACAGGCAGCTCATAAATCAAAGCAGAATTAAACATCACATCCGCCTGCTCCTGGAACGGGAAGATATTCCTCTCTTCCCCTCTGCGCACAGACTGCCACATCTCGATCGTATGCTCCGCCGATGTCCCGCGCATAAATGCGTCCCGCACAATCCGCCGGATCAGGCGCCCATCCGTCGTCGGTATCGGATTATGCTCATCAATATTGATCTGGGTCAGTGCGCTGATATAAATTTTGAACTTTGTCTCTTTTGGCAGCGTAGAAAGCAGTTTGTCATTTAGGCCATGGATACCTTCGATGACAAGCACATCATCCTGTCCAAGCTGCAAATATTCCCCTTTATATTCCCGCTTTCCTGTCTTAAAATTAAAATGCGGCATTTCCACACGCTCTCCATTGAGCAGCTTTTCCATCGTCGTATCAAACAGCTCCATGTCAATCGCTTCGAGGCATTCAAAATCATACTGCCCGTTTTCATCCAGCGGCGTTTTTTCCCGGTCTACATAAAAATTATCCATCCCAATCGGATGCGGCATCAGCCCGTGCGCCCGAAGCTGGATCGACATACGATGGGAAAACGTCGTCTTTCCGGACGATGACGGGCCGGCGATCAGGATAAACTTTTTATTTTTCCCCTCTGCGATCTGCTCGGCGATTTTGCCGATCCGCTTTTCCATCTCCGCTTCCTGCAGCAAAATCACTTCCTGGATCTTTCCGTTTACAATCTGCTCATTCAATTCCCCAATGGTACGAATCTGCATCTGCTTTGCCCATGCCGCGGCTTCCATCAGCGTATGGTACAGTTTGTTGGACGTTTCGAAAACAGCCGTCTTTTTTGTATCCTCATATGGAAACAGCAGCACAAAGCCATCTTCATACTCCAACAGGTCAAAATATTTCAGGTAACCGGTAGACGGTACCATATATCCATAAAAATAATCGTGAAAGCCGTCCATATCATACAGATTTACATGAGAACTCCTGCGGAAGCGGAACAGCTTTGCCTTATCCTGCATTCCATATTCCATAAATTTGGCAACGGCAAGGTCTGTATGGATCGTATTTTTCTGTATCTCGATATCCGCTTTGACAAGCCTTTGCATCTCTGCACGGATTTTGTCCAGCAGCTCCAAAGATACAGCAGCCCCTTCCAGCTCGCAGTACTGCCCCTGCCCAAGCGTATGCATGACACGCAGCTTTATGCTTACGCCATACAAGTTAAAAATTGCCTTTTCCAGCAGCATGACCATACTCCTGCGGTATGCTTTCCTCCCTTTTGTATCTGCCGCCGTCAAAAACGACAGTACTCCATCCGCCTCCACTTCACGGTTTAGTTCCCAGAGCTTATTATTAAAAACTGCAAGCATAATATCATCCCGATAGCTGTCCTGATATTCCTGCGCAATGTCCAAAAACCTTGTGCCGTATGCATACTCCTTTTCCTCATTGCCATACACCACTCTGCACATCCGATCACCCATAGCACAATCCCCCTTATACAATTTGAAACGGTTCCGCCCGCTCCTGTGTCACGATTTCAAGCTCTGGCGCAGATTTGTGCAAATACCCCGCCATATAAGGAATAAAAATCTGCTCCAGCCCATAATGCCCCGCATCAATCACTGTAAGCCCGCACGCCGCCGCATCAATCCCGGTATGATGGTCGATATCTCCGGTAATATAGACCTGCGCACCCGACTTTAACGCATAGCCAATGTCGCTTTTTCCTGCCCCTGGACAGACAGCCGCACGCCTAACCGTCTTTGAAATGCTGCCAAACACTTTCACATGTTCTAACTGAAAGGCAGATTTCACAAATGCACAGCATTCGGATACCGTCATATCTTTTTCCAGTTCTCCGACTCTGCCGATTCCCTGCGGCACGCCGTCCTCCACACATGTCACTTCTAACGGCACAGCATCCGTAAGCCGCAGCTTTTCTGCTGCAAGCTGCGCCATGCCCATCACGTCAAAATTCGTATGCATGGCATAATAACAAAGATCCGCCCGGATCATCGCCATCAGCCTGCGTCCAATAAAGTCCTCATCCGTAATCCGTTTTATCCCTTTAAAAATCAACGGATGATGCGTCAGCAGCAAATCCGCCTTTAATGCAGCAGCTTCTCCCACCGCTTCATCCGACGCATCCAGCGCGATATAGACTTTTCGGATCTCCTTTTTCAAGCTTCCTGCAAGCAGCCCGACGTTGTCCCAGTCACATGCATAAGACTCGTCTGCCTGCTTATTCAGGATTTTTATAACGTCTGAACATTTCAATTCTTTCTTCTCCTTATCTGTTTTGTCACAACACCGCCAACAACCCCTGAATCTCCTCCAGCCTTTTTACCACTTCCTGTTTCCGCACTGCCGCTGCCAGCGCTTTTTCATCCTGCCCTTTTACATCTGCCTCCATCTGCGCACGCTCCTGCAGCGCATCTAAGATCCCAAGCGCACGCTTCTTATCCCGAAGCAGCATCTTTTTCAGTACCGGGTGCCTGACAGCAATCATACATACACCATATGTATCAAAAAGATCCTGCACGCGCGCCTCCTCTCCAAGCTTTTCCAGCAAGCTTTTTTTTATCTCTTCGACAACGCCGCAGTACTCCTGCCTGCACATCCCCTGAAATTCCATTGGTTTTTGTATCGACACATGCAGGATCGGATAAAACTTCCCCGCCTCATATACCAGCGCTTCCCTGTCAATGTACATCCGATGCTCCCGCAAATACCGGCGCACCTTGAAAAGATCTGACTGCGGCTCTAAGGCCAGCTCTTTAAAATCCGCCAGCCTTTCCCCCGCTTGTTCTAAAATATGAATGACGGCAAGCCCGCCCATGCCGGCAATCACAGCGCTGTCGGCTTCCTGTTGCCCAAGCCCGTTCATGCCGTCTGACAGCCGTACCTGGATCCGATCCGCCAGCCCGGCTGCCTGAATATGTTCCTGCGCCCGCTCCAATGGCCCAATTCGTATATCCATCGCGACCGCCTGCGGACAAATACCTCTTTCTACCAGATAAATCGGCAAAAAACCATGATCTGTCCCAATATCCGCTACAATGCTGCCAGATGCCACAAAATCCGCAACAGCCTGCAAGCGTTTTGATAATTTTTGCATATACATTACTCCAGATAGTCTTTCAGCTTGCGGCTTCTGCTTGGATGGCGCAGCTTGCGCAGTGCTTTCGCTTCAATCTGGCGGATACGCTCACGGGTAACGTTGAATTCCTTGCCTACCTCTTCCAATGTCCGCGCCCTGCCGTCCTGCAAGCCAAAGCGCAAGGTCAGCACCTTCTGCTCACGCTCTGTCAGCGTGCCCAGCACCTCGCCGAGCTGTTCTTTTAATAACGTAAACGCTGCGGCATCCGCAGGCACCGGCACATTGTCGTCCTGGATAAAATCTCCTAAATGAGAATCTTCTTCCTCTCCGATCGGCGTTTCCAGAGAGACCGGCTCCTGTGAAATCTTTAAAATCTCCCGTACACGCTCCACCGGCATATTCATCTGCGCTGCGATTTCTTCCGGCGACGGCTCACGGCCAAGCTCCTGCAATAGCTGCCTGGATACACGGATCAGCTTGTTGATCGTCTCCACCATGTGCACCGGAATGCGGATCGTCCTTGCCTGGTCTGCAATCGCCCGCGTGATCGCCTGGCGGATCCACCACGTTGCATACGTGGAAAATTTGTAGCCTTTGCGGTAGTCAAATTTTTCCACTGCTTTGATCAGGCCGAGATTGCCTTCCTGGATCAGGTCCAAAAAGAGCATCCCGCGCCCTACATAACGCTTTGCAATGCTGACTACCAGGCGCAGGTTTGCCTCCGCCAGGCGTTTTTTTGCATCCTCGCCATAATCCTGCTCCAAAATAAGCCTGTTGATCTCCTCGTTGAACTCGCGCTTTTCTTCCGGGGTTGTCTCTGGCTTATCCCTGCGCCCTCTTAAGATTATGATTTTTTCATGGGCAACTGCCCCGTTCTCCATCTTTTGTGCAAGATCGATCTCCTCTTCTGCACTGAGCAGCGGTACCTTGCCGATTTCCTTTAAGTACATACGCACCGGATCCTCGATGCTTACCCCGTCTGGTACCGTCAAGTCGATGTTCTCTACTTCCACATCATCGTCTTCAATTAAAATATCATCATCGTCGTCATCATCCGAGATACGCAGGACATCCACATTGTGGATCTCCAGATATTCCAGCACGTTTTCCAACTGTTCGGCAGACAGGCACATGCTTTGGAATGCGTCGCTGATCTCCTGATATTCCAGCATATTCTTTTTCTTTTTTGCCCGTTCTACGAGGGTTCCCAATATTTCCAAAAATTTCTGCTGGTCAAACACGACAGCCTCTGCATTTTCTGTCTCCGCGGCATGACCCTTTTTTTTCATTTTCTTTCTGTTTTCTTCCATATTCGCCATTGCTTTCATCCTCTCTATGGTCTTTCCTATCTGTCCAAACTGTGAAAAAGCTGCTCGCCGTACCCAAGGCATATCATAAAATCAGCCCTGCGTATCGGCTGTTACAAGAAACTCTTTCCTGCGCAGCGCCTCAAGCATCTTTTTCTCCTCAAGCATCTTTGAAAAACGCTCCTGCATTCCGTTCGGATCGTGATCTTCTCTCAATCTTAGAAGGTGATGTTCTTTTAATTTTAATACCGTATCCTTTAATGCCTGCCCACGCTCGGCGGGGGTCTTTACTTCCCGGATCGTCTCATGGAACGCAGATACGATCTGGCGCTGGTCCTGCGGATCCTCAAAATGCCCTGGTATCTTCGCCAGATTCAGCTCTCCTGCTTCAAGCTGCGCAAACAGCTCCGCCGCCGCATGTCTGCAAAGCTCATCCGCAAAATCCTCCGGCGTGAGATATTCACGCACCAGCGGGTACAGTGCAGGCTCTTCACTCAGCCAGGTCAGCAGGAGCTTCTGCGCCTTCTTCACGCCGTCTGCTTTATTGGCTTCTTTTTTATGCACGCCCGATTTTAACGGCTCCGGCTTTTTGATCAGCCCTACTTGGGTACTGGCCTGTTCCACCAGCCTGCGCAGATTGTCAAATCCGATCTGGTATTTTTCTGCAACTGCTTCTATATAATTATTCCGCTCAAGCGTCTCCGAAAATTCCAGTAATTTTCTGGCAGCTTCCTTATAAAACTCCGTCTTTGCCTGCGGATCGCCCATATTATAATTCTGCTCCAAAATACGGATTTCAAACATAAAGCTGTTTTCCGCCCTGCCGATTCGTTCCTGGTATGCCTCGGCACCCAAAGCCTTGATAAATTCATCGGGATCCTTATACGGCTTCATATCGATGACCTTTGCCGTGATCCCGGCTTCCTTTAAAATCGGAATCGCCCGCAAAGCCGCCTTGACGCCCGCCCCGTCGCTGTCAAACGTCAGATAGACCTCTTTCGCATAACGCTTGAGCAGGCTGGCATGGCCGCTTGTAAAAGCCGTCCCAAGAGACGCCACCGCATTGTCAAATCCAGCCTGGTGCAGCGCGATCACATCCATATATCCTTCGCACAGCAAAAGCTGTTCCCGCCTGGACTGCCTCGCCAGGTTCAGCCCGTACAGATTCCTGCTCTTGTCAAAGATCTGCGTCTCCGGCGAGTTTAAGTACTTTGGCTCGCCCTCGCCCATCACCCGCCCGCCAAAGCCGATGATTTTGTGATGCACATTCATAATCGGAAACATTGCCCGGTTCCAGAATTTATCATGCGCCCCATGCTTTTCATCTACCGTAATCAGCCCGGAATCCTTAAGCAGCCGGTCATCATACCCTTTGGACTTTAAATACCGGTATAAGTCGTCACTGTACTTATCCGCGTACCCAAGCCCAAATTTTTTCATAGTCTCGTCTGACAGCTCTCTGTCACGGAAATACGCAAGCGCATGTGCACCGCGTGCATTGCGCAGCAGCATATAATAATACTTCCCTGCTTCGCGGTTTACCTCCAGCAGCCTGGCACGGTAATCCGATTCGCGTTTCTCCTGCTCCGACAATTCCTGCTTTGGCAATACCATACCCGCCCTGCCTGCCAACTGCTCCATCGCTTCCCGAAACGTATAGTTTTCGTATTCCATCAAAAAGCCGAACACATCGCCGCCCGCGCCGCACCCAAAACAATGATAGAGCTGCTTATTTTGCGATACATGGAACGAACCGGTCTTTTCATTATGAAACGGGCACAGCCCGACATAGCTGCTGCCTTTCTTTTGCAGCCTGACATATCCTGATATAACATCTACTATATCATTCGCAGAACGTACCTCTTCCTTTAATTCTTCTGAATAAAATGGCATTTCTGGCTGACTCCTTTTCGTATCCTTTCTAATCTCCCGCACTTGCATCTGTACCCTGGCTGCACTCCTGCGCTGCACTGATACACCGGTATACATCGCTTTCTTATGCTGTTTGTTATACCTGCCACTGTACAGGCACATAGTACTCGCTGAACTTTGCGATCGCATACTGGTCGGTCATGCCGGCGATATAGTCGCAGACGGTGCGGTCTAACCGTTCGCCTTTTTCAATCATATCCGTAAACTGCTCTGGCATCATTTCCGGCCGCTTTGTATAAAACTCAAACAGCCGCTCCAGCAGCTCTTCTGCTTTTTTTTCTTCGTGCTTTGCCTTCGGGTTGTGATACAGGTTTTTAAACATATACTTCCTGAGCCCCTTCATCGCATTTTCGACTTCCGGCGACATTACGATATCGTCTTTGCCCATACTGTTTGTAACTATATTATGTATTAAAGTATTCAAACGCATACGCACATTTATGCCCAGAATCTCCCTGTACTGCGCCGGAATATCCTCCTCACACAGGATCTTTGCCCGGATCGCGTCATCCACATCATGGTTGATATAGGCGATCTTATCAGAAAGGCGCACAATCCTGCCCTCCAGCGTCGCCGGCATACTGCCCATCTGATGATTTAAAATGCCGTCCCGTACTTCCCATGTCAGATTCAGCCCCTTTCCGTGTTTTTCCAGCTTTTCTACAATGCGCACACTCTGCTCATTATGCCGAAAGCCTCCTTCACACAGGCTGTTTAACATAAACTCCCCGGCGTGGCCAAACGGCGTGTGCCCCAGGTCATGCCCAAGCGCAATCGCTTCCGCCAAGTCTTCATTCAGGCGCAGTGCTTTTGCAATCGTACGTGCATTCTGCGATACTTCCAGTGTATGTGACATCCTGGTTCGATAATGGTCGCCTTTCGGCGTTAAAAATACCTGCGTCTTATTTTTCAGCCTCCGAAAAGCCCTGCTGTGCAGGATCCGGTCACGGTCGCGCTGGAAAACCGGACGGATATCACATTGCTCCTCCGCCCGCTGCCTGCCGACAGACCGGTCGCTGAAAGCAGCATAGGGGCTTAATATCTTATGTTCCCTTTGTTCCATTTCTTCCCGTATCGTCATGAGGAATGCTCCTTCCTTCGTTGTTTACTCCTCCTTATTTTAAAAATTCTGTGTTTTTTTCAAAATTCCTTTATTTTTTTCTTATTTTTTGTATAATCATATCATATGGCATGTTTTGCAACATGCCAGTAATCATTGAATGAAAAACAGGAGCCTGCAACATGTTAAAAACGATCAAAAACCAACACAAAACACTGTTATTCCTACTGTTTTCCGCCGTTATTTTCCTTTTCCGTATCTTTTATATCCGAGAATCCAATGTCCTTGCCATCCGCAATGATGAGTATGGCTACTGGAACCATGCGGCGCTGTTTACCGGGCATGACTGGTCAGACGTCTTTGCCGGGCATATGAACTGGTATTCCTATGGCTACAGCCTGATCCTGACGCCGCTGTTTTGGTTTTCCCACGACCTGCACCTGATGTATAAGACTGCCATCGTACTAAACGGCATCTTCGCCATCCTTACCTTTTATCTCTGTATCCAATGCGCCAAAATGCTGTTTCCAAAGACTGAGCGCTGGCTGCTGCTTACTGTTTCTTTTATGGTATGTATGTATTCTTCTTATATTACACAAGGCGCGATCGCATGGAGCGAGACATTTCTTTACCTGCTCGTCTGGCTGCTGCTTTACCTGTTTCTGCGGTTTGAACAGCACCCATCCGTCCAGCACGCCCTGTATGCCAGCCTCTGTATGGGCGCCTGCTATATTACGCACAACCGTACCATCGGTATCGTAACCGCCTACATTCTGATCGTACTGTTTTTACGCCTGGCTGACGCGATTGACTGGAAGCTGTTTGCGGCAATGCTGCTGCCGCTCCTTGCAATCCTGTTTCTGAACGTGGAAATCAAAGCTTATTTATGTACCGCCGAAGGCTTTGGGCTAAAGCCGAAAAACGGCATGGGCGCACAGGTAAGCCACCTGCTTTCCCTCCTGACCTTACAGGGCTGGCGGAACCTGATCCGTTCGCTGTCCGGCCAGATGTGGGCGCTTATGGCGTCGACCTTCGGTATCCTCTTTTGGGGGCTTGCCCGCTGCGCCTTACGCATCATCCATGCTTTCGCGACAAAAAAGCCGGAAAAGCATACTACTTTTTACCTGTTTACGCTGCTTGCCTGCATCGGCACCTTTTTGATTTCCGCAATCAGCCTGATCGACCCGGCTTCGATTACAAGCCTGGACTCAGATACAGACCTGACGTATTTTATTTACACACGCTATAACGAATGCATCATCGGAATCCTGCTGCTGCTTGGCTTCTTTGAGCTTGCACAATGTAAAAGCCTTAAAAAGCTGCTGCTATTAACACTCGGCGAAGCCTGTTTCTATTCCGCCGTCAGCACCCTGTTATACTTTAACCTGCAACGGATTACAGACACCTGGCATTACCGTTCCTTCTGCGCCGCAGGCATCGGCTTTTACCGCCTGTTTTCCGAAGACTTCTCCCTGAAATGGTGTATCGTAATCAGTGCTGCGGGAGCCTTCCTTCTGCTGCTTTTGTTTACCATTTTGCGCACCTGTTTTCACAGGCTGCGCCAGGCAACGGCGTGTATCCTGCTTATTGCTGCATTTATTCCAACCGGGCTGTATTCGGCGCAAATCGGCACGATCCATTCACAGCTTGGCAAAGTATCTTCCGGAAACCTCGCTATGTTTGACCTGTTAAAAGACGTCGTCGGCGACCGGGATGTATACTGCACGCTGGATGATACGAAAAACTACCGGATCGCCTACGAATTGCAGGTAAACCTGATCGATACCCACGTATACTCCATTACGATGGAAGACCTTCCAGAAGATCCTCCAGATCCGCTTCCAGCAGAAGAAGGTTATTTCATCTGCTGCAGCAACGGAGACCTGGACAGCTTTGAGGGCGATGATTACTATTTGCTGGCCCAAAGCCGGTACTATGCAGTTGTCATCAAAGGGGAATCTCTCATGCAGGAGCTTGCCCCGAACCTGGAACTGGAGCTTTTCAATCTGAACGATTTAACATAATTTAGACAATCATGAAAAATACGGGAAAGAACAAACCCGCTTCCGATCTGGAAACGGGTTTGTTCTTTTATAATGCAGAAGATGGGACTTGAACCCACACGATATTGCTACCACAGGCACCTGAAGCCTGCGCGTCTGCCAATTCCGCCACTTCTGCGTGTTGTTGCTGCTCTTGCTGAGCACATTAGATATAATACATGACTTTTATGCATTCGTCAAGCTTTTTTTGAAATTTTTTTCAGAATTTTTCACAGAAAATTTTTTTATTTTTTTGTTGACATCTTTCGGGACAGATGCTATACTGTATAAGTCGTCAGGAACACCTGGCAACAATGCGGAAGTGTCGGAACTGGCAGACGAGCAAGACTAAGGATCTTGTGGCAGCAATGTCGTGTGGGTTCAAGTCCCATCTTCCGCATTTAACCCTTGGGAAGCCTTGTAAATCTTGGATTTACAGGGCGTTTTTTATTTCTAAAACTTTCTTTCTGTTCCTTTTATACTCGCAAGACTGCTTTACCGTTTTCTGAGCGCTTGACGAGCGTAAGAAATTTTGATTGACTTTCCTGTTTTCTACTGCTATGCTTAATCACAAGGAGGTAAACTGCCTATGTCAACTTTGGAAAAAGCAATCGGATTATTGCAAAGAATGCCCCAACACAAGCTGGAAACCGTATATACGTATATGTGTTTCGTAGATTCACAAACCGACGATGCAGATTCTGCTTCTCCTGAAAAGAACGATACAGACTCCATAGCAAGAAAACAAAGAGGGTTCCAGGGGCTTTTATCTTTTGCCGGGACATTGCCGGAAGATTTTGATTATAAAAAAGAACTTGAGGAAGCAAGAGAAGAAAAATATGCTCATTTTATTTGACACAAATATCATACTTGATATCCTTGAAAAACGCCAGCCCTTTTATGAAGCGTCCAAGTCTGTTTTGGAGCCACAGACAGGCGAAAGCTTCTCCTTGATCTGCTGGACTTGCTGCAAGTGGCGGGCACTGACCATGAACACGTAAAAAACGCTCTACAAAGAGAAAGCTTTTCGGACTTTGAAGACTGCCTGCAAGATGAATGTGCAAAACAGATTCATGCAGATTATATTGTAACCCGAAATATAACGGACTTTTCCACATCGGATATACCGGCAGTAACCCCAGAAGATATACTTAAAATCTTTTATCGTTAAACGATCGTAAATCCTTTACTTTTCTCACGACAGAAAACTGAAAAGTATCTTGCGTGGACAAAGGATAAATTCATAATTTACTGGGATT
>CAMWXD010000114.1 GCA_947178105.1 uncultured Eubacterium sp. | reverse complement strand
TTTTGTCTATATAAAAATAATTTTTCTCAATTATTTTACTAAAATCCTGTTCTCCAATCGCTACTGTTCTTGGCATACTTGTTTTCCGCCTCCTCAATTTTACCTAATCATGTCTCTGGTACCTATTATACTTTTTTCGAAATAAAGAGTCAACGTATCCCACACCAGCAAAAACACCGCCCAGGGACAAGCGGATTGCCCTGCCTTTCGGCAATAAATTATATCAGTTATATCGAATACAAAGAAGAAATATAGTTTGACATGCAGATACACCATATGCTATCCTATACCGGAAAGGAGTTGACAGCTTTGATTATCCGTGAACATTATTTGTCGAAAATCCGTCCCTTTATCGGAAAAGACATTATTAAAGTATTGACCGGCATACGCCGCTGCGGGAAGAGTGTATTACTAGAGCAGATCTGTGCCGAAATCAACAGCCCCCATACAATCTTTCTTAATTTTGAAGACTTGGGCAACCAGCATCTTTGTGAATACCATGCCCTGCACGATTACATCTGTGAGAAAATCGGTGACAGCAAAGAACCATTTTATCTGTTCTTCGATGAAATTCAAGAAGTGTATGGCTGGGAAAAAGCCATTAACTCTCTGCGGGTAAAGTTCCATGCAGATATTTACATCACAGGCTCCAATTCCCGGCTTCTGTCTGGCGAACTTGCTACCTATATAGCCGGACGATATATTTCTTTCATCGTCTACCCTTTCTCCTATAAGGAGTTTAAGATGGTAAACGCAGACGATACCTTTGATGATTATATCCAGTATGGAGGAATGCCATTCCTGTCAAGCATAAACTTTGAACCTGAAATCAGCAAAAATTACCTTCAGGACATTTTCAATTCCGTCGTATTAAAAGATATCGTAAAGCGCAACCATATCCGCGATGTAGACCTTTTAGAGCGCATCATTGCCTACGCACTGGCGAATACGGGAAGGAGCTTTTCAGCAACCAGCATCTCCAGGTTCTTCAAGGCTGAAAACCGTACCGTTGCCCCGGAAACCATCCTGAATTATTTGAAATCCTGCGAAGACGCCTATCTGCTGTACCGATTCAAAAGCCAGGACATCAATGGGAAAAAAATGCTGAAGGTAAATGAAAAATACTATGTTGCAGACCACGGGCTGAGGGAAGCAGTCATTGGAGAAAACTTGCAGAATGTTGAAATTGTTCTTGAAAATATCGTAGGCCTGGAACTCCTGCGTAAAGGCTATAAAGTCTGTATTGGCCGTGTCGGCACAAAAGAAATCGACTTTGTAGCTGAACGGCAGAATCACAAACTGTATGTCCAGGTCTGCTATTTGTTAAATGATGCATCTACGATTAAAAGAGAATTCGATTCCCTCTTAGAGATCAAAAATAACTATCCCAAAATTGTACTATACAAGGAAGGTTTATTTCGAGGAAATTACGAGGGAATTCCTGCTATCAAAATAGAAGACTGGCTGATCGAAAAAAACGAGGAATAACAGGCTGGCTGGTTGCATGAACCAGCCAGCCTGTTATTCCTCGTTTTTTTCAAGCTCCCAAAGATAACCGCCGTCAATCAGTACCTCTTTTCCCTTAAACGCAAAACCATAAATCCGGATTCTTTCCTTTTGCACACCTTTTGCGCACAAGGATGCCGCATACTTTTTGCCGATGATCTGCCGAATTGCTGTCTGCACAGTATCTTCCAGGCTTTTTTCCCGTTTGGCGTTAAACACTTTAAATTCAAAAAGAATCCCGTCATCTTCATGGCTGCGCGGCTCTAAAAGCAGATCATACCTTCCAAAGCCACTTTCACGATTGGAAACGATCACATATCGATTCTTTAAATCTAATATCATCCCTAATATCAGGCCATGATAAAATTTTTCCGGCTGCACATGCCCAGACGGCTGGCTGCCAGAATCAAAGCTGCTGACCGTGGATAATGCCACTCTGTTTAAATACTCGTTCATGCTTTCGATATCATTTTGTAACAGGGACTTAAGAAAGTCATTGTAAGATGATTTACATACTGCAAACCATCCATGTATCATCTTTCGAAATACAGAAACGATCTCAAGATTCGTGAGCATAAGCTCACATTCCACCAAACCTTCTTCAAACTCATCGTCTAAAGCATGGAAATCTATGATTTTTAAATATCCACTGGCAAGAAGCAGGCTCCAGACCGCATCCTGGTTCTGATCAATTTCATTAAATACAATCTGCTCATCAATTACGGTACGAAAAGGCTTGCCTTCTATGAAATCCTCCACCGTCATTTTTATTTTCCCGTCACTCTCCTGTATTAATTTTCCTATCAAAGCATTGGAACTTGTATTTGCCCAATACGGCTTAAATTCCCTTTTTTCAAGAAACTGTGTAATAGACCACGGATTATATATGCTGCCGCATTTTCCAAACCGGAATCCATCGTACCACCGCTTCACTCCGTCTGCTTTATCCTGTAATCCAAACTCTTCCAATGAGCGAAGCACTTCCTCTTCTGTAAATCCAAAAGACGCCGCATACTTACAAGATGTGGTTGTTACAATCTCAGGATTATTCAGATCTGAAAAAACAGATTCTTTGCCCACTCTTGTAATTCCAGTCATAATGCCGCGTTCTAAATATGCATTTGTTTTAAAAGCAGCATTCAAAAGCCCTCTCATTAAATGAACCAATTCGTCCCAAAACCCATGCACATAAGCTTCCTGCATAGGCGTATCATATTCATCCAATAAAAGAATGACTTTCTTTTTATAATATTTGCATAAATACCTGGCTAACTGTCCAAGAGAATTTTCCATATCTGCACGGTCCATATTAACAGAAATCCTGTTATAAAACGCAAGATCTTCACCTTTCAGAAAGCCGCTGTCTGCAAGAAACTCATGGTCTTTATACAAATTTACGATTAGCTGGCATATTTTTTTCCTCGCCATCTTATAAGTATCTGCTTTGACACCGGCAAAACTCAGGAAAATAACAGGATAGCTCCCCTGCAGCTTCCTATACCCTTCTTCTCTCCAGACCGACAAGCCTTCAAACAGATCACTCCTGCCAGCATATTGTACTGAAAAAAAATATTCCAGCATACTCATTGTCAGAGTTTTGCCGAACCTTCGCGGCCGCGTAATCAAAGTAACGGTATCTCCATTTTCCCACCACTCTTTTATAAAATTTGTTTTGTCAATATAAAAATAATGCTGCTCAATGATTTTACTGAAATCCTGTTCTCCGATCGCTATTGTCCTTGCCATACTGCTTTTCCGCCTCCCAATCTTACCTGCCGCACCACTTGGACACATTATACTTTTTTCGTATCAAAGAGTCAATGTATATCTGTTTGTACATTGACGAAACGCCGTATTGATTGTTTTGGAAGCCTTGGATTTCATTGTTCGATTGACTTGTTATTTACAAAAAAGGCTGGTTGCGATACAATAAACTGATACAGCGGCTGCCGGCGGCAGACCCGTACATGGAAAGGATTAGAATTGCCATGAAAGCAAAAAAAGAAATATTGTTTGAATATATGGTGCAGCAGGCACATACAGCCAGGGATCCTGCAAATAAGCGTTTTACGACGCAGGAGCTGTCGGAGCAGTTGGGAATGCAGCGCTCCAATATCAGCAAGCTGCTCAATGAACTGGTGGAGGAACACCGCCTGGAGAAAATACAGGGCCGTCCGGTACTGTACCGTCTGGCGAACCTGCCTGGAACAGCAAAAAAAGAGGAATCCTGTTTTCAGGATCTAATCGGCCGCGACGGCAGCCTAAAGCACGTGATACAGCTTGCCAAGGCTGCGATCCTCTATCCCGCACTCAGCCTGCATACACTGATTATCGGGCCCGGCGGTTCGGGAAAAAACTTCTTTGCTTCCCTGATGGCAGAATTCGCTAGAGAAACAGGCGTTATTGAAAAAGATGCGCCATTTATCCGATTTAACTGCTGTCATTATGACGGTAACGAAACGGAAATCGGAAAAAAACTGTTCGGAAGCGGCAGCAGCCTTGACAGTGCGCTTCACAAGGCTATCGGCGGCGTACTGTTTATTGACCACATTGATATGCTGCCCTCAGCGCCGAGAGACCATCTGCTGGATCTGCTGGAAGAGGAATCGGGCAAAGAATCTGCCCGGACAATTCTCATCTGTGCCGTCAATGACAATGTAAAAAAGTCACTTTTGGATACATACACGTCCAAATTTTCCGTGCAGATTGACCTGCCCTCGTTACAATGCCGCGGGATCGAAGAACGTTTTGCCCTGGTACAGCGCTTTTTTATCGAAGAATCCGTCCATATGGACAAGGTGATTAAGGTAAACGCCGAGCTGCTGCGCTGCCTGCTGCTTTATCGGTGCGAGCATAATATTAAGCAGTTGAGATCGGATATCAAGATCGGCTGCGCAAATGCATATGTCCGGGAGTTTCATAAGGAAACGAAGGAACTGTATTTATTTATCAACGATTTTCCGCCGTTTGTACGCAAAGGCTTTTTATATTATAAAGATCATCACGATGAAGTGGAAAACCTGATTCCGCAAAACTATTCTTATACCTTTTCGGGTGAAAATATGGAACGTATCCAGGCATACGAAAAGAAACAGGAGCCGGTAGCCGAACGGGAATCCATCTACGACATTATTGACCATAAGGCAAAAAAACTGCGGCAGCGGGGCATTTCGGAAAGCGATATCAGCACCATTATCAATGCAGAGCTGGACAATGACATGAAGCAGATTGCCAGACAGCTAAGCCAGGATCACGTAAGCCGGGAGTCGCTTTTAAAAGTGGTAGACCGGCGCATCCTGGCAATGGTGGAAAAATTTTTAAAGGAAGCTTCGCTGCAGTTTGACAGAATCTATCCAGAATCAACCTTTTACGGCCTCTGCCTGCACCTTTCCGCCACACTGGAGCGTGTCAACACCGCGCAGCGCCTGTCAAACAGCCGGATTATGGAAATTGTGGAAGGATACCGGGAGGAATATGCTTTCTGCATGAAATTTTCCACCTTAATCGAAAAGGAATTTAACGTTTCCCTGTCGATTGATGAGGTTGTATTTATTACAATGTTTGTCTGCGATACAAGCCTGTACGGCCAGCCTGTCAGCAAGCCGGTCGTACTGATTGCCATGCATGGCTCCTCTACCGCATCCTCGATGGCGGACATGGTAAACAGCCTGGTAAAGAGCGATAATACCTATGCGTTTGATATGCCGTTGGATATGGACATGCAAAAGGCATATGAGGAGCTGAAAAACACCATACAGGAGATTGACAGAGGCCAGGGCGTCCTGCTGCTTTATGATATGGGCTCTTTGCAAAATATGGCGGAGATGGTCATGAAAGAAACCGGCATCCAGGTAAAAATGCTGGAGATTCCAGGAAGCCTGATCGCAATGGACACCTCGCGTAAGGCAAGCTGCCTTGCCTCTTTGGACGAGCTGCATACGCAGGTTATGGACGCTTACAAAAACTTCTATGCGCAAATGGCAGAAAATTACCAGCGCCAGAAAAACCATAAACTGATCCTTACCCTGTGCATGAGCGGAAAAGGCGGAGCTGTCCAGATGAAGTCTTACCTGGAAAAATACCTGTCCCTGAATGATGTCGACATTATACCGCTTGCCATCAGTGACCGAACCGTATTGTTAAATGAAATCAACAAACTTCGGCAGGAGCACGAAATTCTTTATATTATCGGCACCTACGACCCTATGCTGCACGGAATCCCGTTTATCTCCATCGCAAAGCTCTTTGAAACGCCGACGGACAAGCTGGATATCCTGCTGGCATTACAGCATACGCAGTCTCCGGAAACGGTAGATTTTGAAGCGATTTACGCATATTTATCCGAACAGCTTCCACAACTTAATACTGCCCTGTTAAGGCGCCATCTGCCAAAAGCAATCGCACAGATTAAAAAGTGCTCCAAAGGGCTGTCCCAGGACCAGGAGCTTGGGCTGTTTTTGCATATTTCATGCGCCATACACCGCATACAGGAAAAAGAAGCGATGCCTGCCGTTGTAAACTGTGAAAACATCATCTACCGGCACAAGCGCCTGTACCATGATATCAAAGATATCTTGCAGCCGCTGGAAAAATCCTTTGGCATTTGCTTTCATGACGACGAGCTTGCCTATATTATCAGTATTGTAAAAAAAATCTAAAAAGAAATAGGATTTGTGAAAAGTATAAATCAAAGTCAAAGTGTATAAAAATCTGATATGTCATTTTGCACAAAAGCAAGATGTGTATACAAAAAACGACTGTTATTTTGTCCAAGACAGATACAGCCGTTTTTTTGTGTTTAAAACGAGCATCTATATGTATAAATACCAGAATCTGCGCAAATATTGGTTATATTGACAATACAGACTAAGATTTCTATAATCAGATTCATAAAACAACGAAGGAGGATTTTACTTTGGGAGTAGACGTAGAAGAAAGCGCTATGATGCTGATTGTCCATTCAGGAGATGCACGCTCACTTGCCTTTGGCGCATTAGCCGCAGCAAAAGAAGGCGACTTTGAAAAAGCCGACAAGCTGCTGGCACAGTCACATGAAAAAAGCCTGGAGGCACATCATGTGCAAACTGAGCTGCTGACGGCAGAGGCACGCGGAGAAAGCCTGAAAGTAGGCATTTTGTTGGTTCATTCACAAGACCACCTGATGACAAGTATGCTGGCGCAGGAACTCATTAAAGAAATGGTTGAAATGTACAAAAACCATGCAGGGCAAAACCAATCTTAAAAAATGGAGGGTATTATTTATGAGAATTTTATTAGCATGTGGAGCTGGGCTGTCAACAAGCGTATTAATGAAAAAACTCCAGAAATGGTGTGACGCAAACGGAGAAAAACTGACGATTTCGGCAATGGCAACGACAAGCATAGGAGAAACCTGGAAAGATTATGACTGCATCCTGGTAGGCCCACAGGTATCCTACCGCCTGCCAGACTTAAAAAGAGAAGTCGGCATTCCGGTAGAAGGCATCCCTTCTCTGGATTATGCAGTAGGAAACGCAGAAAACATTATGAAGCTGGCGCATAAGATCACAGGCATCTGAAAACAGGAGGCAGACTATGGGGAAGTTAGAATCATTTGCTGAAAGTAAATTTATGAGGGGGCTTCAGGCCGGAAGCCAAAAGCTGGCACAAAGCGCAGTATTTGCAACGATTGCCGGCGGTATGGGAGCTACTATGGGGCTTATTATGCTGGGCGCGGTCGTACAGATTATCTGTGCGGTCGGCTCCATAGTATTCGGCTGGCAGCCGACAGACCCGATGTACCAGGCACTGAATATGCCGTACAAAGTCACGATGGGGCTGCTCGGACTGTTTATGTGCTTTAGCCTTACTTACAATTATGCAAAGCGCCTGCAACTGCCGCAGCTACAGTGTGCGTTTACAGCGCTCGTATGCTTTATCTTAGTATGCGCGCCGCCGGTATCTGCAACGACTGGAGAAGGCGAAGCTACATTTGATGCAATCAACCTCAGCAATCTGGGGGCAAACGGCATCTTTGTTGCCATTTTGATTGCGATGATCTCCGTACAGATCACCAAAATAGCCGTAGACCATAACTGGGTCATCCGTATGCCGGA
The DNA here is from genome assembly GCA_947178105.1 of uncultured Eubacterium sp. Lineage (GTDB taxonomy): Bacteria > Bacillota > Clostridia > Lachnospirales > Lachnospiraceae > Eubacterium_J. The sequence goes on along the minus strand of CAMWXD010000114.1, from coordinate 5,087 downwards.
CGTAGTGCCGGAAGGTATTCTGCAAAGCTTTAATGCCGTTATTCCGGCAGGCATCAACCTGATTTTGTGGTATGGGCTGTCCGTTGTCATTGCTACTGCGACAGGCGGAAAAATGACATTGGCTACCATCATCACGACCATAATCGCAACGCCGATGTCTTACCTTGTATCCACGCCAGGCATGTTTATTATTCTTATTTTATTCAGTTTATGCTGGTTTTTCGGCATTCATGGCGGCAGCGTGGTATTTACAGCGATCATGGTACAGTATTTTGCTGCTTATGCAACCAATGCAGAACTGGCAGCCAACGGCCAGCCAACCATTTATAACCCGGTATTTATTTATGGCGCCTTAACACTCCTTGGAGGTTCGGGAAATACGCTCCCACTTTGCCTGATGGGCCTAAAGAGCAAATCCAAACAGATCAGCGCAGTGGCAAAAGCTGCCCTTCCTGCCGGACTGTTTAATATCAACGAACCAGCCATTTTCGGATTTCCGATCCTTTACAATCCAATCCTTGCGATTCCGTTCATCCTGAATCCGCTCATATGCGGCATATTTCTGCTTTTAGCATGGAACCTGGGCCTTATTGGATATCCGAAAGTACTGATCATGACAACTCTTCCAGTCGGCGTACAGCAATTTATGTCGACACTTGACTGGAGAAATATTGTGTTTGTCGTGGCAATGTTTCCAATATGCTACCTGATCTATTATCCGTTCTTTAAAGTCTATGAAAAGCAGTGCCTGGAAAAAGAAAAAGCAATGGAAGAACAGGTATAGCAATGATGAAAAAAAGGTTAGGAATATCCCTGTATCCAGAATACGCATCTGACGAACAGTGCATGGCTTATCTGGAAACAGCATCAAACTATGGCTTTTCGGTATTGTTTTTAGCACTTCTTGGAATCGGAAAGGAAAAGGATTGTCAGGCAGCGCTGTGCCGCTACCAGCGCATTACCTCCCATGCAAAAAAGCTGGGATATGAAATTTGCGCAGATGTAAACCCTATGGTGTTTCATACCCTTGGAGTTAACGCCCGTTTTTTTGAAGCGCCTTTAGATCTGGGCTTATTCTCCAAGCTGCAAATTGATATTCTGCGGCTGGATTTGGGGATGAGCGACCTGGAAGAAGCGTATTTGTCCAAAAATCAGGAAAAAATAAAGATCTGCTTAAACGGCGCGTCGAAAAACGACCATATCGGCAATGTACTGGGAGCCGGAGCAGATGCACAGATGCTCCTTGGATGCTGCAACTATTACCCGCACCGCTATACCGGCATGTCACTGCCCTCTTTTGAACAGGGAGCGGCAAACTGGAAAAAATACAACCTGCGCCTGATGGCGTTTGTCTCTTCTAACGAGCCAGGCGCTTTCGGGCCATGGCCTGTCACCGAAGGCCTGCCAACACTGGAAATGCACAGAGACTGGAACATCCGGGTACAGACAAAGCATTATCTTTTGATGGACACCGTAGACGACATTATGATCGGCAACTGCTTCGCCTCAAAGGAGGAACTGTCGTCTATGGCGGAAGAAGCTGCCGCAGAAAAAATTACATTCCGCGCAAGGCTTGCCGAAGGATTGCCGGAAAATATGAAGCAGCGGCTGCAAATGCACCTGTCGGTACGCGGCGACCAGGGGGAATACCTGATACGTTCCCTGGAAAGCCGTATGCTGCGCACGGAAGTGGAGCCATTTCATACCGTGGACATCCGTCCCGGCGACCTGCTGGTCGACAACAAGCTGTACGGGCAGTATGCCGGCGAGGTACAGATTGCCTTAAAGGATATGAAAAACAGCGGCAAGACAAATGTGGTGGGGCATATCCATGAAGAAGAGCTTGCGCTGCTGCCATATTTAAAAGGCGGACAGGCATTTGGCTTTCAATTTATCTAAAAAACTTTAAACTTTACATATAGGAAGGAGAATTTTATGGCATTTCCCGACAATTTTTTATGGGGCGGCGCAACGGCAGCCAATCAGTGTGAAGGAGCCTGGAACGTAGGCGGAAAAGGCATTGCCAGTTCCGATGTAAGCACTGCTGGCTCCCGGACAAAGCCACGCTACACTACTTATATCATGCCAGACGGCACACAGGGCGCCGCCGCTCAATTTTCCGAGCTGCCGGAAGGAGCGCGTATGGCAGTACTGGACGGATATTTTTATCCTTATCATGAAGGCATTGATTTTTACCACCGCTATAAAGAAGATATCGCGCTTTTCGCGGAAATGGGCTTTAAGATCTTTCGTATGTCCATTGCCTGGACGCGTATTTTCCCAAAAGGCATTGAAGAAACGCCGAACCAGGCAGGGCTGGATTTTTACCGGAACGTATTTTTAGAATTGAAAAAATATGGCATCGAGCCTTTGGTAACCATCCAGCATTACGATGTGCCGCTGTATTTGGAAGAAGAACTGGGCGGCTGGAAAAACCGAGAGCTTGTGCATTGTTTTGACCGCTTTTCAGAAGTGCTTTTTAGAGAATATAAAGGCCTTGTCAAATACTGGCTGACCTTTAATGAGATCAATTCTCCTCTGCTGATGAGTAAAATTTTCCCAAACTATCCCATCGAAAAGCAGAGGGACGCCTATCAGATCCTGCATCACCAGTTTGTGGCAAGCGCAAGGGCTGTCAGGCGGGCGCATGAAATCGACAGCGAAAACCAGGTAGGCGCGATGGTGGCCGGAGTATGCAAATATCCATTGACCTGTGCGCCGGAAGACGTGCTCGTAACTCAAAAAGCCCGCCAAGAGGAATTTTTCTATTGCGCAGACGTAATGGTACGTGGCGAATACCCTTATTATGCATCCAAGCTCTGGAAGGAATGCGGGGCGCAGATACAGATGGAGCCGCAAGACCTGGAAGAAATCAGGCAGGGCACCGCCGACATGCTTACCTTTTCCTTTTACTCGACCAGTTGTGCTTCCGCTGATAAAAACGCGCCGACAAGCGGCGGCAACCTCTCTCTTGGAGCCAAAAACCCTTACATCTCTTACAGCGAATGGGGCTGGGGCATGGACCCTACAGGGCTAAGGTATTTTTTAAATGACCTGTACAGCCGTTACGGCATCCCACTGATGGTCGTAGAAAACGGGCTTGGCGCTATAGACAAGCTGGAAGACGACGGATCTGTCCATGACCCATACCGGATCGACTATATCAGAGGACATGTCAAAGCCTTAGAAGCAGCGATCGAAGACGGCGTTGACGTACGCGCCTATACACCGTGGGGCTGCATAGACCTTGTGAGCGCTTCCACAGGAGAAATGGCAAAGCGTTATGGTTTTATCTACGTAGACCGCAACGACGACGGAACAGGCAGCTTTGACCGCATCCGTAAGGACTCCTTTTACTGGTATCAAAAAGTGATCGCATCCAACGGAAAAGATTTATAATCACAGGCTTTTCTATCCCTCCCTGTCAGCCAGGCTGTTTTTGCCGCTTTGCAAAGCAGCCTGGCTGATATTTCCTCCACCGATCAATACCTCTTTGCCCCGGAAAGCAAAGCCATACTTACGTATCCTCTCTCTTGGAATCCCTTTCTCTATAAGGATCGCCCCATACTCTTTCTGTTCGATCTGTTCCAGTGCATTTTTCACCGTATCTAATAATCTTTTCTCTTTTCTTGTATCTTGCACTTTAAACTCTAAAATAATTCCATCTGCCCTTGTATCTCTTGGCTCCAGCATCACATCATATCTTCCGAACCCGCTCTCCCTATTGGATGTCAGCACATACCTATCAGCCAGATCTACCATCAATCCCAGCACAAACCCATGATAAAACCGCTCCGGCTCCTCGTCAGACGGATTTTTTCCGGTATCAAAATAACTAAACGTGCGCATGGCAATTTTGTTCATATAAGCATTCATTGCCCTGACATCATCTGCCAGTAAAGCCTTAATAAAATCATTGTATCCGCAGGAAGCTCCGGCAAACCATTTTCGTATCATAGTTCGGAACATCACCCTCACTTCAAAATTCGTCAGTGCTAATTGATATTCTTCTCTCCACTCCCCAAAATCAGACATATAAGAATGGTAATTCCTGACTTTCAGATATCCGCTGGCAAGCAAAAAGCTCCACGCCGCCTGCTCGTCATCATCAAGCTGGTCATAGACAATCTGTTCATCTATCTCCACAGTAACAGCGCTCCCCTGTAATAATCTTTCAAAATCTGCTTTCAGGTCTTTGCTTCCCCTTTGTATCAGCTTTCCCGCCAGATGATTGGAACTCGAATTCGCCCAATAAGCAGCAAACTGCTTTTTATCCAAAAAATTTAAAATCGACCATGGATTATAAATGTCCGTCCTGTTCCCAAACGTAAATCCATCATACCAGTTTTTTACCGCCTGCCTGCGATCAGCCAAGCAAAACTCATCCAATGCGGCAAACACCTCTTCTTGTGTAAATCCAAAGCTGTCCGCATATTTCCTAGACGTTGCCGTAACCACTTCAAGATTATTTAAATCCGAAAATACCGACTCTTTACTTACTCTTGTTATCCCTGTCATAATAGCCCGCTCCAGATACGGATTCGTCTTAAATGCCGAATTGAACATACTTCTGGTAAAAGAAACCAGCTCTCTCCAAAATCCATGCATATACGCTTCCTGCATAGGCGTATCATATTCATCCAACAGGATGATAACTTTTTTCCCATAATAACGGGAGAGATAACCGCATAATGCTTTGATAGAACCAGAGGCCTGATAATCCTCCATATCGGGAGAAACGCTCCGAAACTCTTTCTTTTCATCTTCACTGAGCAGATTTTTCTCCAAAAGGAACAGATGCTGATAATATAATTCTTTGATAATATTGCATATTTTTTTTCTTGTTTGCAGATAAGTCGTTTCTTTCACATCCGCAAAGCTTATAAAAAGAACCGGATAGCTGCCCTGCATGTTTTTATATTTTTCTTCTTTCCATATAGAAAGATGTTCAAATAAATCACTTTTTCCAGCATACTTTATGGAAAAGAAATAATGAACCATGCTCATTAAAAGTGTCTTTCCAAATCTGCGCGGACGCGTAATCAAAGTAACGGTATCCCCATTTTCCCACCACTCTTTTATAAAAT
>CAMWXD010000113.1 GCA_947178105.1 uncultured Eubacterium sp. | reverse complement strand
GTTACGAGGTCGATGAAGCAGGAAGCCCATTGGCTTTAGACAATGGGTAGTTCACGGGATTGGCTTAACCGATCAATGGTGGGCTGCGTTTTCAGCACTTTCTGATGAAGAGATGGACATTGCCAGACCAATCATTAAAAAAAATGTTTTTACCGACATCCAAGATGAAACTGATAATGATAACGTATTGAATGTTCTTCGATACTACTGCATTACTAGGGATGATGCCAAAAGATTGATGGAAAATCCGTAAATTTCGCTAGTTTCGCTCAATACTTCAAAACTGGATAATTTTAAACAGATTTACCTGTGTGGAATATGCCCTTCTACACAGGTGAAATCTGTTTGGACAAATTTACCCTTGACAAAAGCTCTCTGAGGATAACGCATCGGTCAAACTCAGCGATGCGCGTTTTGCAACAATGTCGGCAAACTACGAGATAGAGCAGAAGACCTTAAGAGAATCTCTTATCTAGCTAAAAGCAGACATTGAAATACAGAATGACAAAACCGCAAATGTGTCAGAACTTGTCGAGAGTCCGAAGAAGTCTCGTTTTGTTCATCCGTTTACGCTTTCAGGTTACAGCCCGCTTCCAGCCTGATTTTTCCGGACGCAAATCGTTTATTTGATTATGTTGCAAATCCTGCATACTGGGTCATGTACAGCTCATGGTATTTTCCCTTTTTCGCAAGCAGCGTCTCGTGGTCGCCGCTCTCCACAATTTCTCCATGATCCATAACAACGATAAGATCAGAATCCCTTATGGTAGACAGGCGGTGTGCAATTACGATACTGGTACGCCCCTGCATAATACGCTGCATGGCGTCTTGTATAGCTTTTTCAGTGCGGGTATCCACGTTGGATGTGGCCTCGTCCAGGATCAGAATTTTGGGATCGGCAACAAACGCACGTGCAATGGCAAGAAGCTGCCGCTGTCCCTGGCTGATATTGGCGCCGGAGCCGGTCAACACGGTATCATATCCCTGTGGAAGAAGCCCGATCATTTCCCGGCATTGGCTCATTTCTGCCGCTTCCGCAAGCTGTTCCTCTGTAGCCCCATCGTTTCCGTATTTCAAATTACTGCGGACGGTATCGGAAAACAAAACCGTGTCCTGCAGAACAATAGCCACATTCTGTCGTAAGCTGCCCCTTGCAATATCCCGTATATTCTGCTGGTTTATGCGGATCTCTCCGCTTTCTATCTCATAAAACCGCATCAGCAGATTGACAATTGTGGTCTTTCCACTGCCGGTTGCGCCCACCAGAGCCACTTTTTTGCCTGTTGGAACTGTCAGCGAAAAATTCCTGATCACAGGATTTTCCGCTTCATAAGAGAAATGCACATTTTGGAATGTAATGGCTGCTTTTTCCTCTTTTGCAAGAGCCTCGCCGTTTTTATCCTCATCCTCTTCATCCAGTACTGCGAAGACCCGCTCCGCACCGGCAATGGCTGTCTGAAGCTGTCCATAAATTTGTGCAATCTCATTGATGGGACGGCTGAACTGCTTTGCATAGACGATGAAAGCAGAAATCACCCCCACCGAAATCAAACCGTTCACAGAAAAGTACCCGCCGAAGGCCGCAATAATAACAAAGCCTATATTACCGATGCAATTCATCACCGGTCCCATAACACCGCTGAAAATATCTGTTTTAATTCCTGCTTTTGTAAGGGAATCCGCCGTGGCACAGAAATTATCCGTTGTTATATTCTGATGATTGTATGCCACAACCGTGCGGTAGCCGGAAACCATTTCTTCTACGGTTCCATTCAGCTGTCCCAGCAGCATTTGACGTCTGCGGGAAAATCTGCGTACTCTCCCTGAAAGGATTTTGGTTGCCAGAACTGTCAGCAGCACGGTAGCAAGACTGAGCAAGGCCAGCTGCCAACAGTACCAAAGCATAATTGCCATGGTACCGATTATGGTAAGCACACCGGAAAACAGGGAAGGCAGAGATTGAGAAACCGTAGTGGATATATTTTCAATGTCATTGGTCATCCGGCTCATAACGTCCCCGTGGGAATGCGTATCCAGATAGCGCACCGGAAGCTCCATGATTTTTCCAAACAGCTCCTCCCGCATCCGCTTCACAACATTCTGACTGAGCCGTGCGCTGCATAATCCCTGCAATAGTCCGCAAACGCTGTAAAGCAGATAAACAGAAAGCATCAGCAGCAGCGTATGGAAAAGAATGCCCGATCTTTCTCCGGCAATCATATCAACAGCTCTGCTCTGCAGGCTGGGTGCGTAAATGCCGCACAGCGTGCCAAATATAACAATTGCCAGCATACAGATCACCCATATTTTTTCCCGCATAAAGTAAGTGAATATACGCCTGGCAGCAGCGCCGATATTGTCGGCATGCTCCGCCTCAGCAAAGCGTTCATGCCGGTTCATCATACCTGGAATATTGCGCCCGGCCGGGATTTGATTTTGATTCGTACTCATGCTCCTTTGGCCTCCTCTCCGATTTGAGAATGGTAGATATCCTGGTAGACCCGGCAGGATTGCAGCAATTCCTCATGGGTGCCGCAGGCTGAGATACCGCCGTTTTCCAGAACAATAATACGATCTGCCGTGCGCACGGATGCGATTCTCTGCGCAATAATCATTTTGGTACTGTTGGGATGAAACTTTTTCAATGCCTGATACAGATCTGCTTCCGTCTTCAGGTCAAGGGCACTGGTGGAATCATCAAAAATAAAAATTTCAGCATTCTTCAGAACCGCCCTTGCAATGGAAATTCGCTGCTTCTGTCCGCCGGACAAACTCATGCCCCGCTCTGCAACGATAGTTTCATATCCTTCCGACGCGGATGAAATAAAGCCGTCCGCCTGGGCAATGGCTGCCGCGGATTTTATTGACGCAGCATCCGCTCCCGGCAGCCCCCATGCAATATTTTCCTGAATGGTCATACTGAAGAGCTCGCTTTTCTGCATGGCAATTGCAATTTTCTCCCGAAGCGCCTCCTGCCTGTACTCCCTGACGTCGATTCCATCCACCAGCACCGTTCCTTCATCTGCATCGTAAAATCGGGGAATCAGACCGGCCAGGGTTGTTTTTCCGCATCCGGTGGCTCCCATGATTGCCACGGTTTCCCCTCTGTGTACCCTGAGATTGATATGGGAAAGCACCTTCTGACTGCTTCCGGGATAGGAGAAGGACACGTCGCGGAATTCAATTTCACCCTGTACCTGCGTCACCCCGTCAAAGGAACCGTCCGCAAGCTCGGGCATGCTTTGCAGCACCTCATTTACCCGTTTCCAGGAGGTAAGTCCTCTGGAAATATTCTGAAACAGCATCACAAGCATCAGAATTCCATTGAGCAGCTGTGTGGTATATGTGATTGCCGCCATGACGGCTCCCGGGGTAGCAGTACCGCTTCCTACTTCATAGGATCCTGCCAGCAAAATCACAGTGACGGCTACATACATCAGAGCATTGGTAAGGGGATTCATGAAGGCAAAGATCACCAGGGTCTTTAACTGTGTTTTGATCAGTTCATCGTTGGCCTTTCCAAAGCGCAGTTTTTCATAGGCTTCCCTGACGCAGGCTTTGATGATTCGAATGCCGGACACATCCTCCTGCATAATGGCATTGATGGCATCAAGCTGCGCCTGCAGTCTGGAGAACAATGGATTGGCCTTCCACAGACAGAAGGAAATAACGCCCACCAAAAACGGGAAGGCGCACAGCACGATCAGCCCAAAACGCGGATTCAGCCGGAACATAAAATACATACTTCCGAATGTGAGAAGCGAGGTACGGATCATTCCCCGCACAAACAGGGAAACAAATCCCTGCACCTGTGTAATATCGTTGGTCACCCTGGTCACCAGGGAACCGGTGCCGAAGCGGTCAAGCTGGGGAAAGGAAAAATCCATAATCCGGCGAAAGCAGTCCTTCCGAATCTCATTGCCGATATTCTGGCTGGATATGTGCACAAACACATTGTTCAAAGAGCCGCAAAGCCCTCCCAGTAAAACAAGACCGATCATCTGTATTCCCAGCATCCAGATCAGGCGGAGATCAGAAGTGCCTCCACTGCTTACACCCAGGACGCCATCATCCACAATCCGGCTCATAATACCGGGCTGAATCAGATCCATCAGCACCTCGCCAATCATGAACAGGCCCGCAATGACAGCAAAAAACAGATATTGTCTGATATACTTCCACATGGTCAGTTTCCTCCCTGCCGCTGGAAACCGTCATGGCTGTGATGCTCATCCTCATAGCCATGGCCATTGTGGCGGCTATGCTCATTCTCATGATTGTGATCACTGTGATGCCCGTGTTCGCCCTCATGATTGTGATCACGGTGGTGCCTGTGTTCATCCTCATGGTAATGGCCATTGTGGTGCCTGTGCTCATCCCCATGGCAATGACCGTCATGATGCCTGCGGCCATGCGCTCTTCCTCTTTCGCCGTAGCGGTTTCTCCAATCCGCACTGACTTTTTCCAACAGTGACAGCAGCTCCTGCCTTTCCTCCTCCGTAAGACAGGCAAACATTTCTTCATGCCGCTTCCGGCGCTGTTCCAAAGCCTCTGCCGCCAGCTCCCTGCCGCTGTCTGTCAGACGAACATCCGTGGTCCGGCGGTCTGCTTCATTCTGGGTGCGGAGAATCCATCCTGCGCCTTCCAGCTTGGCAAGAATTTCACTGGCCGATCCCGGCTGAATTCCCAGACGCTCCGTCAAATCTCTCTGGGTAATTGTTTCCGCTTCATTCAGGATTATCAAGATGCGCTTCTGACTTGCCTTTCCCTCATATAGCATCCGCATCATGTGTCCTAAATCACGCAGATTAATAACCAGCTTATCACTGATATCTGCGGCCTGGTAATGTGCCCTGCGCATTTCATGTTCCTGTCTTTTTCCCTGCTGCTCCGGCATTTTTCCGGTACGGCTATATTCTTCCCCTCTTCCGCAGTGGGGCTCGCTTAAATCACAGTGTCTCCCACAGCCTGGGCATATATTTTTTTCTGACATAATGCATTCCTCCTTTTCTTTAGGTACCTTGATTATAATTTGTTTATTACGCTTTGTCAAGGTACCTAATAAAAAAATTAGGAGCACTAAATATCTGATATTATTTTATTGCTGTCTGTTCATCCGGCTGACATAACTGCAAATCAGATCTGCGGCAGCCTCTTCACCCACTGATGCGTCGATACATAATTCATAACCATGGGGATCGCCCCATTCCTGACCGGAAATACTTTTATAATATGCAGCCCTGGCCGCATCTGACCGGGTAATGCTTTTTTTTGCATCCTCCGGGCTGTCCCCATACATCTCCATAACCTTTTTTTCACGGTAGTCTTTAGGGGCATAGATAAAGATACGTACCACATCCTGATAGTTTCGAAGCACATAATCAGCCGAGCGTCCTATAATAACGCAGGAGCCTGCGTCCGCAATGTGACGGATGGCCTTTTCCTGCGCCGCCACAGCCCGTTTTACCGGGTCGGCAGTAAGGTAAAGCTCTCTCATGACCGCGTTCTCGTCAGAATTGATGCCGGAAATAAACTCCTGCGCCAGGCCGCTTTCCTGGGCTGCAACCGCCACCAGCTCTTTGTAATAGCAGGGAATATCCAGCTTCCTGGCCGCCAGCTGGCCAATACGTTTTCCGGCAGAGCCATGCTCTCTGGCAATGGTGATAATTGCTCCCTGGCGTGACGGACGGATGACAGCCGCAGGCTCCTCGGCTTTACTCCCCTGCCCCAATTCCTTCCATACCCGGATCATAACTGCTGCCGTGACCACCATAGCCAGTATGTCCGCAATGGGTGCCGCCCAAAAAATACCGGTAACGCCCAGGGCAACAGGAATCAGCAGAGAAAAAACAATCAACAGCACATCCCTCAGAACGGACAGCGGAGCGGCTGCTTTTGCCTTGCCGATGGACTGCAGAAAGATGGCGCATACCTTTTGGGCACAGGTAATCAGGATAAGGGAAAGGTAGATCCGCAGGCAGAGTACTGCAAAATCAAAATACACAGGATCGTCTGCCGAGCCGAACATCCTGATAAATACACCGGGGATTATTTCAAAGAGAGCAGTGCAGACCAGACCCACAATTACCGTCCATTTCGCCATTAGCTTTAACAGCTCACGCACCCGGCCATAATTTTTTGCCCCGTAGTTATAACCCACAATGGGCTGAGCGCCGGCGGCAATGCCGATGGCAATATTCAAAACAATCTGGAAAAGCTTCATAATAACTACAAACGCCGCCAGAGGAATGTCGGCGCCATAGGATGACCTGGCGCCGTACTTTACCAGCAAAATATTATTAACCACTGTAATGATCACAATGGAAAGCTGTGTCAGTAAGCTGGAGGTTCCCAGCGCCATTACCGGCTTTAAAAGCGCAGCACTTGGCCTGAAGCTGCCAGCACTCACCCGAAAAGTCTTAGAATTCCTTAAGTATGCCGCGCAGATCAGGAAGCTGACAAGCTGCCCGAGAATGGTAGCCCAGGCCGCACCCTTGATCCCCATATCAAGTACGAAAATGGCCACCGGGTCGCCGATTATGTTGATAACCGCTCCGGTAAGCATGGCCATCATGGCGTATTTGGGACTGCCGTCTGCCCGGATAATGGACGCCAGGGTATTCTGGGTCATGGCAAGGGGCATCATGGCAAAAATAATTACGCCATAATCATGAGCCATCTGAATATTGGCATCCGTGGCGCCGATCATACGAAGCAAGCCGTCACCCCACAGATATGCGATGACAATTACCACCACGCCCGAGAGAAACGACCCCAGGATTGCACTGCCAACGCTCCTGTGAATGTCCTTCGTTTCCCCGCGGCCCAGAGATACACTCAATGCGGCAGCCGCCCCGTCGCCAAAAAACAGGCTTAAGCCCCAGCCGACCACCGTGATCGGAAAAATAACGCCAGTGGCAGCGTTGCCCAGGTAACCAACGCCATTGCCTACAAAGATCTGATCTACGATATTGTAAAGGCATGAGATAATAAGGGAACAGATGCAGGGAATTGCAAACTGCCGCAGCAGCTTCCCCACTTTTTCTGTGCCAAGATAATTAGTATTTTCCATAAATCCTCCTTTTTTGCGCAAAAAAACGACACCTGCAGTATCCGTACCGTAATCAGATTTACGCGCGGCGCGCCACATGTGTCGTTAATTTTGCCTGATTCAATTTGCATTCCTATTTTACTTTTCTTATCCTTCAAATTCAAAGGACATATTACACAAAAAACGGTGTGCTTCTGTTTGGAAAAAACGCACAAAAAACGCACAAAATTTTTAACGCTCTTGATTTCTTCTTGTTTTCATTATATAATATGCTAAATGTGTAGCTTAAAAGGCGTAAGTCCAATTCTCGGACTTACGCCTTTTGTGTGTATAGGGAGGTTATAAAATGGAACAGAAATCTATTGAAAAAATGGGGAATGCGCCCATTAAGAAACTAATGCTGTCGATGGGATTTCCCGTCATTATATCCATGATGCTGCAGGCGCTTTACAATATTGTAGACAGTGCCTTTGTGTCGAACATGGAGGGCGGAGAAAGTGCGCTGAATGCTCTTACACTGGCGTTTCCCATACAGATGCTGATGGTTGCTATAGGAATCGGTACGGGTGTGGGTGTCAATGTTTTACTGGCAAAAAGCCTTGGACAGCAGGACAGAACAAAAGCATCCATGGTTGCGGGAAATGCAGTTTTTCTTGCGATTATCATTACTTTTGTGTTTATTCTGTTTGGAATCCTGGGAGTAAAGCCTTATATTGCAACACAAACCGCCAATCCTGTAGTATATGATATGGCAGTTAAATATTTGCAGATCTGCTGTATCTGTTCCATAGGCATTGTTTTTTACAGTATTATGGAAAAAGTACTTCAGGCATCCGGACTTACAGTTAACTCAACAGTTGCGCAGGTTTCCGGTGCAGTGATCAATATTGTCTTAGATCCGATTATGATCTATGGTCTGCTGGGATGTCCGGCGCTGGGAGTTACCGGCGCCGCATGTGCCACGGTGATTGGACAGATTGCCTCCTTCTTTTTAGCTTTATTCTTCCACTTTAAAGTGAATAAAAGTGTGGACAAAGCACTGAAGTATATCCGCCCTCAGGCAAAACTGATCATGGGAATCTATGCGATCGGAGTGCCGGCTATTATTGCACAGGCACTGATGTCTTTTATGACATACGGCATCAATATTATACTGGTACAGGTTAATGAGACTCTGGTTACGGCTTACGGATTGTACTATAAGATTCAGCAGTTTATTTTATTTGCCGCATTTGGACTTCGTGACACCATTACGCCCATTGTTTCGTTCAGTCATGGAATGCGAAACAAAAAACGCATTATGGAAGGGATCAAGTACGGCGTCCTGTATACTCTTATTATTATGGCTGTAGGAACAATCGCACTGGAATTATTTGCCGGTCCGCTCTGTTCGGTATTTAAGCTTTCCGGAACAACCGAAAATCTCTGTGTCAGTGCAACCCGGATTATTTCCACAGGCTTTGTATTTGCAGGCATCAGTGTCGCTCTCCAGGGGGTATTGCAGGCATTGGACTGCGGTATTTCGTCCCTTATTATTTCAATCTGCAGACAGCTTGTATTTGTTCTGCCGGTGGCGTGGGTGTTTACCTTGTTTATTTCCGTCGATCTCGGAAATGCATGGATCGTATGGCTTACTTTTCCTATTGCGGAGATTATTACGGCAGCAATTGGAATAGGTCTTATATTCAGAACCTTTAAGAAAATAAATTCAGATTGCAGCCCTTAAAATCCTTTGTCATCTTGCCATAAATATCCCTCACTCGTTCCTCACTGCTGCCATGCAGATATTGGTGCCAAAAGAGAAAAGAAGTGATAACATTTGCAGCGTTCATATGCCGTATAATATCTTGCCGCTGGATTTGTTTCCCGGAAAGCTTCCAGATCGCATTAACATAATAATCCAAGAAAACCGCAGCATCGATTCGGATACCATCTCCGCTTAATCTGCTCAGAAAAAAGCTCAAGTCTCCAGAAGCTCCGCCAAGATTGACACCCTGCCAGTCACAAAGTAAAATATTTCCATTTTCGTCTTCTAATAAATTATCCCAATGAAAATCACCATGAATCAGTACGCGATCTTCGGAATCGTGCCATGCGATAAGATTATTTATTTTGCCTGCTATTTCTTCCAGTTGATTTTCATTAAATGAACCCGGATATTCAGCCAGTACACTTTTCCATCCACATAAGCATTCTGTAATCATTTGGTCGGATAGCGCTTCTGCCTTTTCCTGATCCTTACACATAAAAGACGGCGGGGCATCTGTATGTAATGCAGCCAATGTCTTTGTAATTTTTTGAATCAATTCTGTATTGATCGTATGACGTTCAGGACGACAATACTTTTTCATTAAGATAAGGATTTCATTTTCGGAAGTTTCAGCTTGCAGCACTTCAGGAAGATATATTCTTTGCCGTATCATCTGATTCCGGTAAAATAACACTTCCCGTGTATACGCGGCAAATAGTTCTTCTTTCAGTTTTTGACGAATCACATGTTTCAAAACATACCTTCCATCAATTTCGTAAACATTTGCGCCGCTTTGTCCGACTTTGATTTCCGTAACCTTGTGTCCATTTAAATATTCATTGACATTCATCATTTTGCCTCCATAAATCCAAACAATTCACGCATCCACTCGATGGAAATACGGATATAATTATAATCCCGGCTTCGCATGGGTGTTGCCCAAATAGTACTATCACACCAGGATTCACCGTGTTGTCCTTTTGGAAAGATGTGCATTTCAAAAGGGATTTCGTGTTTTTTCAACTTCTCAGCATAATACAGCACATTTTCAACATTTGTCAGCTTATCCTCAAAGGTATTGTACAAAAAAGTCGGCGGTGTATATTTACTGACCTGTTCATCACAGGATACAAGTTTTAACCTTTCCTCCTCATCATAACCCACATGGTCTTTCAGAAACATTCTGCAATGATCAAGTCTTGATGTCAGGATAGCATAACACAGAATGGCGGCATCTGGTCGGCATTTCTCATCACCCAGTTTATGCCAAAGAGTGCTTACACTGGCGCACAAATGACCACCCGCTGAAAATCCGCATATTGCAATACCGTTTTCCATAATTCCCCATTCCCAGGCATATTCCCGAACCAACCGTATAGCCGACATTAGATCCTGCTGTGGTTCCGGAAAATGGTGCGGTTGCACACTATATTTCAGAACAGCGGCGTGAAACCCGGCAGCGTTGTACTGCAGAGCTATCCTGTCCTGGTCAGAATCTGCCAACTTCGTATACCCCCCGCCCGGTGCAATTATAACAATCGGTCTAGGGCTGTCACTTTTCTCCACCAGATATAACTGTAACGATGGCATAAAACCGTATTCTGTTGGATAATCTCTCACATTTACTCCAAAGTATCGCATAAATAAACCACCTTTCTCATTTTATTTTGATACAGTTCTCCTGGATTATAAACTGTTTGAAAAAGGTGGTGTACAATTGGAAGGTTTATATTTTTTTCATATCTACTAAAAGATGGCAGAGCGTATCTGCCTGCGTTCTTGCCCTTATCAATGATTTTAGATACTGATCCGCCCTGGATTGTAAGTCTGCGTCTTCTGCAGTACCAAGAAGGAACCCTGCAGCTTTCTGCTCCAGTCCGTCATCATACGCAGTTAAAAACCGCAGAATTGCCATGCAGCTGTAACCGGTGTCCAGCAAAAACCGTATCATATACATCCGCCTTATTTCATTGGTTTGGTATCGCCGTTGAGAATACGGTTCTTTCTGTGCAAGCAGCCTATTGCGTTCCCAGTTACGGATGGTTTCAGGTGTCACACCAAGCAATTCTGCTGCCTTTTTTCTAGAATATATTTTTTCGTCATTTTCATCTTGATCTATTTGCTTTGTCACAATGAATATAGCCTTTTTTGTTCGGGTGATATCCTGTTCAACTGCCTGTAGATAATTTTGTGCCGCTCTGTCATAGGCTTCTAAATCCCAATCTTTAGCTGCGGCTATTATATTCATGCTTATTTTACGAAGACGTTTATTTACAAAACCACCGAAAACCAGACTGCACACCTGTATCTGATAAATATGATGTTCATTAAATACTCGGTATAGATTCGGCATTCTTTCTACAGGTTCCAGAAATCCGATTTTTTCATAAAACCTAATGGTTCCAGCCTTAACTCCGGTCTTTGCGGATACCTCTTTTATATAATAGCATGTGTTGATCAATCGTTTCCCCCTTTTTGAACCCGTCAATACATATGGACTTAATTTGCAAATTACAGTTCCAGGCTATTCGGTTTCAAAAGGAAATCCATAATCCCCATAACCACAATTCCTTCCTCATTTCGCCATAATTTAATTCTGTCCTTGACCACGATGATTTTCTTAAAAGAATCGCCAATATGCACCAATGACTTCTGCTCCTGTTGCATTTTGCTGCTGTCCGGAATCGCAAAGGCAGACTGGATATAATATCTCTGATTGCCACGGTTGCAGACAAAATCCACCTCCAGCCTCTTGCGAACCACTTTTCCATTCTCATCTCGTTCGGAATGCTCCACAACACCAACATCCACATTAAATCCTCTGATCAACAGTTCATTATAGATAATGTTCTCCATAATATGGTTCTCTTCCTGCTGTCTGAAGTTAAGCTGAGCATTGCGCAGTCCCACATCCGTGAAGTAATACTTATAGGGAGAAGCAATATACCGTTTTCCCTTAATGTCATACCGCTCTGCTTTACTGATGATAAAAGCATCTAACAGATATCCAATATAAGCTCCTATGGTTTTGTCGCTGACATTCATCCCATTGCTGCCAAAAGTATTCGCCAGTTTCGTCGGATTGGTCAGCGACCCCACCGCCGATGCCAGGATATTCACCAATGCTGCCATACAGTTGTCTCCACGCAGCCCGTGACGCTCTTCAATATCCTTCAGATACAATTCCCTGCACAAATCAATCAGATACTTTGACTTTAATTCATCCGTTTTTCTGCTGAGTATCAGCGGCAATCCGCCATAGGTACAATAATCCATCCACGCATCATATTTATCTCCTGAATATGCCGAAACATATTCCGAAAAACACAGCGGAAAAACCCGGATTTCATCTCCGCGCCCCCGAAATTCCGTCAGTACATCGGTGGAAAGGAATTTCGAATTGCTTCCAGTTACATAGATGTCCAGATTCTCCCTTCTGTTCAAGCCATTAAGTACCGACTCAAATCCCCTGCACATCTGGACTTCGTCCAAAAAGACATACCATATGCCATCATCGGTTATACGCTCTTTGATATAGCTGCTCAGTTTCCTGCTGTCACGCAGGTCTCCATAATCATCATCATCCAGCGGAATTCTGATAATTCTGGATTCCTCTACACCAGAACCCAAAAGATACTGATAATATAACTTAAACAGCAGATATGATTTTCCGCATCTCCTAATACCAGTAATCACTTTAATCGAACCATTTTCTCTACGTTCAATCAGCCGATTCAAATACAAATCCCGCTTAATTGTCTCCATCCTCTTCTCCTTACTTCGGAATATTGTGAAATGTTTCTTTTTCCCGTAGTTTTATTATAGCAATTCAAAATAGACAGGTCAATGTATCATAACTATTATACGCCGAACTTTATGAAAAATAGTCGGGTTTTGCGTGCAAACAGCGCACAAATACACCTCGCGGCCCCTACCCGTGAAAAGTAACAAAAAATATTCATTTTCCCGAAATAAGGTTACATTGGAAAATGGCAGAGCACATCTCCTATATCCCCGTCAATACATATGGACTTAGCTTCAATCCCCTTCGGGCAGACCGCCTCCCCATAATTGATGCAGGCATACACAGCCTTCGGATTCTGTGCCGTCATCTGCCAGAAGGGATACTTGATAATGCCGGGGGTGTTATGTTTATTGCGCACCACCTTCATTATTTTATAACTGTGTAATTGGTGTTTCTTGCTTTTCCATTCTGTTTCAGCAAGTTGTTTTTTACCATTTTCCTAATGACTCTGGAAGCGGTAGATGTACTTACTTCAAGCAATT
>CAMWXD010000112.1 GCA_947178105.1 uncultured Eubacterium sp. | reverse complement strand
CCTAACGGCTACATACCAATTTCCGACAATACACAGTTAAATTTACAGTCTCGGTAAAAAAAGGGGATGAAGTTACCATATCCTGTCAAAAACCTGATATTTAGGACAATTGGTTCATAAGAAGTTCCCACTGACGTAATAAAATATTTTGCCTTTTCCCCAATGCTTGCTTTATTTCGCTCGATATAATCTGCCTCTATCAGCGTCATCAGGTTGTTATAATAAAATTCTTCCGCAACTTTTCTTTGCGCTAACGTTTTCCTCTCCAGCTGCATCCATTCTTCCGTCTTTTTTACTAAATTTTCATTCATCTGATATCCCTCCTCATATTTTTCTTACTATAACATTCATGGGAAAAAGAAGAAAAACAAAACGGGTGCATCGGAATTCTTTTTTTGAAGACTTTATAAAGAAAAGGATTAAAAAAGCAAAAAACTGAGATATCCCCGTTTTCTCCGGTAATATCTCAGTTTTTCAATTTTATACAGTCTTATAAACTTCATGTGTAATCTCTGTTCAATAGACCGGAACCAGAAAACCATCATTATTATAAATAATTTGTACAACTGTTTCCAGCCAACAACAAGTAGTGCTTTGCAATTTTTCAAGGTTAAAAAACTCAGGTGGATGTTCTATAGTTTTAAGCACTGTTAAATCGGAGCCAAATTTTTGGATGTAATTTTCTATTTCAGGAATATTTGTTTGAAACCATGCCAGCCACCGAAGCATTGTTGGAACACACGGATAGTCTTCGGAATCCAGATCTTCTTCCAGCACAATCCCCTCAAGAACTCCTGAAATGACTTCCGACTCATAATGCTTATATGGCACAATGCAGTCTGGAAGCTCCTGATGGTATCTATGGCAATCCGGATTGCTGCAGCGAAGCCTTCGGATCTGAATATACTGTTTTTCTCCCGCTTCTTTCATCCATATACGCAGCTTACGATCCCGGTAGCGCAGTTGGCTTCCACAACATGGACATGCAGGCATACCTTCATTGGTTTTAACAGAATATATTGATTCCTTTATATGTTGTAATTCATAATTTGAAATAATGACCATGATTCTATAATTTAATGTATTTAATAGTAGTGTTTATGCCATCAAACGGGCTTTCTTCATTTCTACATGTATAAATGTCCATCTGTGTTAAATGTCATATATGATGTGTCAATGCCCTAAACGGGCTTCTGTCATTTCTACATTTCCCTAGAGATAGTGAAAGAGATTGAAGTTGATGTTTGTATCAATGCCCTAAACGGGCTTCTGTCATTTCTACAGTCTTACTTTCACTGGGACAGCATTTGCAATATATGCTGTATCAATGCCCTAAACGGGCTTCTGTCATTTCTACGCTATGCGTCGCAACCTCGCTATTTTCAAGCTTTCCAGAGACTAATTTTGCAGGTAATTGACTGACAATTTAAAAATCAGACATTCAATTAAAACAATTTCGTCTTTTTAAAGATTGTACTGATTTTAATACAATTTTACATCTCGCTTTAAACATTATTATAAGCACTCAAAGAAATATTTTCAACCAAAAACAATATTTTATATTAATGTTATTTGCCAATCTGCATTTTTTATAGACAACAGATTTACTTTTGCATTTCCTTTTCGCTTCATTTAAAATAAAGTAAATACAAATGGTTTTTACTAGGAAAAACAAAATACCAGGGAATTCTAATATTCGGAATTAATGAAAGAAAATATTGAGGTGTATCAATGAAAATATGTTTTTTACAACATCATATTTGCAATAAAAAAGCATTGCAAATATGATGTTGGTGGGTTATGGACTTGAAATCAATGGATATTTTCGAAATTTAACAAAATGAAAAACAGACTGCTTCTGCACTGTCCCATCTTCTTTCATAATTTCTTTTGACTGGCGGTATGTTGTTGCAGCATAAGAAGGAATCCCGTATAGATGGAACATATAGACAAAAGAAAAAACCATCGTCATTTCTCCCTGGCAAAGTACAGCGTCAGGATGAAGTTGAACAGCTTTTTTTACAATAGCTTCTGCTGATTGTATAATTTGATCTTCATCAAAATCTGGAGGGACATTTGGAAACGGCATATCTAATATTGTATTCCAGCGTTCTTTTGCAGCATTGAGTTGGCCCAGGTCCCAATTAGCAGATGGGTGGTTTGTCAAATTTAACAGCATATTTGTCTCCCTTCATTTTCATATATGTATAAAACGTGCTATTTCTTTTGTTGGTAAAATTATTGTACACCTGGCAATTTTCCACCTGGAAAACGGGTATGATTTATTAAGCATAACAAATGCGGGTCGGCATAGAGTGTTCCATTATATAACTATTGATAGTCTGCTTTTACTGTTTTATATATGTCAAAACTATTATTATAATTATAAAAATAATTTGATTTTATGAGATAATTATATTATGCTAGTAATCAGTATTATATTCTGTATTATAAATTTTATAGACTAATAGCAAAACAAAACGTTTGCAGGCATAGAAAAGGAAACATAAAATGAACAAAACACTGGATCAAATGACTGAAAAATGGATGCAGATGGAACGAAATACACCAGAGCATATAGAAAAAGCGAATACTTTTTATGATGAAACGATCATGCCGCTCATTGAAAAACCTTAGAAAGCCAAAACCTGGTTCTGAAACATTATACTATATTACAAATCCGTGGTTAATCTTCGGGGACCTGGAAATTGAAAAGGCATTTTCATTTTTTGGACAGTACGCCTATGCGGGTGCAATAGAAAAAATTGAAGAAATACAAAAAAACATGTCCAATCCTATCATCCATCTTCAGTTAGAATATGCAGAAATGCTGGCTTGTGCATATAAAGAATGGGATGCATTCAATTTTAATCATGCAGCGAAAAACATGTCTGACCTGGTTAAGATCCTTGACAGGGACAGCTCGAACACAGGTTATCTTTTGATGGACTTTAGGGAACCGTTAAAGCAGCAGGCGGAAATATTAGAAAAGCTGAAAAAAATTCAAAGCAGCATTAAAAATAGGAACTACGAAGCAATCTTATCTGAGAAAGAAGCATATACTGCGCTGATGTTCACTATGTACCAGTGCGCTTGTATACGTGAACAGCAAGAAAAATATGACATGTCTACATTGTTGTTTTACAGGCTGCTGGAAATGATCATACAAAAAAGGCTGTATTGTTACCACCTTTTGGCGTCAGATATGAATTATGAAAATATGGACATCCATCCAGAACAAATACCGGAATGGAAGGACCTTGGCAGACAGGATTGTATAAGCAGGCTAAAAGATAATTTTTCAGATATAAAAAAGCGTGTCTTTCAAATGGATGGAGCATGCCTTCCTGAAAAGTCCGGGCTTTTAGATGGATTGATCATCCTTACCATGATTATGAGGTTCCAGTTCCTGATGTGTCTAACCAGAAGTCGAAACATGTAAAAGTATGCAGGTATTCTTCTAGGAAAGGGAAGATGCATTTGTATGGGATTACAGGTTTTATACAATTGAAAGAGCTGTATCCGGAAACGTTGCCAGTGCTCCTGGCAGGGGAACTGATCCATATTGGAAAAAATACTAGTTTTGGATTTGGACGCTATCGGATTATGTAAAATGTTTTATGGATATTGCATATATATTTAGAAGCAATTATAATAGGGAAAATGATTTAAAAATTGTATTAAATTCAGTACAATTTTTGAAAAAACGAAATTGTATCAATTAAACGCCTGATTTTTGAATTGTCAGACAATTACCTGCAAAAATAGGTTCTGGAAGGCTTGAAAATAAAGGGATTGTGAAGCATAGCGTAGAAATGCTATAAGCCCGTTTAGGGCATTGACACATTAATTCATCAAACCTTCTTTTTGCATCTTCCCAGTGTAGAAATGCTATAAGCCCGTTTAGGGCATTGACACATACTTCTATAAAATTACTTATTTCATTAGCGGTATAGTAGAAATGCTATAAGCCCGTTTAGGGCATTGACACTATAGTACTGACTTTTCCCAATTCATTGCTTTCATGTAGAAATGCTATAAGCCCGTTTAGGGCATTGACACATTTCATTTGAATAAAAATGTAACCGTTTCATTCTTCGTAGAAATGCTATAAGCCCGTTTAGGGCATTGACACCCCATCTTTTGCAACAAAACGATACGGATTGCTTGTGGTAGAAATGCTATAAGCCCGTTTAGGGCATTGACACTTTAATCTTATTTTTATTAGAGCATTTTTTAGATGTAGAAATGCTATAAGCCCGTTTAGGGCATTGACACAATAACCAGAATTTGCGTAATATTCAGCAATTTCATCGGTAGAAATGCTATAAGCCCGTTTAGGGCATTGACACATCGTTCCACACTACTTCATAACCACTGTTCAGAATTGGTAGAAATGCTATAAGCCCGTTTAGGGCATTGACACCTTCTTTTATTTTTTTCATAATTTTTCCTCCTTAGTAGAAATGCTATAAGCCCGTTTAGGGCATTGACACGTTTTTTAATGTTTTCTACTAACATACGTTGTCCTCCCAGTAGAAATGCTATAAGCCCGTTTAGGGCATTGACACGTTCTTCTACACATGGAATTAATGATGAAATCATAGTAGAAATGCTATAAGCCCGTTTAGGGAATTGACACTATGATGAAATTAAACTAGATAAAGTTTTTAACCCTGTAGAAATGCTATAAGCCCGTTTAGGGAATTGACACAGTTGTAGGTGGTTTGTTGGCGGGTTTTGCTATAATGGTAGAAATGCTATAAGCCCGTTTAGAGTAAAGGAAATGGCAAGAAGACACATTTTACATAGTAAATCTAGTAGATTAAAAAGATGCCAATGAAACAAAAAAACATTGTCTAAAGACAATGTTTTTTCGTATACAATGTACGTATAAAATGATTGACTCTGCGGGTGCATTGATAAAACAAATAGCTTCTGGATGTGGAATTAGTTACCGTAACTATCCCATATGTTTTTTGGATAGGATAGTTACAGCAAATAGATTATTTATTTCAGACCGCCAATCACAGATGTTGGATCTATGCGCGTACCATTTCTTCGCAGTTCAAAATGAAGGTGTACGCCGCTGGCATTTCCCGTCTGGCCGATATAGCCGATTACCTCACCCTTTCTTACAGTCCTGGTTTTGATACGATATACGCCGGTACTTCCACTAGCGCGTACGGTATTGTAGCTGCTGATGATCTGATTTGCCCCGGAAAATCCGTTTAAGTGGCAATATTTTGCTGTATATATTCCGTCTGATGACTGGAACTCAATAAAATTTCCATAACTTGTCAGCTTCTTTACACCGTTATATATGCGGTATGCCTGCTTATAGGTAACAGTCCCGTCTGCAATTGCATACACAGGGGTCGCAGAAGATACGCCTCGGTTAATGTCGTGGTAACATACCATCCGCCATCATTTGTTTTCCTGTTGAATTTGCATCCAGATGGGACAGGTGAATGAAGCACACCGCCTGTATTATTTCCGCTGTTTGTCAGCGTCCCATTATTGATCGTATAAGACCCTTTGATCCACGCCATTTTGTAATAGGATCCGCAGGGATATAAAATCTGCGTATTTCCATTTGCACTTCCGAGTATAAAAACTTGATCTCCAGTCGTGGATGTTCCATATTTTGTGCTGCATCCAGGTTTGCGGTAAGTTGTGATGTTAGAACGGACATTGCCTATAGATCCACTGAAATCAACATTTTGGAATAAATATGATGTCCAGCAGTATCCTGTTTTGGTCGTCTGTCCGGCTGGATATGTAATCAGGCTCCATCCATCAGACCCTACGCCGTGTATGGTGATCAAATCCTCATTTCCATAGCAGGTGCCGATCTGCCTTTTCCCGGATCCGGTAGAATCATACACTGGAAAGTGGCTGTCGGAGTACGGATATCCTTTGATTGTATACCCATTCATGTCTAGCTCAGTTGCTGCATGCGCTGTTTCTAAAAATGAACTGTTGAACTGGAGTCCGGTCAGAAGGAGTGCCAGGCCAAAAAATAACGACATTAATTTAAACAATTTTTTCTTCATAAGCAACAAATCACTTTCTTAATTTTAGTGTGCAATGAAATGTTTGACAATGGATTGTAAAAAGCAGGATATTTTATACCCTCCTTTCATATTTAGAAAGCTTTATTTCTTTTATTGATTTCGGAGGATGTTTATGATTCTGGTAAATTTTATGGAAAAGAAGGTTATAAAAATAAATTTTTGCATACAAATTATTAAATTTAGTATAATGCTCCTGGCTTTTGATACCGGGCTCAGAAGTGTTGGCAGATGCGCACTCTGCCTTGGGGACATCGGCTGGAATAAAGGCCTGCTGATCTGGCACAGCCAAAGGCTGGTGCCCCTCTGATACTCCCGTTAAGCGGCCAGGTGATGAATGCCATTGCAGGCTATATACTTAACAGGACGTCCTGAGTGCAGTCATAATGAAATATTTTTCAGTGAAAAGGGCCCGTAAGGCCAATGGACAAAAGACATGGCACATTTTCCAGCCTTTGTGACAAATATTTTAATGCAGCGAATGTTGATAAGATTCCAGGCCGGAGCTTCCACAGCCTCAGAAGGCTCTTTGCCACTGAACTGTCTGAAGCCGGGGTTCCAATCGAGGCCATTTCACAGATGCTTGGACATAAAAATAGAAAGGAAGACAGGCCATAACTTTCCTGCAACAGGGAGCAGATAGCGTTCTGCGCAATGGGTTTTGATGAAATTATTGATTTCTGCTGTTCTAATTATAAAGATGCCAGTGCACTGACATCAGATATGCTGGATGAATGGCTGGCCCATAAAGGATATGCCCTGAATACACAGGCAGCATTTACCGCCTGCCTGCGCCAGTACTGTAGATCTATAAATTTTCTGAGCCGGGAAGCATACATTCTGGATGAGGATTATACACTCAAACGCATTGCATATGAACCCTATATATTTACAGATACTGAGCTGCAGGCTTTATTTTGTGCCGTAGATGGATATGGACCGCCTACAAACAATAAAAAATACAAGCCTGAAATTGTCACATCTCTCATGTCCAGGATGATGTACTGCTGCGGCATGAGGCCTTATGAACCATTACGCCTCAGATGCAGCGATGTAAATCTTGATACCGGGGATATTTACATAAGGGAGGCCAAGAAACATAAAGGCCGCCATATAATCATGTCCCGGGATATGGCCAGGCTGTGCAGGAAATATGATGGGCTGGCTGGTAACCGCACATGTTTTTTTGAGTATGGCGGCGGGACGTATAACAGAAAGTGGATGACAGCGCAGTTTGGGCACTGCTGGAAACGCAGCGGGCTTGGAACTTATAGAAAACCCAGGCCATATGATCTCAGACATGCTTTTGCGGCAAGAAACCTGGCCAAATGGATTGGCAACGGATTGGATGTAAATAATCTTCTCCCATATCTAAGCACATATATGGGACATTCAGAGCTTACCGGCACCTTTTATTACATTCATCTTCTTCCGGAAAGGATACGGAATTCATCAGGTGTAGGCTGGAAGCAGTTTTCTTCCATCTATGGGAAAGAAGGCGGCGGTATTGAAGGTTAGGGATCCCGGGCTTTACAGGCTGATGAAAAATTTCCTTACCGTTTACCTTCCAGATACAAAACAGAAAAGCCCGCATACGATCCAGGCATACAGGGATGCCCTTAACCTGTACATGGGTTTTCTGGACAGTGCAAAATCAGTAAAACTTAAGGATGTCTGTATTTCAGGCTTCGTCCAACGGTTTATGAAAACATATGAGAAGAAAGCGCAGAAAATCAATGCGGGGATTCCACATCGTCATCCCCATTTATAGAGGAGAACGCGTGCCATGCATCTTTATCTTGCAGGAGTTCCATTACCGCTTGTGTCGGAATGGCTTGGGCATTCGAGTATGGAAACAACCCAGATTTATGTAAGGGCAACCGATGAAATGAAGCGGCGGGCGCAAAGAAAGCTTGGTGGAAAGGAAGGATCCGTATTTAAAGATGACATTGCATTCAAGTATGCGGATAATGAAGCTGTACTCAAGAAACTGGCGGGGCTTAAATAATTAATACCGATATTTGCTGTAGTAGGAGTGCATTACTGCAGCAAATACCTAAAAATATCGGCATAAAAAAAATGTCGGTATAAGGGGCATTGAAGTCTTTTTCAAAGTCTGCAAAAGTTACCTGCATCTGGGTAAAGAATGCAGATCCATCTCCTATGATGCGATGACAGCACATACCGCAGTAGTCTTTACCCGATATATGATGTAAATGTCTGACATAACATGGATACAGGCATTTCAATTATTGCTTCAAATGTTCAGAGGGCTGGCTGCCGATCGTCTTGATATAACAGATGATAAGATCGATGTATTAGCAGATGCATTTATGGACGCTATTCCTGCTTTGTTAAAATCGAAACTACAAGCAGCGCAAACTATAGAACATTGATAACTGAATCACTGCCAGGTATTGAATTTTCAAGGTGCATAACTAAAATTTATGTGCGAAGTTTGAGTTAAAAAGTTGTAAAGTGGTGGCGCGCCCTGCAAAGGGTGTGCGGGGTAGCAGGTGGAACCCCTGCCGGATAAGGAATGGCCAACCATCCGTAGCGAGTCTTGGGCAGTATGCGGTAACGTATATTGCTAAGCGTAGACAGTTAGGAATTAGGGCTGCAATGCGATTCAGCTCCGAAAATACAACCAGACCGTGCGCCGACGTTTTCACTACTGCGGAAGGCAACAGGAACCAGGCGTAATGGCCTGCCTGGGGAAGCACGCGGAGTCAGAGAGCCAGCCATGATTCACAATCCCCGCACCACGTCAACAGGGGAGGCCCTGCATTTCCTTGAAAGAGGTATGGCGTACGTACGAAAGGAAGGAAGCCAGATGAATGCAGGGAGCCAGAGATGCCCATAGTACCAGGGAAGCCGGGCAATGCAGGCAGAGGGAAGGGGCGGATGCCAAGTGGCCCTATCAAGGGAAATATCTGCCTTTGCGCAGGAAAAGGAGGAACAGATGCAAACGAAAATTGATAGGATAAGAGAGCTGTCGCAGGAGAATAGGAACCGTAAATTTGTGTCACTATATCACCTGATCAATGAGCAACTGCTGCTGGAATGTTACTGGGAACTAGGCCCAGATAAAGCAACAGGGATTGATGGGGTAGATAAAGAACTGTACGGGGAGAATGTCAGCGGAAATATTATGGAACTGGTGGATAAGCTGAAAAATAAAAGCGATCAGCCAAAGCCGACGAAGCGCGTGTACATCCCAAAAGACAATGGGGATAAAAGGCCGCTGGGGATATTATCTTTGGAAGACAAAATGGTGCAGATGGCGCTTGCGAAAATAATCGGGGCAATCTATGAGCCGGTGTTTTTAGACTGTATGTATGGATTCAGGCCGGGCAGGGGATGCCATGACGCACTGCGGGCATTAAACTGGGTAATAGAGAAAGGGTGCTGGATGCCGACATTAACTCCTACTTTGGCCGGATACCGCATAAGAGGCTTCTGGACTGCCTAAAAGTGAAAATAAAAGACCCAAATATCCTATGGCTGGTTAAGAAATATTTAAAAGCTGGTGTTATGGAAGATGGGAAATACAGCAGGACAGAAAGCGGGACAATCCAAGGCGGGAATATCAGCCCAATATTGGCAAATGTGTATATGCACTATATGCTCACCCTTTGGTTTTATCAGAAAGAAAGGCACACTTACCATGGAGAAGGGTGGCTGGTAAATTTTGCAGACGGCTTTATAGCGTGCTTTCAAGAAAAAGAAGACGCAGAAAAGTTTTATGCGGACTTAAAAAGGCGGTTAGCAGAGTTTGGGCTAGAGCTTCAAGAAGAGAAAACAAAACTGATAGAATTCGGAAGCAGGGCGCAAGCAAGCCGGAAAGCAAAAGGGGATGGCAAGCCGGAAACTTTTGATTTCCTTGGATTTACGCACTACTGCTCTAAAAGCCAGAAAGGCTGGTTTCGGGTAAAAAGGAGAACCAGCAGGAAGAAGTTCCGGAAGAAAGTCACAGACATGGGCCAGTGGTTGAAAAAGAGTCGTGGAATGAAAGTTTCAATGCTGATAAAGAAAGCCAATCAAAAATTAAGGGGACATTATCAGTACTACGGCATAACGGACAATTCCCGGATGCTGGTGCAATATTGCTATGAAACGCGGAAGGCGCTTTTCAAATGGCTGAACAGACGAAGCCAAAGAAGAAGCTACACCTGGGAAGAATTCAATGAACTGCTGAAATATTGTCCGTTAGAACAACCGAAGATTTATCATAGCATTTATAAGACAGCAACTCAAACATAAGGCAAGGAGCCGGATGCGGGAAATCTGCACGTCCGGAATCTGTGGGGGTTGATACTCTGTAAGGGGTATCTTCTACCCGATTATGATTATTTAAAAGGTATAGGGGTTCGCCACCAGCTTCTTCTATCAGATAATACCGGCAGGAAATAGAGCCGATAAAACTGAAAAATGAAGATATTTTACAAGACGCAGGAAAAAATAAGAGGTAAAATGGCTCTTGACAAGGAGGTAATCCATATGAAGAAGGAAACAAGAACAGTGGTATATGATGATGAATTAAGGATTGAGGCATACCGCTTTGAGGGAATTGTACAGCCGTTTCCGAGCCATTTCCATGAGCATTATGTCATAGGCTTTGTGGAGAAGGGGGAGCGGGTGCTTTCCTGCAGGGACAGGGAATATGCCATAGAGGAAGGAAGCATCGTGCTTTTCAATCCGGGTGACAGCCATGCCTGTGTGCAAAGTGATGAAGGGACGTTTGATTACCGGGGATTCAACATTTCAAAGGAGGTCATGCTCGATCTGGCGGAGGAAGTTACCGGGAAACGGGAGCTTCCGGGATTTTCCAAGAATGTTATCTGTGATGAGGAAATAGCCTGCCACCTGCGCCCGCTACATGAGATGGTTATGAAAGGGACAGGGGAGTTTAAGAAGGAGGAAACCCTGCTGTTCCTACTTTCATACCTCATCCAGAATTATGGGAAGCCCTTTGAAAGCTGCATCCCGGAATGCAGGCAGGAGATTGAAAAAGCCTGTGAATACATGACATCGCATTTTACGGAGCGCATTTATTTAGACCAAATCTGCCGTCACACAGGGCTTAGCAAGTCAACGCTGCTACGGGCCTTTACAAAAGAAAAAGGAGTCACGCCGTACCGATATCTTGAGACAGTCCGTATCAATGAGGCAAAAAAGCTGTTATCGGAAGGTGTGTCTCCCGTGGAAGCAGCAATCAGGACGGGATTTTCAGACCAGAGTCATTTTACAAATTACTTCAACCAGTTCATAGGGCTTGCACCGGGTACTTACCGCGAAATATTTTCGGAAAAAGACAGGGATGGTGGGCAGCATGGGGAATAGGAGATCGGCCGGGCATCTGGCGGCGCTGTTCACCATCATCATATGGGGGACGACATTCATATCCACCAAAGTCCTGCTTACGGATTTCAAGCCCGTGGAAATCCTGTTCTTCCGCTTTGTCATGGGTTTTGTGGCATTGTTTCTGGCCTGCCCACATCGGCTGAAAGCTGTGAGCCGCAGGCAGGAGGCGACATTCGTACTGGCGGGGCTGTGCGGGATATGCCTGTATTATCTGCTGGAGAATATCGCCCTTACATACACGATGGCTTCCAATGTGGGTGTTATCATATCGGTTGCTCCGTTTTTCACAGCGATACTGTCGCGGCTATTCCTGAAAGCGGAAGGGAAGCTGCGGGCAAACTTCTTCATTGGTTTTGTGGTGGCAATGGCAGGTGTTGCGCTGATCAGCTTTAATGGCTCTGAACTGGAGCTGAGCCCTGTGGGTGACCTGCTGGCAGTCCTGGCGGCTTTTGTATGGGCGTGTTATTCCATACTGACAAGGAAGATCAGCAGTTTTGGTTATCCGGTCATCCTCACCACGCGCAGGACATTTTTTTACGGTATCCTTTTCATGGTTCCGGTATTATTCCTTTTTGATTTTAGAATCGGGCTGGAACGGTTTGCTAATTTGACGCATCTGCTCAATATCCTGTATCTGGGATTGGGGGCGTCTGCATTCTGTTTCGTCACATGGAACCTTGCGGTGAAGGCGCTTGGCGCAGTAAAGACAAGCGTTTATATTTACATGGTTCCCGTCATAACAGTGGTGACATCCGTTTTGGTACTAAAAGAGCCAGTGACATGGATTTCTGCTGTGGGGACGGTTATGGCGGTTGCGGGACTTTTCCTTTCTGAATACAGCGGAAAGGAGAGCCGGAAAAATGAATGAGCCTGCCATAAGGATGGAGGAACAGATTATAAGTCTGTTCCAAGATAGGGAAACACAGATATGTCAGGGATGGATACTGAAAAAAATGGGAGACCGTCTTTTGGTCTACCCACTGTATTATAAATATTCGCAGGGGAATATCCCGGATAATATACAGAAATGTGAGGAAATTAGCCGCCGGAGCGGACTGGATTGTGTATTCCGTATTGTGGAGCATACCAATTACCACCTGAGTTCCATACTTACAAACAATGGATATGTGCTAAAAGAATGCGGCGTGGTAGGTGAATGGAATATTACGGAAGATGTCGGAAATTTGTGTGTTGATATGAGATCGCAGGACAGCCTGTTTCTCAAAAGTGGGGAAGGAGAGGAAAATGCAGAGTATGTCATGGCAGATGCGGACACGGTTATTGGCATAAAGCGGCAGGAACTTTTGTTCCTGCCGGACGGGAATCTGCCATGTGAGGGCATAGAAAATATCCTGCGGTTTTCAATCGATAATGAAGTTACAAGGATACTGGCAGATATTCCGGGAAAGGAAGAACTGCCGGAACAATACGGGCGGGCAGGCTTTCACAGAGCCTATCTTTACCGCTGCTATCAAAAGGAGGATACAGAAAATGGATTTACAGAATGAGAAGTGTGTCATGGTGATTGACGAGAACCTGCCCCTTGGCATTATTGCAAACACGGCGGCTATCATGGGGATTACGCTTGGAAAGCAGATGCCAGAAGTTGTAGGTGCAGATGTGTATGACAAGACAGGTAACGGGCATTTGGGGATTATTGAATTTCCGGTGCCAATCTTAAAGGGCAATGTGGATGTAATCAAAGCCATCCGTGAAAAGCTGTATGAACCGGAATTTTCAGATTTGACGGTGGTTGATTTCTCTGATCTGGCGCAGGGATGCAAGACCTATGATGAGTT
>CAMWXD010000111.1 GCA_947178105.1 uncultured Eubacterium sp. | reverse complement strand
AAAATGTGAATTGAGATAGAATACTTAAAGACAACAATTTGTAATAAAATGTTATGTTCAGCACAGACCGGAATGGAGACAGATTATGAGGGAATTGAATTATACAAAAATAGGAAGCAGAATCCGCCAGGTTCGCAAGGCAAAGGGCTGGTCGCAGGATAAGCTTGCCCGGAAATGCGAGATTAGCATGTCGTTTCTGGGCCATATCGAACGCGGAACCAGAATTATGAGCCTGGAGACTTTTGTCAGCATCTGCAGTGCGCTGGATGCGAACGCGGATGAGCTGCTCTGGGGGACTGCCCATGCATCCAATGCAGTGCTGGATTTGTGGCAGCCTAAGGAAGCAGGAAAAGGACAGGACAAAGACACGGATAGCTATTCCATGTATGTCAGAATTATGAAATCCGTGGCTGAGATTATGAATGAAGCATAAAGAAACGCGCCGTGACGGCAAGGTTTCTGTTTCGGAGAAGAAAATAAGGATTCTGATGCTTGCATCGGTCGCGTCCATGATTGACCAGTTTAATATGCCAAATATCCGTCTGTTGCTGAAACTGGGATATGAAGTGCATGTGATGTGTAATTTCAAAGAAGGAAATACCTGTGATGCACGGCAGGTGCAAAGGCTTGTAAGCACACTGCATGACTGGCATGTCAGATGCCATGCGTGGGACTGTCCGCGGGATACTGGTATTCGCTCTTTTAAAAAGTGCCGCAAAGCGTACCGCCAGCTTGACAGGCTGCTGGAGCGGCTGGATTTTGCCTGGATACACTGCCATTCTCCGATTGGCGGCGCGCTGGCAAGACTGGCGGCCCGCCATAGGAATGTCCGGGTGATTTATACCGCTCACGGATTTCATTTTTATCAAGGGGCGCCTATAAAAAACTGGATACTGTATTATCCGGCGGAAAAGCTGCTGGCGCACTGGACGGATATTCTGATTACGATTAACCGGGAAGATCATGCGCTGGCGCGCAGGAAGCTGCGGGCAGGAAAGATTTGTTATCTGCCAGGTGTCGGAATTGAAATAAGCCGTTTTTCGGCCGGCCAGTCAACGGGGAATCAGCCGCAGACAGTCTGTTTGTCAGATGAAATCCGGCAGGGAACGGATGTATCAAAAAAAACAGGCGCAGGCAGTGTACGCAGGGAGTTTTGCCGGAAATACCGGATTCCAAAGCAGGCAGTTATTTTATTGTCTGTTGGGGAATTAAGCCGCAGGAAAAATCATCAGGCTGTGCTCTGCGCTTTGGCTGGGATGCGCAGACAGGATGTGTATTATATTATCTGCGGCCAGGGAAACCTGCGGAAAAAACTGTGCCAGCAGGCAAAAAGGCTTGGAGTGGCGCCGCAGGTGCGGATGACGGGGTATCAAAAGGATGTGGAACAGATGTACCGCAATGCCGATATTTTTGTATTTCCATCGCTGCAGGAAGGGATGCCGGTTGCGCTGATGGAGGCAATGGCGTCCGGGCTTGTCTGTGCAGTGTCTGATATCCGCGGGAACAGGGAGCTTGTGAATGAAAAGGGCGGTTTCCTTTTTTCACCAGCGCATCCGCAGATGCTCCGGGACAGGCTGGAAAAACTGCTGGAGCAGGCGGATCAATGGCAGGCGTACGGCAGATATAACCAGGCCAGAGTAAAACCATATGATCAAAAAGAAGTGATGCGCCGGATGAAGCGGATTTATGACGTACTGGCGGATGTGTAACAGCTTACGGGGATTGGCGAGGTTACAAGATCTGACGGAGAGACAGGCTGTACAGGAAGGGAAAATGGAAGAAAAGAGAAAAGTCCAGGTACTTTTATCTGCTTATAATGGAGAAACATATATCCGCCAGCAGATGGAAAGCATTGTGCGGCAAAAGGATGTGCAGGTTCATGTACTGGTGCGGGATGACGGTTCTACAGACGGAACAGTCAGGATTTTGCGGTATTATGAAAGTAAGTATCCGGCTGTTTCTGTCCGTACCGGAAGCAGGCGCGGGGCGGCCGGTAGTTTTTTTGCACTGCTAAAGATGGCGGATTTATCTTATGATTATTTTGCATTTGCGGATCAGGACGACGTATGGCACAGGGAAAAGCTGGCCCGTGCCTGCGCCAGGCTGGATCAGGAAAACGGGGATATCCCATTGCTTTATGCGGGAAAAGTTGTCTGTGCTTCTTCGGATCTAAAAAAGAAAGAATTATTTTCTTACCACATCCGCAGAGAGCCTTCCTTTGGCAATGCGCTTTTGGAAAATATCTGCATGGGTTGTACACAGGTATTTAACCGCAGGCTGCTTGTGCTTGCCAGGGAACATCTGCCCGCAGGAAATGTGATGCATGACTGGTGGATGTATCTGACGGCGTCTTATTTTGGGAGGATAGTTTATGACGGCCATGCGTATATACTTTACCGTCAGCATGGGAAGAACCAGGTTGGAATGCATAACCACTGGGGTACGCGATGGATGGCCAGGTTTTGCCGGATCAGGCAGATGCGCCATATACGGTCAGGACAGGCGGCAGATTTTAAAATCGTTTATGCGAAGCTGCTTTCAGATAATGGCTGGAAAGGCAGTACAAAGAGGCAAGGAGACAATGGCTGGAGAGGCAGTGTAAAGACGCGTTGGGATGACAACAGGCGTGTACTGGAGTGGATGTG
Source organism: uncultured Eubacterium sp. (assembly GCA_947178105.1). GTDB lineage: Bacteria > Bacillota > Clostridia > Lachnospirales > Lachnospiraceae > Eubacterium_J. Next base: position 10,630 of record CAMWXD010000111.1, on the reverse strand, counting down.
CGTATACCGGGAGCGGTTTGGCAGCAGGCTTGCGCTGGCAGGAAGCAGAAAGATCTACAGGCAGAACCGTTTGGATGATCTGATTTGCCGTCTGCTGATCCTTGCAGGTTTTTTATAATAGCTGTATTGAAACGACAAGGAAAGGAGAAAGGTCTGATGCGGCAAAGGTGCAGGGAATTATATGAATACCGGGAAATGATACGCAGTATGGTCCGCAGGGATCTGCGGGGGCGATATAAAAGCTCCGTGCTTGGATTTTTATGGACGTTTATCAACCCGCTTTGCCAGATTGCGGTATATACGGTTGTGTTTTCGCGGATATTCCGCATGGGTATTGACCGGTATTACCTGTTTCTGACGGTCGTGATGGTTCCGTGGGTCTGTTTCAGCGCGTCGGTCCAGGGAGGCGCTGTCGCTGTAGTAAATCAGCAGGATCTTGTGAAGAAGATTTATTTTCCGCGTGAAGTGCTGCCCATTTCCTATGTGACAGGCTGCTTTATCAATATGCTATTATCCTTTGTCGTTGTGTTTGTGCTGATTGCGGTTTCCGGCAGCGGGTTCAGCCTGCGGGCGTTCCTGTTTCTTCCGGCGGTGATACTGGCACAGTACCTGCTGTGTCTTGGCGCGGCACTGATAATCTCGGCCTGTACGGTTTACCTGCGAGATTTGGAGCATATTGCAGGGGTGCTTTTGATGGCGTGGATCTATCTGACGCCGGTGATGTACGATATCAGCTTTATTCCCAAAGATCTGGCATTGTTGTTTTATATCAATCCGATGACGCCGATTGCGGCTGCGTACCGGGATATCCTTTATTATAAGCAGGCGCCACAGATGTCCGGGTTGTTGCTTTCGCTGTGTACAGCCCTGGCGGTGCTTCTGATGGGAGAAGCTGTGTTTGCGGGCCTGCAAAAGAATTTCGCGGAGGAACTTTAAATGGAGCTGGAAAAAATCCTTGGAACGGACGGGGAAGCCGGGCATGAAACACAGGCAGGCGCCGGCCAGCACGCAAAACCAGTGATTCTGGTGGAAGGCGTCTGTAAAAAATTCAAAGTTTTTGAAGATAAGGGCAGCAGCTTAAAGGAACGCATATTGTTTCAAAAACGCAGGCGGCATAAGGAGCGCTGGGTGCTAAAGGGGATCAGCTTTACGGTAAACAGGGGCGAGGCGGTCGGACTGATCGGCAAAAACGGCTGCGGAAAGAGTACGGTTTTGAAAATGCTGGCACGCATTATGTATCCGACAAAGGGGCTCATCCGGATGCAGGGACGGGTTTCGAGCCTGATTGAACTAGGCGCGGGTTTTCATCCGGATTTAAGCGGGCGGGAGAATATTTTTACAAATGCGTCGATATTCGGTCTGGGGCGCGCAGAGATTGAGCGGCGGATGGATGAGGTGATCCGGTTCTCGGAGCTGGAGGAGTTTATTGACGATCCGGTGCGGACGTATTCTTCTGGGATGTATATGCGGCTGGCGTTTGCGGTGGCAGTCCATGTAGACGCGGATATCCTTTTGGTAGATGAGATTCTGGCGGTTGGCGATGTGAGTTTTCAGGCAAAATGCTTTGAGAAAATTAAGGATATTAAGGCAAAGGGAACGACAGTCGTGATTGTATCGCATGTGCTGGGACAGGTGCAGGAGATTTGTGACCGGGTGTTTTGGATTGAGGATGGGGTGGTGCGGCAGGAAGGGCCTCCAAAAGAAACGGTGGATTTATATCTGGCGGCTATGGAACAAAGGCGGTTGCAAAAAATCAGACAAGATTTCGGACAGGTAGCCAGGCAAAGGCAAAGCAGACATCTTCCCGGCTTTTGTATGGAAGGGGCGGTCAGGAAAGGCAGCATGGAAGTTTATTTTACAGGTGCGATGATACGCGATGGTAAAGGACAGCAGGAAGTTGTTTTTCAGACTGGGGAACAGATGGAAATCTGCCTGTGCTATCATGCAAAACAGGAAGGGGCAAAGATTAATTTTACGATCAATATTGCCAGGGACGACGGCGTATATTGTTTTGGGACAAGCGCGCTGTCCGGTATGTATGACAGGTCTGGGATCACGGCAGAAAAAGAAGGTATGGTCAGTATGTTGATAACAGGAAACCATCTGTTGAAAGGCAGATATCTGGTAGATATCGGGATTCAGGATATGCAGGAGCATACGTATGATCTGATTCAGAATGCAATGGAATTCTGGGTAGAGGGTCGGGAACACGGACAACGGGGAATTGTTTATCTCCCCTCTTATTGGAAGATGAACGGACAAAAATTAGAGGATCAGTTTGGAGGATAGAAAATTATGGCTGGGTTGGAAAAAGTACCGTTTGTCCATATTGCATATTTTGGCGCGTTTGACCTCATTAGTTTTGGAGATACCATGTTTCCGGTAATCTTCCGGCTGGAAATGGAGAAGCGGTTTGGTAATCATGTAAAGATAGACCTGTTTGCACCGTCCGGTACCAGACAGCCGTACAATCAGCTTACTGAAATAACCGCACTGGACGAGTTGCCTGAAAAACATAAAGAACAGCCTTACGATGCGCTGGTCATCGGCGGAGGGGAGTTGGTTCATTTTCAGCCAATCCATTATAGCATGGCAGATGGGACAAAAAGAATGTATCCGGCAGGCGAACTATGGTTAAAGCCCGGCAGGTTGGCAAAGAAGCTGGGGATTATGGTGATCTGGAATTGTGTAGGTGTAAGCAGTGATCTTTTGCATGGTAGTGAAGTTGCCGCGATGCGGGAAATATGCGGTTCTTTACACTATTTGTCTGTGCGGGATGAATATTCCAGACTCAGGCTCGAACAGGGGGCGGGCGTGGAAGGGGTATGCAAAGTGCCCGATATGCTATGGCTGCTCCGACGGCATTTTCAACCGGAATTACTGCGCAAAAAACGTCAACAGCTTGAAAAGGAGTATCGCTTTTGTAATGGGGATTATCTGGTATTGCAGTATGGCACAAGTATGGAATACAGAAAACTTGCCGCTTTGGTATCAGAAGTCTGCAGAGATTATGGGCTGCATGCAGTGTTGCTGGCCATAAACGGTTGCCATGAAGACCAAAATGCATCTGAGAAAATATGGCAGGCAGACAGGCAGTTTCATACATTTGACCGGCTGCTGCAGCCGGAAGAAATAATGGCGGTGATAGCCGGTGCAAAATTTTTTGTGGGAACGAGTCTGCATGGGAATATTGCAGCAATGTCATACGGAGTAAAAAATCTGTGCCTGGATATGTATCCTTCCTGTGTAAGCAAAACAGACGGTTTATTTGAAATGCTGCATAGAGAAGAGCGTCTGGTGTATAGTCTTTCATCTTTCCGGGTGCAGTTCGACCAGTTGGCAGGTTCTGAAAAAGACAGTATGCGAATTTGCCAGGAGTACGGATTTGACAAACAGTTGGATGGCCATTTTAACAAAATAGCTGATTTGATTCAAAACCATGGGAGCAGGCAGTGCAGGCTTAGCAACCAGTATCTGTCGGGTTTTCAGTTGATCAAAAGTGTTCTGCGCAACGGGACATGCAGCAGTTGCTCAGTTGGGATCAGGAAAGGATATCGTGCGTTTTCTCTTGTTTTCCAACTAAAGACTATGGATCGCAGATATGAGGGGGTGTTTTATGCAGCGGGCCCGTTTACCGTTGAAAAGATACAGGTATGGGAAAATGGGTTACCAGTAACCGTAAAACTGGAAGTAGAAAACGGCAAGGAAAAAACGCCGTTGTTGTGTAAAGGCAGATGCAGATTTTTTATTTTGTCAAAAGCAGAGCCAGGCAGTGCGTCAGTGATTGAGGCCTGCATCCAGATGCAGGACGCCGCAGAAATGTATATGGACAGGTTGGAGCAGAGTCTTACCCGGGAAAGGCAGGAAAAGTTAAACAGACAGGGCCATATTGACCAGCTACTGCAGTCAGAAAGGAAACTGCAACAGGAACTTGCAAATAAACGGGGCCATATCGATCAGTTGCTGCGGTCAGAAAGAGAACTTAAGTTGTTAAAGGCAACCAGGACCTGGCGCCTGGCGGCCGGTATGCAGAGGCTTTCCCTGGCGGTAGCGCCGTCCGGTTCTGTCAGGAGACTGTTTTTTAAAATAGGAGTCCGGCTGCTGCAGCATCCAAGGCAATCTGCCAGGATGCTATCACCAAGGAAAATACGTCATTTTTTTCAGTTTTTGAGGGAAGAAGGGCCTGGATTTGTATCTAAAAGAATGGATGAAAGCATGCAGGGAACGTTGGTTGCGCAAATGAAGTTAATAACGGATATACAGGTGGCCAAAAAAAATTTTCAAGAATACAAGCCATTGTATTTTGAAAAAATAAAAAACCCCCAGGTATCTATCGTGATTCCGGTGTTTAATCAGTTTGCCTATACGTATGCCTGTCTGAAGTCGATTTTGGAGCATACAAAAGATGCAGTTGCGTATGAAGTGATTATTGCGGATGACTGTTCTACCGATGATACGGTGAGGATAAAAGAACTTGTACACAATGTGCGGGTCATAAGGAATCAGAAGAATCTGAAGTTTTTAAAAAACTGCAATCATGCAGCTGAGTCAGCACGCGGCAGGTACCTTGTATTTTTGAATAATGATACACAGGTGCAGGAACACTGGCTGGAGCCGTTAACAGAACTGTTAGACGAACATGAGACAGCCGGTATGGCAGGCGCCAGATTGGTCTATGCAGATGGAAGACTGCAGGAGGCCGGAGGTATTATCTGGGAGGATGGTTCTGCCTGGAATTATGGCAATGGGTCAGACCCACAGGCACCGGAATATAATTATGTGAAAGAAGTGGATTATCTGTCAGGAGCGGCAATTATAGTGCGTACTTCCTTATGGAAAGAGATTGGCGGATTTGATGAGAGGTTTGCGCCGGCTTATTATGAAGATACAGACCTTGCCTGTGAAGTAAGAAAACGCGGGTATCAGGTTCTCTACCAGCCTTTGTCTGTTGTGGTACATTTTGAAGGGCAGTCGAATGGTACGGATATTTCAAAAGGCCAGAAGTCTTATCAGGCGGTCAACCAGAAAAAATTTTATGAAAAATGGAAAGGGGTGCTTACTGAGGGACATTTTAGAAATGGTACGAACGTTTTTGCTGCAAGAGACCGGAGTGCATACAAAAAGAAACTTCTTGTGATAGACCATTATGTTCCGACTTATGACAAAGATGCCGGAAGTCGTTGTATGCTGGATTATCTCAGGCTGTTTACCACGATGGGGTATCAGGTGAAATTTATCGGTGATAATTTTTCCAAACAGGAACCATATACAACCATCCTGCAGCAGATGGGAATCGAAGTGTTGTACGGCGATTATTATTATAATCACTGGAGAGAATGGATCCGAGCAAACGGAACTTATTTTGATTATGTATTGTTGAGCCGTCCGCATATATCCACGAAATATATAGATCTGATCCGGGCAAACAGCCACGCAAAAATTATTTATTTTGGACATGACCTGCATTATCTCAGAGAGTATCGCGCCTATAAGCTGACAGGAAGTCAAAAGGCTCTGAAAGACGCAAAAGAATGGAAAAAAACCGAACTGGAACTGATGCGCAAAGCGGATATTTCCTACTATCTGTCGCAGGCGGAACTGGATGAGATTGCCAAAACAGATGTGTCGCTTCGGGTACGGCGTGTGCCGATTCATATTTACAGAAATATGCCTGCCATCTGCTATCGTGCACATGAGAGGGCAGGTATTTTGTTTGTCGGCGGTTTTGGGCATCCGCCTAATACAGATGCAGTGTACTGGTTAGGAAAAGAGATTATGCCTCTTGTATGGAAGCAGCAGCCGGATCTGGTTCTGCATGTAGCGGGTGCGAATCCTCCAAAGGAAATCCAGGCCTTTGACAGTGATACAATGAAAATCCATGGCTTTTTAACAGATCAGGAACTGGAAGAAATGTATCGTACGGTAAGGCTGGCAGTTGTGCCCCTGCGTTATGGGGCGGGAGTGAAGGGAAAGATTATTGAGGGCATGGTGCGTGGGATTCCGATCATAACGACAAAGATTGGTGCCGAAGGTATAGAGGGTGCACGTGGGATATTAAAAATCGGAAAAGATGCTGCAGGCCTGGCGGAAGAAATGATCCGGCTGTATCAGGATACTACGCAGTTGGAACGGATGTCCAGGGAAGGGCGTCTTTATACGGAGCGCCATTTTTCCATGGAACATGCAGTAACGATTTTAAGAGAGGATTTTGAGTTTGATGAATATGAAATTCCGGAATAAAAAAAAGTCCGTACAGGCCGCTGTGGTGTTTGTATGCCTGCTGTTGCTCACTGTGACATCGGCAGTTTCCAGACAGGCCGTTGAAAGGGAGCATAAACATCCGGAATTTTGGAAAGCAGTCACATATTTTTCAGACGAGTGGGTGATGAATTTCTGGAACTCAGAAATGGATACAGTTGGTGAAGATTTTCAGCAGATATTGGAAGACGGGTTTAACAGCATCATAATTGCAGTACCGTGGCGTGAATTCCAGCCCCAAACAAAACAGGTAGAATATAATGATTATGCTTTTGAAAAACTGACATGGTTGATGGAACAGGCGGACAAATATGGCCTGGATGTAATTGTGCGGGTTGGGTATGCATATGATTTTTATCGGGATCAGGAAGATAGCCAGATCTGGCAGCGTTATTATGCATATTTTACAGATCAGCAGATACAGCGGGCATGGGCAGGTTATTTGGAAAAGCTGAACGGACTGCTTACAAAGCAGAAACGGTATCTGGGAGCGTTTCTTACATGGGAAGACTGGTGGGGAACGGTCAGTTATGCCCAGGCTCTTGGCGGCAAAAGTGAAGAGAGCAGGCAGATGGCTCAGCAGATGGGCTATCAGGATTATCTGGTTGAAAAATATCCGGTATCAGCGTTAAAGCAGATTTTCCAGGATGAAACAATAACAGACAGGGAAGATCTTTATATACCGTCTGTTTCAGCCAGTGCATTTACGACGTTTTATGATTTTTATGATGAGTTGTTAATTAGACTGCTGGCAGATTCTCAGCAGGTAATGCCTAATCTGTCCATGGAAGTAAGGTCAGATCAGGATCTGATCTATGATGAGGGTGGGAATGAGGCATATTACAGCCACAAACGTACGTTTGACTGTCAGGACAGCAGTTTTGTATCAACGGTATATGGAATACCAATGGGATTTGAAAACCGTGGAGAAAAAGTAACAGCTTCCCAGGCTCTGGAAAAGACGGCATATATGCTTCAAAGCATCCATCAGGAAACAAAGCGGAAAGATTTGTTTATTGACCAGTTTTTATTTTACGATAATACGCCTAAGTTTCGTAATAACGCACAGCTTCAGACAGGAGAAATTAACATATATTTGAAGCAGGCTGCAAAACTATTGTATGAGCAGACGATTGGTTACGGAATCTGGACCTATCGGGATTATCATTCAAATATGATTTACAATCCGCAGTTTGCCCTTGGGACACAAGGCTGGACAGTTGCAGGGGATGCCAGGCTGATTAACGATGGTTCCAATAAGCTGGAACTGCAAAAGGGCAGTTGCCTGAGCCAGGCAGTCAGTGGCAGCAGGATGCATTATCCAGATGAATATGTTACGGTTTCGTTTGATGTACAACTGGTGAATACTTCGGATGCGGAAATAACCATTCAGGTTGGCCATAGCGAATGTAATATTACTCTCACAAAATCAGAAAGAATTGTAAGAAAATTAAAAAATACAGGGGACTGGAATCTGTCTATTGCGACAGATGCAGACATTTGTATTGATAATGTAAAACTGTATACCCATACACAGGAAGGACTGGTCTATGACAGCAACGGCAAACAGCAGGAATGTCTGGAAGGAGTTCGCAGGATGAATGCGCTAATTGACCAGTATCAAAAGGCAGAGAAAGAGCAGGAGGCACAGGTGGAACCATGATTAGAAAAGCAATTTTCAAACATCCGTATTTGTGTCTGACGGGACTGATTTTTGTGACAGGGCTGGTACTTTATGCACCTTATATCTTTGGGCCTTATCTGTTTGTATGGGCGGACTGGGGTTATGATACCAAACATGGAAATCTGCCAATGTATGAATATCTGGTTCAGAGGATTTGTACGGGCAGGTTCAGCCAATATGACTTTACCTTTGGATTGGGTGCTGGTTCGGCGGTATCGGCAGGCAGTTTGTTTGATCTGTTCCAGATATTGCTGCTGCCTGTGGCATGCCTGTTTGGAAAACAGGCAGTCGGGTATGGGCTGGTATACATGCATTTATGTAAAAATATCATGCTGGGATGTATCGGGCTTCATTATTTGCGGTTGTTTAAATTTTCCAGCCCGGTATGTATCGCTGCTGCTTATGTGCTGTCTTTTTGCGGATATGTGATGGTAACAGGGCAGCACTATGAATATGCCACTTATGCGGTTATTTATTGCTTCGTGATTTTAATGTGTGAAAAGGCAATCCGAATAAAAAAGTGGTGTGCAGGGCTGACAGCCAGTGTGTTTTTGATGGGGCTGCTGGGGCCATATGCAGCTTTTTGGCCATTGATTAGTGCGGGTGTTTACTGTGTCGTCAGGGTGATGCAGGTTCAACAGGGCACAAAAGTTCGTTTTGTAATCAGACAGATTTGGTTTCTGTCCTGTTATATGGTACTTGGCCTGTTATTGTCCATGTTTGCTTTTTTGCCGCAGTGCTATGAAATTTTTTTTGTATCCTCCAGAATGCAGCAGGAGAGATCTATTGCTTCCATATGCAGAGAAGCTTTTAGTCTCGTGCCGGATGCATATTTAAAAAGTGGATTTTTCCGGTTGTTTTCCAATCATTTGCAGGGGCTGATTAACAGTTGGGAGGGACCGAAAGCATATTTTTCAGCAACACCATATTTTTTCTCACTCTTTTTTCCATTTTGTATCACACATGAAGGATACAAGCTGGTCAAGGGAGAAAAAAACAGGACACAGGCCGTGCGTTTTCTGGTAATGCTTTTAGTGGTTTTTTGTTTCTTTTTTGCGTTGTTTCCAATTGTGTCCTGCGGATTTGCCTATATTGAGTACCGTTTTGCGTTTGTATTCCTGCCGCTTTTTGCTTTTTGCTTTGCAGATACGATGGAAGATTTATTTTATCAAAAAACATTTAGTTTCGTGGTATGCATTCTGACAGGCATTTTTGGATGCATGATATTGCAGATGCTTTTTGATAGTGAAAACAGGTACAGCGTTCTGAGCCTGCATGAGACAATCGTGCTGCTGTGCCTGATTATGACAGGAATGGTGCTGATTGCCAAAGGCAGGATGAAAAGCGGTGCACAAAAAACGGGGATGAAGCTGGCTCTGTGCATTCTGATTGCAGCTTCACAATGGTTTGACATCGGAATGGAATTGTATGCAGAGCGTTCAATCATGCGCAAGGCAGATTATGATACCCGTTATCATATGCCGTATATGGAACAGTTTGCACAGGAGCTGGAGGCTTTGGAAGGAGACCGTTTTTTCCGGCTGGACCGTACTTTTGTGGGATACGATGGTTCTCCGGATATCTTATATTCCCTCGTATGTCCGGTACGCACAGCCAGCATCTACAGTAATACGTTAAGCAGATACGCGTTGGAATTTGTAGATAAGGTGATGAAAAAAGAACCTATGATCGGACAGAATCAGATCGGCTATGCGATTGGTTCCTATGGAACCTGTTTTGATATCCATACAGCAGGACTTCTGGGCTTAAAATATATTGTCAGCCAGGAAGATACAACGCAGGAAGGATGGAAGGTCATTTCTTCTTATGAAGGTTATTATTTGTATCAGAAAGAAAATATGCCGGGAGCCGGACTACTTTATAATCATTATATAACGGATAAAGACTATGAAGCAATGGATGCATCCAGCCAGGCAGCAGTTACGTATCAGGCAGTTATTTTAGATCAGGATATCAAAGAAAAGGAACGTAATAAATTGGAGGTGTCTGATCTGGATCTGAAAAAAACGGTACAGGCCGCTGCAGAAGAGAGGGAAACAGGAGGGACAGGATTGTGTGAAACCAGGCTGGATTATTGTTATGCGGATGGATTGATAAATACGGGATTTGGAAGTGTAGTAGAAGGGACATTGGATGTGCAGGGAGAGCCAATCCTTTATCTGCCGATTGTTTACGATGCAAACTGGAAAGTATGGATCAATGGTAAAAAAGCAGATGTTTACCGGGCAAACTATGGATTTATGGCAGTTGTACTGCAGGATGGCGTAAACCATGTTATATTCCGCTATTCCAATTCCTTTTTTAAGGTCGGGGCTATAGTCAGTACAGGCAGCGCCGTTCTGACATTTATTGTATTCACAGTGCAGAAGAAAAATAGCAGGAAAAGGAAGGAAATCAGGTGATGGGGAATTTCGATCAGAAAAAAGAAACGCAGTTTGACCAGGTAGCAAAAGAGTATGAGAAAGGTTTGGAAGAATTACTTAGCCCTTATATGAGCGGCACGGATACGACCATGTTTGCGGAGTATAAAATCCAACTGGTACAAAGTCTTCTGAAAAAGAAGAAAATCCGGTCCGTGTTGGACTTTGGATGCGGGACAGGCAGAAGCTTGATGTATTTTAAAAAATATCTGAAAGATGCCAGGAATTTTTATGGATGCGATGTTTC
>CAMWXD010000110.1 GCA_947178105.1 uncultured Eubacterium sp. | reverse complement strand
GTATGGGTTCAGTGTAACATATTTTAAAATGGTTTTACAAGTGATTTGTTAGCGCAAGTGGCATAGGACTGCTCCCAGAATTGCAATTCAACAAAGAAATGTAATGCCTGAGCCTAACCGCTCAGGCAATTTCTTTTCACGGAAGGATGAGACAATGCGGACGCTTTTGCAGATTTTTCAGGATACGAAAGAGGTGCTGTGCAGATATGATTATTATATCCATACACAGAAGCGTATCCTCTATCTTACAAATTCAGAGATTAAGATACCACATTTAATGGGGATGCAGTATCTTGGGAAACCAAACCAGTTCACCAGGGATTATGGTGCCTATGCAATCAAAAAACAGCGCATTACAATAGAATCAGTTGAAAAACTGGTGCGGAAATATTATAAGACAGAGGAAAAACAGCGCCGAATGTTGGAGATGATCCATAGGAAGCTGGATAACCTTGAGGAATTAGGGGAAATGTTTTCTTCTTATTCAAGGCTGTACCTGTATGAAAAAAATCAGAATATGGATTCTGAATTTCAGAGTGATTATCTGCTTGTGCATGAGAATGGGAAGAAAATTCTGCATTTGAGGCTTGTCAAATAGGAAAGTGGAAAAGACCTTTACCATTGCAATTCTTTTATGACAACTTATCAGAATGACCGTGACAGGGACTCTTTTTTCCGTAATCTGCCACACCGTTATGAGATAACAAAGATCGTAAGGGAAAATAAGGATACAAAGCATAAAGAAGTTATTTATCAAAGCATGGAAGCGGAGCAGAGAGAGAAGTCCGGTATAGAGAAAATGCTTGTAGCCGCAGGCATACAGGTAGATAAAAAACTTATAAATCTTGTTCTCCGGCTGAATAAGAAATTCGGCATATACCATACAGTGGATATGCTAAATAAAAGTGAGGCTCTGCTTGGGAAATGTGCAGATAAAAGGGAAAAGAATCTTGTGAAAGATTTCCTTGTATTATGGGAGGAAAAAGAAAATGGCATATAGTCAGGAATTATGGGACGAGGCGAAGAAAAAATGCCGTATCGGGGATGAAGAAATCCGCATGGCAAAAGAAATGGGATTGAATCCCAAAAGCCTGATAAAAAATATCCCCAACAAGAGTGAGAAGTGGAAAGCCCCTGTGAAAGACTGGATACACGATATGTATGATAAAAGGCAGAGAAAATCGCAGCAGAGGGCAAAACGGAGGGCGGCACAACAGAATAAGAGCAACAATAACAGCATCTAAGCCAAAACGGTTTAGGTGCTATTTTTTTGCACAAACGGAGGTGAGGCATCCAATCTTCACCGTTTGGCCGAGCAGGCAGAATGGCTGTCAGGACAGCGGTTTGGCAGCAGCGCATCCCGTAACGATATGATAGAATGGGTGAACAGCCTTGGGTTGGGTATTCAGGCGCAATAGGCGCAAAGGATAAATTGTCAGGCATAAATGGGGTAGCGGATGCCGGCAGCTTTAAAAAAGCAGCCGAGCTGGCTTATATTGCTCCTACAGCAGTAATTAAGCAGATAAACCTGATGGAGGCTGATTTGGATTTGAAGCTTTTTGAACGTACACATCGGGGGCTGACACTGACGAAAGCAGGAAAATCGTTGTACAATGATGCAAAGTATATGATTCAGTATAGCAGGGATTCGTTAGTACGGGCGAGAAATGCCATGCAGGAGGTTATGAACTTTGGAAAAATATTGATGTGGTCGCTGGGATTTTTGATGAGACGATGTCTGCACTGCGGCGGAGTGCAGGATTTGAATTATCGAAGGAACCGATTTGCTGTGCGGTCTCTGTCAATCACCGCCTTGCAAAAAAAAGCAGGCTTTTGGTTCAGGATTTATATGGAGAAAACCTAATGCTGATTCATCGGGGCTGGAGCCATCATATGGACAGCCTTCGCGATGATATTTGTAAAAACCATGATCAAATTCATATTGCAGATTTTGATTTTTATGATGTCGGCGTGTTTAACAGGTGTGAAAATGGAGATGATATATTGATTGCCGTAAAACCATGGATCAGTGTCCATCCTCTGCTTAAGATCATCCCGGTAGAGTGGGATCATTTTATACCATATGGATTGCTCCATTCTCCCACTCCATCGGAAACGGTAAAAACGGTTTTTGTCAGCAATCCAGACGGTATTGCACGATTAGTACAGTTTTTGCTTAGGAACTCGCTATAAGTCTGTTAAGTTCCTTAATTTTATATCCAACATCTTCAGGGCAATGTGCATCAGATGAAGTAATGATTTTCACATTATTCTTTTTCAATATTCTAAGCAGTTCTTCATCCATACCGAGTGAAGCCGTTTCAGGGCATCTTCTGGCGGCTCCACTGTTTTGGTCTGCATACATATTATTTTTTGAGAGTTCCTTAGCTAAACTTTCATAGTAGCCTGATAGTGAATATGACGGCTTATGGCCAAATAATTTGATTGCATCCGGATGGCCGATGCCGTCAAATATCCTACTCTTTGCTAATGAAATAGAATCCTCAAAATATCTACAGTATATTTCATCAACATCAAGCCCCGTCCAATGCTCTGCTTTATGATCAAAAGCAAAATCATCAACAAAGTGAATGCTTCCCAATAAAAAATCAAAGCCTTTATCCTTTGTAAGTTCAAAAGTAAAGCTTTCAAACTCTTTGAAATAGCATATTTCAAGTCCAAACTTGATTTCTACCGGAAACTGCTCGTTTCTAACCCGTTCGATAAGTTCCAAATAGTCTGCCAATTTATGCGCACTTGCATTTCTATGAAACCATGCATTTACGTATTCACTATATGCACACACAGAATCATACATTGGAACAAACTCTTCAAATCTATAACAGTGCTCAAGCAAACGTATTTCATCAATCTCCATTTCAATTGCTTTACTTACAAATTGATTGATCCAATCAAGCGTGTACGCTCCACGTTCAATATGAATATGTCCATCTATCATTTTTCTCCCCCTGTGCAGATAAGAAATTTTTTATCAGATGCCGGTTTATTGTCTGAAATAATTCTGACATATATCTACGAATAAATCAATATCATTTTTATAAATTCCTTTGCCTGGCTGTGGATATTGTTCATCCACCCATAGTGTTCGATGGGGAGGTTCAAATCTATTATAAAACAGGCAGTTCCGTGATGGTCATACGGATCCTGCCTGTTCTTTTCTGGCAGCAGCCTGAAAAGCGAAACGGCTGCATTTTATTTTCTTATTTTAATATAGTGTTGCTGATATATTGTGTAATTTCTGAGTCGCTTCTTGTAAACAGTCCGTTGTCTACAGTAGCATTTTTTGCGCATCCTTTGACAAAAGCCAGAGATTCTTCATACTGGGAAACACTCATGGATGCTGACTGGGAGATCGGATAGATCGTTTTTCCGCTCCAGTCGTAGGATTCTAAAAATGTTCCTACTGTCATAGGCGCTGTATGCCACCAGATTGGATAACAGAGGACTACTTTTGCGTATGCATCTAGGGAAGGCAGCGGATTTAAAAGTGGCGGCCTTGCATTGGTATCGGCTTCGTCTTTTGCTTCTCCATATGCTACGGTATTATAATCACTGCTGTATGGTGTCTGGCGTTCAATCTTGTACAAGTCGCCGCCTGTCTGTGCGGCTATTGTCTGTGCCTGTTTCTCGCTGGTTCCGCTCCATGAAAAATAAGCAATCAGAAGTTTTTCTGCATTGTCTGTATTCGTGCTGTTTCCGCTGTTTGCAGGATTTTGCGTTTCTGTTTCATTGCTGTCATTTCCTGTATTAGAATCCTCTGTTCCGGAAGCTGGTTCTTCTGTATCCTGTGATGTACCAGGCATTACGCGGTTCAGCCAGCTTTTTACCTGTGATTGGCTGTCGCTTGTAAGATCCCGGCCGTTTACAACATCTGCGCCTTTTGCGGAAGAACGGATGGACGACATGCTGCCTGAAATGCCGCTTCCGGCGCTTGTGCAGAATGGAATAATGGTCTTTCCGCTTAGATCATGCTTTTCCAGGAAGGTGCGGATCAGCATTGGAGCATCTCCCCACCAGATCGGATAGCCTACCAGTACAGTGTCATATTGGCTGATGTTTCTTATCCTTGTTGCAACAGCAGGCCTTGCGTTACGGTTCAGCTCCCGTTGTGCAACTTCTACAACTGTATCATAATCTTTGCTGTAGGCTTTTTTTGGCTGGATACGGACGAGGTCGGCATCTATTGCTTTTGCAATTTTGGAAGCTGCCTTTTTGGTTTCACCGCCCCAGGAATAGTAAACAATTAATGTCTTAGTATTTTTTGCTGCGACCGTTACTGTACATTTATAGTTTTTCTTTGCATTGACAGCGGTAATTGTGGCTGTACCAGCTTTTTTTGCTGTTACTTTACCGTTGGAGTTTACAGATGCAACGGATTTGTTTGAGCTTTTCCAGGTGATCTTTCCTTTTGCATTGGAAAGCTTTAATGTCGTGCTTTTGCCTCTCTGTAGGGAAACAGTCTTTACATTCAGCGCCGGGGCTGCGGCTGCTGATACAGTTTCAGATGTTTCGGCTCCTATAAACAGCCCTGTAATCAGGAGCATAGAGGCAAGCAGGAACGAAAAATATTTTTTCAATAATTTTTTCATATGATTCTCCTTTTGGTTTTTTATTTTTTGTATTTTTAGTTATTCCTGACTGTCAAAATTCGGAGCAAATGCCAGATAACCGTCAAGTGCTTCTTTTGTTGCTGTGTAATAGTGTTTGTTTTTGTCTAGCGTGCTGATCTGCTGCATTTCTTCATCAGTAAGCGTAAAGTCAAAGATAGAAATATTGTCTCTGATATGCTGTTCGTTTTTAGAACCTGGGATTACGATATTGCCTGCCTGGGTATGCCATCTCAAGATGATCTGTGCGCTTGCTTTGCCGTATTTTTTTGCAAGCTGCAAAAAGATGTCTTCTTCCAGCAGCGACTGGTCGCCGTGTCCAAGCGGATACCATGCCATAATGGCTGTCCCCATATCTTTTAGATATTCTTTGACTGCATTTTGCGGGGCATACGGATGTGCTTCAGTCTGCAATACTGCGGGTGGAATGTCTGCCGCCTTGGCAATCTCACCGATCTTTTCTTCAGGAAAGTTTGAAAGTCCTAAAGACTTTACTTTTCCATCTTTTACTGCGCGCTCCATTGCCTTATATGCGCCTACATAATCACCGATCGGCTGGTGCAGGAACAGCAAGTCGATATAGTCTGTGTCCAGCCGTTCAAGTGTCCTGTCAATCGCGTTGTCTGCGTCTGCATACTCACTTGGCCAGAGCTTTGTAGAAAGATAAATATGTTCTCTTTTCATGGCGGATTTTTTCATGCCGCGTCCAACTGCTTTTTCATTCATATAAGCATTTGCCGTGTCAATCAACTCATATCCGTTTGCAAGCGCCGTAATAACGGATTGTTCTGCATCTGCCGGCTGCAATAAAAATGTCCCGATGCCGGCAGTCGGTATTTTGGATCCATTGTTCAGTGTTATATATTCCATACTTTGTTCCTCCTGATTGAAAAGCATTTCATTTTGCTGTAAGTAAGTATAACCGATTTTTGAGGAATTGTACAATATCAACTGTGCATTGTGCTATGCGTATCACGTATAGTGCTTTTGGAATCGGATGGAAAGCATACGCCAAACGCATAGCACAATACATAATTGATATTGTACTTTCCAAAAGAAAATATTTATAATGTTCTCATAAAATGGGGTATCAGATAAGAATAAGAAGGAGATGAGATGGTTGAGATCTAAAACGTGTAAGATTTTGTCTGTTATGTTTCTGCTTGCTATGGCGGCGTTATTTTTTCAGCATTCTGTATGGGCAAAGTCAAAAATTTACCTGAACCAGGGCAGTTTGTCGATGACTGTTGGAGACAGCCAGAAATTAAAACTGAAAGGCGTCAGCAGCAAAAACCAGAATCAGGTTTCCTGGAAAAGCTCTGCTACGCAAACTGTGCTTGTAACAGACAAAGGAAAAGTAACTGCAAAAAAAGAAGGGAATGCCACGGTCACAGCCAGCTACAAAGGAAAGAAATATCGTTGCAGGGTGCAGGTGGCTTCCATGCCGGATGTCACCCTGGGAACTGGCAATTACCGGGGATTTCAGGTAGACAATGTATATCATTCTAAAAATAATGGTGATATCCACTACCATGTATATTTCCCGGATTCCTATGACGGAAAGTCAGACTTTGCTCTGTTTATTACGCTTCCTGGTTATCAGGGGCTGTATTTTCAGGGCGTGGCGGAAAATCTGCGGACAGAGGATTTTGCATTTGAAGCCCAAAAGTATAACAAAAGAATGATAATTCTGGCGCCGCAACTGAATGACTGGGGAGAGACATCGGCGGATCAGACAATCGCTCTTACGGAATATTTCCTGGAGCAGTACCGGATAGACCGGTCAAAGGTATATATTGACGGTTATTCCGGCGGCGGTGAAACCCTTTCCCTTGTGCTTGGGAAAAAACCGGAGCTGTTTGCCGCAGCGCTTATGTGCAGTTCACAGTGGGATGGCGCTTATGAGCCAGTAGTAAAAGCAAGGACTCCTGTCTATTTTGTGATTGGCGAAAGTGATGAATATTATGGTTCCAGCCCGTTTCAGAATGCTTACCAGAAATTGCATACCCTTTACAGACAAGAGGGGCTTTCCGAAGCGGAGATCGAAGCATTACTGGTACTGGATATAAAGAATGCTTCTTATTTTGCTGGAACGGGGATTGCTTATCAGCATGGAGGAGGATACCTGTTCTGCCGGGATGAAAAGACTATGGGCTGGCTGTTTGGCAAATAAATGAAGTGGATATATGACGAAGATGAAAGGAGAATGAATGAGACGAATACAACGGTACGCAGCAAGAATAATTTTTTGCCTGTTTTTACTGGCAGTATTTGTTGGATGTTTTCTGATACCGCAGATTGAGGAAATTGATCTTCAAATGCCAGGTGAACAGATACCGATTCGCATTACAGCAGGGGAGAGAAAACTGAAAGGGTATCTGTACGAAAACAGGACAGCACAGACATTCGCGGGACTTCTTCCGCTGACTGTGGATCTGTGGACTCCTACAGGCTATGCAAAGGCGTTCCAGATGGATGTAAGGATAGCCGAGGAAGGGATCAGTGGACAGGAATATGAGAAAGGATGCCTTGGTTATTGGTATGAAGGCCCTTCGGTGGCTATTTTGTATGGAAATGGACAGAGAAGGACAGATGTGCCTGTTGTTAAAATT
Source organism: uncultured Eubacterium sp. (assembly GCA_947178105.1). Classification (GTDB taxonomy): domain Bacteria; phylum Bacillota; class Clostridia; order Lachnospirales; family Lachnospiraceae; genus Eubacterium_J. The sequence goes on along the minus strand of CAMWXD010000110.1, from coordinate 6,156 downwards.
GGCAAGATCATAGATCAGGATTTGTCCGTATTTGAAGATTATACAGGAAGCATTACGATAGACAGAATAGATTAAAAAAATCAGAGATTCATATAGAAAGAGGAGGAAACAAAATGAGCATTTTATTTATTAATGGCAGTCCGAATAAGAATGGAAATACGAAAAAGCTGGCGGAAGCACTGTTAGACAAAAAAGTGTATCAGACACTACACTTATCAGATTACAGATTATACAGTTATGGGCAGGCATTTGAGGGAGACCAGTTTGCAGAAATCGTAAGTGCAATGAAGGCAGCAGATACGATTGTGATTGGTTCTCCGGTATACTGGCACAATATGAGCGGGATTGTCAGAAATCTGCTTGACCGTTTTTATGGGCCGGTCAGCCAGGGAGAGCTGCAAGGAAGAAAACTTGTTTTCCTGTTTCAGGGTGCAGCACCGGAACCATGGATGCTGGAAAAAGCAGAATATACTATGAGCCGTTTTGCGCGGATGTATGGAATGAAATACGTAGGAATGGCATCAACTGAAAAGGAAGCGAAAGTGCTGTCCGCTGAAATGTAAGGTAAGACGCGTTTAGTTATAACCTTCAGGTGTATACTTGGAAACGAAATGAGACTTCTATCGATACGATATTTTGTTTATAATACGGACAGATAGAAAAAGAAGGATAAAAACAGAAAACGAAAGGATACAAAGAAGGGAGGGCTTTTATGAAGTGGGTTATTGCATTTGGGAGTATCATGGTGATTGCTGTGACAATGCTTGCGTCTTGCGGAAATATAGGAAAAACATCCTACCTATAATAATGAAAGTTCAAAGGACAGCGCAAATTATGCACTGGCATTTTATACATTGACGGTGAATTATCATAATGAACTTGTAAATGACCTTATTCCTGCCGTGGAGGGGACTTATTCTACCTATGCGAAAAGCACAGCGCCAGAAGACATTAAGGCTTCGCGCAGCCATCGGGCATTTGGAGGTTTCTCCATGGGGAGCGTCACAACCTGGTACACATTTATAAACTGTCTGGATGAATTTCGCTATTTTATGCCTATGAGCGGAGCGATGGATTACGAAGGCGATGATGTGGACGCGGCAGTAACGGCATCTGGCTATCAGCCAGAGGATTTCTTTATTTATGCTATGACTGGTTCAAACGATTTTGAGTGTAGCAATTTCACAAACCAGATGGAAGGTATGCTCAGTATGGAGAGCGGTAATTTTGTTCAGGCGGACAACGAAACTGACGGAAATCTGGCATTTCGTATAAAAGAAGGCAATTCTCACGATGGAGCGGCGGGAATGGAATATACTTACAACGGGCTGCGCTGGTTCTGGAGTACAAAGACGGAGCACAAAGACAGCAGTAAAGAGGAACCATATACTGTAAATACGAAAATCTCAGAGGTTCTGGATGATCCGGCATTTGGGGCATATGGCAGGCTGATTTTTCCGGCAAATGACGGATATTATAGTGGGAATACACTGGGCGGCCTGCGTCTGACATGGTATAATAACATAGAACCAGACAAAACAGTGGAAATTACCAATTACATGAAAGATCATGCCAAGGCAGGCGACACGATTTTTTTTGATATTTATACCGAAAAAGAAAAGGCGGCTGATCCGGCAAAAAAAGACACGGGATTATTTTATTTCAAAGGAAATCCAGGAGAGAAATTTGCGGTATGCAATGCTGGCGGCGGTTTTGCTTATGTGGGAGCCATGCATGACAGCTTCCCTCATGCGCTGGAATTATCGAAAAAGGGCTATCATGCGTTTGCTCTGATTTATCGTCCGGGTGCGCAGACAGCATGTGAGGATTTGGCGAGGGCGCTCAGCTTTATTTTTGCACATGCCAAAGAGCTAGAGGTAGATACCAGTTGCTATTCCCTGTGGGGCGGCAGCGCAGGCGGAAGAATGGCAGCCTATCTTGGAATCTATGGCACGAAGGCTTTTGGGGAAAAGAACCTGCCGAAGCCAGGGGCGGTCATTATGCAGTACACTGGCCATAGCGAATATACAGAGAATGACCCGCCGACCTATGCGTGTGTGGGAGAAAATGATGGGATTGCCAGTTGGCGGACGATGCAAAGGCGGCTTACGAGAATGTCTGCGCTTGGGATAGATACAGAGTTTCATAAGTATCCGGGGCTGTCACACGGCTTTGGACTGGGAACAGGGACAGTGGCAGAGGGCTGGATTGACGACGCAGTTGCATTTTGGGAAAAACAGAGTTTGGATATGAAATAAAATCTTTACGCCAGGCTTGGAGGAAAGCATGATAGACATATATTTGTTGGAACATTTGCAGGCATTTTATAAATACGGTACGCTGTCCGCAGCCGCACAACATTTAAATATCGCACAGCCGTCACTGTCCCGGTCTATGAAAAAACTGGAGGAAAGCCTTGGGGTGACTTTATTTGAACGGCAGAAAAACCGTATTGTACTGAATGAGACAGGGAAACTTGCTGCTGAATATGCCAGGCGTGTACTGGAAAATGTGATAGAAATGGAGCACAGCGTCCGCGCCTTTGACCGCAGCATACATACGGTTTCCATAGGAAGCTGCTGTCCTGGCCCGTTGATGGATATTCTGCCAAAGGTCACGGGGCTGTTTCATGGTATATCTGTTTCGTCTGTCATTGATACGCAGGAAAATTTGCTGAAAGGACTCAAAGATTATACCTATACATTCATAATCCTGCCGAATCCGGTGGATTTAGAAGGGATTGTCTGTAAAAAATACAGGGAGGAGCAGCTTCTTTTGTCTGTCACTCCATTCCATCCGGCAGCATCGTGTAAAGAAGTGTCTTTTGCAGAGGTAAACGGGCAGAACTTTATCATGTATGCGCATGTAGGCTTCTGGGAGGATATAGTGCGCAGCAGGATGCCGGACAGTAAATTTTTTCTTCAGGAGGATTTTGATGCTGTCGGCGAACTTGCCCGTTTTTCAGAGCTGCCGCATTTTGTAAGCGATATTACCTTAAATGTCATGCCCTCCCGCAGGAACGGGCGCATCAATGTCCCTTTTTCGGATCCGGAAAGCCATGTATGGTATTACCTGGTCTGCCTGGAACAAAATAAAGGAAAACTAAGGGCGCTGATTCAGTCTTTTTAGAACGGCACAAATAAGACAGGAAATCTGAAAAGGTATCCTGTTTTTTTATGCATGGAATCTGGTGGATTGAAGGCACATGAAAATAAATCAAAGATATCACGAATGGAATGCAAAGAAAGGAGGGCGTTACCAATGTATGTTACATACTCTGATTTGGTTGATGTAAGACAAGGATAAATTTTTTGATTGTCAAAAGTATATTGAAAATGATTTCTGCATATGCTATAATGCCTATAGGCAAAAAGATGTAAGAAGTCCACGTTGACGAAGAAATGAATCCCTCGACCGTACTGCAATACAGTCGGGGGATTCTTCTTTTCTTTTATAGTGGCAAAGCACCCACTAGGCTAGTTGTTGCCCTTGTCGTCACCGTCTAACCATTTGATGATGTAGTGGCAAGCTACACCGCCCAAAACGGCGATTAATAAAGATGTAAGAAATTCCAACATTGACACCTCCTCCCTGTTGCGGGTATCGGTGAGCAACATAAGAATTATACCATATTATTGGATATTCTTCTATAATTTTCTCGCCAATCTCAGGATAAACTTATAAATGGTTATTACAGAAAATGCCCAAAGGCTTATTTTTAAAAAATATGGAGAAATGCCTTATTTATGGGAAGAACTTCCTGCTGACTGTAATGCTTTTCCTATACTGTCTATATTTAACATTGACAGTATTCTTTCTATTTCATTTTCGAAATCCAGTGATAATTCATACCGGATTCGTTTCATGCTGATCTTGTAACTTTTCTTTACCAGGCGCAGAATAGACATTGCTATCTTCTTCATGATCTGCAAGTTTTTTGCGCCTGTTTTTGCCATGCTTTTATTTTTATCATCCTGGAATGTGAAACCCATCTGCCAGTGCAGGCTGTTTTCTACTCCCCAGTGTCCGCGTGCCGCCCTTTCAAATTCGTCCGCATCTGCTTTTATGCTGCAAATATAATACCTGTCTTCTGTGCTGCAGCTTCCATCCGGCTTTTTCAGCGTTTTATGCACCATCCCAAAACTGCACAGGTTTTTCCACTCTTTCTTTTCGCTGTACCAGTTTATATCTTCTGTAATGTAATACTCCCTCGTAACACTGCCGCCGTGTTCCAGTTCAATGGTTTTCTTATAGCCATTTTCCTTTTTCTTTATCCCTTCCAGGCATTCTTCTTCATTAAAATATCTTTTCACCTCTTCATAAAACAACGGCTGGTTTCCTTTGAGGGCAAGGACATAATCGCCCTTTCCCTGCACAATTACTTTTACGGTTCCTTTCTGGCAGTTCATGGCATCCGCTGTTACAATTGTGTTGTTCAAATCCATAAGGCGCAGTATTTCCTGTGCTGCAGGCCTTTCATTTGTCTTTTCCTCAATAAACTTCTGGCCCAGGCAGATGCCATAATCTCCTGAATAAACATTCAGTGTCTGTAATGCCTTAACTTCTCCATCTTGTGTTTCTTTTCGTGCAGGCCCGCAGCTTACTTTGCCGTCCACAGACACTATGCCTTTCTCATGGATTTCCCCCTCATTTCCTGAAATGAAAAGGATATGCTTAACCGTATCGATTAAAAGCTGCACAGTGATGCGGAAAAAATGCTCCATATTAATATTTCCGGCCACAACCCTGTAGGTATCATCCGTCGGAATGCCGTATGGCAGTTCCAGGTATCTGCGCAGCCATGCTTCTTTTTTCTTTGCAAAGCTTTCAATTTCCGCCCATTCATTTGCATTGGAAAGTGTTGCAAAAAACACAATCATAATGATATCGCTTAATTTGTGCTTTACATAAGACGGGTGCCGGTAATCATGCACCGCATCTGCATATTTTTGGATCTCTTTAATCAGTGCATCATTTAATTCTATGGAATCCGATGAGATGCCATGATCTTCAAATATATTCTGTAAAAGTTCTAATCTGGTAGATTTTTTAGACATAATAGCAACTTCCTCTGCTGTATGATTTTGAAACTATTATGCCATCAATTGGAAAAAAATGAAAGAACTTCTTTCGATAACATTACAAACATAAATGTAATTTTTTCGTAATTTTAAAAGTTTATCCTGCGCCAATCTTCCTTTTCAGGTGATAGCTTTGATTTCTGTTTCCTCGGCTTTGTATAGGGAAAACGAAAACAGCCGCCACTACTGCCAATAGTGAACAGGCAAAAATATATAATTCTATATATCTTTATAAAGCCTTATATTTACAATGTTTGCAGCAGTTTATAGATGAATGAGAAACATATAAACCTATATAATTTCATATAATCCAATGGCAAATTGGTGTAGAATTGGTGTAGTACATGAACAAATGAATAAGCAAATAAAGAGCTTTGATACAGTCATACAAGCGTTGATTATTCAATCTAAAATCAATCTAAAGATATACACATATTGCTATACACCTATTGAAATTGCTTTGGGTATGGATAAGGACGGTATGACAACCGCAAGGAAGTTGTATGAGTTTTTGGAGATGCGACAAGGGGATTATAGCAGATGGTGTAAGAAAAACATTATAGAGAATCCATTTGCTATAGAAAATGAGGATTATTTTTACTCCGCACAAATGCGGAGTGAACATAAAAGGGGTAATTTCGCACAAGATTTCAAACTCACAGCCAATTTCGCCAAGAAGTTGTCGATGCAAGGCAAGACGGAACGGGCAGAACAGGCAAGGGAGTATTTTATCAGGGTTGAAGATAACACTTAAACAATCAGGTTCACTTTTTTATGCAACATAATAAAAAATAATAATTCTTATATCGTCTAAAAAAGTGAACCCAAATATAATTAACTATGTACCCCCCCGGTTCACCTCATTCGCTTTGCTCATTCGGCACGCCCCTCTAAGGGCTGAACCAAGTACACGAAACAAGTTCGTGTCCGTTTTTGATGTAATAGTATTCTATGTTGTTACTATCTACATTACCCCCCACTTTAAGGACTATTTAAAATAATATATATTAGGCTTTTTTCTGGGGGAGACTGTCCGAAAACTATGAATTAAGCATTAACTGATCTTAGTAGCTCC
>CAMWXD010000109.1 GCA_947178105.1 uncultured Eubacterium sp. | reverse complement strand
AGCTACTAAGATCAGTTAATGCTTAATTCATAGTTTTCGGACAGTCTCCCCCTTTCCAAACAACAGATCCAGGCAAAACGCAAGAGTTACCGTCACCTGCAAATTCACAAAAAACATCCATCTGTAATTAACGGTTGAAAATGCATTCAGAATAAATGAAAAAAACGGAAATAAAATAGCTACGACTGTTAAAATAAAACTCCATTTCAACATTTTTTTCTGTTTGTCAGTCATCAGATTCCATACCTGAAAAACCAAAATGATGCACAACGCAGATGTATATGTGGAAACCTGGAAATAGTCATGCAAACCTCCATAATACCCATCCACAACCATATTTCCTAAAATATCATTTGCAAATACACGCAGAATCGCCGTTATCAGCACATCAAATCCAGGTAATAATAAATCCCTTAATTTTTCTGCATCAAATGGTTCCATTCTTGAAGAATTTCTTACAAGATCCATCTGCGGCAATAAGATACCACCTGCCATCCCCATAACAGCTACTGCTGTGCCAGCCAGCACCATAAGAAAAATCAGGATTGTGCTGCACTGTTTCTTTTCATATATACTTCGCGCAATCAAATAAATAACAACTAAAATCCCTGAAACATAAAAAAAGTAATAAGACAGCATACAGGTCAAAAATAGACTTAACAGCAGCACCGCAATCTTTTTTTCTTTCAATAATTTTTCCACTCCGATCAAAATAAATGGAAATATTACAAGAATTGTTCCAAGTGCAAGATTGCTGCCCATAATCAGGGAGTATCCTGTAAAAGCATATAGAACGGAAGCTATCAGTACCGCACGGCTGTTAAACCTCAAGTAGTTTAAATAAACAGCGATACTGACGCCTTCACATATTATTTTCATAACGAAAGACCAGACCATCATGTCCGCGATATGTTCTCTTCCAAACAAAAATGTAATATACGTGAATGGATCAAACATTACATCGGCATGAGTCAGCACACTTGTCCCAATCCCCATATTCCACGACCAAAATGACCATCCCTGTGTAAGATTATCATACAGACTGCAATACACTGGATAATTTGCCCGTAGCAAGTCACTTAAAACACCATCAAACAAAAAGTCATGTCCGTAAAATATAAATTCCCTGAAAACAATCAACGATATCGCCAAAATAGTAGCTGCTATTTTTACATACAATGCCGACCCTTTCACTTTTGCCAACACCGAAACTCCCCCATTTCTCATTTTAGTTGCAGATCCTGTATCAATATGGACAGATCACGGGAATCTTCGCTTTCCCCTTCTTTCTTTGGGTTAAACAGTGACGATACATCAAATTGATACATAACATTCCTCTCGTCTTCCAATTCCCAGGTGATTTCATGGATACCAGGCTTCATACGCTGGCTTTTGATACACCTGCCTTGTTTCCATATAGAGAGTATCTCCCCCTCCATATTTTCCGGTGCATAATATTTCATTGAAACAGTATTGTGGCTTTTCTTATTTACAATAAATAATTGCCCCGTATCTGACATCCAACCATCTGTATAAAAACCATTTCCCTGATAGTAACCGTCTTTTCCATCCAGATAAAATTGATACGTCTGATAATCCTCAACAGCCAGAACGTGGTTTGCCCGTATAGATGCCTGTGCCAGTACCAATTTCAGTTGATCGTATTCTTCATTCGTGATTTCTAAATACTTCTCTAAAAACTCCTTCTGTGTAATTTCACATTTCATAAAATACGATTCCATATATTGATCTATTTTTTTTATTTCATATGACAAATCTGTTTCGTCATAATTAAAATCACTGTGAATGGTTTCGAGCAACAGACGTTTCATAGCCTTATCCCTGTAATATGCCCACACTTTTTCCGCTACCTGAACGGACAGTTCTTCCTGGTCTTGCGTATCATACTCCATCCTGCCTGTAATCTTTACAGGCTCTATCACAAAATGCAGCTTTTGTCCGGCATAACCGTGCAACGCTTTATAAGTTTCTGGTATCTGAACGTCCAGTTTAATGGCCTTTCCAATCTCAGCGCCTGTCAATGCCTGATCAACTTCTTTTAACAGACTGCCATTTCCTACAACAATATTTTCATATGTGTGGTCAAATGCGTTCCCAACAAATACGGTTGAGAGTTTTTCATTATTTTGGTCAAAAACCTCCATTTCCATTTTTATAATATCCATTTTCTTTATCTTCGTACGTCCCTCTTCTACCGAATAGGACTTTCCAGAATTATATTTTTTATAATTGAAATATTCATCCGCCTTTTTCTCTGACCAGCCAGCCTCCTTCAGATACTGGTCGAATACCTGATTCAAATCTACTGCTTCTATTCCTGTATTCTGATCCTGCTCAGACAATGCCTCTTTTAAATCTTTCAGAGAAACATATTGATACTGATCCTTGACGATAAGCGGATAATAAGCAATATTTCCGCCATACGCACCCGCTTCCTGGCGTGGCGCATGATAACAGTATTCATCATAGGCCTTTAAATACTCATCTTCCTTTTCCTGATAAAACGGTACAAAAACCAGATACGACTCTGGAGCGATTGTATCCGCTGTCTCGTAATCATAATATTGAAAAGGAAGGCATAAAAAAGAACTTGTTACTGAAGAAACATTGATATTTTTAAGGTTATTTTTATCCGTATTTTTAATTTCACGTTTGTTCTTTGCTTCATTCCAGCCTACTTCATAAATATGGTTATTCCCGTTAATATGCGTACCTGCCATTTGCTTTCTGCTCAAAATCAGCCTCTGATACCCATTATACCCAATATCTTTTAACATCCTGTTATATGCTTTATCCAGCCAATGATATTGATAATTTGTAACAAGCCCGTCTCCATAATAGTCTAATTCAAAACTGGAAAACAGCATGGTTCGATTTCCGCTGCCAATTTCTACTTCCTGAAATATTTTTTCAGACAAAGGATCAATACTCCAAAATGACTGTACGCACATCAGCATAGCCAGCAGACATGTAACAGCAACATAGGCCTTTTCATTCAGCCATCCGTTCACTGCTTCATACATACTATAAAATGCTATTACAGACAGCAGCAAAGCAAATAAGATATTATACCGCGGCAGTGTATAGGTAATATAAATTATGCCAAACAAAACCAAAGCCGCCATTGTTCCAGCCATTGCCACTATATGATACCAGGTAATCTTTTTTCTGCACCTGAACCAGCGCACCAGAATCACTGCGAAACTTATCACGATGAAAAACACAAACACCCATGCGAAATTCAAGACAAAAAATTGTTTTAATTTATATACGATATAGTCGGGCTGAAATCCAAAGCAGTTGATCCCTGTATTAGACCACTGCATAGCGGTTTTGCCTTCATCTATATTTTTTTGCCAGTTTGTAAATCCGCCGATTTTAATGATCAAACATCCGTAGACTGCAGCAGCCCACATGGCAATCCATAGATATATGTTCTGAAAACAGACAGAAACCCTATGAAGCATACACCCTCTTTCTTTCAAAAAATCCATGCATATTTTTATTCCAAAATATCCTGCGGCCACAACGATTCCTGTTTCTTTTGTCTGGCTCATGATCAAAGTACAAAATGCCATCAGAACATATTGTTTTTTGTATTCAAAATACATCACAAAAATAAAAAAAAGTGCCAGCACATAATCCACATTTACATATGCAAATGTACCGAGAAAAATTGGTGTCGCAGATACCGCCAGCGTAACAGATGCTGCACAAATCTTTGTATTTTTCAGCCAATAGGTATGAATCAGAATATACAGACAATACAATGCGCATAATGTCAAAATCAAATTCCATACATATACCCCTTTCGGATTTCTTGGGGCCAAAAACTCTGCGATCGCCATAATAAATGAAAATCCCAGGTTAGAATGTGTACACAGCCTGAACTCATTAAAAAAGCTTTCAAATGTAAACGCATAATTTCTGCATGCATTTCCTAAACTGTAATAATATTCACCTGCATCCCATTTTGGCATACTGTCCATCATGAAAATACGCAAAACGGCACATATTAGCAAAACGATACTGATTTCTTTTTCCTGAATCACCTTCTTTTGAATGAATGCTGCAGCTTCTTTCCATTTTACGGTATGATATAAATAATAAGCCAATGCCCCTGTAACCATCCATAGAATCAAGCAAGGCAGCATAACAGGTAATGTTTTTCTGATAACAACCGCTGGCGATACAAACGCATTCAGATTAAATACTGAGACAGCCATTAAAATTATCCAGATCTGTTTCCACGTCTCTACGTTTTGAAAAAAACCTGCGAAAGCTTTCCGGTATGGTTTGCTGTTTATAAGAACTAAGGTTGTTATACAGGCTATCCCCAAAATCATCCAGATCATCAAAACCTGGGTCTTTGTAAAATATTTTTCGTACTGATAATACATTGCCAGTCCGCCGCTTTTGTTCTTGTCATGATACGTAAAAGTATTATGGCCGGCAGGCGCATTTTTAGAATTGCTTACCACCCGGATATCTGCATATGTTTCCGCACTGGGTTTTATTTCTATCAGATAGATCTCATTCTCATCGCATATTTGATCCAATTTGATTTTTTGAACTTTCCCGTTATGAAGCAAACGATAAGGTACTTTCTGCTGCTTTAAAATATTTTCTTTATTGTCCATCAAGGATACATCCAGATAACCATTTCCCGAATGATCCTGTATATTTTCCAGCAGAATTGAAATCGAACGCAGCTTCTTATACTGTGCGGTAAACTTTTGTTTGACCGGAAATACTTCCGAAAGCCTCAGCACTTCTGTTTCGGACGCTTCGTCATACTGGTCTGTATAGGTACTGTTCCAAAAACGTAATGGATATACTGATATGATCAGAAATATCACGATAAATCCCAGAAAAATACTTATCATTCTTTTGTTATTCATGATCTATCCTCCGTATGATCGGATGATTCCATAAAATTAATCCGTTCTTCTTCAATCACCATAGGCCGTTTTGTAACCTTTGTCAGTATCGCTCCGATATACTCACCGATCACCCCGATAAATGCAAGCTGCACAGAAGCAAGTAAAAACATTCCTATCAGTACGGGCGCCATACCCATATCAAATTGCTCCCACATAACAAGTTTCATAATCAGATAAATAAATGCAACGATAAAGCTGGCCACTGACATGCCAAACCCTATAAAAGTTGCAATCCTCAGAGGCTTTCTGGATACATGCGTCAACCCGGTTACCGCAAAATCAAAATAACTGAAAAAATTATAACTAGACTTTCCGGCTTCCCTTTTACGCTGTGTATACCCGACCAGGCACCATGAATAGCCAAGCTGTGTAATAAGCCCTCTGATATAAGGTTCCGGGTCATCCATCCATTGGATCATATTTAATACTTCTTTATCGTATAATCCATAGCCTGTCACATTATCAAGATGTTCTGTTTCTGACAAAACAGCCATCAGGCGGTAATAAAGCTTTCTGATCTGAAACATAAAAGGATTCTCATGGCTCCTGCTTTTCTGCCCCAGAACAACCTTATATCCCTCTTCCCATTTTTTAAGAAATTCCGGAATCAGTTCTGGAGGATCCTGGAGATCGCATACGATTGCAATCAGTGCTTCACCGCTTCCCTGAAACATCCCATATGTACCGGAGCGGTTTGGCCCAAAATTTGCTACATTCAGGATCACTTTGACATTTGTATCTTCTGCTGCAAGGCTTCTTAAAATATCCCTGGAGCCATCTGTTGAACAATTATCAATAAAAATATGTTCATATGTATATTGGGGCAGCAAATCAAACTGATGCTTTACTGCCTCGTATATATTTCTGATATTTCCATATTCGTTATAGCAGGGTGTCATTACAGAAATATGCTTCATTGATCTTTTCTCTCCCAACATCTTTTTATTATAAGAATCAGTGATTCCATTTTCTCCATGGCGCATTTCCTGTATTCCAAAGTTCATTCAGTTGATCCATTTCACGCTTTGTATCCATACACTGCCAATATCCGTCAAAGATATAGGCCATCAATTCGCCATGTCTGGATAATGCTTCCAAAGACTCTTTTTCAAAAACAGTTGCATCTCCATCAATATAATGAAAAATCTCCGGCTGCAAAACCATATATCCGGCATTCACCCTGGCACTATCCGATGCATTTTTCTCACGAAAAGATATAACTTCTTTTTGGCTATTAATGCTCAGCACGCCAAATCTTTGGCTGACTGCGGTTGCAGCAAGTGTAGCTGTCTTTCCATGTGACTGATGAAACTCCACCAATTTTTGGATATTAATATCACTGACCCCGTCGCCATAAGTCATCATAAATGGCTCATTTCCGACAAAACTTTGAATCCTTTTTATCCTTCCTCCTGTCATTGTGTTAAGCCCGGTATCTACAATCGTAACTTTCCATGGCTCCGCAAAATTATTATGTATCGTCATATTTCCATGATTTGCAAAATCAATAGTAATATCACTGTTATGCAGGTAATAATCAGCAAACCATTCTTTTATCACATGCTGCCTGTAACCGGCACATATGATAAATTCATGAAACCCATAATAAGAATATTCCTTCATAATATGCCAAAGAATTGGCTTTCCGCCAATCTCAATCATCGGTTTTGGCTTCAAATGGCTTTCTTCACTGATTCTTGTACCAAATCCGCCCGCTAAAATAACTACTTTCAATGTTTTTCTCTCCTTTATCCGGTTAACCAGTTCTCCCTGACCCATGCAACTGTTTCTTTGATTCCATCCTCAAAAGCATATTCCGGAGAAAAACCCGTATCATTCGTCAGATTCGATATATCCGCTTCCAAGTGCATCACCTGGTTCGGATAATAATCCAACTCTCCCAGCCCTATATCCAGTTTTGGGTCTACCGCATCACGTATACTGCATATAAATTCTCTCAATGTACGTGTTTTACCCGTTCCAATACAATAAACTGCGCCGTCTCTCCCTTGCTGTGCAACCAGACGAAATGCCCTGGCAGCATCCTTGCTATAGATATAATCCCAGATCTGCTCTCCTTTTGTATATTGCGTCCGTTCTCCTTTTAACATTTTTAAAATACTGCTCATCACCATGGTATGCCTACCATCATAAGGCCCATACAGGCTGACAATCCTGCACCAGATATGACGCATTCCTAATTGTTTGCATTGCAGGCGGCTAATCCTCCCGGCATCCAGTTTCGCAATGCCATATCCATTATCTGGATTACAAGGCAGATCTGGATACAACACACCTTCCACATGTCCAAATTCACTCTGGCTCCCTGCCCCAACAAACGTTTTACACCCTAACTTGGCTGCCAGACATACCGCATCCAGTGTGTATCTGATATTTCCTTCCTGTAAATATAAATCCTGCCTGCTTTCTCCATATGTTCCATCCCATGCAAAATGAAAAAAGACATCATAATCATGCGCCAGCCTGTCTGCCAAAGAATACAAATTCTTTAAATCACACTCTTGCACATGTACTAGCTTATGCTTTGGAATCATACAAAGCCGTCTGGAGCCAGGCCTGCACACTGCTGTAACGGATATTCCATATTTCACCAATTCGCAGATCAATGATATACCGACTGCTCCTGTTGGCCCGGTGATTAATACCTTTTTCATTCTTTCCCCTTTAACGTGCATCATAATGTTCCTGAAAATATCGCAACGCATCTGCCACTTCGTTTTCCTGAATATCATGTACGATTTCTAAGCCCATCGCCGTCTCTGTCATTAATACCGCTGTCAGGCACTCACCCACCTGTTTTTTATCTTTACGAATTGCTTCAAGAAACAATTCCAGCGGATAGTCTGTCAGGCGCAAATGCACATGAATGATTTTCAGCAGTATATGTTCCATTCGCTCACACGTTTCCTGCAGCAGCATCCCACGTTTTACAGACAGATAATTTGCCATAATCATACCAACTGCAACTGCTGTTCCATGAGGAATTTCATATTTTGTAACCGATTCGATGGCATGTCCAAAAGTATGTGCAAAATTAAGTTTGATACGCTCTCCTTTATCAAATTCATCTGCTTCAATAATTTCCTTTTTGAAATACAAGCTGTTCTCTACAAACTGTTTTATCACACTTTCATCTTTTTCCAATAACCTGCCAACAGCATGTTCGATCTGTTCTAACCCTGATTTTCCGGCCATCATATTAAATTTGACTACTTCGCCCAGGCCGCTTTCATAATCTTTTTGGGATAAAGTCTGGAAAAAGGCCGGGCAAATATGGACTTCATCCGGTGGATAAAAAGTGCCCAGAAGATTTTTATAATTTTTGTAATTTAAACTCGTCTTCCCTCCGATACAACTGTCGCACCCTGCAAGCAATGTGGTAGGTACAAATACCCATCTTATGCCCCGATACAAAATATTAGCCGCAAAACCCGTAATGTCCTGAATAATCCCGCCGCCAATAGAAATCAGTTGTACATTTCTCTTTGCCGGTATCTCTGTCATTTTTTCACAAATTGACAACGCTGTATTGACAATTTTATTTTCTTCGGAAGCTTTGATTAAAATCAGTCTTTCTGGCATAACATCCTGAAAATACTTTTGATACAAATGAAAAACCCTCTCATCTGCCACGATTGCTGTAAAAGGCATCTGCAGCAGCCCGTGTAAAAACGACAAATCCGGTTCTGTTATTACTTTATAATCTTTGATTCCTGAATGTACGATCATACTGAAGTATATCCTCCATCTACTGCAATTTGCTGTCCCGTAATATAAGTATTATGTTCTCCCGCTAAAAAACAAACCAGTTTTGCCGGTTCTGACGGGTCCGCCATACGTCCGGCTGGTATGGAAGATACAATCTGCTGTATCTGTTCTTTGGAATTATTCCTCCATGTCAGATCTGTAAGCGTAAATCCCGGACAAACTGTGTTAACCAGAATATTATAAGGAGCCAGTTCTACTGCCAGTGTCTGCGTCACTCCATGAATCGCATGTTTGGTCGCCGCATAAACCACACGTCCGGCCTTACCTGCCATTCCCCATATAGAACCTATATTAACAATTCTTCCATAATGGTTTTTCTTCATGTTCAAAACCAGTGCCTTTGTAAGCCTTAGCGGTGCTAACAGGTTAATTTCCACCATGGAAAGCATTTCCTGCTCAGATATTGCATCTATTTGTCCTGGTTCATTGATTCCTGCATTATTCACCAATACATCAAACGCAAGATCCGAACATCGTATGCAATAGCTTTCCACACTTAATCTATCCTCCAAATCCAGTTCTGCACGGGAAGGTGTGTAAACCTCATACCCTTCCAGACGCATCTGTTCTGCGACCGCCTTTCCAATCCCCCGGCTGGCACCCGTAACCAATGCCTTTCTCATTCAGTTCCCCCTTTTACAATCTATTGTCTTCCCACATTGGGATCAGCATAATCTTTTCCAGTTCTTCCCTTGGCAAAAAAGGCGCCAGATCTTCCAAAGGCGGACTCACCATCGTCCCATCGTCCAAACGTTTTGTTGCGCTTTTTGGCTCAAATTTCTGCTGCGTATCTGCAAATATCTCACAAATGACATATCCGGAACAATGAAGCACCTGATCAATCACCTTTCCAACTTCCTGGTTTGTTTGTGCCGAAAAATAGGGAATTTCATAAGCTTCTGCAATCTTACGCATCTTTGGAAAACTAAGGTCACCGCTTTCTGGCCCAATGCCAATCTTTCCATACTCTGGGAACAAATTTTGCTCTGTCTGCCGCATCGAATGATATCCATCATTATTAACAATAAATATTTTGATTGGAAGCTTATGGTGTACAATCGTCTGCAATTCCTGGAGATTCATCTGAATGCTGCCGTCGCCTGTCAGACACACAACTTCCTTTTTCCCTATGGCAAAACAGCAGCCAATGGCAGCAGGAAGATCATACCCCATACTTGCAGCCCCGCTGTTACAAATCAGCCGGGTATTTTCTTTTATATGTATGGCATGCAGACACGCTTCCACAGTTCCATTCCCCAGCACAATATACTGCTGCTTTGGAACTCTTGTACTAATTTCTTTTAAAAAACAATACGCATTTACCGGCCTGTGTTTCTTTTCATGCTCTTTTGTTACAACCGGATAGTTTCTTCTCCATTCTAAACAAATATCCATCCATTCTTTATGAGATTGCAACGGATTTTCGATTGCCTCATCAAGTTTTGCAAGAAATTCACTGACATCTGCCTGAATTGGCATTTCCACATGTATGCTTGGCTTGCGCAATTCATAAGGATCGATATCAACCATAATTACAAAAGCTTCTCTCGCCCAACTGTGTACATTGTAGCCAGCCTGTCTGCAGCTAAGCCTGCATCCTGCTGATAATATAAGATCCGCATTCTGTATGGCCCAGTTACCCGGCCTGTCCCCTAATAATCCTGGTATTCCGGCAAATAAAGGGTTCTCGTGCGCAAGCAGGTCGGATGCATTCCATGCGACGGTAACCGGTATATTCAGCTTTTTTGCCACTTTCCGCATAAGCGGAACACAATTTGCCGTATGCACCGCATTTCCTACATGGAAGACAGGGCGTTTTGCACCTTTTATTCTTTCTATAACTTCTTGGATCTGCGTATCCGTAATGAATGGAACCCGATCATTTTCACTCAGCTCATCCGGTACAAATTCTGTAAACTCTGACGGGTCTATATATCCGCCCTGAACATCCAGCGGAATGTCCAGCCAGACAGGTCCCGGCCTCCCATGCGTTGCCAGGTACAATGCTTTTTGAAAATGATACTTTACACTTTCCGGTTCATATACCATCCTGGCATATTTCGTCATATGTGCAACCATAGGAGTAATATCGTACTCCTGATCTCCCATAGCGCGTACCGGAATACCAGATGCACGCGCTGTTGTAGCATAACGGATCTGGCCGCTTACAATCAACATTGGAATACTGTCCAGCCATGCTCCCAATACTCCGGTTAACGTATTCGTGCCTCCCGGGCCTGTCGTACAGCAAACAAACGGCATTTGATTTGTTGCACGAAAATACCCTTCAGCCGCAATGGCTGCGGCCTGCTCATGCTGCATAAAAATATTATACAATCCTTTTTGATGCCCAAAAGACATGTTCAAATGCATTGCCCCGCCACCGGGTACCGTAAAATTAGTTCGGATACCCTCTCCTACTAAAAACTCAGCAATCCAATCTGAAATCTTAACTTTCATATACAACCTCTATCATTTCGCTAAAAATCTGAACCTGATGTTAAATATCTGGTATTCGTTATAAAGTTCATTTCAATCTTCGATCCCATATCACAAATCACAGTTCCTACATATCGATTTAACCGTTCTGCCTGATCTTTTGAAAAATCATATTCCATATTTTTATCCATATGGTCTTTTTCTTTTTCTCCTATATATCCGTCAAATCCAGCCAATGCCACACTGTGTACGCCTATTTTTACCATTACTTTTAATAGCATCAGAAATGAATTATCCACTATTTCAGCCGCTTCATCCAGCAAAGAAGAAATATCCAGTGAATAGTCAAAGTTCTTATCCGGCATTGCCGTCACATTGCTGGTTGCAATCACTTTTATCGAGTTTTGTTTTCTTAACAAAGCAGTTGCTAATTGCACGTATCTTTTGGCATTACTGAGAAAAATATAATGCGCCGGAAGCAGATCAGGAATATAGTTTACCGTTACAATAAAAGGATTATTCTCATTTATAAATTCCAGTATATACTCCCTTTGCTGTTCGATACTTTTTCCCGGCCCTAACAACAATACCTTTTTTCCTGCAAAATCTCCTGCCAGTTTCTGAATATCTTTTGCATCGTCCACACGTATTTGCTTCTGGTACTCAATATATATTTTTTCCATCAGGCTTTTATCATACATTAACTGCTTATCACCATAATTTTGCAATTTTCCCAGCAGCTCATTCATCTGCTTTACGGATAAAGTCCTTTTTTCCATTAGATCCGCTACATAGCCCGGGTGACAATTATTTAATGCCGACATATAATAAAACATACTGTATCCCCATGGCTTATATTTGTAAAACCTCATAATATTCGCGTCCAAAGCTTCCAAAATCTGCGTAATGTCATAGTTTTTTTGAAAATTATGATTCAGATACATGGCAAGCAATTCAATCGGACAATTTCCTGCGCTTTTTCCCATTCCATATATAGTCGCATCGACAAGCAGGCATCTGTCCGTTTTTTGCAGCAGCATCTCTGTACAGTTGGCAAACGCACGCTGAAAATTATTATGTGAATGATAGCCTAATGCGATATCCGGACACAGTTTTTGATTCAGTTCGGTAAAATAATGTATTAGATTTTCCTGCTGCAGCAACCCATAAGTATCTACCATCGATACCGCATATGGATGCAGCTCATTGGCAAGATGGATCAGGTCAGATAGTTCTTCATCATCATAACTGGTAATAGAAACCAACTGGACAAATACTTTATATCCTGCTTCCTGCAGCTTCCTGCAAAAATCAATCGCCTGTTTTCTGACATGCTTTTTAAAGATCACCCGGATACCATCAAAAATGGATTCCCGACATGGCTGAATCTTTTCCAGGCCACATGTCCCAAAATCAATCATTCCAAGCAGCATAGAATTTCTTTTTTCCAGGCCATGAAAAATCCTGCCAAAACTCTTTGTATCAGGCGCTATGCTCCTGTTCCAATCAAACAGGCGCCGTTCATCGATAAATCCCAATTCAATAAAATCAACGTTGGCACTAACGAGACGTTCATAAATACAAACAAGATTATCATGTCCAAAATTCCAGTCATTTACATAACCCCCATCACGCAATGTACAGTCCAACAGCTTGACATCCGGCATTTTACCACCACCTTTTTTCTAATCTTCCTGTCAGGATCACCTCTGCTTTTGAACAATCACACAATGCTGCGCTCCCAGCGGGCACCATTTCATCCCGGCCTCCGCCAAAACCATCCATGAAGTGCGGTATGTCGAAAACAAAGTATACCCTTTCCATACAGGTTTCATCTCCCTGCCGCATGACAACAACAAATTACATACTTCTTTCAGCGTCAGCATATTGTTAAAATCATCTACTTTATTTCGGGGATCCATCACAATTTTTTTGGTATAAAGATTTTTTAAATTGTGTTCAAAAACAACAATACAACCACCCGGCTTTAAATGCCTGGCAACAGCCTTCATCCATCTGCGCCTTTCCTCTGGCCTGATATGATGCAGGACGCAGGCTAAAAATACGAGATCATAACTACCCCCCCCCCTTAAAAAAATTGTCAAAATCCTCCACCGTAGCATTCACAAACAAACGTGCATCGGGCATTACCTGTTTTGCGATTTTAATAGATTCCACAGAAACATCGCATCCTTAAAAATTCCGGGCGTCTGTCAGAGAGTTTGTTAAATACATGAAGCTTCTGCCT
>CAMWXD010000108.1 GCA_947178105.1 uncultured Eubacterium sp. | reverse complement strand
TGACGCTCAATTCCGCAAGGCTTGGCATCGACGGATGTGTGGAAATGATCCTGCGGTATAAAGAGCTTATGAAATATTAAACCTTTCAAGCAGCCTAATGCCAGCAAGCTGTGTGGGAACAGGAAGGGCAGTGTTTCTAACTGGAATCACACAGCTTACAGATCCTTTCCCAACTATTCGCAAAAGGACACTTTTACGAATAGTTGGGGTTTCAAAAGTTGTCATAAATCTACAGAATCCAGAATTATCGTAAATGGGCCGTCATTCAAAAGCTGCACCTTCATATCTGCGCCAAATGTTCCGGTTTGTACATAATACCCCTGATCCCTGCACGACTGTATGATATATTCATACAATTCATTCGCAAGCTCAGGCGCGCCGGCTCTTATAAACGAAGGCCGGTTTCCCTTGCGGCAGTCCGCATATAAGGTAAACTGTGAAACAAGCAGCAATGCACCCCCGACTGCATCCAAGGACAAGTTTGTCTTACCGTCCGCATCTTCAAAAATACGCAGCCCAAGCATTTTCCGAATCATTTTATCCGCAATTTCTTTTGTATCGGTATCGCAGACGCCAATCAGCACTAAAAAACCCTGGTTGATGTTTCCTGTAACCTGATTGTCTACTGTAACGGATGCCTCAGACACTCTTTGTATTACAAATCTCATATTATTCTCCTATCTCCACTCTCTTTATTTTTCTTTCTTTTTCTTTCTTTTCCTTCCTATTATAATATGTGCCTGTACGATTGACAAGCATTGATTTCTTACTCTTGTTAATTTGCAGCAGCTCCTTTATAATAAGACATAGAAAAGCGCAGGAAAGGAGAACGGCATGGGAATCTATCTGAATCCTGGAAACAACGGCTATCAGGAAGCGATCCGATCGAAAATATATGTAGATAAGACAAAGCTGATCGCCTGTATCAATGAACGCTTAAATACAAAAGAGAAATATATTTGTGTCAGCAGGCCGCGGCGCTTTGGCAAATCCATGGCGCTTGAAATGCTTGCTGCTTATTACAGCCGAGGCTGTGATTCGAAAAAACTGTTTGCATCGTATCAAATTGCACAAGATCAAACATTTTTGGAACATCTGAACCAATATGATGTGATTGTCCTGAATATACAACAATTTCTGATCGAAGCAGACACTGGGCACATGACAGAATATTTGGAACAGGAAGTACTTAGGGAGCTTCAAAAAGCATATGGTGAATCTATGTACAGGGAGCGCATGGGGCTTGCTGCTGTACTGCGGGAAATATTTACAGAAACTGGCAGGCAGTTTATCTTCCTGATTGATGAATGGGACTGTATCATGCGCGAACGGCAAGAATCAGAAGCAATACAAAAACAGTATCTGGATTTTTTGAGAAACCTGTTAAAAGACCAGGGGTTTGTCGCGCTTGCCTATATGACAGGCATTCTTCCTGTAAAAAAATACGGGCAGCATTCTGCATTGAATATGTTTTGGGAATATTCCATGACAGGCCAGGATGTTTTTGAAGAATATACTGGTTTTACACAAGACGAAGTAAGAGCATTATGTAACCAGTATGATATGGACTTTGCCGAGACCGGAAGCTGGTATGACGGATATACCTTTCCAAAATTCCAGCATGTCTATAATCCAAAGTCCGTAGTTGAGGCAATGCATCGCCGCAGATATTCAAACTACTGGACTTCCACCGAGACATATGAAGCGCTTAAAATCTATATGGACATGGACTTTAACGGGCTGCGTCCAGACATTCTACAGATGCTTGGCGGCGGGCGCGTCAAGGTCAACACACGCAGCTTTCAAAACGATATGCGCAATTTAAAAACAAAAGACGACGTACTTACCCTGCTGATTCATCTTGGTTACCTTGGATATGACGCTGATACACAGGAAACATTTATTCCAAACCGTGAGATTATGGAAGAATTTGAGAATGCCATGAGCGTTGGAGGCTGGCACAGAATTGTGCATTTGTTAAGAGCATCCGAAAAGCTTCTTGCAGATACACTGGCAGGAGATGCCCAAAGTGTTGCTAAAGAGCTCGATCAAGCGCATACACAGGTAGCTTCCATATTGACTTATAATAATGAAAACTCTCTTGCATGTGCAATCGGGATTGCATATTACAGTGCAAGAAAAGATTATAAACTAATCCGGGAGCTTCCTGCCGGGAAAGGCTTTGCAGACATCGCTTTTCTTCCGCTTCCGCACACGGACAAGCCTGCGCTGCTGATAGAGCTGAAATATAACAAATCTGTGTGTACTGCTATACAGCAAATAAAAAACAGGCAGTACACACAGGCGTTTGAAGGTTATACCGGTAGAATCCTGCTTGTCGGCGTAAATTATGAAAAAGACGAACGAAACAAGCCGCACAGATGCGTGATCGAAAAAATTGAAAGAATCGAAAGAATCGAAAAAATAGAAAAGGATGAATATTGTTAGATTTAGAAAAAGCGGTATAACTTAACGATGTTGTACCGCTTTGCTTTTATCCGGCAAATACCCTGGCATATTTTCTATCTTTATGAAACCTTACTAACAAAAACCTTTATCTTTTTCGCTCCTTCTGTTTCAATTTCAATAACACTTTCCCAAGTTGCAACAGTACCTAATCGGCCAAGTGTTTCCTTACAAATATAATCCAACCATTGTGTCGGTACATCGCCCTCAAAGGCAAGCAAAATCATATCCGTAATTTCACAGCCAATCTGCTTTCTGGCATCTTGAATATTTCTAACAATATCCCTTGCAAGCCCTTCTGCTTTCAATTCTTCTGTCATAGCCAAATCTAAAGATACTACAATACCACGGTTACTTGCTACATGTTGCCCATCTTTTGCCTGGTATGTTACAAGAATGATATCGGCATCAAAGCTTTCTTCCCTATTGTTTATTTGTAAAATAACTGTGCCGTCTGCCATCTGAAACTTTCCGCTTTTGACTGCTTTGATGATCTCCGCTATTCTATCAGGGTACCTGTTACGAATTTCATTAAAGTTTGGGCCATATTTCACATCTGCAATATTTTCCACATCATCAAGAATCTCAATATTCTTCACATTTAATTCATCTGCAATAAGATCCTTAAACTCCATAATGATATCATTCCTGGAACTGTCTGGCAATGCAACTCTCAGGCTGCTTAAGGGTTGCCGGTTCTTCACCCGATTCTTATTACGGATAGAACGTGCAAGATAAATCACATCCTGCACCAAAGCAACATTTGCAATTAATTTTTCATCTGCAAACGCTCTCGGAACTTCCGGCCACTGCGCAAGGTGTACAGAAAATTCATCTGTCAGCACTTTGTACATTTTTTCCGAAATAATAGGTGCTACTGGAGCAAACAATTTGGTTGTACATACAAGAACATAATACAAGGTGTGATATGCACTCAGCTTATCCTCAGACATACCTTCACTCCAAAACCGTCTTCTGGAGCGTCTGATATACCAGTTCGTCAGTCCATCGATCAAAGAAACCATATATTCCACATATTTATTTACCTGGTAGGAATCCATATGATTGGTAATCAATTTCTGGGTCTCATATAATTTAGCCAATATCCATTTATCCAACTGATGATCGGATACAGGCTCCTCTACCTTCTTTGGTTGAAATCCATCAATCTTTGCATAGGAAATATAAAAATTGCAGGCGTTCCAGTAAGGCAGGATCATCTGTTGGTATGCATCCTGAATACCCGACTCGTCAAACAATAAATCGCCAATAAGCATGGCATTCGTCTGATATAAATAAAGCCGAAAAGCATCCGTTCCATACTGCTTCATCAACTGCATAGGGTCTGTATAGTTTTTGGAAGATTTAGAAAGTTTTTTTCCATCCTTAGCCAAAATCGTACCATGTACAATACAGTTTTGAAAAGCAGGCTTATCAAACAATGCTACAGACAATACGTGTAAATAATAAAACCAGCAGCGAATCTGTCCTGTATATTCCACTATAAAATCACTCGGGAAATGTGATTCAAACCATTTCTTGTTCTCAAATGGATAATGTTTCTGGGCAAATGGCACTGAACCGCTTTCAAACCAACAATCCAAAACCTCTGGAACACGACGCATAGTCTTTCCACAGCATTTACATTGAAAAGTGACCTTATCCATATGTTGTCTGTGAAGATTTGTCAGACGGATACCGCTAACTTTATCTATTTCATCGATACTGCCTAATACCATGCGCTCACCGCATTCTTCACATTCCCAAATTGGAATAGGGGTACTCCAGTATCTATTTCTGGAAATATTCCAATCCCTTGCATTGGCAAGCCAATTACCAAAACGCCCATGTTTCACAGTTTCCGGCACCCAATGAATATCTTCATTCAACTCAATCAGCCGATTTTTCATTTTTCCGATATCAAAATACCATGCATCCATAGCTTTGTAAATTAGTGGCCTTTTACAACGCCAGCAGTGTGGATAATTGTGTTCAATAGTTCCGTCTGCCACAGCTTTTTCATTCTTATAAAGAAAACGAATGATTATAGGATTCATCTCAATTACGTTTTTTTCATGGGAAGAATCATAAAAATCTTTTACTTCCTCAGTAAAATGCCCTTTATCATCCACGGGATTCACAAGAGGAATCTTGTTATTCTTACATGTCCAATAGTCGTCTTCACCGAATGCCGGAGCGGTATGAACAATACCCACACCTTCATCCGAACCTACATATTCAGCAGCAACCACCCGAAATGCACCATCCGCTTTTCTGTCAGCAAAATAGTCAAATAGCGGTTCATATGTCATTCCCAACAAATCATATCCCTTACATTCCTTCACAATGACAGGATCTTTTCCAAACACTTTTTCATAGTTAGACAGCGTATTTTTACAGGCTACATAGATGGAGTCTCCTACACTCACATAAGCGTAATCCAGTTTCTCGCCCACAGCTAGACACATATTGGAAGGCAAAGTCCAAGGAGTTGTAGTCCATGCGAGGAAATACACCTGTTTTCCGTCAATGGCCTCCTTCGTTTGAAACCTTGCAATAATCCAGCGATCCTGTCTTAGCCTTGTAGAATCAGACTCACGAGTATCAGAAATAGATAAAGATGTTTCACAGTGCATACAATAAGGGGTCACACGGTAATCTCTGTAAATATATCCTTTGTCATAACATTGCTTAAATGCCCACATAACACTTTCCATGAAATCCACATTCATGGTCTTGTATGCTCCATCGTAATCCACCCAGCGAGCCATCTGTTCTACATATTCTTTCCAGGCTTCGTTATTGTTCGATACAATCTCAAAACATTTTTCATTAAATTGATCAATACCAAGGTTCTTTTCAATCTCATTTTTGTCATTGATGCCCAACAATGTTTCAGCTTGGTTTTCAATCGGGAGGCCATGGCAATCCCAGCCCCAGACCCGTGGAACACGATACCCTCTCATAGTCCAGTACCTGGCAATCATGTCTTTAATAAAAGACACTAGAACAGTTCCATGGTGAGGTTTTCCAGTAGGGAATGGCGGGCCATCATAGAACACCACTTCTTCACCTGTTCGCTCTTCTACAGATTTTTCAAAAACTTTTTCCCTGTTCCAGAAGCCCAAAATCTCCTCCTGTATGAGAGCTGGTTCTGGTTTGCTTGAAAGTTCCTCATATTTCATTCTAACTTCTCCTTTACTTTTTATTTTTGTCGATTGTTCCCATACAGAATAAAAAAACCCCCATCCTATTCCAGGATGAGGGCTTGCGCTGCTCATTTATACCACCTGCACGAACATACCAACATATGTTTTCCAATTAACGGTGGAATACCGGCTCAACCTACTCACTTTTATACCACGCTTGCCATAATTGCAAATCATGATATTCAAACTTTCAGTCGGCAACTCCAGAGGGATATTCGTATTTTACCTGAATTATCAGTTCTCAGCTACCCTGACTCTCTGTAAATTTCGTGTAAATACTACTGTCTCTTTCTACGTTTTTATAATTTTATAATGTAGATGTATTGTTTGTCAATAGAAAATTTTTATTTTTCAAAATTTTCAAAATAACCATTGGGGTTCAAATCATTCGCCTTTGAATCATTTTCTCAAATATTTACTTTTTCTTCCAACTGTTGTATAATAAAACTCGTTTAAAGGAGGCACACGATGGATTTAAAACGATTGCTCAGCTATGTCCGGCGGGCAGTGGACGATTACCAACTGTTGGAGGAAGGCGACAAGGTTGCGGTAGGGATCTCCGGCGGCAAAGATTCGCTTGCCCTGCTCTATGCCTTAAAAAACCTGCAACGCTTTTACCCGAAGCATTTTACCTTAACAGCAATTACCGTTCATCTTGGATTTGAAGAGCTTTGTCTTGAACCAGTTCAGGCTCTTTGCCAAGAGCTTCAAGTACCTTATGAAGTGGTACCTACGGAGATACAAAAGATCGTTTTTCAGCACAGAAAGCCTTCCAATCCGTGTTCGCTCTGTGCGAAGCTTCGAAAAGGCGCGCTGAACGACGCTGCTTTAAAGCAAGGCTGCAATAAGGTTGCCTATGGGCACCACCGGGACGACCTGATCGAAACGATGCTGCTATCGTTATTTTTTGAAGGCCGCTTTCATTCCTTTTCACCAAAAACAGAATGGGAACGGACAGGCTTAACCTTAATTCGCCCTTTACTTTATGTGCCTGAAGCTGACTTGAGCGGCTTTCAGAATAAATACCAGCTTCCGGTTATCCAAAATCCCTGCCCGGCGGACGGGCATACAAGCAGGCAGGAGATCAAAAATCTGCTGCGCACATTAAGCCAGGATTACCGCGGAATCAAAGACCGTATGTTCAAAGCGATTCTGTCCGCATCCTTTGACGACTGGCCTTAACACAGAAATATAGAAAATGAGGTGCATGGCGCTATTATGGAAAAATCATATCATGAAAAAATAAAAATAGAAAATGAGCTAAAGCTGCGGGAAATGGCCAAGGAACTGCCACGTTTCTGCCAGGAGTTTTTCCTAGGAACCGAGCATACGACCTCTTCCCGCACCAGGCTTGCATACGCTTATGACCTTGGTATTTTTTTCTCTTTTTTACAGGAAAACAATCCAGAATGTCAAAAATATGAAATGAAAAATATCCCTATCTCCTTTTTAGACATGATTACGCCGCTGGATATCGAAGAATACTTAAACTACTTAAAGGTCTATACAAAAGACGGCGTAGAGCATACAAATGATGAACGCGGCATTTCCAGAAAGCTGGCAAGCCTTCGGAGCTTTTATAACTATTACTTCCGCAAACAGATGATCCAGACAAACCCGCCGGATCTGGTGAAGCCTCCAAAGCTTCACGAAAAGGAAATTATCCGCCTGGATGTGGATGAAGTCGCTATGCTTTTGGATGAAGTGGAGTCCGGTGAAAAGCTTACCCCGCACCAGCTCGCATACCATGAGCAGACCAAGCTGCGTGACCTGGCACTGCTCTCCCTTCTGCTCGGCACAGGTATCCGTGTATCTGAATGCGTCGGCATCGATATCCAGGATGTGGATTTTAAGAATAACGGTGTGAAAGTACACCGCAAAGGCGGTGCTGAAGTCATTGTTTATTTTAATGATGAAGTCGCTGACGCCCTCCTCGACTATCTGGATGTCCGCAACGAGACAACGGCTGTCGAAGGCCATACAAACGCCTTATTCTTATCTATGCAGCGCAAACGGATCGGTGTCCGTTCAGTAGAAAAGCTCGTAAAAAAATATGCACAGCTTGTGACAACGGTCAAACGCATTACGCCGCACAAGCTCCGCAGTACCTTTGGCACAAACCTTTATCAGGAAACCGGGGACATCTATCTGGTCGCGGATGTCCTGGGGCATAAGGATGTCAATACGACAAGGCGCCATTATGCAGCACAGGCAGACGCCAGAAGGCGACAGGCTGCAAAGATGGTACAGCTTCGGGATAACTGACAGGCATCAGTTATCCCGGCAGCCCTTGGATTTCGGGCTGCTTAAAACGTATATTCTGCAATCTTATCTTCAATCCGTGCCTTTACCAGATTTGCGATCTCCTGTGTCTTCATGCCATAGTATTCTTCATAAGCAATCGGCTTTAGGAAATGAACCTGTGCCGTTACCGGCATGACATTCATGCCGTTAAATACACGAAAGGAATCAATCAGCGCCACAGGTATGATCGGCGCTTTTGACATCGTCGCACTCTTAAAGCTGCCTGGCTTAAAATCGCCAACCTGATTTTTACGATTCCGTTCATAACCGCCTTCCGGAAACAAGATATAACGTTTCCCTTCCTTCACTTCGTTTGCCACCTCACGGATGACCTTCATCGCCTGCCGTACATCTGTTTTATCCAGCCGCTTCCCCTGAATCAGGTCTATAAATTCACGTACCAGTATGGATTTTGATTTTTTTATATCCATAACTACCGAACAGGGCGCTTCATGGCACAGGATGATCGCCAGCGCGTCAAACTTACCCTGATGGTTCGGATACATAATATAGCCTCCTTCTTTCGGCAGGTTTTCCTTTCCATAGCAGACGGTACGGATCTTACCGGTATGGCACATAATGCGTACTGCACGCTGGTCCAGCTCATAACGCTGTTTTTCCGAAAATTTTTCCGGATGATCTGCCTCATAGCGCATCCTTGTAATCATAAACGGCGCGCGAAACAGATTCATCACAATGACGTATAAAAACCTCAGCATATTCTTCACCACCTGAAATCGTTTAGCGGGTTCTTGTTTACGTCCTTTAGTTTACCATAAATCTTGGGAAAATGCCATTGCTTTTCTAATCTAAATCTTCTCCGTTGGACGCAATCACTTTCTGATACCATCCAAACGATTTCTTCCGGCTGCGTGCATAGGTACCGCTGCCGTCGTCCTGCCGATCTACATAGATAAACCCGTACCGCTTTTTCATCTCGCCGGAAGATGCGCTGACAAGGTCGATGCAGCCCCAGGATGTATAACCCATCAGGCTAACGCCGTCTTCTTCCACCGCCGCTTTCATTGCCCTGATATGATCCCTTAGGTAAGCGATCCGGTAATCGTCTGCAATGGCTCCCTGGCTGTCTGGTTCATCCAGTGCGCCCAGCCCGTTTTCCACAACAAACAATGGCTTCTGATAGCGGTCGTACACTTCATTTAACGTAATGCGCAAGCCAAGCGGGTCAATCGGCCAGCCCCATTCACTGTAAGTTAAATAAGGATTTTTCACAGAACGAAACAGGTTCCCCTCTGCTTCCTCCTGGATGCTGTCCGGCGCAGCAATGCACCTGCTGTTATAATAGGAAAAAGAAATAAAATCTACCGGATACCCTTGCAGAATCTGTGTATCGAACGGCTCCATAACCGGAAAGATCCTCTGTGCCTTTAAGCGCTTTTCCATATAAGAAGGATAATAGCCGCGTGCCTGCACATCCACGAAAAAGTAGTTTTCCTGCCCGGTTTTAAGTGCTTCCCATACATCTTTTGGACTGCACGAATATGGATAAGCGCTGCCTGCGGCAAACATGCACCCCACTTTGTTTTCCGGATTGATTTCATGCGCCAGCTTTACCGCGAGCGCACTGGCAACCAGCTCATGATGTGCTGCCTGATACTTGATTTTAGCTTCATCCTCCCCTTCCTCAAACACCAGCCCAGCTCCAAGGAACGGCGCGTGGAGGATCATATTGATCTCATTAAACGTCAGCCAGTATGTGACGTCATCCCGAAAGCGTTCCATCAAAACCCGGCAAAGGCGCAGATAATGCGAGATCATCTCCCTGCTCCTCCAGCCGCCGCAGGACTTGATCAGCCCGATCGGGCAGTCAAAATGGCAGATCGTAACAAGCGGCTGAATCCCGTATTTTTTACATTCCTGGAACATTTCTTTATAAAACCGCAGCCCTTCTTCGTTCGGAGCCTCTTCATCCCCGTTTGGAAAGATCCGCGTCCAGGAAATGCTCAGGCGGTATACCTGAAATCCTATCTCGCCAAACAGACGGATGTCTTCCTTAAAATGATGGTACATGTCTACGGCGTAGGCAGCCGGATATGTATGCTCCGCATCCATTGCAAGCATTTTTTTATGCCCTGTAATGACCGCGCTGCGGTCAGCCCCCGCCGGGCAGACATCGACATTGGCAAGTCCCCTGCCGCCCTCAAAAATACCTCCTTCACACTGGTTTGCCGCCGTGGCGCCGCCCCACATAAAATCCTTTGGAAATCCCATACGATACTCCTCCCTAGTTTAAGACTTTTATCAGTTCTTCTCCAACCTCTACTTTGCCTGCGGACGTTTCTACGACATCCAGGTAATCCTCTGCATTTGTTACCAATACTGGCGTCTCTGTGCAAAAACCCCTGCTTTCGATCAGTGCAATATCAAATTCTAACAAAAGCTCTCCCTTTTTGACCCGGTCGCCTTCCGCCACAATTGCCTTATAGCCTTCGCCGTTTAACTGTACCGTATCCAAGCCGACATGGATCAACAGCTCCGCCCCTGTATCCGTCGTAATGCCGATCGCATGAAGCGTCGGGAAAAATGCAGAAATCACGCCGTCTGCCGGAGCATATACTTTCCCTTCCGCCGGCTGTATCGCTGCCCCTTTTCCAAGTGCGCCGGAGCCGAACGCTTCATCCTTCATATCTGCCTGTTTGATAACGGTTCCTTTGATCGGGCTTGCAATCGTAAGGCGGTTTACTAGCTGCTTTGCTTTCGCCTGCGTTTGTTCAGCCGCCGTATTTCCTGGTACTGGCGCGTCTGTATTCTCTCCGGCACCTAATGCCGCCGCAGGGGCAGCTTCCCGGTAAAATATCATCGTCGCTGCAAAGGCAATTACCATGGTAAGTATGACGCCTGTAACTGCCACTATCAAATTGCCCATACTGCCGTCCGGCTCGATCATTGCTGGAAATTCAAAGATCCCCATACCGCCCATCATAAATTTACGGAAATTAAACGCCCCGTAAAAACCTCCGCCAATGCAGCCTGCGATACAGCTTATCATAAACGGTTTCTTTAATGGTAATAAAATACCATAGATTGCAGGCTCTGTCACACCGAAAATACCGGAAATAAAGTTCGGGAGTGCCATTTCTTTCAGTTTCTGGTCTTTTGTTTTTACCAAGATGCCAAGCACAACTGCGGAGGTCGCAAAGGTACATGCAAAAAACGGCATCATGACGTTGTCGTATCCGTTTGTCATAATATTATTTATGTAAACCGGAATAAATCCCCAATGCAGGCCAAAGATCACAAGGATCTGCCATGTACCGCCTACAATCGCACCTGCCAGCAGCGGGCTGAAGTTTCGTACAGACATGACCACTTCTGCAATCAATGTCGAGCCAAATACAGCAACCGGCCCAATCAGTAAAAACCCGACTGGAATTGCCACAAGAAGCGTCAACATCGGCACAAAGAAAAATTTTACAAGGTCAGGTATAAATTTACTGAAAAACTTTTCACATTTGGATGCAAAATATACGACGAAAATTACTGGTATAACTGTTCCTGTATAGTCCATCGAAATGATCGGGATGCCAAAAAAGGTCGTATACACCTCGGATTCAAACATCGTCCCCGCAAACAGTGTATAAAGCGCTTCCCCGCCTGCGGACAACGCACTGTCCTGGACAGCCGGATAGCACATGATCGCGCCGATTACAAGCCCGATCATTGGTTTCAGGCGAAACTTCTTTGCCGCAGTGTACCCTAAAAACAGAGGCAGAAAATGAAACAGCCCGTCACCGACAGCATTAAAGATCAGATATCCTCCGCCGGTATCCTCATACAATTTCAATGCAACAAACAAGGCATTCAGCCCTTTCACCATTCCGCACGCCGCCATAATGCCAAGGATCGGCTGGAAAATACCGGATATAGCGTCAATCGCACGATTAAACATGCTCCCGGAAGGTGCGTCTTCTTCTGCATTCGGGCTTTCTTCCTCCGTACCAAGCAGCGGCAGGACGTCCGCATAGACTTCCGGCACATGGTTGCCGATCACGACCTGATACTGGCCGCCGCTTTTCATAACAGTAACGACGCCTTCCATCTTTTTAAGCACGTCATCGTTTGCCCTGCTTTCATCCTTCAGCTTGAAGCGGAGCCTTGTAATGCAGTGTGTCAGGCTGCTGACGTTTTCTTTTCCGCCTACGTTTTTGACAATTTCTTTTGCCAGTTCTTCGTATTTACCCATTTTTTCTCCTCCATAATTGAATTTTGTTTTCTATTTATGAAGGTTTGGCCAACTGAATGTCACCATCCTAGCATACGTTTGTATTGGTGCCGCTGTCCGCAGGGCGATTTAATCAGCCTTGTGTTTTATGAATGGCACGCTCGATATGGATCGTTAAGTAGAGCTGCTCTTCCCTGGACATGGAATGCCCGTATTTTTTTGTAATAAACTGCGTAATCCGCTCTACGCAATGGTAGGATCTTGCATATTTGCTGCGGATCACTTCAAACAGGTCGTCGCTGCCATCATCCTCGTAACTGTTATGCTCGACCAGCCGCTTTGCAAAAAATTTCAGATGTGTAATAAAGCGATAATAATAGACATCTTCCTCGTTAAATTCTACATGAAAAAAGTATTTGACAATATTTAACACTTCCTGCATCACCTTTGTGATTTCATACATATTTTGCATCACACCCTCATCCATCTGTGCGTTAGCCAGATGCAAGGCAATAAATGCTGCTTCATCGACAGGAAGCTCTATTTTAAATCGTCCTTTCATTTGTTCGAGAGCCCATAACCCGATCTCAAACTCTTTTTTGTAAAATCTTTTGATATCCCACAATAGCACATTTTTTACAGTGACCCCTTCTAAAAAACGGACGATCGAAGTATGTACATGGTCGATCAGGGAAATATACACCATATCGTTGAGATTTTTTTCAAGCTCTTCCCGTGCCTTCGCAATAATCTCTTCTCCAAGCGCGATATGCTCCATCGGGATTTCTTTGACCAGCACCTGGAATTTATTGTTTGCGTCCTCTGCGGAAAGAAAAAACGTCTTATCTACAGCCGCAGGGTCAATCGACGCGCCTGTTTTTTTATGAAAGCAGATCCCCTTTCCCATTACAATTTTTTCCCGCCCCTGACTGTCATGGACTACAGCCGCATTGTTGTTGAGAATTTTGTAAATCTGCATATCCTGCCCTCCCATATGGATATTTTTGATATAAAAAAACCTATATACACAAATAAATCTGAAAACAAATGCTTTCAAACATATCTCTGTATATAGGTCTAGCTTGCTGTGCGCAATCACTATCCTGTTCTGAAAACGATCATAGCACACAATGGCGTTAAAGTCAATCCGTATTTTAACAAAAACAGAAAAATTTCTCCCACTGTGTAACAGTTCAGATAGGGTGTTACATTCCACCAATGGAACGCCAGAAGAAGGGATCGGCACGCCCTGGCTGCGTCCATTCCAGAATATTAAGAAGCCCTATGCCTTCTGCTGTTACGCTTTGGCTGTGCACGGTCGCGCCATCTTGTCCGCTTCCGGCTATCTGCCGTAAGCTAAAGGTGCCGCTTGGCTGCGCCCCTGGTTTTCTCGCAAAAGGCTAAGGGCTTCTAAACATTCTTCCAAAGCCGCAGCCAGGGCGTGCCGATCCCCTCTCCTGTCTGCTTTTTGGAAGTGCTGCGAAAACAAAGTTTGATATGGTTCGTTTTGTTTCACAAACGATGCACTGCTATTTTGATCCAAGCGTTACACATAGGAACGATTTTGTAACACTTACGCCAGCCAGATGGAAGAAAGTGCTTT
>CAMWXD010000107.1 GCA_947178105.1 uncultured Eubacterium sp. | reverse complement strand
CCCGCGGTCTCGACCTTGGCAAGGTCGCGCGTTACCAACTACGCCACTATCGCTTGCTGTGCTGCTGTTTCCTCGCGAACACAATAGATACTATAACGGATAATGAGCGATCTGTCAATAGGAATTTACAAAAAAATTTATTTTTTTTCAAATTCTTAGTTTGCTGCAAAATGATTGCAATATAATCGCAAGATGATCACAAGGACATGCATATTTTCCATTGTCCGGCATAAGATAAAATAAGCAGAAAACGGAGAAGCATCCCATGAGTGCAAAGACAAGAATTGTTGTATTACATATGAGAGAGGTGATCTATACCGTAATATTCGCGCTGCTCGCGCTCCTTTTGATCCTGCTGCTCGTCTTTATGTTCCGTTCAGGGAAAAAAGGCGCTGACTCCCAGGAGACAATGAAATATGAATCCGGCGTCTATACTTCCTCCATTGTGCTGAATAATCAGGCCATGGACCTTAAGGTGGTCGTAGATGATAACCGGATCAATGCCATTTCCCTGGATAACCTCGACGAAACTGCGGCGACGATGTATCCGCTGATGCAGCCGGCGTTGGACAATATCAGCCAGCAGATCTATGAAAAGCAGTCTACGGAAGGGATCACTTATGATGAGGCAAACCAGTATACTTCTGTCGTACTGCTGAATGCGATCGAAGACGCGCTGAAAAGGGCAAAGGCAGAAGAAGACAGCCAGTGAATGCATGGCAGGGGAAACACTGAGCGCAAAAAGACCTTCCCAATCCGTGAAAGATGGAAGGTCTTTTTTACTGCCTACTGGGCGCTCATATAATCGTTAATGGCGTCCAGGCTTACTTCGGTATACGATACCGGGCGGTTTTCTTCCACGCGTGCGTATACGGAAAAGCCGATCCAGCCGACGATTGCGGCTGCGGCGACGCATCCTGTAATGCGGTAGATTACGCGCTGCCTTTTTTCTTTTGCCAACTGCTGTTTGCGGCTGTACTTTTCTTTTTTATATTTGTCTACTTTTTGCTGGCTCATTCTAACAATCTCCTATTCTAAAATATCATCTGTTATGCTACAATAGATTCGGTAGGCTTCCGCATTCGATTATACACGATTTCTTACTGTTTGTGGAGTGGAAATTCTAATTTTTTTATGAAATTCCTGTGAAAATCTTGCCAGATTGGTTCTTATCATTTATAGTAAAGTATCCGGGAATTATTTTGTAATGTTTTCATAAGCAGGTTATACGAAGCAGGTTAGATCAGTTCAGATAAAGAAAGGAAAATAAAGATGAAAACTGGAATTATTTTTGATATGGACGGTACCCTCTGGGACAGCGCCAGCCAGGTAGCTGCTGCATGGAGCACCGTGACCGTCCCAAAGCTTGGAAAGCAGTTGACCAGGGAGGATCTGTACCGTACGATGGGAATGCCGATGGATGAGCTGGCAAAAGCGCTTTTTCCAGGGTATGAGCTGTCCGAGCTGCTGCCGGTTCTGGAAGAAGGCTATCAGTTGGAAAATGACTATCTGTCAGAACACGGTGCTGAATTATATCCATGCCTTGAGGAAACCATCCGTAAATTGTCCGGGACGTACCCGTTATATATCGTAAGCAACTGTCAGGAAGGCTATATTGAAGCGTTTCTGTCTTATTATGGGTTGGAGGGCTATTTTGAGGATTTTATCTGCTTTGGCGCCAATCAAAAGTCAAAAGGGGAAAATATTGCGCTGATCATAAAACGCAATCAGTTGGACAGGGGGATTTATGTCGGAGACATCCAGGCAGATTATGAAGCAGCCCTTGCGGGCGGCGCAGAGTTTATTCATGCGGCATACGGCTTTGGCACGGTGGATGCGCCGGTTCCAAAGCTCCATGCTTTTTGCGAGCTGCCGCAGTTATTACAGTCTCTTCATTGCCAAACGGCGGAAAAAATGGTAAAATAAGGAAGCCACACAGGAAAAGGAAGGGAAGGAAATGGTTATGAGGAAAAAGAAAAGCAAACAATTACTGCTTGCTGCGTTGACTGGAATGCTTGTGCTCTCGCCAATACAGCAGGGATCTGTACCAGAAACGGTGCAGGCAGCGCAGGGATCTGCGGCTCATGACAGTAAGCTGTCTGCCTTTGACATTGCGCCAGGTGTGCTTAGCCCTGCTTTTTCGCCGGATATTACCGAATATACGTCAACGGTTAACGCAGACGTAACGAGCGTCAGCGTCCAGGCAGTGCCGCGTGCGTCCGGGGCGGTCATCGCTTCGGTGGAGGGCAGGGATGGGCTGCGTCCGGGTGTCAATACGATTAAAGTGACCTGTTCTGCACAGGATAATACATTTACGGTCTATACAATTACATTGACCGTAGGAAGCGCAGACGCCGGCGCGCAGGCGCCGGAAAGCGATGCAGCCCCAGATGCGGGCGGGACACAGCCGGACAACGGGACAGAGGGGACAGCAGCCGGCAGTGATACCAGTACGGATCCTGGCGCCGGCACTGCGGCAGGCAGTACAGATACGCAGTTGGAGAGTGACGGGCCAAACGATACGGACGGCTCGCCGTCGGACAGCACAGATGGCGGCAGCCAGGCGGACGGCGCCGGGGATACGAATGCCGATACGACGAGCAAAAAGCGCAGCCTTGCGGCAAGGCTTTCCGCGGCGGTGAAAGCAGACGGCACGGTAAAATTAAGCGGCGCGGCGTATAAGCTGTCGAGCGGCTTTACTTACGGTGCGACGACCCAGGATATTCCGTCCGCGTTTGGACAAGGCTCCCTGCAAATCGGGGACAACAGCTATTCCACGCTTTACTGTGAGCAAAACGGCGTCAATCTGGTCTATATGGAAAATACGGACGGCAATGGCGCCACAGGCTTTTATTACTATGATGAAATCAAAAACAGGGTGGAACGCTTTAAATATATGGGATCCGGGGAACAGTTTGTCGTATTTATCAGCAATGCCAGGCAGGAGCTTCCGACAGGATACCAGGAAAAGACATTAAAGCTGCCGTCCGGCAAAAAAGCGGCGGCGTACCAGAGCCTGTATGCGGATGAGCTGAAAGACTATTATCTCGTCTATGGGATCTATTCTGACGGCAGCGACGGATGGTATTTGTATGATAAAAAGCAGGATACGTATATGCGCTATTCCAACGCCTTTGCGTCGGCGCAGGGTATGCAAGAAGATGACAGCGGCGAAGAAGAGCTGGAAAGGACGGTATCGCTTACCAAATACAATACGCTGAATGAAAAATATACCGAATTAAAGGAAAACCGTGTAAAGATCGTAAGCGTCCTGGTTGTTGCCATTGTCCTTTTGATTATTATTTTTACGGCGCTTTTGCTGCGCAGCCGTGACGATGAGGAGGACGGGGCGCAGGCGGACAGCAGGGAACGGAGCAAAAAGAAAAAAACACCGCGCGCAAGGAAGCAGACAGAAGCGATTTCGAAGAGCTCCCTTGCCGCAGGCAGGAACTTTGAAGGCGGCGCCAGCAAGAAAGCGAAAAAAGTAACAAAGACGTTTACGCAGGAGCCTTTAAGGGAAATGCAGGAACAGTCGGCAGTTCGCAATGCTGTCAGGGACAATATCAGCTCGCCGGAGGAAATACGCGCACAGGTAAGCAGAGAGCAGGGCGGCAGTATGCGCCAGGGCTTTGGGCAAAGCCAGTTTCAAAGCCAATATCCAGGCATGGAAAAAGCGCCGCAGATGCGAAGCGCGCAGCCAGTTTCCCAGGGAGCGCCGCAGATGCGGGGCGCGCAGCCAGCCTCCCAAGGGGCGCCGCGTATGCCGCAGGCAGGCTCTTCGCCGGATTCGGTGCAAATGGCAGCAGAGCGGATGCGCCAGTCTGTAAGGTATCCACGGCCTGCAAAGGCGGAGGCGGCGGAGCCGGAACATGACCCAATGGACGATTGGGATATGGAAGAGGCTGCAAGCCGCAGACAGCCGAAGGCAGGGAAAGCTGCCAGAAAAAAACGCGGATATATCGATGATGATATGGAAATCATGGATTTGAATGATTTATAAATATTGGAGGAGAAAAATCAATGCGGAAACCATATACTGCAAAAGCGCAGAGAGCATTGGAACTTGCAGGGAAGACATCCAAAAGCCTCAAGCATAATTACATCGGGACAGAGCATATCCTGCTGGGGCTGATCAAAGAGGGCACAGGCGTTGCAGCGCAGATTTTATCAGACAACGGTGTGGAGGAAGGACAGCTCTTGCAGCTAATCAAAGACCTGATTGCGCCGTCCTCTTCCGTAGCGCTTGAGGAACGTGACGGCTATACGCCTAAAACCGGCATGGTACTTGATATGGCGGCGGCGGAGGCAGACCGGTTTCGAAGTGAGCAGATCGGGACAGAGCACCTGCTGCTTGCGATTATCAAATCGATGGACTGCGCTGCATCGCGGCTGATGAATACAATGAATGTCAATATGCAGAAGATGTATATAGATATTCTCGTGGCGATGGGAGAAGATACGAACGCCTACAAGGAAGATTTTCAAAACGGCAAGCCGATCCGCAGAAAAGACGGGCCGACCTCGATGTTAGACCAGTATTCCAGGGATCTGACACGGATGGCTGTCGAGGATGAGTTAGACCCGGTTATCGGCAGGGAGCAGGAGATCGAGCGTGTCATCCAGATCTTAAGCCGCCGCGGAAAAAACAACCCGTGCCTGATCGGGGAGCCGGGCGTCGGCAAAACAGCGATCGTGGAAGGGCTGGCGCAGCGGATTGTATCGGGCGTCGTGCCGGACAGCGTGGCAAACCGCAGGGTCGTGACGCTGGATTTGTCGGGAATGGTTGCAGGCTCCAAATACCGCGGGGAATTTGAAGAGCGCATCAAGCGTGTGATCCATGAGGTGACCTCATCGGGCAATATTATCCTGTTTATCGATGAGATCCATACGATTATTGGCGCCGGGAGCGCCGAAGGAGCGATCGACGCGTCCAATATTTTAAAGCCGGCGATGGCGCGCGGCGAGATCCAGCTCATTGGCGCCACGACCATTGAGGAATACCGCAAATATGTGGAAAAGGATGCGGCGCTGGAACGCCGTTTCCAGCCGGTTACGGTGGAAGAGCCTACGGTGGAGCAGACGGTAGAGATTTTAAAAGGGCTGCGTGCACGGTATGAGTCGCACCATCAGGTAGAGATCACAGACAGCGGCCTGGAAGCGGCTGCAAAGCTGTCTGCACGCTATATCAACGACCGGTTTCTGCCGGACAAGGCGATTGACCTGATTGACGAGGCATCGGCAAGGGTTCGCCTGGCTGGCTTTCCGGTGCCGGAACGGCTGACGGCATTGGAACAGCAGATGCATGAGCTGGAGGAGGAGCTGGAGGAGGCTTTGATTGGACAGCAGTTTGAGCAGGCGAGTGAAATCAAGGCATCCCGCGACCAGTGCAAGAAGGAATACGATAAGCTGTTAAAGCGCTGCCAGAAAAACAATGAAAAGCGAAAGCTTTCCGTCGGGGAAAATGAGATCGCAGACGTCGTCTCCGGATGGACAAAGATCCCGGTGAAGAAGCTGACCGAAGGGGAAGCCGAGCGGCTGCAAAAGCTGGAAAAAATACTGCACAAGCGCGTCATCGGGCAGGAAGAGGCTGTCAGTGCGGTGGCAAGGGCTGTCCGCAGAGGGCGCGTTGGATTGAAAGACCCGAACCGCCCGATCGGTTCTTTCCTGTTTTTGGGGCCTACGGGTGTCGGCAAGACAGAGATCTCCAAGGCGCTTGCAGAGGCGATGTTTGGGGATGAACAGGCGATTATCCGTGTGGATATGTCAGAATATATGGAAAAACACAGCGTATCCAAGCTGATCGGCTCGCCGCCGGGATATGTCGGCTATGATGAAGGCGGGCAGCTTAGTGAGAAAGTGCGCCGCCATCCGTATTCGGTCATCTTGTTTGACGAGATTGAAAAGGCGCATCCGGATGTATTTAATATTTTGCTGCAAGTATTGGACGACGGCAGGATTACGGACGCGCAGGGACGCAGGGTGGATTTTAAAAATACGATTATCATTATGACGTCAAACGCAGGAGCGCAGGCGATTGTGGAGCCGAAAAAGCTGGGGTTTGCTTCAAATGAGGATGAAAAGCAGGATTATGAGCGGATGAAAAACGGTGTGATGGAAGAAGTCCGGCGGATTTTCAAGCCGGAGTTTATCAACCGTATCGACGAGATGCTTGTGTTCCGTATGCTGAATAAAGAGGATATGAAAAAGATCGTTGCGCTGATGACCAAAAACCTGGTGGAACGGTGCAGGGTGCAGATGGATATTCAGTTGGTGATCCGGGATACGGCAAAGAGCTATATCGTGGAAAAGGCGTACGACCCGAAGTTTGGGGCAAGGCCGCTTCGGCGTACGATCCAAATTGAAATCGAGGATAAGCTTGCCGAAGAGATCCTTTCCGGCGCCGTGAAAAAAGGAGACGCGGTAGCGATTGGGACGAAAAACAAGCAGATTCACTTTTCCGGCAAAGGGGAATAGGAATCATCCAAAAAAACAGGTGACATTTTTGGCTGAATTATAGTATAATATATTCATTAATGAGCTTTAAAGCAACTGGAGGATAAAAAAATGAGTGTAATTAGCGAACTGATTCGCACGGAAGCAGATGGGAAAATAAGCTTTGGAGACTATACGCTGGCTGCAAAGACGAAAAAAGACAATTTTGCACACGGCACAGATACGTACAAGGTAAAGACGTTCCGGGAGATTACAAAGCTGGAATGCAACGGTATGTTTGTCTACGAATCTGTACCGGGGACAGCGGTGAACGGCCTGGAGCTTACGGAAAATGCGGTGTCCTTTGCAGTAGAAGGGCCGGAAGATGCAGAGATTACACTGGGGCTGAGTGATTCTACAGAATACGAGGTGTTTATCAACGGCGAAAATGCCGGAACGATGAAAACAAACCTGGGCGGAAAGCTGACTGTGAGCGTCGAGCTGGATGCAGGCAGCCAGACGGCTGTAAGGATTGTGAAGAAATAACATGGCAAAAGCAAAGACTGTTTATTTCTGCCAGGAATGCGGGCATGAATCGTCGAAATGGCTTGGGCAGTGTCCGGGGTGCAGGCAGTGGAATACGTTTGTGGAAGAAGCCGTAGGGCAAAGGAAAAGCGCGCCGTCGCAAAGGCTTTTCGAAGCTGCCGCTCCGGTTGTGCTCAGCGACATTGCGATGAAACGGGAAGAGCGCTTTACAAGCGGCTTCCCGGAGCTTGACCGTGTGCTGGGCGGCGGGATTGTCCCGGCGTCGCTCGTACTGGTCGGCGGCGACCCAGGCATCGGCAAGTCGACCCTGCTGCTGCAAGTATGCCAAAAGCTGAGTGCACAGCGCATATCCGTCCTTTATATTTCGGGAGAGGAATCGCTGCAGCAAATTAAAATCAGGGCACAGAGGATCGGGGAGTTTACGGACAGCCTGTCCCTGCTCTGTGAGACAAGCCTGGAGACGATCGACGAGGTGCTGCGCAGGGTGAAGCCGCAGGCGGCAATCATTGATTCCATTCAGACGATGTACAGTGAAAGCATTTCGTCCTCGCCAGGCAGCGTATCCCAGGTGCGGGAAGTGACGGGCGCTTTTATGCAGCTTGCCAAAGGGCTTGGAATTACGATATTTTTAGTCGGGCATGTCACAAAGGAAGGCGTTGTGGCGGGGCCGCGCGTACTGGAGCATATGGTAGATACCGTGCTTTATTTTGAAGGCGACCGCCATGCTGCGTACCGGATTTTACGGGGAGTCAAAAACAGGTTTGGCTCGACAAATGAGATCGGCGTCTTTGAGATGCGCGAGCAGGGGCTGGCGGAAGTGAAAAATCCATCCGAATTTATGCTGAGCGGCAAGCCCAAGGATGCGTCCGGCTCGGTAGTTGCGTGTTCGATAGAAGGAACGCGCCCGATTTTACTGGAAGTGCAGGCATTAGTCTGCCGCAGCAGCTTTGGGATCCCGAGGCGGACGGCGGCAGGGACGGATACCAACCGTGTCAACCTTTTGATGGCAGTGCTGGAAAAAAGGCTGAACCTACGCCTGAGCGAATGCGACGCTTATGTCAATATTGCGGGCGGCATTAAGATGAATGAGCCGGCGCTTGACCTTGGGATCGTATTGGCGATCCTGTCCAGTTATAAAGAGCGCTGCATTGATGAAAAGACGATCTGTTTTGGCGAAGTCGGCTTAAGCGGTGAAGTACGCGCTGTGAGTATGGCAAAGCAGCGGGTCTTGGAAGCGCGCAAGCTGGGATTTACGACCTGCATCCTGCCGAAAGTGGCGCTGGATGCACAGATGCAGGTGGAAGGGATTGCCCTGGTCGGTGTGGAAAATGTGCAGCAGGCAGTACGCAAAATTTTATCATCTGTTTAAAATGGATTTGTTTAGGAAAAACGCCCAAAAAATTACCATTTTGGCGTTTTTCTTTTTCTGTTTCTGCATAAAGAAAAAGCTTCAATAAATGCCCATAATGTTTTATAATAAAAAAGAGTGCAGAAATCGTAGCCCTTTTGGGCAAATAAAAAGGATTTTTGCATAAATCATCAATAAGGGAGTCACTTTGGTAGAAAGAAAGGAGGGAAGAGATGTTTGAGTTTTTAAAGAAAAAGACTTCCGGCAAACCAAAGGCAGCAGTGTTCGTAGACTATGAGCACTGGTATTATGGGTATCATAATAAAGTGCAGATGAAGCCGAATGTAGAGGAATGGATTGACGAGCTAAAACAGGAATATGAGATACATAAGCTTTATATATTCGGTGATTTTTCAGAACCTAAGATCGGCACAGAATTGGAAAAGCTGAAGGCGCTTACAGACCATGTAGTCCATACGGCAAGTACAAAAGAAGGCGTGGACAAAGATTTCACGGATATCATGATCCTGGATATGATTTACCGCAGTATGGCAGAAAAAAATGATGACGAGGTATATATCCTCTTTACAGGCGATGCCCATTTTACAAAGGTTGTGGAATATCTGAAAGAGAAAGACAAGAAAGTAATTATTTATGGCGTCAAGTTTGCATTCAGCAATGCGTTGAAATCTGCCGCAACCAGTTATGTGGAAATGCCGCGGCAGGAGCAGGAGCGCAGCCATTATAATGACCTGATCCTGATCAGCTTAGACCGGCTTCGCACCAAAAATGCGGCAAGAAAACCTTCTTATTGGAAAACGATTGAAAGCGTGGCATCGTATAACCGGGTATCAAAATCCCGTGTCAAGACGGCGTTAGACGGAATGATTAATCAGAAATACATAGAAGTAACAACGAAAAAAACTGGAAGAAACCATGAGTATACACAGCAGCTTTTAGAAGTCGACTGGACGCAGCTTCAGGAAGACGGGTTATGGCAGCAGTCGGCAGCCAGATAATGTGAGTGCCGGCTGGCAGTGAAAAAAGAAAATCAGAAGACACGTAAAATTTTGGGAAAATCACATGTAAAGTGAGCTTTATATAAACATTCAAAGCGATAGATCAAAGCTGTATGAAAAGCTGAATAAATAAAAAGCCGCAACCGCGGCAAAAGATGGGGGCTGCCTTTCACATACATCCATTTAGGGTGTTTGGACAGCCCTTTTTTGGAGGAAAAAGAAATGAAAACCATATATGCTTGGCTGGTTGTCAATGGCTTTATTGATTCGGAAAAATTCAGGCAGATTTTTGCATGGCTGGTAGAAGCGGCAAAAAAGCAGGGATGCCTGCTGGAGGTGAAGGCAAATACGCAGCTTCTGCCAGAGCTTGTGATCGGGCAAAAAGACGTCTTGCAGGGGTGCCGGCTGCCGCAGTTTGTGCTGTTCTGGGATAAGGATATCCGGCTCGCAAGGCTGCTGGAAAAGATGGGGATGCGCCTGTTTAACTGCGCCGACAGCATTGAAGCGTGCGACGACAAGGCGCGTACGTATCTGGAACTAAGCGGCGTTGGCATTCGGATGCCAAAGACGGTCATTGCGCCCAAGACGTTTTGTATGGAGGGATATCCCAATCTGGACTTTTTGCAGCAGGTGGAACAAAAACTGGGTTATCCGATGGTAGTGAAGGAATGCTACGGCTCATTCGGCCAGCAGGTCTGGCTGGCGCACGATAAGGACGCGCTGCTGGAGTGCCTGCGCGTGATCAAAAACCGCCCATTTTTATTCCAGGAATATATAGCGCCCTCCAGAGGGCAGGATATCCGCATCCAGATGGTCGGGCAGCGTGCCGTTGCCGCGATGCGCCGGTCTAATCCGCATGATTTTCGCGCCAATATTACAAACGGGGGCAGTATGCAGGCATACGAGCCGGACGCAGCGCAGCTTCGCATGGCGCAGCAGGCAATGCAGGCGCTTCGGCTGGACTTTGCAGGAGTGGATATCCTGTTTGGGGAAGGCGGGGAACCGGTGTTGTGCGAGGTAAATTCGAATGCGCATTTTGTGAATATCTATCAGTGTACGGGGGTGAATGTGGCGGAAGAGATTGTGCGGTATTGTTTGGAAAAGATATCTGGTTCGAGCAAAGAATGAACAGGATCTGGTATCTGTTTGCTTTTGTCAGCAATCATAAGGTCTGTATATTTGTCAGAAGAAGCGTCTTTTCTGAAAATAAAATCAACAATATCATCCATCGGATCAGAGCTTCTTTCGACAGAATGATCGTGTACCCGAAGTGTTCTGGGCAAATACAGAGAATCGGCTTTTTTTCCTGTTTTATCGATGTGCTCTGTCAAGCCTAATGTGAATTCTAAATTTGTTACGCCTATTTTATAAACGAATGTCAGAGTCTTCATATGATAGAGTATGCA
Organism: uncultured Eubacterium sp.; assembly: GCA_947178105.1. Lineage (GTDB taxonomy): Bacteria > Bacillota > Clostridia > Lachnospirales > Lachnospiraceae > Eubacterium_J. The sequence goes on along the minus strand of CAMWXD010000107.1, from coordinate 3,051 downwards.
TACAAACTGATTGGTCAATTCGGGCAGGCGATTCAGGCATAAGACTTTGTCTTTCGCATTGTAGTATGGGTGCTGCTTGTCAAAATAAAACTGTTTATCTGTCAGTGTTCCGTTTTGTGCTTTTTTGTAAAAGTTTTTTGCTGACAAATAAGTAGCCACGCCAGTTAAATGCAAGAAACAGTTCGTGCGAAAGGATACTTCGAAATATGTTTGATGAATCACATATAAAAAAGTTTTTCCAGCAAGTTCTCTGCTGTAGGTGGATGCAGCCGCAAGGATTCCGCGCCGGATATTTTCTTTTTTTTCTTCTTTAGAAGCCATTGGCATCTCCTTATGGTATTTGAGAAATAAATGAGAGGAGTGAGTTTCCCCGCTCCTCTTAGAGTTATACTTTGAGAGTTTTCTGCTGGTTGTCAGCCGCGGTATCCAGTAAAAATACCTGATATGGCGTGGAAATCATTAAGTCCTCCACGTGGACTGCAACTTTCATCCCAGTTGCCGGGCGCAGCGTCCATGAAAACGCTTAAAGGCATGGAAAATTATCCTGCTCCATGTGCAGCCCAACTTTTTACGGTGCCCTCACACCGGAAACATTACTGTTCTTTGTTTATTATATAACAGTTTTACATAAAAAGCAATTTATTTGTTAATATCTCATAGTAAAAGAGGCGAGGAACATATGAACCAGATCATTACCATACAGACAAATCACCCAAAGCGCATCCCTCATGGCTGGATTTTATACACAGCCGGCGACAGCAGCCTGAATCCGCACTATATCCGGCTGTATGAAAATGCCTGTGAAAAACGCGGGATGTCCGTCTGGCTGGGCATGTATGAGCCGTCGCTGCTTTGCGATGAAGGCGCTTTGCAAAGGCTCCGGACGCTGCTTGTGTGCGAGGCGCCCGCGTTTGTCATTAACCGTACGAGGGATTACCGCTTAGCAGAGCTTTTGGAGGCAATGGGAATCTGCGTATATAACAATTCCCGCGTTGCAAGGCTGGGCAACGATAAGGCGCAGGCGTATCGTTATATGATACAGCGCGGGATTCCGGTGATGCCTGTGCTGTATGGGTTAGAGGAGCCGCCGCGGTGGTATCCGGCAGTTGCAAAGTCCTGTGACGGGCACGGCGGTACACAAGTGTATCTGATCCGGGATAAGGCGATGTGGGAGAAATGGAAAGCGCAGATGCTAAAGGAAGCGGCTGTATGTACAGGGCAGCTAAAACAGTATGTGATTCAGCAGGCGGCGTCAGATCTGGGCAAAGATGTACGTGCCTACCTGGTCGGGGGCAGGATTGCAGCGGCGGTGCTGCGTACGTCAGAGACGGATTTTCGCAGCAATTACTGCCTGGGCGGGAGCGTAGAGCTGTATCGGCTGTCTGCGCATGAGAGGGAGCTGGTGCAGCGTGCCGCCGCAGGGCTTTCCATCGGCATGGCAGGCATTGATTTTTTGTTTCATCATGGCACGATGGTATTTAATGAAATCGAGGATATGGTTGGCGCAAGGGGCTTGTATTCTTTGACGGACTATGATATTGTAGACGAATATATAGGCTATATACAGGAGGAATGGGAGCATGGCGCAGAAAAATCCAAGGATTTGTAAAAAATGCCTGTTGAGGGACTTGGCAGCCGAAGACCAGAAAAATATCAAAAGCTATATCGACGCGATCAAGCCGAAGGATCGAACCGACGGAAAAGCCTATGAAGCGAGGCTTGCCGTCTGCATGAAATGTGATAAGTTAGTCGAGGCAACCTGCCAGGCATGTGGCTGCTATGTAGAGCTGCGCGCAGCGATCCGGCATGGCAGATGTCCTTATAAAAAATGGGTTTGACGGATAAACAGCATAAGGCAGGATAAAAACAAGTATGGTCAGCCGGCGTTATAATGGATGCTGACTTTGATATCCTGTCCATAATTGCCGAAGCCTTTGCCGTAGATCGTCAGCCCGCCGACATTTTCGGCGTCGTCGTCGACGCCTAAGCGCAGCTTGATCGTGCTGTTGCTGTTTAAGTGGAATTCTTTGATCGTTTTCTCTGAAATTTGCAGCCCGTCAATAAAAATCCCTTTGTGATTGATGATAAGCATTTTCAGCAGCCCGTACTGGTTCCAGTTTGGGAACCACCAGTCTGGTGTGAAGATGCCGCGCACATCTCCAAAATCGCCTGGGGATGTCCATTTCCCGATAAATACGTCGTTTAAGTAAAAGCTGATATCGGACAGCCAGTTGTTGTTGGAGCCGGGCGCTTCAGAACTTAGCTCTGCCGAAATCACGATCTGTGTGATTTCCTGTGTGTATGGGATAAAGTTTGGAATCATGTATTCTACGTATCCTTTGGTAAACCAGAGGATGTCCGCGTCGTAGCGTCCCGGATGTGCAAAATACCTCGTGTCATCCACTTCTCCGATCAGCCTTTGGTCAGAAGCAAGCCCGCAGGTAGGAAATACCTTGTAATTGGAAAAATGGCCGACCTTCAATTCTGCGTTATATACATTTTCTTCTACCGTTGGCCGGTTAATCTCGATCAGTACTTTATCTAGCTGAATCGAGCACAGCTTCTGGTTCCCGTGGCTTGCCGATTCATTTGAAGTATTTACGATCCCGCAGGCTTCCAGTTTTTTAATGTGGTTTGTCAAAGCTCCGTTTGTAATGTTCAGCCTTGTGGCAAGCTCGTTCATGTTCATGTATTTGTTTTCGATCAGAAGCTTGATAATTTCGATTCGGATCTCAGAGCCGAGCGCTTTAAAAAATTCCAGTCCTTCATCCAGTGATTCAATGTGCAGCATAAAAATCTCCCCCGTTAAATATGCAGTAAACCCCTCTTCTTTGTCATTATCAGTATATCGGAAAAGCCGGTTTGCGTCAATCCTTTACAAAATGGAAAAATAGTTCTTAAAAAGCTAAAGCAATGCGCGGTTTCTGACTTTGGCGAAATTTGGCGAATAGCAAAATCTACAATTTTTAAAAAAATCAACCGTTTGTTTTGAAAAAAATACACAAAAAATTGTCAACCTTTTTTAACACATTTCACAAACATCTAAAATAG
>CAMWXD010000106.1 GCA_947178105.1 uncultured Eubacterium sp. | reverse complement strand
GCCAGAGCCTATGGCAATCTTGATCGAAGAGCCTGCCGCGCAATCAGAGCCTATGGCAATCTCGATCGAAGAGCTTACCGCGCAACCGGAGCCTGCACTTGTCTCTACAGAGGAGCTTGCCGCGCAATCAGAGCCTATGACAATCTCGATGGAAGAGCCTGCCGCGCAGCAGGAACCTATGCTCTCTGCAGAGGAGCTGATCGCTCAGCAGCTCGCCGCCGCAGCTCCTGCGCCATCACAGCAGACAGCCGCTGCTGCACCGCCGCCGCAGCCGGCAGCGATCACGCAGCCGCGGCATGACATTCACAAGCAGCCAAAACAAACAGCGGCGCAGGCGGCTGCCAGTGCTGCGGATGTACAGATGCAGCTTGCACAGGCACCGCCGAAAATCAAGCGCGAATATGTCCTGCCGCCAGTAAGCCTGCTGCATTATGGCGACCTCAGCCAGACCGGCGATACGAGGGAGCATTTACAGGAAACCGCGCTGAAATTGCAGCAGACGCTGAAAAATTTCGGAGTGAACGTTTCGATTTTAAATGTAAGCTGCGGTCCTTCGGTTACCCGCTATGAGATCCAGCCGGAAATGGGAGTCAAGGTCAGCAAAATCGTTAATTTGGCTGATGACATCAAGCTTAACCTGGCGGCTGCCGATATCCGCATCGAAGCACCGATTCCGGGAAAAGCAGCGATTGGTATTGAGGTGCCGAATAAAGAGACCGTTCCGGTTATGTTCCGTGACCTGATCGAATCCGAAGCCTTTCAAAAGCATACGTCCCCGTGTGCCTTTGCGGCAGGAAAAGACATATCCGGGCAGGTTGTCGTGACCGATATTTGCAAGATGCCGCATCTTTTGATCGCGGGCGCTACCGGTTCCGGAAAGTCTGTCTGCATCAATACGATTATTATGAGCATGATTTATAAAGCAAACCCGGATGACGTCAAGCTGATTATGATTGACCCAAAAGTCGTAGAACTCAGTGTGTACAACGGCATTCCGCATCTTTTGCTTCCAGTCGTGACAGATCCGAAGAAGGCGGCAGGAGCGCTGCACTGGGCAGTATCTGAAATGATGGACCGCTACCAGAAATTTGCGGATTACGGCGTACGGGATATGAAGGGCTATAACGCCAAAATCAAAAAAATCGCGGATATCCCGGAGGAAAACAAGCCGCAGAAAATGCCGTATATTGTCATTATTGTGGACGAGCTTGCCGACCTTATGATGGCAGCGCCGGGAGACGTGGAGGACGCGATCTGCCGTCTGGCACAGCTTGCCAGGGCAGCCGGCATCCATCTCATCATCGCCACGCAGCGGCCTTCCGTCAATGTCATCACCGGGCTGATTAAGGCAAATATGCCTTCGCGTATCGCATTTTCTGTGACTTCCGGCATTGATTCCAGGACAATCCTGGATATGAACGGGGCAGAAAAGCTGCTTGGAAAAGGGGATATGCTGTTTTACCCGCAAGGCTACCAAAAGCCGGTACGCGTACAGGGGGCTTTTGTATCAGATGCTGAAGTATCCGACGTCGTAGAGTTTTTAACACAGCGCAACGGTACTTGTGAGTACAGCAATGAAGTTGCCATGAAAGTGGAAAGCGCAGCCGCAGGCTCTGGCGGAGCTTCCGCAGATACAGGCTCCGGCGATGACAGAGACGTTTATTTTGCGGATGCGGCAAGGCTTTTGATTGACAAGGAAAAAGCGTCTGTCAGTATGCTGCAGCGTTATTTTAAAATAGGATTTAACCGTGCGGCGCGGATTATGGACCAGCTTGAGGAAGCAGGCGTCGTCGGGCCGGAAGAGGGGACAAAGCCGCGCAAGATCTTGATGAGCCCGGAGGAGTTTGCACAGTACGAGGAAGAGGTTTTATAAACCAGGAAACTACAAAGGAAACTATAACAGGTAGAAAAGGAGACCAGCCAGTGGCAAATTTAATCGATGGAAAACGCATTTCACAGGAAATCAAAGAAGAACTGAAAACCAGAGTCGAGCAGTTAAAGGCGCAGGGCATCAACGGCTGCCTTGCCGTAATTCAAGTCGGGGCGGATCCAGCCTCCAGTGTATATGTCAGAAATAAAAAACGCGCCTGTGCCTATATCGGGATCGAGTCTCGTTCCTATGAGCTTGCCGAAGAGACTACCGAAGAAGAACTGCTTAGCCTTATCGGCAAATTAAACGCCGACCCGGATGTAAACGGGATCTTAGTACAGCTTCCGGTGCCTGCGCAGATCAATGAAAGCAAGATTATCCGGGCGATCTCTCCTGCAAAGGACGTAGACGGCTTCCATCCGCAAAATGTCGGGGCGCTTGTAAGCGGACTGCCTGGATATGTTTCCTGTACGCCGGCTGGCGTGATCCAGCTCTTAAAACGTTCCGGCATATCGATCGAAGGGAAGCACTGTGTGGTCGCCGGACGCAGCAATATTGTCGGAAAACCGATGTCGCTGCTCATGCTGCGGGAAAACGCTACCGTAACGATTGCACATTCCAAGACAAAATGCCTGCGTGAAGTGTGCAGGCAGGCAGATATTTTAATCGTTGCAGTCGGCAAGCCAAAGATGTTCGACGCGTCTTATATAAAAGAAGGCGCTGTTGTGATCGATGTCGGCATTCACCGGGACGCAGAAAACAACCTGTGCGGAGATGTGGATTTTGACAGCGTCCTCACACAAGTAGAAGCGATTACACCTGTTCCAGGCGGCGTAGGCCCAATGACCATCGCTATGCTTATGAATAATTGTGTGGAAGCTTTGACACGGTAAGGAGGCATCTTTGGCAGGATGAAAGATGAATTTAATTACAAAAATATGGAAAAAGAGCTGCTCCATGCCGTATGGGAGGAAGAAACCATCCGGGGAATCCAGGGAGACTCCCTGTTGTATCAGCAGGCAGTATCAAATCAGAAGGGAATGAGTAAAATCAAAGAGTACGACAACTATAACCAGGAGTATGAGCAGGAGTATGAACAGACCGACGGGCCGCCGCCAAAGCAGCCCGCAAAGCTTGTAGCTGCGCTGCTTGCAAGTACCGCAGCCTTTGCAGGGCTTGCCTTTTTTCTGCACAATTTTTCGACCGAATATGTGTATGAAACAAAAGAGGCGGAGTACCAGAACTGCCTTGTAAGTATGACGAAAAAAGAGTACCCGAAAGCGCTGGCTTCGGTTGAATCGCTGTTAGAAAGCGAATCTGACAATCTTGCCTACCTGGCTTTAAAAAATACAATCTGTGAACAGAGCGGCGACCATAAAGGGCAGAAGTCTACACTGAAAAAGATCATCCGTCTGGATGCAGACAACTTCCAGGCATATGAAAAGCTGCTGGCACTGTACTTGGAGGAAGAAAACCAGAATGGAATTGAAAAACTGGCTGCGGATGCGCCAACCTCTGCCATTGCCTCCATGTTAAGCGAATATCTGGTGGATGCGCCTTATCTGGTGTTAACGCCTGGTGTTTATGACGCTGGGCAGACGCTGTCTATTACAAGCGAACGCGGGAATGATATTTACTATACGCTGGACGGCTCCTCACCTGAAGAAAACGGAATCCGCTATGCATCTCCGGTTTCACTGGAGCAGGGTTATATTTATTCTGTCCGCGCCGTGTGTAAAAATGAGCGGGGCGCTTACGGAGACGAGGCAGTCGGCGATTACCAGATCGGCATTAATGCTGTCAATTATGTAGCGGAGACAGGCAATGCAGACGGCATGGAATCCACTGCGCCTGGCACACCGGAGATCTATCCGCAAAGCGGCACTTACACAAGCCAGCAGCAAATCACGATCGATGTCCCGATCGGGTACCAGGCATATTATAGCTGGTCGCTTGGGACTGCGCTCACGCCGCAAAACGGCACCTTATATACCGGCGGCATTACTATGCCGGAGGGGAATTCCGTATTGTCTGTCATTCTCACAGATGCAAACGGCAACAGCAGCGAGGTAAAGCAGGCAAGCTATACGTACCAGGCAAGCTAAGCACGGAGCCTATGGAAAGCCTATCCTGCGCAGCGTCCTGTTTCAAATAAAAAGCTTCTGCCTGATAAAGCCATAATCAGGCAGAAGTGCTGCAGATTTATGCCAATTCGATCAAATCCTTGCCAAGCTTTTTGACCCGTACCTGAGAGTATATGAAAAAGCCCTGTTCTTCCAGCTTTGCACGCCCCGGCTGGAAAGACTTTTCGATCAGGATGCCAATGCCCGCAACGGTGGCGTGCGCTTTACGGATCAGGCGGATTGCCCCGGTGGCAGCTTCGCCGTTGGCAAGGAAATCGTCAATAATCAGCACATGGTCGTGCTCATTGATTAAATGCCCGGCAAGCGTCAGCTCATAGCTTGTCCCTTTTGTATAGGAAGTAACGATTGTCTGATACATATTTTCATTGAGTACCTTGGACGGTGATTTTTTTAAGATCAAAAGAGGCACTTGCATGGCGGATGCTGTCATCAGCGCCGGCGCGATGCCTGAGCTTTCAATGGTGACGACTTTTGTGATCCCCTTTCCCTCAAAATGGCTGGCAAAATCCTCGCCGATTGCTTTCATCAGCGCAGGGTCAACCTGGTGGTTGATAAATCCATCTACCTTTAAGATGTTTTCATTGATGGCAATTCCTTCTTTTAATACTTTTTCCTCCAGTAATTTCATGCATAGCTCCTCCTCATCTTGGCTGCTTTCTAGTTTTGTATGGATTTTCTTCAGTCCTGCGGAAATAGTTCCTCATAAAACTGTTCGGTCAGGTAATCCAGAAAAGCTTCCCCATAATCAGGAAACTGTTCCTGCAAACGCTGTTTCATAAAACGGCTGCGGTTAAAATATTTTTGCTGCATCGGGTCTTCTTGTTCCACATCCATAGAGACATCGATGGACTTGGCGCTAAAGCTTTCAAAAAACCAGCTTTTTGCCGCATCCGTCTGTGCAATCTCCTGCTGCACCTGCTGTTTTAGGCCGCCAAGCTGCATATAAGACCGAACGCCGATGGCCAGAAAGATCAAAAACATCCCTCCCATCACAATCCCCATTATGCTTTTCATATAAGCGGCAAACTGCAACGGGATCAATCCTGTAAAAATCAGTACCATTAAAATGATACCTGCTGCGCCTACCAGCATAAACGAATAGGCAGTTGATTTCATATCCTCGTATTTTGTTTGCTTCTGCACATACGCTTTGTTTCCGTCAGAAAGCGACTGTAGGTTTTCCCTGCCGTCAAGGCGGTTCAATGCCTTTATTTTCTGCTCTGCAAAAGAAGCGTCGACCTCAGCGGGAAGCGTTTTCACTAAAGGAGTACCGCATTCGGCACACACCGTAATGCCGTCACGGTATTCTGATTTACATTTTGGACACCACATATTGATCCTCCTGGGTATGATATATTGATAAACTGATTATAACATATTTTGAACGAAAATCTATGGCAAATATACACAAGCGCTAAAATAATAAATAGGAGAAAAAACGATGAAAATAACCATTCTTGCTGTCGGCAAGCTAAAAGAAGCCTTTTACCGGGACGCTGTGGCAGAGTTTCAAAAGCGGCTCGGACGATACTGCAAATTGGAAATCATAGAAGCTGCGGATGAAAAAACGCCCGACGATGCATCTTGGCAGGAAAATAAAAGGATCCGGGACACAGAAGGGGAGCGGCTTTTAAAGCACGTCCGTCCAGAAGCCTATGTCATTGCGCTTGCCATTGACGGCAAGATGCCCGATTCCGTCGCATTGTCAGAAAAAATACGGCTGCTAGGCGTGCGCGGCACAAGCCATATCGTGTTCGTGATCGGAGGCTCGCTCGGATTATCGGACGCTGTGTTAAAGCGTGCCGACGAACAGCTTAGTTTTTCCAAAATGACGTTCCCGCACCAGTTGATGCGTGTCATTTTATTGGAGCAGATTTACAGAAGCTTCCGGATTATCCATCATGAGCCATACCATAAATAGCGTTTCGGCAAACAGACGAAACATAACGCAATACCTGTCGGTGTTATCGTGAAATTGACTGGAGCTTAAGAAAATCTTAATACATTTTTATATATATTTAAATTGCATATCCATTCTGTTTTGTTTAAAATAGACTGTGGATTGGAACAGTCAAAGGCTATGAAAAAAACTGGAATTGAATTTTACATGAAGTGAGGAGTGATGCATATGCCACGTAATTGTGTACTGATTATCCCATCCCTGAATCCAGATGAAAAACTGCTGCGTTATATCAAAGAGCTGGCCGCAAACGGCTTTTCAAAAATCCTGCTCGTCAATGACGGCAGCAGCAAAGCAGCCGCGCCGATATTTGAACAAGCAGCCGCCCTGGAGGAATGCGACCTTTTCGTGCATACGGTAAATATGGGAAAAGGGCGTGCCTTAAAGGATGCATTCAATGCATACTGCCAAAAATATGCCAGGGATTTCCTGGGCGTGATTACAGCCGACGCAGACGGGCAGCATACTGTCGAAGATGTGGTGCGGCTGGATACGGCGCTTGCAGGCGATCCGCATTCCCTGGTGTTGGGCGTCCGGGACTTTGATGACCCGTCTGTACCGTGGAAAAGCAGCTTTGGCAATAAAATGACGAAAAATGTGATGCGTTTTCTGATCGGCAGCGCTGTCCAGGCAGACGGCTGCACACCTGCAAAAGCGATTTCCGATACGCAGACCGGCTTGCGCGCAATTCCAAACAGGCTGATTCGGGATTATCTGACTCTTCCGGGCGAACGGTTTGAATATGAAACAAATATGCTGATCCATGCGCTGCGTTCCCATACGCCTATCAAAGAAATCCGTATCCAGACCATCTATATGGACAATAACAGTGAAACACATTTCCGGCCGCTTGCGGATTCCCTTGCGATCTATCGCCAGATTTTTGCCACGTTTTTGAAATATACACTTGCTTCTCTGTCCTCGTTTTTGATCGATTACGGAATCTACAGCCTGCTGCTTTTGCTTCTTGGATTTTTGCCGCTGGCGCCAAAGATCTGGATCGCAGTTGCTTTCGCAAGAATCCTCTCGTCGCTGTATAATTATACAATAAATAAGGCAGTCGTTTTTCAAAACAGGCTGGATACGAAAAAAACGCTGGAACGGTATTATCTGCTTTGTGTCGTCCAGCTATGCTGTTCGGCGCAGCTTGTATGGCTGGTGTGCAGCTACACGATGCTGCCGGCTGCATTTGCAAAGCTTTTTGTAGATACGCTGCTGTTTGTGGCAAGCTATTACCTGCAAAAAAACTGGGTATTCCAAAGCAGTACCAAAAGCGCAAAGCCGCTTCGTATCAAATCGCCGGGACTTAGGGAGGGATAACGCCTGTATGATACTGTTTTTACGTTTTTGCCTGCTGATGCTTTCCCTGTCAGGATATATCTGGTATTTAGCACACAGGTTTCAAATCCTGGCAGAATTTGCACCTGCGGTTGTATGCGCCTTCATAAGCACACTTTTGTTTCTTGCCGGCTGCTGCAACCTCCTGCCGGAAATGACAGTACTGCTGTTTGTCGGCGGGCTGGTTCTGCCTGCATGTTTGCTGTACCGCAAATACAAGATTTCTGCCTGCCGTACAAAGCAGCCTGTAACGGCAAGACAGAAGCCATGCCGGCGGCCGTTTCTCGTATATGCCGTATTTTTATGCACAGCCCTGTATTTTTTTCTGCTGCTGCAAAAAGCGCATGTGACAAGCTACGATAACTTCAGCCATTGGGCAACTGTCGTAAAAGATATGCTCAGAGAAAACCGGATGCCGAATTTTCAAGACCCCATCATCCGCTTCCAGTCCTATCCGCTTGGCAGCTCTTTATGGATCTATTATGTATGCCGGATTGTCGGTACGGCGGAAGGATGTATGCTGTGGGCACAGCTTTTGATGATGCTTTGCTTTTTGCTTTGCATGGCTGCATTTGTGCATAAAGAAAACAGGTACTGTATATTGGCGCTGCTCTTTTTTGCTGTTTGGGCAGCATCGGCCAACAACAGCATTTATGAGCTGCGCGTGGATACGCTGCTTCCAATGGCAGGCATAGCGGCATTTGCAATCCTTTTTGCCTATCGGCAGGATCCGAAAAAAGCGCTGTATACTTGCTGCGGTATTTTCATCCTGTTGATCCAGATGAAAAACAGCGGCATCTTTTTTTATGCAGCCTGCCTGCTGTTTCTCGCCGGATCCGCCCGAAAAGCCTGTCAATCAAAAAAACTCTGTTTTGCCGGGATCGGGCTGGCTATACCGCTTTTTACGATGTATTTATGGAAAAAGCACGTTGCCTTCGCATTTGCAGACGGCATGGATTCCAAACATTCGATGAATATGGCCCATTTTGGAGAGATGGCGGCAAAAAAATCCAGGGAAGATATTGCATTGATCGGGCAAAGCATTCTGCGCCGCTTTACTGAATTTGACAACATCGAGGTAAAGCTGCTTTTGCTGTTAACTGTAGTCCTGCTTCTTTTTGCCGTGCTGCTTAGAAAGAGCGGGCAGACAAAAAAGCTGCTCCGCCTGTTTGCTTTCTGCCTGTTTTGTGCGGCTGCCTATACCGCCTCCTTATATGCGATGTATGTATTTTCCATGCCGATGGGAGAATCCGCGCACCTGGCAAGCTATGACAGGTATATCCTCTCGGTTTTGATCTTTTTGTACGGCATCACAATGATCGTCGTTATGGACGCGCTGCGCTCTACTGAGGCTGGTACGGCAGGCAGCCGCATTGCAGCGTCTGTATTCCTTTTCTTTACGGTGCTGCTTGTCTTTCAGGTAAGGCAAAAGCTTCCATTGCTTTCCGGCATTCCAGACTTTACGCGCACGAAACGCTGTCAACTCCAGGAGCTTTTTAAAGAGCATGGGATCCAGGAAGGAGATTCCTGTGCCATATACTGCAACGGCACGGATGATGATAAAAGATATCTGTTTTATCTGACGCGGTACGAGCTTTGGACAGACGCCGTCCTTGTCGTACGGGAAGAGGAGCTTTTGGAGCATCAGTCGGAGCTTGCGGATTATGAACATCTGATTGTGTGGGATTCCGATGAAAGGATCGAAACATTTTTGGATGACGCAGGGCGAGAGATGGATTTTAAAATATTGTTGCGACAGTGACATCATAGGCTATGTTTCGGCATAGCCTTTTCTTTATGCAATCAAAGCAAATCTGCACACAAAAACTTTCCTGACGAAATATCCTATTTTTCGATTGTTTTTTTATCCCACTTATACTATAATCAGGTATTGTGAACATAAATACAATGATACAATGATGCAATCATACGAACATTCCTACTTATTAGAAGAATAGAAGAGAGGTTACTTACGGATGGCGGATATCATGTCAGAAGCAACGCCAATGATGCGGCAGTATTTGGAAATGAAAAAGGATTACAGGGACTGTATTTTATTTTACCGTCTGGGTGATTTTTATGAGATGTTTTTTGAGGATGCCATCGAAGCATCCAAGGTGCTGGAGCTGACGCTGACTGGAAAAAACTGCGGGCTTGCAGAACGCGCCCCTATGTGCGGGGTGCCTTATCATTCCGTGGAAGGATACTTAAACAAGCTTGTGGAAAAAGGTTATAAGGTAGCAATCTGCGAGCAGGTTGAAGACCCAAAACATGCGAGGGGGATTGTGCACCGCGAAGTGATCCGCATTGTGACGCCTGGGACAAATACAAATATGCAGGCGTTAGACGAGTCGAAAAACAACTATATTATGTCCATTGTCTACTTAAACGGGCGCTATGGCATGTCGATTGCGGATGTCACGACGGGGGATTATTATGTAACCGAAGTGGAGACAGAGCAAAAACTGTCTGATGAAATCAATAAATTTGCCCCGTCTGAGATTATCTGCAACGAAGCCTTTTATATGAGCAGCATCGACCTTGAGGAGCTGCGCGCGCGCTTCCATGTCAGTATTTCTTCGCTGGACGCATGGTATTTTTCCGATGAAACGGTTTCTACGACGCTGCTTTCACATTTTAAAGTCAACAGCGTCGAAGGGCTTGGGCTGAAAGATTTTCCGTGCGGGACAACGGCTGCGGGCGCCCTGTTAAAATATCTGTATGAAACACAGAAAAATGCGCTGGAGCATATGTCTGCCATTCATCCCTATACGACCGGCATGTTTATGGTTATTGACAGCTCTACCAGGCGCAACCTGGAGCTGGTGGAGACAATGCGCGAAAAACAAAAGCGCGGTTCTCTGCTTTGGGTGCTCGACCAGACCAAAACAGCAATGGGTGCAAGGATGCTGCGCTCTTTTGTGGAACAGCCTTTGATCGAGCACAGTGAGATCGAACGCCGCTACGATGCGATTGAGGAGCTAAACGGCAGGCTGATCGACAGGGAAGAGCTGCGCGAATATTTACGCCCAATCCATGACCTGGAACGCCTGATTACGCGTGTCACGTACCAGACGGCAAATCCAAGAGACCTGCTTGCGCTCAGCAATTCCGTAAAGATGATCGCGCCGCTGAAAAAAATACTGACAGACTTTCAAAGCCCGCTGCTGCGGCAGGTACAGGACGAGATGGATGCACTGGACGATATCTACGGGCTGATTGACGCTTCGATTGAAGAAGAAGCTCCGATTTCCGTACGGGAAGGCGGTATTTTGAAAAACGGCTTTAAAGAAGATATCGACAAGCTGCGCGAAGCACGTACGAACGGCAAAACCTGGCTTGCGGACATCGAAAAAAAAGAACGGGAAGAGACCGGGATTAAAAATTTGAAAATCAAGCACAACAAAGTGTTCGGCTATTATTTGGAGGTCACCAATTCCTATAAAAATCTTGTGCCAGAGCATTATGTCCGCAGACAGACGCTTGCAAACGCCGAACGGTATATTACGCCAAAATTAAAAGAACTGGAAGACATGATTTTAGGAGCGGAAGACAAGCTGGTCGTTCTCGAATATGAATATTTTTGCGAAATCCGCAGGGCAATCGCAGAACAGGTCATACGCATCCAGCAGACTGCAAAAGCAGTGGCAACACTGGACGTGCTCGTATCGTTTGCCGTTACGGCGGAAGAAAACCATTACTGCCGTCCAAAGCTGAATACAGACGGCAGGATCGATATTCGGGAAGGGCGCCATCCAGTCGTGGAAAAAATGTTAAATCATGAGATGTTTATTACAAACGACACGTACCTGGACAATGCCAAAAGCCGGATCTCGATTATCACAGGCCCGAATATGGCGGGCAAATCGACTTATATGCGCCAAACCGCTCTGATTGTCATGTTAGCACAGATCGGCAGCTTTGTCCCTGCAAAATCCGCAGACATCGGGCTGGTAGACCGTATCTTTACAAGAGTCGGCGCATCGGATGACCTGGCAAGCGGGCAGAGCACGTTTATGGTAGAGATGAATGAGGTCGCCAATATTTTGCGCAGCGCCACCGACCAAAGCCTTTTGATTCTGGACGAGATCGGGCGCGGGACAAGCACCTTCGACGGGCTCAGCATCGCATGGGCAGTCGTAGAGCATATTTCCAATCCAAAGCTTCTGGGTGCAAAGACACTGTTCGCCACGCACTACCACGAGCTGACCGAGCTGGAAGGAAAGCTGGACAACGTCAACAATTACTGTATCGCCGTCAAGGAAAAAGGGGACGATATTGTCTTTTTGCGGAAGATCGTAAAGGGCGGCGCCGACAAGAGCTACGGCATCCAAGTCGCAAAGCTTGCCGGCGTACCCGAAAGCGTGATCGCACGCGCAAAAGAAATCGTAGAAGAATTAAGCGCCAACGATATTACAGAAATCGCCAAAAACCTGACCGTCAAAAAGCCATCCGCAAAACAGGCAAAAAAAGCACCGCGCATGGACACCGTAGATTTGGAACAGATCTCTTTGTTTGATACGGTAAAAGACGATGTCATTATCGAAGAGCTGCGCAGCATCGATATTAGTGCCCTGACGCCGTTGGATGCGCTGAACAAGCTGAACGAGCTGCAAAACAAAGTAAAAAACCGCTGGTAGGAGGCTTTTGATACAATGTCCGAAATACAACTATTAGACGAACATACCATCGACCAGATCGCCGCCGGAGAGGTCGTAGACCGCCCATCCTCCGTCGTCAAGGAGCTGGTGGAAAACGCAGTCGATGCAAAAGCAACCGCCATTACCATTGAGATCAAGGAAGGCGGCATTTCCTTTATCCGCATTACAGACAACGGGCAGGGCATCCCAAAGGAACAGGTGCCGATTGCGTTTGCCCGCCATGCTACAAGCAAGTTAAAAAGCATTGAAGACCTGCTTACGATCTCCTCGCTTGGCTTCCGCGGAGAAGCGCTGTCCAGCATCGCCTCCGTATCCCAGGTCGAGCTGATTACCAAGACAGCCTCCGAGCTGTCTGGCACCAAATATAAAATCGAAGGCTCCAAGGAAATCAGCCTGGAAGAAATCGGCGCCCCGGAGGGCACGACCTTCCTCGTGCGCAACCTGTTTTATAATACGCCGGCAAGAAGGAAATTTTTAAAATCGGCGCAAACCGAAGCTTCCTATATCAGTACCCTGGTAGAACGGCTCGCCTTGTCGCACCCGGATATTTCGTTCCAGTTGATCGTCAATAACCAGCCAAAGCTGCACACAAATGGAAATACCAAGCTAAAGGACATTATTTACCATATTTTCGGCAGAGATATCACATCCGGCTTGCTGTCTGTCGATGCATCGTCCAGCCTGCTTTCGGTAAAAGGGTATATCGGCAAACCGTTCACCGCAAGGGGCAACCGCAGCTATGAGATGTATTTTATCAATGGGCGCTACATCAAAAGCCCGCTGCTTGCCAAGTGCATCGAGGACGCTTATAAGCCGTTTTTAATGAAGCACCAGTATCCGTTTACCGTATTGCAGCTTACGATCGACAGCGGCCTGATCGACGTCAATGTCCACCCGGCAAAAATGGAGATCCGCTTTCAACAAAGCGACCAGCTCTATGCTGAATTTACACAGATCATCCGCGAAGCTTTGGAGCATAAGGATATGGTTCCTGAAGTTTTGCCCGGCGCCGGGATTGCAAATAAGAGCGAAAAACAATATGCCGGCGCAAAGCCAATGGAGCGAAAACCGGAGCCTTTTGAGAAAAAACGGCTTGAAGCGATTGCGCAGGCTGTGAAAAAAGACAGCCCATATGAGCCTAAATATAAACAAAAATATGAACCAAAATGCGAACCAAAAGACGAACCAAAAGACCAGGCAAAACAGGAGCTAAACAACCAAGCCGACAATGAACAGCAGCCGGCAGGACAGAATTTTCAACAAGCTCAGCAGCCGGCTCCTGTATACGAGCAGCTTGCCATAGCAGAAAGCGGCGCTTCCTACCACGCTGATTTTATAAAGGAAGCAAAGCGCTGTAATTATACGCTGATCGGCCAGCTTTTTGATACTTACTGGCTTGTCGAGGTAGAAAAGGAGCTGTTTATTATCGACCAGCACGCTGCGCATGAAAAAGTATTGTATGAAAAGATGATGGCGCAGCTTTTGGAACACACGTTTACGTCCCAGCAGGTCAGCCCGCCGGTGATCCTTACATTGACAATGCAGGAACAGGAATTATACAAAGCCTGTCAAGATGCGTTTACTCGGATTGGCTTTGAAGTCAACCCGTTTGGCGGCAGGGAATATGCGATCCAGGCAGTCCCAGCAAACCTGTATGGCATAGAGCCAAAAGAGTTGTTTTTAGAAATGCTGGACGGCTTGTCTCATGATATCGGAAACCATACGCCAGACACGGTTTTGGAAAAAATTGCGTCAATGGCATGTAAAGCGGCGGTAAAAGGCAGGCAAAAGCTGTCCAGCGCAGAGGCAAACCAGCTTCTGTCCGACCTTTTGGCACTGGAGCATCCGTACCAGTGCCCGCATGGCAGGCCGACGATGATCGCGATGTCCCAGACGGAAATTGAAAGAAAATTTAAGCGGATTGTATAAGGAGAGTGGTTATGGCACGTACCATCGGGCTTGGGATACAGGATTTTAAAAAAATAGTGGACCACCAATATTTTTATATTGATAAGACGATGTTTATAAAGCAATGGTGGGAAAGCGGGGATGATGTGACACTGATTACCCGCCCGCGCAGGTTTGGAAAAACACTGGCGCTCAGTATGCTTGATTACTTCTTTTCGGTAAAATACCAAAAGGAGAAAACATTGTTTGACGGCATGTTGATCGGGCAGGAACAAGCCTATCGGAGCATACAGGGGACATTTCCGGTGATCAGCCTTTCGTTTGCCAGCATTAAGGAGACCACTTTTCAAAATGCACGTGACAAGATCTGCCAGCTCATTGCCAGGGAATACGCGAGAAGTACTTTTTTGCGGGAAGCAGGGATTCTCTCTGAACAGGAGAAGGCGACATTTTACCGAAAAGCATA
>CAMWXD010000105.1 GCA_947178105.1 uncultured Eubacterium sp. | reverse complement strand
TGACATATGCTTTAAACACTGTATTCATGCATGTTCCGTGTAGCAGACTTTTTGGTTTGGGGCGTTACAATTATTTTTAAAAGTGTAACAGAATAATTACATATATAATTTAATTCTTGGACTGTAGTTGTTATAAAAATATATTTCCAATTCATTTATATAAAATAAATATCCCATAGACGTATTATTACGTCTATGGGATATTTACTGTGATTATGTATATTATTTATTACTGTCATTGCTGTCTGTATCATCATCAGCAGGGTCAATGACGGCTGTACAGTCATATCTAAACACCCCTCCTGTCCTTTCCTTTTTTTTCTTTTTGTTAATTTTAAACCTTCCGTATTCTGTTTTGGGATTATCCATCCAGTCTGTAATATTATATTCATTGAGCAATGGCTCGTCACAATCCATGCGTCCTGATACTCTTTTTGGGTTTTTTGAGTTAACATAATACCAGAAGCTGATAGAATCAATGGTATTTTTTACATCATTCAAAAATGTATTCCTGCTCTGGATAGAACCGTTTGGATTTTGGTCTCTGCTCCAGCTTTTGTAAAATTCATACAACAGGTCATTTGGCAGGCAGTCCCATGATGCCTGTGCCAGTATCTCATTTAAAAAATCACGGACGGGATCGTTGTAAACCTTGTACTGTTCGATCATCTCCTTACATGCGGCAGGCTCATCCAGCTTATAATAGTTTGTATTTAGCACCCTGTATAAAGCATATTCCAGTACTTCCTGACGGTTTAAATAATCTTCTTTGATGTATTTGCGCTCTATTCCTGTATAACATTTGGAGAATGGAATAAAAAGTTGGCGTCGATAGAAGCTTTCGGATTTGTCTTTCACCCTTGGCATTTCATTGACACATTGCACCATAAACCCTTTGAACTGATAGGCAATCGGTTTTTTGAACTTACGGTTTACCTGCATTACATCGTTTGTAATGATGGCTTTCAGGTTTGCAGCCTTATCGATGAAAGTTCCTACATCATTTTCATCTGTGATAATAGAGGTTGCCCCAATCAAAGGTTCCAGCATGAATTCTTTACCAAAGTCGGATAACTGGATAGATGCATATGTGCCTTCGCCTGTTATATTCCGCATAAGCTGGCAGAGTGTTCCTTTTCCGTTATTTCCTTTTTCTGAGACAAACCATGCGGATTTGTTCCATCGGACATTCGGCCGGATGATGGCTCCTATGATCTGCCAGATTAATTCCGACAGTTCCAGATCATCAAATAATTCTTTCACCCATGTTTCGATATCCCAATCCGTATTATCATTGTTATTATGGATGATTACGTTTGCAGCATTTGGGTTATAATCCGTATGCGATTTTGCTGTAAATACCAATTCCGGAGAGAACGGCTGCAAAATTTTTGTCTTATAGTTAAAAATGCCGTTATTAACTGCAATTAAATCCGGGTCGCTGCAGCGTTCTACGCGCGGTGCCCTGTCTTTTAATATCTGTATGACATGCTCCATATCCTTTGCATTTATGGATGCGTTATACTCACGAATTAATTTTCGCATTTCTATTTCATCGGAAATATAAATACCTTCGTTTTCACCCAATTCTTGATAGACTCCAAGTATATCGTAATCTCGTTCTGAATTTACACCGGAACAGTTGATGTTTCGGAGCGTATGTAAATACAGCATGATCTGAGCGATTGCATGTGGTGGAAGATCATGTAAAATTCTCCATTTTGCGCCGGTATTTGCGTTTTTGTTGTATTGCTCAAAATGTGTTTCGAGCATATATAATATGTCGTTTGTTATTTTTTTAGGCTCATGCAGTTCATCCGGGTCTAACTGCGTAAGATATGCCTTTATAAGCATACTTACAGCCTGTGATTTTGATCTTGGCAGTGCCAGTCCTAAGAAGTCGTCTGCCGGCATGTCTTGCGGCTGGCTGTTAACATTTAAACTCATTCTTTTTTACCTCCTGTAACACTTGTATTGCATGGTCGAAACCTTCCAGAAACGATTCTTTCTGGATTTGGCTGATTATATCAATCAGGGCCTGCGGATCGCCGTAAACGGCACACTGCGATGCAGCGTTTTTAATCTGATTTAAAAACCTGCAGCTTACATCCAGGGCTGTCATATTTAATCACTCCTTTCTTGTTTTTCCTGATACTGCAGATATTCAATTCTGCAGAATTCATTCAGCTTCCGCCTTGATTTTCTTCATTGTATATTACAAAATATTAATAGTAAACTCTTGTAATCCAGTTGTTTTTTTGATATTATGTGACATTTAATTCATACCTGTTTTTGAGGGTGCAGATTATCAATTTTTTATTCATAACAATGAAAAGAAGACAGAATGCAGATAAAAATTTATCATTAAAAACTCTAATAGAGGGAAGAGATATATTTTAAATGATGAAAAGATATTATGGAGATATAAAAAAATGAAAAAAACAGATAAAGAATAATAAAAATATATCTTGAAAGAAAAAATAGAGATATTTTAAATGATGAAAAGATATTATGGAGATATAAAAAAAATGAAAAAAACAGATAAAGAATAATAAAAATATATTTTGAAAGAAAAAAATAGAAATATTGAGGAAAATGATATGTCAAGCAAATTTTAAGAAAATAATAAAAAGATTTTGTCAAGCAGAATTTAAAATAATTTATAAAAAATTTATAAAAATATGAACTGTTCCCGGATGGCATCATAAATAAAACCGCCCCGGACAGCAATTCCGGCTGCAGCCGGGACGGTTTTCCTAATTACTGTTTCATTCTGTCAGAAATCCCCATTGTGATGCCCTAAATTCATCAGGTCCAGGTGCTGCTGCTCCCTGCTGTTGTACAGGATGGCGAGCAGGTAGCTTCTGACGTTCCTGATCCTGTCAGTCTGCCCGTGGAATCTGTCAATACTGTATATCAGGTCATCAGGCTGCAGTTTCATGATCTTACTGATTACAGCCACGCATGGCCTGTCCTCGCCGCCGATCCGGACAGATTTTTTCGTGCAGTTCAGCGTATCGTACAGGATATCAAATACAATGTCAATGTCCGTCTGCTTTTCCGGATACCGGATGATAAGGCCGCTGTATTCAAATAACGCCCGGATGTCCTCCATGGTGTATCTTTCCGCTTGACTTTCCGGATCATTAATGGTATTCTTTCTGCCAGAGACATTATAAAAGTTGTCAGGTGCCTGGTTCTGTTCTTTGGTCGGTTCAGTGTCAGGCCCTTTTTCTTTTATTTCCACTTTATATCCCATTTTTTCCAATTCCGCTATATGCTCTTCCGGGGTCAGTGGCACCATGCCCTGGTTCTTTACTATTTCCTTCAGGCTCCCTAAATCATCGCAGCCCCACATTGCAGGGTAATCTGCCAGTATGTACAGGTTTGTCTTCGTCAGACCGCGCCGCACTTTTTTTACAATTCCTTTTTTAACCAGGCTGTTTATAGTGCGCCTGACGCTGGATTCTGACAGTTTTGACCTTTTGCAGATTGTATGAATGCCAGGGAAAGCTTCCCCGCTGTCTGCGGAAAAATCAACATATGACTTTAAAACAATGAATACCATCTGTTCATCTGCTGTCAGGAAAGTATTATCAAGAAAATCGAGGAAAGTCCTTACATATTTCCTTTCAGGGCCGGCAAGTTCCACTGTTATGTTTTTTTCTGCCATTATTCAGCCAGCTCCTCTGTTTCTTTTTCGTGATTTTCCATGTCTTTCCTTATCAGGCCCATCAGGTAGTCCTGAATGGTAATTCCCTGGTTTACTGCGTACAGTTTCATTTTCTTATGGGTTTTTTCATCAAGCCTGACGCTGAGCTGTTTTCTCTTATCCGTTTCCATGGTATCACCTCCCTGTAGTTTCCAGTATATTTATGGTATCACAGCACTGCTTTGTTGGCAAGTTATATTTTTTGCATGTTTGCAGGTTCTGTCTGTCAGTATCTTTTCATCTGAAAAGACGGATAGAGGGATTATATAAAATGGTTTTATTTTAATGGCTTTATTTAGGCGGTCAGACTGACTGTTCCTGATCAGCCAGACTGACTGTTCCTGTCCAGTCAGACTGACTGTTCCTGACCGGTCAATTTGACCGGTCAGTGATAAAACAAGGCTTTGCGGGCTGTGGATAACTCATGTATGTGGTGTCTGCAGCAATACCGCCGGCTGTGCCAGACGGACAGTACAGGCTGCAGAAGGCAAAAAATACAGCCGTCCGGCACTGCAAACAGCCGGACAGCCGCATTTCTTTATGGATTAATAGGCGCTGCCGTTTCCATTATCCAGGCTGCACATGGAGTCATAGATAAGCTGCCGGACCAGCGCCAAAACAAACGAATGAGTCCGTGCCGAAGCGTATCCTTACAGCAGTGAACAGTTTTCATCGTCATCCATCCCTCCGCACGCTGTTCCCTCACTGCTGATGATGGCGTGCAGCCTGCTGGCCGCCTCAATCGTGTTGGCGAGCAGCATAAGAACATTAAGCTCACCCTGCCTGGGTTCGCCCTCCCCGGCGTCCGGGTAACGCCACAGGGATGAGACAAACTCCACTTCGCTGAGGATCCGGTTATACCCGTCATCCATCATGCAGTCAAATTCTCCGGCCTTCACCCTGTCTTTAAATACACGTACCGGGTTCTCAATTTTCAGCAGATCCAGCGCGCTCTTTATGTTTCCTGTAAATTCACTTCCGTTCAGGCCCTGAAACGTGATATTTTTCAGACTGCCTTCCTCACTGTATCCAAATTCCATTGTCATAGGCATATTTCCCTCCCTTTAACGGCAGCCCTATATCTCAAGGTACCGCCGGTTACAGTTGTCAAACAGGGCATCGTCCACAAGCTGGCGGATCCTGTTCTCCATCCCGCGGATTCCAAGCCCTGTTTTAAAAGCGTTTTCCGCCAGCTCCCTGCGCCTGTTCTTAGTCATGCGGATCTTTACTTTATATTGTTCCTGCACGTGACGCACCGGCCCGCATTTACTGCAAGCGATCTTGTAGTAATCATCCAGCGTCATGGGCTGCAGGTTTACAATCTGCTGGATTCTGCCCATAAACTCCGGCATGACCCCGTACTCTATAAGATCCTGCTGTGTCAGGGGGCGGTCATAGGCTTTTGCTGCACCCGGCACGGCCCCAAACCCGATGGAGCTTCCATTGTTGCTGTTCCTTGCAATTTCTTCTGCCTTATTGCTGTACGCACCGCACAGCACGAAACTAATCTTGGATGTATCCACTTTGTAGCTGACAGATCCTGATTTTATGTCCGCGACAGTCCCCTCCATAAGCTTCAGGCCTTCTGATGCTATTCTTTGGCTTACATTCTCAGCATTTGATGAATACTTGGGTGCCAGCATTTTATCCGCTTCGTCTATTACGAGAATTGCCCTCTCACCGGAACAAAAGACGGGGGACTGCAGCAGGCTGTTCCATTTTTTATCGCCGCTCCACCCTTCACTGGTGATGTTGCTTCCATCCACAATCTCAATCCTGTCCGGAAACAGTTCTTTCAGACAGCGCCAGATATGCGTCTTCCCGCATCCTGTGGGGCCGATAAACATGGCATTTTCTCTGACTCCCCGGAAAAGGCTGTTGTACGTGATAATAGCGGCGGCTCTTTTCGCGGCGTCCTGCTTCCAGACTTTGCTGCCCAGATACCCGAAAAGCTTTTTGGGCGTGTCAAAGCCGACACAATAAATGCGTTTTGCGTTATTGTACGTCCCGTCACTGACTGTCTTTACGCGGTCGTCGTACCACGGAAGGGTGCTGTCATTCATATATGTGTTTTGGGTATTCATAAATATCCTCCTTATTGTCTGGATTTTTCTGATTGGCGCTGTATATCATGTTATCCCATGCGTCTTCCGGACAGCGCAGATGCATGGGATTAACCGGGTTATTATGCGTAGCAGAGTGCAGCGGCGTCTTCAAACGGGTCATAGCCGAAGAGGTTTTTAAACTGCCTTGCATATTCCTTTTTCTCTGCCTCAGAAGCCATGCCTGTGTCCAGCCTTGTTCGCCTGAATTCGTCAAGCCTTGCAATCTGATACTGCTGTCCGCTTATGATGCTGTAATAATCGAGGATTGCGTCAGAAAGCTGATCAAGGCCCGTCACTCTTATGGCTTGGAGCATGTATCCGCGCAGGTCAAATACAGTATCCGGATTCCTTAAAGGATCGCTGTCCGGAGTAATGATTACTACATCGCCTGTCTTTTTCATTTTAATTTCAATAAAATCGTTATTGGATGCAGATGCAAACCTGTTTTTAAGTTCATTTTTAATTTTTTCCTTTATCGTCATAAACGGTATCCCCCTGTAATATGTGTGATTTTGTATTACCGCATTTTCTCTCGGCACGCCTGCGTGCTTTTTTCGTATGCCATCTATACGCCGTATGTTCTGTAATACAGCAATAGACATGCAGTATATATCAGTTGCGGTGCTAAAATCGTATATCGTCTGTATACGCTTTAAAATGCCCGCAGAGCGATTTTGTGATTCATGTGAAGAAACTTCTGGCTGAAACAATTACAATCGAATCTGAGGCATCTGAGGACGCTATAGAGGCATGTGACGATGATTTGCATATCTGACAGATTAAGTTTTAAAATTTTGTGATTTGGATATACAGTGTTACAAAAATAAACCATTCCCGACAAGATATCAGAAATGGTTTTGAATAATATCAGTTAAGATCAAGTCCGAAAAACTCTTTTGCTTTCTCCTTTGCAACAGCGCGGGCGTTCCAGTCCGTATATTCATCGCAGCAGCTTACATTTTCATCATACATAAACCTCACCAGGTCTTCGGCATTCTTGATCTGGCTCCGGTACTTATCACGCAGCTTTTCGCTTTCAGCGTCCTGTGCAGCTTTTGCAGCTTTACGGGTTGGATAGCATTTAGAAGCAAGAAAGTTACGCTTGTCGTATCGCTTGCCTTCGATTTTGATAACCAGGTACGGTTCACTTGGATGTTTCGGCGTAGCATCTGTCATTTTGATCTCAAGAACCTTTCCGCCGATGATGTTATCTGTCCACGGCTCTGCGAAATAAGCATTGTCATTTACTTTAAAATCACACATGGCATATTCTCCTTTGCTTTGGATTAATCACATTTAAACCCGCAGCGGAGCTGATTTTTAATATTTCTCTTATTTACAAATGTACAAGCAAAAACGTATGTTCTGGATAATATAAGAATCGCTCAGTTTTAATCATAAAAGATAAGCTTCGTTACAGATTGTTACAGTTTTGGATTTTTGAAACTGTAACTGAGCATAACATGCCTGAAAATGCTGTAAATACAGGGATTTATGATGGTATGGGTTTTTGGCTTGTTACAGTTCCGTTACAGATATTTTTGGTGGTATGAGATGGTGCTTAACATGCATGAATAAAGGATTTCTATTATGTCATACACCCTGATTGTGACAGATGTTACAGTTTATTTTAAAACCCTATATAATACACATATAGGTATATGTAATACAGCGTCAGGAATTACTTTGTATATTATTATATATTATATTATGTGTGTTTTATATATAACGACTTGAAAAAAAGTGTAACGGGCATATTTTCGTAACATGATACCAAAGAATCCAGTATTCATGCGTATCCCTGTGTTACAGGTCTTGATTTTGAATTTATAACAAGAAGTGTAACAAACTGTAACATCCTGATTTTATAAGGGTTTGAGAGAGGTTATATTTTTGGATGTAATTCCAAATGTGTAACATGGTATGTTTTTGTATGTGGTGATATGTACTATTTTTGTATATATGCTTTAAACGCGTTTAAACGCCCATAGAATTAATTTTTGGTTTTTATGGTGGATTGTAAGGTAATATAGTTAAAACGGCTGTATGGTCAAAATACGAGGTCTGAGCGGTATGTGAGAGTATAGTATCTTCCTGGCAGATTGATGCAGTGATTTTTTATTTTGATTGTGTTCGATTATGACAATATAAAAAAAGAGAATTCATCCCGCATGTACAAGCAACAGGATGAATCTCATAGATGAATTTTGCATTACAAAGAGTACTATTTTCACATTCCATCCCGATCACATTGTATTTCTTGTATCGTTTTTCTGTGCGTTGGATCTTAAAAACCAGCCCCGTTTTGTGAGGGCTGGTTTTTTTGTTGGTTTAATTTCTCTACTCTTTGCCGACGTATGCAATACAGGAGATGCTTGATACTTTTCCTTTTTCAAAGCTGCATTCAATCGTTATGCTGTCTGATGCAAGGTTTGCTATCATGCCGTCATGGAATTCTGTTTTTTCTGCTCCAAGTTTTTTCAGGATTTTTACGGCCTTGGATTTTTTCATGCCGACTTTTATACCACATACGGAACCGTTCTCATCAGAAATATCAATGGAAAAGTTGTCACGGATTTTTGTGTCTGCATAATCCGTATAATTGATCTGTGTTCTTCCATTTGACCATACGTATGTCATACAGGATTCGTTGCCATATTTCGTATTCGGCTTGCCCCACTTTTTTGTCAGCGTTTTGAGACTTGCCTTTTCGATGCCTTCTTCGATGTCATCCGATAACTTAACGGTTTTGCCATTGAATCCGATTTTACATGCAACGGTGTTGTCTGCAGCATAAGCCGTTTCAGAGCTGATACCGGTGACTGTGATTATCGCGCATAGAATGATTGCGATGATAGATGTGAATGTCTTTTTCATGGTTTTATTTTCCTTTCTTGGTGTTTGATTTTTATTATTTTTTATTTTCACTTAGCCACTCGATAACGTGTGTTTTATAATTTATTGTTGATGTTTGTAATTTTTTGTAGTATTATTTTTATAGAGTTCGTTTGTTTAAACTTTCCGTGAAGTTATTGTAATGAGTGTTGCTAACGACCCAGCACGATATGTGCAATACAGCGGAAAGGGGGTCTGGTAATCATGGATATTTTCTTTGATGTCACTGATGTTTTAGTATCAGTTGCAATTATTGCTCAAACGGTTATTCAGTTTTTGCAGTATAAAAAAGAAAGTTCATCCGCCAGAGCACGTAAAGAAGGATGAACTCAGAGCACCAGTTTTAATACTGGTGTTCTTTTTTTCACATTTTATCCCGATCGCATTGTATTTTTGTAAGTTTTTTTATGATATTCGATCTTAGAACCAGCCCCGTTTCTCAGGGACTGGCTCTGTGCTTGGTGTAGGATTACTTTTTTGCTTCGATTTCGTCACGCGAATTCATGCAATATTTGCATATATATTTCTCTATCATGACTGTTTGCTGTCCGATTTGATCTTCCCATTCTACGTAGCTGCCGCCAAGATTTATATTGCTGCCGTCACCACCATGGGCAATATCTATTTCTCTCAGCATTTTGGTGTATGCTTCTCCATAGGATTTGTCTGTAGCGAATTTGAAGCCATAGTAGTTTGGAACTTTATCTGTTTTGAATGTTTTTCCGCAGCCACATCTGCATTCTCTCACTGTAACGTAGTATTCTGGCATTGTTACTGCTACATTCTTTTTCACATAGCTGTGTTCCTTTTTCGCAATGCTTTCCTGTAGCTTGCATTTCTTACAGGTCTTAATCCCTGTGCGTTCGCACGTAGCTTTCTTCGTGGTCTTCCATGTATGTTTGCATTTTTTCTGCTTTGCGGTTGCCTTTGCGAGCTGCACACTGACCGTCATGGTGAGTGACTGGTATCCGTATATGGACTTGCCTGTAATTGTGGCAGTACCGTTTTTAAGAGCTGTTACGTAAACGCAGCATGTGAAATCTACGGAATCATCAACGAAGTCTGATTCTACTTTCAGGACGCTGCTGTCGGACGATGACCATTTGTATGTCTCAACCAGGTCTTTGCCTGATTTGTCCATTACCAGCAGTTTCTTTACGTCACCGGGCTTCATGGTGGCTTCGCCGTTCTGATTGAAGTTTTCAACTGTGGTTGCTGCGTCTGCTGCAATCGTTTCATCAAACGTAGCGCCACTCAGTGCGATTGCCAGTGTGAGCATCATTGCGATGACAGCTTTTACTGTTTTTGTGTGTTTCATGATTTATTCGCTCCTTTTTATAATATTTTTATTATTTTGCTTAAGTTAAGCATTTTCAAGATCAAACCCGTTCGCGTTGAAGTAGATGGATTTCGTATTAGTAACCGCATATCTTTTCATATAGCTTTTCTTACTTTTCTTAGATATTGCGTATCCATGCAGCGTTATGTTATGTGCAGCACCTGTTTGCTTTTCATGTGTTGCTTTTTTTCACACGATCGCGTAGGTAGATACGCCACATCGTGTGTTTTGGTGTGTGTCCTGTTTACGCAGCATTATAAGCCTTTGCTTTTGCCATTACGCCGTCATAAAAGTCCTGGTTGTGCATCGCATATTCAGCCAGTAATTCGATCGCTACACCATGTAAGTAAATGTCTTCGAGTATAAGATCAATGCCATGCCAGAGAAGATCGCTTTGCTGAAAGATTGTGATTATGTTTTGCATTTTTCCGCTCCCCGGCTGTTCTGCCGGGGGGCTGGTTTTGTTGTTTGTTACTTTTCTTTGCCGCACCAGGTACACATGGTTACGACACGGTCTTCGTTATGTGTTACTTCTTCGAATCGATTGTCGTAACCTATGCCGCCATGTACAGAAAGTGCGTGGTGCTCATATGCATCTTCCGTAGCCTGTATGGTGCCGTATTCTCTCTGGCTGAATTTCATACTACAAACATGCGGTGATAACAGACCTTTGGTATCGTATTCGTCGCATACTTTGCAGTTTATACCTGTGCAGCCTTTGCTGAAGTCAATTTTATTGCAGTATATTTCATAGTATGATGCATCTACGATAACCTCAGAAACGGTTGACTTTACGTACTTATGGTCAGCCTTTGCGATGGTCTTCTGCCATTTGCACTTTGTGCAGGTCTTTATGCCGGTGCGCTGGCAGGTTGCTTTTTTCGTTGTTTTGTACGTATGTTTGCACTTTTTCTGCTTTGCGGTCATTTCAGAGCCGGATACCTTGACCGTCATGCTTAATTTCGTTTCGGTTACGGCGTTATTGAGTGTGCCTGTAATAACGGCTGTGCCTTTGCCGTTTACATTCAGGCGGAAGTATCCGATGGCTTTGTTTCCGCCGGTTGCCTTATAGACGCTTACGGCGCTTTCGTTCGAGGATGTCCATGTAAACATGTCCGTAGCGTTCTGCTCTTTTCCGTCCTTATCCGTTCCGATGAGCTGGAATCTTTTTGATTCGCCCAGCTTCATGGTGATTGTGCTGTTTGGGATGAACCTGGTGAATTCGTCGTCAGATGCTGCTGCGTTTGCTGTCATTGTGCCAGTAGGTGTAACACCAGTTATCAGGATGGCAGCAGCTAAGATGGCTGTGATGATTTGTTTCAGTAATTTTCTCATTTGTAACCTCTTTCTTTTTCATGTGCTGATTTCAAAACCAGCCCCGTTTTTCAGGGACTGGCTCTGTGTTCGGTGTAGGATTATTTCTTTGTATCGCATTTTGCGCAGACAGTTTCTGTTCCGCATGGAATCAACGGTCCGTATGGCAGTTCGTAGTCTTCGTATCCGCTTAGGATTGTAATGCTGCCACCTGGGCTTATCGCATATGCAGTACAGTGATCTGCGTCTGCTTGTTGATGCAATCGTACCAATGCTATTTTTGCAGCGTCTATTGCTGAGCCTGCCTTTTCATAGCCAGGCAAGTTTTTGTAGTCGCGGTAGTCTTCGACTTTCACTTTTAAGTCACACATTGTGCTGCAATGACCGTTTTCACATTTTTCGTAAAGGACAGGGTCTTCATCGCAGTGGCAAGCATTACAGTGAATGATGTGCCAGCATTCCTGTGTATATACGGTTTTTTCTGTCCACGTATGTGCTTTCTTTGCAATGCTTTCCTGCAGCTTGCATTTCTTACAGGTCTTAATCCCTGTGCGTTCGCACGTAGCTTTCTTCGTGGTCTTCCATGTATGTTTGCATTTTTTCTGCTTTGCGGTTGCCTTTGCGAGCTGCACACTGACCGTCATGGTGAGTGACTGGTATCCGTATATGGACTTGCCTGTAATTGTGGCAGTACCGTTTTTAAGAGCTGTTACGTAAACGCAGCATGTGAAATCTACGGAATCATCAACGAAGTCTGATTCTACTTTCAGGACGCTGCTGTCGGACGATGACCATTTGTATGTCTCAACCAGGTCTTTGCCTGATTTGTCCATTACCAGCAGTTTCTTTACGTCACCGGGCTTCATGGTGGCTTCGCCGTTCTGATTGAAGTTTTCAACTGTAGTTGCTGCGTGTGCTGTAATTGTGCCGCCAGGGCTGATGCCGGTTATCAGGATGGCAGCAGCTAAGATGGCTGTGATGGTTTGTTTCAGTGTTTTTCTCATTGGTAGCCTCTCTTTCGTTTGTAGTCGTATGTCGTTTATTGGTAATAAAAATATAATACTTATAGGGATATAGTGTCAAATATATGATTCGGATTGATTTTTAGAAAAACGGCGCATCCGCACAGATGCGCCGTTCCGTTATAACATTATGAGTTCTATGCTGACCGGCATATACGGGCCTGCAGCGGCAGAGATATATTCTCGTCTTCCTGCAAAGCCTGTTATTTTACCTTTTTAATGACAAGTGTTAATTTACCATTTTCGTATTTGTCCGTTTCCAAATCTGACTGGAACAAGGATATGTATATGGAATCTCCTTTTTCAAATTTCATTTTTGCTGAATACGGCCCATTCCACTGCCTGGTCCTGCCAATGCCAAAGATCACTTCGTTCAGGGGAGATTTGACAGAGGCTGATACCCAGGTTGAGCCGGCTGTGAAATTTTTAACCGTAAATTTGTATGTCCCGGCTTTTGGGGCTGTAAATGTAAGGCAGCCGGCGTTATTCCATGTTTTGCATTTTAATGTGATACGGGTTTTTCCGGTTGTTATCTTTGGGTAATCTGCCTGGTTTTCGCCTTCACATGCGGCTGCTGACGCTTTCTTTACTGCAGCCTGTGCAGGCATTGAAAATGCCAGAACCAAAACTATGATAAGGCTTAATAATTTCTTCATCTTTCCCTCCTTTTTATATAGGCTCTCGTATGCGGTTACTTCGTTATAAATGATGCCTTCCAGCGGCTGTTTTTCATAAATCTGCCGGCTGATATTGTCTAATGCAGGCTTGCAGGCTGGGCAGCGGTTAATCCTTTAAGGAAATGATTTTGCTTCTGCAGTCATGGCCTTCGCAGGTAACCTGCGGGCTGTTCCATTGGAAACGCATTCCCTGCAGATCAAAAGCATATTCGGTTCCTTCCGCATCCCGGTAATAGAATGTCCGGTGGCTTGGATTGTCCCACGTGCTGCTGTCCTTGCCCTGTCCAACCCAAAATCCTTCTCCATCCATCCTGGAACCGGATTCATCTTCATATAACGGAGGCAGGCCGAGATCATCCACTGCCACCCGCTGAAGCAGCGAAACTCCTGCCCAGCAGTCTCCTACGCCTCCCATAAAGCACATCATCATGCCGTCCGGCCCGTCTCCTGTATAAAGCGGCCTCTTGCCTCCGTCTACTCCCCATTCTTCCCAATAGGACGGGTTATATTCTTTGGATACCGTCGCAGTATCCGGATAGTGCATAACGGATCTGAGGTATTCCACGACTGCAAGAATCTTTTTATAGTTCGACATGTCTTCTGTCCAGAGTTTTGCTTCCACTTTTTGGCGCACTTTCCGGTACATTTCAACATCCCACTCCGAATTATCCGAATGGACATCATCGGTTTTCTTGCAGCTTACTCTCAGATATCTTGTGCCGAGGTCAGTCCCATTCTTTTTCGCTGTAAGGCGCACGGCCCGGATTCCAGGCCCTGCATGAACTTTAATGGTCTGGCACCCTTCGTATCTCATCCATAATTTTCGTTCATCGGAAATAGTCACAGACGGGGCCGCATATGCAACTCCCAGGTCAGCATACACGTTCTTCCATGCACGCGGCGTCACGTCTTCCACCTCATATTCCACGTCATCCAGCCAGAACGGAGCAGCGTCACATTTCAGAAGGCCTGTGAATATGCAGCTTCCGTCATCCGTCCGGTACTGCCTTAAGCCGATATTAAATTCATAACGGCTCGGCTCTTTGTTTGAAACAAGCAGAGGCCCGAACTCCTCCCAATGACGGTCATGGTTTTCATCTTTCGCTGAATATATGCGGATGTAGGTATAACCCGGCTTTAATCCTGTAATTGTCCCGTCTGCATCAATTTTTGCCACAGAATCATTTGTGCTCTTCAGCTCCACTCTGCCGGAGCCGCCGCTATATTCCAATTTTGTAGTTTCCCCTACATAAATAGCATCATCAAGCAGCTTTGCCTGAAAGTCTGAAAATGCAGGTAAAATCCGGAATACTGTACGGATTTCTCCCTTGTAGTTTCCCTTTCCTGTCACTATGATGATTGCGTACCCGACATTTACATTATTTTGATAGGATAAGTCATAGTCTGTGCCTTCTGTCAGCGGTCTTAACCCTTCGCCGGACACTATTACTTTTGGACGGAACTCTTCACCTGTGTATCCATAGGACGGATCTCCGTTCAATTCATACGGCAGCTTTTCATTTAACTGGACAGAATAGCCTGCTGACTTTAAATCTGTTTTTTCTCCTTCCGAGCTGACTGTATCCGTGTCTTTATCCGGCAGTCTGTCTGTACCGTTGCCGGCATCTGGATCTG
>CAMWXD010000104.1 GCA_947178105.1 uncultured Eubacterium sp. | reverse complement strand
TACAATGTCAAAAACCTTTATTTTATGCGGTTTTTGACATTGTTTTTTATGATTTAGATAAAGTTTTAACTTTCGCTAACTTTCATGGTGTCCAAAAGTGTTATTGACGTTGAAAGGAACATTCGTTTTCATGGAAGTTGCTATCTCATTTTTAGTTGCTGTCGCAGCAGGTGTGGTTTGCCACCTCATTTGCAAATGGCTTGACAGGAACGACACGGACAATCAATAGCCTAGTGGGTGCTTTGCCACTATAAAAGTAAAGAAGAATCCCCGGACTGTACGCTACTACGGTTTGGGGATTTCGTTCTTTTGTCCTCATGGACTTGCTATCTCTTTTTTGCCTACTGGCATTATATCATATGCGAAATTGATTTTTAATATGTATTTTTCTGTTTATAAATCACCTCTGAATGCGTTTTTCGTATCGTCAATGTGAATTATCCACTTCCAATATCTGAAAACTTCATACAGAGGTTTTTATGCAATTTTATATTGTGACATTTGTGCAGGAAGTGTGTAGAATTACACAGCTTATTACATATTTTTGTATTACGAATAAAATTTTCGGCGTAGCCAATCTAAATCCACATTAATATTTTCAAGAGAAAATTCGTCTGTAGCAACTTTATCAGCACTTTGCTTATGATCAGGAAATTGAAAGATTATCTGGCCAGTTCCATTAAAGTGTATCTGTTCCTAAGTTCTCCTGGATGCATTCTCAATCACTGTCCAAAATTCCTGCCATACGCAGCAGGTAGCGTGCATTGGATGTCTCACACCGCCCCTGGCGGATTTTATAATCAAACATGATTTTATTTTCGCTGTAATGCTCGCAGAAATGGTAGTTTGCTGCGTCGATGTCTGGATCTTCCTCCAGGCTGCACAGCTCCAGGTCATGTGTCGTAAGGATGGTTATGGCATAGGGCTTTGCCAGCTTTCGTACCGTTTCCCTGGCTGCAAAGATCCGGTCTTTGGAATTTGTACCTTTATAGATCTCGTCAATCAGCGCGATCATCGGCTGCTGCGCTTTGCTTATTTCCATCATTTTCTGGATATGCAGCAGCTCCGCATAAAAAGTAGAGATGCCTGCGTTGATGTCGTCTGCTGTACGCATAGAAGTGCAGATCTTCATGCGTGAAACCTGAAACGCCGTGGCAGTGCAAAAGCCCCCAGCATAGGCAAGCACAAGGTTGGCGCCGATGCTGCGCATAAACGTAGTCTTTCCCGACATATTAGAACCAGTAATGATACATGTCTGGTGTTCCCATACAAAATCATTTCCAACAGCTTGTGAGTCTTTCAGCAAAGGGTGCTTTAAGCCTGTGGCAGACAGCTCTGGTTTTTGAGAAGCAGTCACTTTAGGCATTGTATAATCCTGTCTTGTGCGCGCGGCAACGCCAAGGCTGATCAGCGCTTCCATGCATCCTGCTGCCTGCATCCAGGCACGCACGGCATGGCGATATTTCTGTTTCCACCTGCGGTAGCGCCTGGCACAGTGAAAATCATAGCAAAACAGGCTGTTTAACACAAACGCTGCATAGGCATTATGCCGGGTTACGATTGCAAAAGAGATGGACTCCAGTTCCTGAAAAGCGCGGACAGCACTGGAAGCGCCTGCTGGATCTGCATGGTTCGGGGAAAGGACATGCTGTAGCTGCTGCAAGTAAGGGCTGTCAAACGATTCCTGCGCAATCAGCGCAAACAAGCTGCGGTATGGCGATGCCGTCTGGTTCATTCGGTAAACAGGCGCCAGCAGCCTGCTGTTGTGCCAGTGGCAGACAAATGAGGCGAAGAGCTGGAGCATGGCGCAGCCGAAAAAACCGGCAAGTGCCAGGTCGTGTTCGATACCGGACAGGCAGGCAGCCAAAAAGGCAAAGGTAAGCACCGGGGCTGCCCATATTGCGATCTTGCCTGTCAAAGAAGCACGCTCCGTTTGCTCTAGGGAATGAAAAAAATCGTCCAGTGTCTTTTTGGAAGTATCATAGGCAAAAGAGCGCAGTTTTCTGGCGGACGCTTCATAGTCCAGCGTAAAGCCCGTTTTTTGCGCCAGTTCCCTGACGGCGTCCTGGCGGCTTTGTATGGAATCTTCTGCCTGGCTGAGCCAGCAGGCGAGCTGGTCTTGTCCAAAGACGGAGCTTGCGGTGCAAAGATACTGGTAGAGCGAATGCTGCCCAAAAATATCCAGGTCATGTGCCCATGCGTCTTTGTCTGCAAGATACCGTGTGCCATGGACTTGGAAATTTTTCCAGCCGTCGCCAAGCCTTGCCTGGTAATCGTCGATGACAGCCAGGTAGTCTGTCAGATAGGAAATCTGCTTTTTCACCCGGCTGTCCCACGATACAAGCAGCAAAAAGCAAAGGGCGGCGGCCACAGAAAGCAGGAAAGAAACAAGCTCCCTGTGCATCGATCCAAAGGCAAAAAAGACGGCGGCAGACGCTGCACAAAGCAGGCGCCAGAGCGAGATTTTGCTGCGCAGCGTTTTGAGCTTGCCTGATTTTTTTAAGGCATCGTTAAGGCGCGTTTTGTACATAGGCCGCCTCCTTTCTGTTTGCGCAGTTTTGCCGGATTGCATTGGAAGGGACATTATGTTTCGGCTGTTTCAGTGATCCCATAGTCAATCAAAATGTTTTCCGGTGCATTTGGCGGGAGCACTGCGCCCATCATTTCGTATTGGTAGCGCTTTACCCTGCGGGTGCAACGTACAGGCTCCGGTGCGTAGGCAGTCGTGTCGCAGCCGGCATATTCCGGCGTTTCGGCTAAATCATCGGCCACATCCTGTACGAGGGATTCTGTGACAGCGTCAATATTGCTGCCATATTCCACAGCGACAAGCGTATGTTTTTTTACCTGGCTGTCCAGGTTGCCGAACGAGCGGTACAGCGTGTATTTCATAAATCAGATCCTCCTGTTTTTGGAATATAGTTTCAGGCCAGTGTCGCTGAATAGCAGCGGGCAAGTACACTGGAGTGCCTGGGTGGAATGTATAGTTATTATAAACGTATTCGGAGGGATCGTCAATGAAAACCACAGCAACCAGGCAAATAATTGGTTCACAACTTGGGAGCGTGTTTGGAAATTGACTTTTCTGGAAAAAAAAGTTATAATTAGTTGCATGTTAAAATCAGCATTAAATTTATCATGGGGGAAACAGTATGCTACACAAGGAGAAGAATGTTAAGGCACCAGAAACCGGCAGCGGTGGCAGCCTCAGCAAAAAGATTATTTCGAAAATGGCAGTCATTACAACAGCGATTTTTTTTCTGACGATTGTAATGTCTGCTTTTCTTGCGGCAAGAGCTCTGATTCAGGTGAATCGGGAAAAGCTGGCGGCAGTTGCTTACGAAAATGCGTTTTTGGACGGAAATGATATTGAAAATGCATATGGAAAGGTGCTTGGCTTTGCCGGCTCCTTAAGAAATATTTCCGAATTGGATCCAAAGGAACAAAGGGCTGCGATTGACACTGCGCTGGTTGGGCTTTTGGAAAGCGGCGGAAACTACCCGACAGCGTTTGCTTATTTTGAGCAGAATGCGATCGCAGATGAAAACGGGGAGCCTTACAGCGTCCACCACAGGGAAATCGCTTATGAAGCGGTTGTATATCCAAATGAAGAAAAAACCGGATATGTATTTGAAAAGCATGAGGATGCTTTTGACAATTTTGAAAAAGAATATTATATGCAGATTAAAGAAACCAGGCAGCCTTATGTTATGGACCCATATGTGTATGAGCTGATGGGGAAAAATATTATGATGATCAGCATTATCGCGCCGATTATGGATGCGCAGGGAGAATTCCTGGGCGTTACAGGTGTAGACGTAGGGCTTGACAACATGCAGGAGGAGCTTTTGGTCAGTACCGATTATAAGACGGCGCATCTGGTGGCTCTTGCCGAGGATGGGACGGTGCTGGTTGATTCTGCGGATGCAGAAAAAGTCGGCAAGTCGGCAAAAGACGTTGGCTATGAAACACTGACAGGATATGCCGAAAAGATCTACTCCATGCAGGAAGGGATGCAGGAGAACAGCCGGTTTTTGCTGAAACGCGGCAAAAACTTCGGCACCAGCAAAAGAGGAATGACAGTTACCGTGCCGCTGACAGTCGGTGGGAAAGCAAAATGGACGATGCATATGTCAATCAACAGCAGTGAATTTTATTGGGCGATCATCGAAAGCACAGGCAAGCTGACCTTTATTGTCGTAGTGTTTGGGATACTGCTGCTGTATTTGGTAAACCGTATGATAAAAGGCTTTTTGGAGCCGATCCAGGTCATTACCGACGGTGCGGCAAAGCTTGAAGCCGGAGACTTGAATATCCATATCGATATCCAGTCAGATGATGAGCTGGGGCAGCTTTCGCAGGCATTTAACCATATCAGCGAGACAATGAGCAATTACGTAAAGGATATTTCCGAGCAGCTTTCCAAGATGGCGGATAACCATATGGATATTGCAATCACGCAGGATTATATCGGTGATTTTATACCGATCCAGGCATCGATTGAAAAGATCTCGCAGTCGTTAAATGATACACTGCATGAGATCGTCCGTTCCGCGGACGAAGTGTCGGCAAGCTCAGAGAATGTATCCTCCGGCGCACAGATGCTTTCCGGCGGCGCAGCAGAGCAGGCGGCAGCAATCGACGAGCTTGCCGCGTCTATTGACAGCCTGTCAAAAGACGTCGCTGCAAATGCAAACGACGCACAGACAGTAAATGCGGCCGTTACAGAAGTCGGACAGCATATCGCGGAAAGCAACAAGGAGATGGGCCATTTAACGAAAGCGATGGAAAAGATCAGCGAATCCTCCGCTGAGATCGAAAAGATTGTCAAGACAATCGAAGATATCGCTGAGCAGACCAACCTGTTATCCTTAAACGCTTCGATCGAAGCAGCCAGGGCAGGGGAGGCAGGCAAAGGCTTTGCCGTTGTGGCAAACCAGATCCGCGAACTGGCAGCAAAGAGTGCAGAGGCAGTCAACCAGACGGCAGATCTGATCAGGACTTCCCAGGAGGCAGTCGAAAACGGAATGGAGATCACAGCGCATACAGCGGAATCCCTCGTATCCGTCGTCGACGGCTCCAAAGAGATGCTTGTTTCCATGGAAAAGATCAGCAGCGCCTCACAAAACCAAAAATCTGTACTGGAACAGCTAACCGAGCACGTCGATGCGATCAGCAGCGTCGTACAGTCCAATTCTGCTGCCGCTAAGGGAAGCGCTGATACAAGCGCAGAACTGTCCAGCCAGTCGAAGAGGCTGCATGAGCTGGTGAGCCGGTTTCATTTAAAGTAGTTTTTCAAAATAATTAGGAACTAAAAAGAAAGTACAGTACAATGAAAAAAATACTGATTGTTGAGGATGATGCTGATTTAAGGGAAGGCATTGCGTTTTCGATGCAGACGGAAGGCTATGCAGTGCTGACGGCACACAGCCTGCATACAGCCAAAGCGTGCATAAGGCAGCAGCCTGTGGATTTGGTGCTTTTGGACTGCAACCTCCCGGACGGCAGCGGCTTTGATCTTTGTACGGCAATAAAAAAAGAAAAGGATCTTCCGATTTTGATGCTGACGGCGAGAGATACGGAGATGGATGAAGTCAAGGCGCTGGAGCTTGGGATGGACGACTTTATGTCCAAGCCGTTTTCGCTTGCGGTGTTAAAGGCTAGGATCAAAAAGCTGCTTCAAAAAGCAGAGCCAGTGATGCAGCTTGTATCCGGCGGGATCTGTATTGACAAGAACCAGTGTAAGATCTACCAAAAGGACAAGGAGCTTGTGTGCAGCAGGATCGAATATCAGGTGCTCGTTTACCTGGTGGAACATGCAGGCATTGTTTTGTCGAAGGAGCAGATCCTTGCGCATGTATGGGACAGCCAGGGACGGTTTGTGGATGAAAACGCCGTAGCGGTAAATATCCGCAGGCTGCGCCTGAAAATCGAAGAAGATCCAAAGCATCCGGTGCATATTCGGACGGTTCATGGGATTGGGTATATTTGGAAGGAAAAATAAAGACGTTAAAAATATAAACCCCTGCGAAAATCTGTGGGAATACCTGCTTTTGGTGCGCCATTTTAGCAGTATTCAGATTTTTGCAGGGGTTATATTTAGCAGGAAAAGCTGGAATACGAGACATGGAAGGCAAATCAGGAAAAGGAACAGGTCAAAAGCCTGGTGTCTAATATGTCCCATCAACTGAAGACGCCGCTGAGCAACGTGGTGATGTATCGGGACATGCTGGAGGGGCCGCTGACGGCACAGCAGCGGGAGGTGTTTTTGGC
This sequence comes from uncultured Eubacterium sp., assembly GCA_947178105.1. Lineage (GTDB taxonomy): Bacteria > Bacillota > Clostridia > Lachnospirales > Lachnospiraceae > Eubacterium_J. Next base: position 8,667 of record CAMWXD010000104.1, on the reverse strand, counting down.
AAAAATGAAAGCCCAGGTGGAAAAGCTGGACTGGCTGTTGCAGTCTTTGTTTAAAATGGTGCGGTTAGAGCAGGGGGCGGGCAGTTCTTTTGCTTAAGTACGGCGTTTATTCCGGGATTGTGGTGATCCTTGTTTACCTGCCTGTGCAGAAGGCGCTGTATTATTTTATGGTGCATGTGTATTTGTACCTGCATCCAGTGGGAGCTGTGCCATTGCCGGCGCTGGTGGCGGTGCTTCTGGCAAATATGGCTCTTTGCATCGGCATGGCGCTGTTCGCCTGCCGGGCGGTGCTGCGGGAAGGGATGCTGGAACAGGCGATGGAATAAATTTCCATATGCCTGCGGCTGGCGGTTTCCTGTATATGTTAACCAAAGGATAAGTGTTTTCCTGCCGGAACTTTGCATTTTTAGTTGACAACGCTCAAAAAAAAGGTTAACATTGATAAAAAGGAATATTACGATTACAGGGAGAAATCGCGAGGCAGAAATATATGGAAGAACAACAGATTTTGATTGTAGATGATGAGGCGGTCAACCGAGAGATCTTAAAGTCCATGTTTGAGGAGTACGAAAGGCTGGAAGCAGAAAATGGGAAAGAAGCGATTGCAAAAATTGCATCCTGCCATAATCTCGTGCTGATCTTATTGGACGTTTCGATGCCTGTGATGACAGGGTTTGATGTGCTGGAATATATGAAGGAGCACGGCTTGTTAGAGAAGGTGCCGGTGATCCTGATTACCGGCGAGACCGTGATCGACAGTGAGGACAAAGCGTATTCCTATGGTGCCGCAGATGTCATACATAAGCCTTTTTATCCGCATATTGTCAAAAAGAGGAGCCAGAATATTATCGAATTGTATCAGCATAAGCTGGAGATGGAGCTGCGCCTAAAGCAGCAGGAGCTGGAAATCAAGGTGCAGGAGCAGGAAATCCGCGAAAATAACGACATGCTGCTCGATACGCTCAGCTCCCTGGTAGAGTTCCGCAGTGTGGAGACAGGAGAGCATACGCAGCGGATCAAATATTTTACAAAGCTGATGCTGGAATATATACAGGAATATTTTCCGCAGTACGGGCTGGACCGCAATCAGATCGACCAGATTGTCCATGCGTCATTGCTTCACGATATCGGCAAGATCGCCATTCCAGATGCGATTTTATTAAAGCCAGGCCGTCTGGATGAGGAAGAATATGAGATTATGAAAACACATACAACCATCGGATGTGAAATACTGGAAAAATCTTTCCGAAAAAAGGACACAGATTTTTACCGTTACAGTTATGATATTTGCCGACACCATCATGAGCGCTGGGATGGGGGAGGCTATCCAGACCATCTAAAGGGAGATGAGTTATCCATTGGCGTACAGGTCGTAGCATTAGCAGACGTATACGACGCTTTAATCAGCCCAAGAATCTACAAGCAGCCGGTTTCCAAAGATCAAGCTTATGAGATGATCGTAAAAGACGAGTGCGGCAGGTTTTCACCAGATTTGGTGAAATGCTTTGCGCTTGCAAAAGAAGATGTTTTTCATTGCGAAGTGATTAAAATGTTAAAATTTGTGTGACATGGAACAAATGCGGGCGGCAAAGAAGTCTAGTTTGCTGCCTTTGTTTCGTGTTTGGATCAGGAGGCAGTTGGTAATGGAACAAATAAAACAGACAAACATAACCGATCAGGCATCCGCTTTGTTCCCGATGGAAAAAGCGCTGGAGATTGTCCTGATGTTTGATGAGGCAGGATTCGTCAAATATATAAACGGCGCTGCGAAAAAAAAGCTGGGGTATGGAGACGGCCTTTGCGGAAAACATATCAGCGAAGTATTTCCGGGTACTTTTAAAGCGTCCGACTTAGGTTTTGAGACCGAATACATATTTGGAGATGAGCCGCAGAACCTGATTGCATACCGCAAAAACCTGACTTGTTTTCCGGTAGAGGCACGGATTATAGACCGCCGGGAGGATATGGGCGTCTATCTTTGCATGGCGAACGACATACTGGAAAAGGAATTTCTGGGCAGGGAAGTCGAGCAGGTGCGCCAGGAAGCGCAGCAGGCGATGAAGGTAAAGTCCGAGTTTGTCGCAAATGTCACACATGAGCTGCGCACGCCGGTGAACGGGATTTTGGGCAACGTCCGGGAGATGTTTGACTTTGTAACAGACGAAAAGACATTAAAATCGCTGCGGCTGATCGAACGCTGCTGCGGGGATATGAATAAGATTATTAATAACATACTGGATTTTTCCAAGCTGGAGGCAGGCAAGTTTACGCTGGAGCCTAGGCGGTTCCATTTTCGGAATATGCTTGACTATATCAAGTCGCAGCATATGAATAAGATCACAGAAAAAGGGCTTGGGTTTTTTATGACGGTGTCGCCCATGGTGCCGGAGTACCTGATCGGCGATGAGCTGCGCGTCGGGCAGATCTTAAACAACCTGCTGTCGAATGCGCTCAAGTTTACGTCTGTCGGAAAAATCACGGTGGAGGTTTTAAGGACGGCACAGGTCAACGGCAAAATCGAGCTGTTTTTTATCGTAAAGGATACTGGGATCGGCATTGACGATGCGGACAAAGAAAAGCTGTTCCAGAGCTTTTCCCAGGCGGATGCGTCGATTTCCAGAAAATACGGCGGTACCGGGCTTGGGCTGAATATCTGCAAGCAGCTCGCAGAGCTGATGGGGGGCAGGGTCGAGGTAGAGGGGGAAAAAGGAAAAGGAAGCACGTTTTCTTTCTCGATCTGGCTTGGCATCAGCGAAGAGGATGAGCTGCCGCAGCAGGCGGAGGAAGGGAAAAACGCAGCCTATGCGGCTGGCGTGCCGGAGCAGCAGGCGGAAGAAGAGGATGCGTTCGGCAATATCAAGGAATTTGGTACGCCGGAAAATCTGGAGAACTTAAAACGGAACCTGTCAAAGCTGATCCTGTGTGTGGAGATGGAGAACTGGGAAAAAGCAGAAATGTTTATGGAAACGATCCGTCAGCTCACGGAGGGGGCGCCGCGTGAAATCAGCCGCGGGATCTTAAGGATGAAAATGGCAGTGCAGAAGGAGAATTATGAAAAAACGGCTGCGCAGTATAAGGAGCTGGAGGCATTGCTGGACGACAGCTACGGGCAGCCTTAGGAAAGCGTAATCACAGGAAAGCAGGTGTGAGCATGATTTATGATAAAAAAGATACCGAAGCAGCAAAAATCCTGATTGTCGATGATGTGGAGATCAACCGGCTCGTGTTGGAAGAGATTATCCGCAATATGGGCTGTGAGCCTCTGCTTGCCGAAGACGGCAAACAGGCGCTGGAGCTGGCGTCAAAGTGTCTGCCAAAGTTGATTTTAAGTGATATTTCCATGCCTGGCATGGACGGGTTTGAGCTGTGCAAAAGCTTAAAGGCAAATACAAAGACAAAAGAGATACCGGTTATATTTATTTCTGCCTTCGATGAGGCGGAGGATATCGTAAAAGGGTTAAAGCTCGGGGGCGAGGATTATATTACAAAGCCGTTTATTACTGAGGTCGTGCAGGCGCGTGTTGCCGTGCATCTGCACCTGTATGCCGTCAAGCATGAGCTGATGGAGACAAACCGCAAGCTTCAGGTGTCGGTAGAAGCACAGCTTCGCCAGATGGAGGAAGAAAAGAAAAATATTTTATATGCGCTTGCAAATATTGCGGCGAAAAATTCCGGGTTTGAGCAGGGGCATATGCAGCGGCTGCGCCGCAACTGCCGGATCCTGGCGCAGGGGATGCAGCTTTCCCCGAAGTTCGAAGACCAGATCTCGGACGACTATATCGATACGATCGAGCTGGCGGCGGGCCTTTGCGATATTGGAAACATCGGGATACCAAAAGATTTGCTGCGCAAGGAGTCTGCTTTTACTCAGGAAGAGACGGAGATCCTGCACAGCCATACGGAGCTTGGCGCGCAGCTTTTGCGCGATTTGCATGTAAACAGCGACTACAATGATTTTTTAAATATTTCGATTGATATCTCGCATTGCCACCATGAAAACTGGGACGGCAGCGGCTATCCGCAGGGACGCAGGGGCGACGAGATCCCGGTGGCGGCGCAGATTGTCGCGATTATGGAAACCTACTGTATCCTGACCGGTGAGAAAAAGCGCAGCAGGGAAGAAGCGCTCGCGCTTATGCAAGAGGATGCAGGCAAACGGTTTAATCCAGATATCTATCAGATCTGCCAGAGGATTTCCAGGCAGTTCTGCTAAAGCACAGATTAGTATACAACGGGGTGATAGGGTTGATAACGGAGGAAGAGTTTAAAAGAATATCCACGTATATGAAAAGGCAGTACGGCATTGACTTAAGCCAGAAAAAGGTGATCGTCAACGGGAGGCTGGAAAATTATATCAAATCCGGCGGGTTTCGTACGTTTGACGATTTTATGAATGCGGTGGAAAAAGATAAGACTGGCAAACAGGAAAAAATGCTTGTCAATTTGCTGACAACAAACCATACATATTTTATGAGGGAATTTGAGCAGTTTGATTTTTTCCGCAAGGAAATACTGCCGTGGATTAAGAAAAAGGAAATGAGCACAAAAGATGTGCGGGTCTGGTGCGGCGCCGCTTCGTCAGGGGAAGAGCCGTATATGATCGCCATGGTGCTGGCGGATTTTTTCGGCATGGAGCGCAGGCAATGGGATTTAAGAGTGCTGGCGACGGACGTGTCTACCGGGATTTTGAAGCAGGCAATCGCCGGTGTCTACACAGCGCAGCAGTTGCAAAATGTGCCGCAGCAGTGGAAAAGGCAGTTTTTCAGGCGTACTCCAGACGGGAAATATGCCGCAACAGAGGACCTGAAAAAGGGTGTGCTCTTCCGCCAGTTTAACTTGATGTCGCCGTTTCCGTTCCGAAGGAAAATGCACACCGTATTTTTACGCAATGTGATGATTTATTTTGATGACAATACAAAAAAAGAATTAGTCCAGAAGGTTTATGATTTTCTGGAGCCCGGAGGATATCTGCTCATAGGCACGACGGAGACACTTGACAGGAATACTACGCCATTTGAGATTGTCCAGCCGTCAATATTTCGAAAAAAGGAAGGATGAAAAGCATATGCGGTCAATAAAGGTTTTAATCGTAGACGATTCCCTTGTATTCCGGGAGCTTTTGGTCCAGAATCTAAGCAGGGATCCCGCGATCACGGTTGTGGCGACGGCAAAAGACCCATATGAGGCGCGGGATGCGATTGTAAGGTATAAGCCGGATGTTATGACGCTTGACGTAGAGCTTCCGCGGATGAACGGGATCGAGTTTTTGCGCAAGCTTATGCCGCAGTATCCGCTTCCGGTTGTCGTGATCAGCGCGTTAAGCGACAGGGTGTTTGACGCGATGAACGCGGGCGCTGTGGATTTTGTGGGAAAGCCGGCAATTACGAACCGACAGCAGTTGGAGGAGTTTATCCGCAATGAGCTGCTTGTAAAAATAAAAATTGCTTCTACGGCAAAGATTGGAAATATCAAAAAGAAAATTCATGGGCAGGATTATAACGGCCCGCAGGTTTTTAAAAATAACCTGCTTGTTGCAATCGGGGCTTCGACGGGCGGGACAGAGGCAATCTTTGAGGTCGTAAAGGGCTTTGGGCCGGATATACCGGGCGTTGTGATCGTGCAGCATATGCCGCCGGGATTTACGGGCATGTACGCAAAAAGGCTCAATGACCAGTGCCGGGTACGGGTCAAGGAAGCGCAGACAGGCGACCGGGTGATGCCGGGGCATGTGCTGATTGCGCCCGGGGGCGACCAGCATATGCGTGTCGTAAAGGTCAACGGCGCCTACCAGGTGGAATGCCGCAGCGGGCCAAGGGTCAACGGGCATTGCCCGTCTGTGGATGTCCTGTTCGAATCTGTGGCGAAATCAGCAAAAAAAGATGCGGTTGGGATTATCTTGACCGGCATGGGCGGGGACGGGGCGAAAGGGCTTTTGGCTATGCGCAATGCCGGAGCAAAAACAATCGGGCAGGATGAGTCGACCTGTGTCGTCTATGGTATGCCAAAGGTTGCGTATGATATAGGGGCGGTAGAGCAGCAGGTAAAACTGCCTGATATCGCAGCCAGGACTTATATGATACTCAATAAAATGTAAAAAGGAGATAAGAGGATGAAAATTTTGTTGGCAGAGGATGATTTTGTTACAAGGAAATTTATGGTGAATTTTCTCTCAAAGTACGGTGAGTGCGACGTTACGGTAGACGGGATGGAAGCTGTAGACGCCTTTATGATGGCGTTGGAGGACGAGGAGCCGTACGACCTGGTCTGCCTGGATATTATGATGCCGGTGATGGACGGGTATCAGGCGCTGGTGGCAATCCGCAAGCTGGAAAAGGAAAAAAATATACCTGACGATAAAGCAGTAAAAGTCATTATGACGACTGCCTTGAATGAAGAAAGAAATGTCAAGATGGCATTTGAATTGGGCTGTACGATCTATTCCGGAAAGCCTATTAATCAGGACAGGTTTGAACAGGCGTTAAAGAAGCTTGGCCTGATCTGATTTTGAAAGCCCTTTGCGGGGCCAAAACCAAAAAATACGAAAAAGGAGAAGAATATGGCTGAAGGATTTAATACAGAAGACATGCTGGATATGTACCTGTTTGAGAACGGGCAGCTTCTGGAGCAGCTTCAGGATACCGTCCTGGAGCAAAAAGACGCAGACTGCTTCGACGAGGACAGCATCAACGAAATATTCCGGACGATGCATACAATCAAAGGCTCGTCAGGGATTATGATGTTTGACAATATCACAGCAGTGTCGCATAAGCTGGAGGATGTCTTCTTTTATCTGAGAGAATCCCATCCCGACAACGTGCCGCATCTGGAGCTGGTGGAGCATGTGCTGCATGTAGAGGATTTTATCTCGAATGAAATGGAGAAGATCCGTAATGGGGATCCGGTAGACGGAGATTCCAGCGATATCATTGCAGAGCTTGACAAGTTTCTGAGCAAAATCAAAGGAGAAGACGGCGACGCAGCGGCATCGGGGGCATCCGCCCAGCCGGTGAACAAGAGCGAGGAGCCGAAGCAGTTTTACATCGCTCCGGTTGCCACGAGCGACAGCCACTTTTACCGGATCAATATTACCTTTTATTCCGATACGGAAATGGCAAATATCCATGCGTATAAGACCGTCTATGCGTTAAAGGAGGTTGCAGAAGACCTGTTATATACGCCGGAAAACATTATTTCGGATGAGAGCAGCGCGGAAGTTGTCGTTAAAGAAGGCTTTAAGATGCTGCTCCAGACGCAGGCAGACCCGGCGGAGATCCGCGCGATTGTCTCCGAAGGCTATTCTGTGGAAAAAGTAGATGTCTCAGAGTGCAGCGCCGAAGAATACACGCGGGGCTTTGGCGGAAATGACAATGAACTCCAGATTGACCTGGATTCCAGCGTGGAAGTGATCGAAGCGCGTGCGCAGGGCGGAGAGGGCAAGGAGGGTGAAAAGCCAAAGATTGCACCGGGTGATTTTGTCATCAAGTCCAAGGAGCCTGGCAAACAGCGCAAGCTCGCAAAAGATAAGCCGAAAGTAGAAAAAGCGTCGTTTATCAGTGTAAATGTCAGCAAGATGAACCAGCTTATGGAGCTGATCGGGGAGCTTGTGATTTCGGAATCTGTTGTGCTGCAAAGCTCTGACCTGAAGGTGCCGGGGCTGAACTTGGACAATTTTAACAAAGCGGCAGCACAGTTGGCAAAGATTTCGACTGATTTGCAGAATGTTATTATGTCGATGCGAATGGTTCCGCTGACCAATACGTTCCAGAAGATGAACCGGATTGTCTTCGACGTCTCCCGCAAGCTCGGCAAGGATATCGAGTTTGAGATGGTCGGGGATACGACCGAGGTAGATAAAAATATTATTGAACATATATCCGATCCGCTGATGCATCTGGTCAGAAATGCAGTAGACCACGGCATTGAGACGAATGAAGAGCGTGCGGCAAGCGGAAAGTCTGAAAAAGGCAAGGTGACGTTATCCGCAAAGACCGAGGCAGGCAAAGTATGGATTACGGTACAGGACAACGGTACAGGGCTTGACCGCGAGAAAATTCTTGCAAAGGCGAGAAAGCAGGGGATTTTGGATGAATCCAGGCCGGACAGTTCTTATTCGGACAAGGAAGTGTACCAGTTTATTACGCTGCCAGGCTTTTCCACGAACGAGCAGGTAACCGAATATTCCGGGCGTGGCGTGGGCATGGACGTCGTTGTCCGCAATATCCAGGAGATCGGCGGGATGCTGGATATCGAAAGCGATCCAGGCAACGGCAGTACGATGAGCCTGAAAATCCCGCTGACGCTTGCGATTATTGACGGTATTGTCATGGAGACGGGCGGTTCTTCGTTTGTTATGGAATCAGGCGTTATCAAAGAATTTGTGCGTGTCCGGGAGGATATGATGATCCATGAGCCAAACGGAGACGAATACATTATGATCCGCGGCGAATGCTTTTCTGTCATACGCCTGGGCGAATGGTACGGCTTAAGCGGCTACCAGGAGTCAATCGAGGATGGCATGATGGTCATTATTGAAGTCGATGACAAGCGCATCGGGCTGTTTGTCGATACCCTGGTAGGCAAGCAGGAAATCGTGGTAAAACCGATTCCTTCCTATATTAAGAAGGTCAGGGGGCTGACAGGCTGTACGCAGCTTGGGGACGGCAGTAT
>CAMWXD010000103.1 GCA_947178105.1 uncultured Eubacterium sp. | reverse complement strand
AAATAGGTGTTCCTTATTTTTTTTGCAAAAATCCCCCAAGTAAAGTTACACTATCGAAAAAGATTGCTTCTATGAACAGAAAAAAATTTTTTTTATAATTTTTTTCTGGGATAGATTTTTCATTTTCAACGTCTAATAATCAGAGAGCCTGAAAGCGGAGCAAGCGCTGCTGCCGTACAGATTCTTGAAGGAGGAGCTTTATGGAAAACCTTGTAAGGAAGGCCCGAAACGGCGATGCAGATGCATTTATAAAGTTAATGAGGTTACAGCAACAGAATTTATACCGAACCTCCCGCGCGATTCTGTCCAATGAAGAAGATGCTGCGGATGCCATATCGGAGACAGTCCTTACCTGTTGGGAAAAGATGAAAGGCCTGAAAAAGGATAAGTATTTCCGCACCTGGATGACACGCATTTTGATCAATAAGTGCAACGACATTTTAAGAAAGAAGGAAAAGCTTTTGTTTACGGAGCAGATACCTGAGATCGAGACGACGGATGAAGGCTATCAGAATGCAGAATGGATAGAAGTGCTGCAAATGCTGGAAGAAAAATACAGGCTGGTCGTCATCCTTTACTATGTAGACGGTTTTCGCACAACTGAGATCAGCAGGATCCTGGACGTACCGGTAAGCACAGTATGCACGCAGCTTGCAAGGGCAAGGAAAATACTTGCTGACAATTACTGTCCAAAGCCGGAACAACACGCTGACAGGAAAAGGGAAGGAGCGATTTGTTATGAAAAGGCGCAAGAAGAATAACATAGAGCTACTGCGGCAGGAAGCTCCGATTCCGGATATTGTGGAACAAAAAATGGAGGATGCCTTCCGTGTGATACAAAGCCGGGAAGCAAGCTGTGAAACAGAACCTGCTCCTGTCCGCAAAGCGTTCGTAAGAAGATGGCCCGTGGCTGCCGCGGCATTGGCATTGTGTATTGTAACGGCATGTGCCGCGGCGTATACTAGCTGGAGCCAAAGCCTGGAAGGCAAGCTCCAGATCACTGAAGGCCAAAAACAGATGCTGGAAGAAAACCATGCATGGTCTGTCCTAAACCAGCCTGTGAAAAGCGAAGGGGTTACGGTTACTGCGGTTGAATGCATTGCAGACAGCTACTGCGCTTACATTACGTTCAAGATCAAAGGCTACGAGCTGCCGGAAGGCGCCGCGCCTGTCTTAAAGCGCATGGAGGCTACAGTAGAAGAAGCGGATCCAAAAAGCCTTTATCTATATGGTGATTTTTACCAGGAGGAAACTTATGATACGAAGGGCTATGAGATCCTGTTCGAAAATGACAGCAAGGACAGCGGCTATGTAATGGACGATGGCAGCCTGGAATATCAGATGCGGATTCTGACGATGGAAAAAGGGGCGCTGCTCGGCAAACAGGTGCATGTTGCCTTGTATGGCATGGGCAGCCGCACAGGGCAATCCGATCCGGTATACGACAATTCAGGCGTCTGGGAGTTTCATTGGACTTTACAGGGATCTGCGAATACGACGCAGGCCAAACTGCATCAGACACTCGGTGATACAGGCACAACGATCACTTGTGCAGAGATTTCTCCGGTCAGCGTGAAGTTTACCTTTGAACGGTATGGATCAAGCATGTGGCCAAGGCTGTTTGGATTTCGCACAAGGGACGGCAGCATTTACCTGAATACAGCAGGCGCTGGGATGAGCCGGTCGGAAGATTATACAAAAAGAAAATTTACCGTCATCAATGTGTCTACAAGAATTATGGATGCGTCACGGGTCGATGCCCTTGTATTTACAGATATCAACTATAACTACAAAAAATATGACCCGGATATGCATTTATATATCGTTCCAATCGAAGGCTCTGTATCGGATTAAAACAATTTATCTTTGAAGGAGGACTATGATTATGAAAAAACGGAAATTTGCAGGAATACTCCTGTTCTGTCTGTTTCTGACAGGCTGCGCAAGGACAAAAAATCAGGATGCCGAACAAACACCGGACAGCAGGCAGCAGGAGGAAAACGATTCCAGCGATACAAAAGAACAGCTAACGATCTGGATAGACGAGGACAATGAATGGTTTGTGCGTTATTATGCGGCATTTTATCAACGGATGAAAGACACTGTGCAGGGAACGGACAAGGAGGATTCTTATACAAACCTGGATATTGCGCTTATCCCAAAAAACAACCTGTCTGCAAAACAGTACCAGGAGGAACTGGACAAAGCGCTGGAAAACGGGGAAGCGCCGGATATTCTGTATATGGATGCCTGCAACGGCGTAAATCCGCTGGAGCTTATAGAAGCTGGAAAGCTTGCGCCGCTTGGTGAAGGGATCACCAAGCGGTTCGGCGAAACGCTGGAATATATAGATGGGACTTTGGAAGCAGGAAAGAAGGATGGAGAATACTATGTGCTTCCGATCCGTATGGAATGCCCAATCGTGTTTGGAGTCCAAAAAGACCTGGAAGCCGCAGGCATCCAGACAGATACCAGGTACCGTTCTCTGGAGGAATTTTTGGATGCGCTGCTGGCGGCGCATGAGAAAACCGGAAAAATGATATTTGAAAGCACGCAGGCAGTTGACTGGCTGGAACAATATTATCTGCCGCAGGACGGGGCGCAGGAGCTTTCTGAAAAGCTTGCCAAGGTGCGTACGCACAGCGGAGCAGATGAAAGCCGGCTGGGTGCGTATGAGGGGTTATCGAATGGAAAATGCCTGTTGGGCGGATGCGGGGTCTATGATTATAAAAAGCTCGCGGCGAATGCGTACCAGTTTGGAGAGCAAAAGCTGGCAATGCTTGCCGTACCGGACAGCAGCGGCTCTGTATGCGGGCTGGTCACACACGCGGCTGCTGTGAATGCGGATTCTGCATATGCAAAAGAAGCAGTGAAAGCGCTTTTGATGTTCCAGAACAACTTTTCCAATGCCGACTTTTTTTCACAGGATCTGCCCGTGATAAAGTATAAAGACATGTCTGTCTTTGAAGCCAGCCGCAGTTTGCTGCCATTTACACAAAGTACGCTGGCTCTGCCAATACAGGGTATTTCACGTCAGGCAGAAGAGGATTTTACCATGTGCTTTACACAAGAATGCACAAAGATATCGTATGTGCAGGAATATGGAGAACGGGATTTATCCACGCACGCATCGGGCCAGGAGAAAAAGCCTGTCAGTATCTGCTTTTCGAATACGGGGGACGGGGAAGCATATCCGGCCGGGCGCTGGCTGAGCAGCGCAGCCGATGCGTATATGCAGTCTCAGGATGATACATACATACAGTTGCTTTCCACAGAAACGATGCAGAGTATTCTGCCTTTGTATTATCAGGAGATGGAGGTGAAAAAGGCTGCGCCGGACGCATTGTTAGGCCCGGCAGACCGTATGGTAATCAGCGGGATGGATCTTGGCTCTGGCGCAGATTTTCGTAAGATGCTGGAGGATTGCGCAGATGAGCTGGATTTTCTTCCAGATGTTTTAAAAGGAGGGATCCAGTATGCAGGGGCTGCGGTTGGGCTTCCGGTACAGGTACAAGAATACGGCGCCTGGGTCAGCCGCCGGGCGCTGGAGCAGGCAGGCATGGCAAAGGACTGGAAGCCGGCGAACGCCGAAGAGCTTACCAAAGGCATGGAACAGCTTGCAAAAATCTTACCGCCTTCCTATGTGCTGTATGGCAATAGTGAGCTGAAGGCGCTTGCATTGTTTGCGGAACCAGACAGCCTGCTGATACAGCAGGAAGACGGGAGTTATCGGTGTTCGAAAGAAAGCTGGACGCGTGTTCTCGCCCTGTTAAAGAACTGGAAAGATACTCAGATTGCCCTTCGGGCTTCTGGACAATCCGAGGAGAAAAATAAAATCATGCACATGCTGGCAAATGGGGAAACCGGAATGGTTCTTGGCTGCAGCGACTTATCTGGATATATTGACGGTACGTACGGTGCGGCAATGACAAAAGAGCAGCAGGAGGATCTTGTATTTCTGCCGCTGTCTCCAGCGGCAAACGTGAATATCCTGTTTGTTTCCGGCAATTCGGACAGTGCTGAGGAAGTGTTTGCATTTTGGAAGCAAGCATTGCAGCATCCTGACTATGCAAAAAGCATTCGTGCAAATTCTGGCATACCGGTTACGGAAGTGTCAGAAACGGTTTGCCAGATCCTGCCATTGCAGGAGTGCAAGGCACAGTTGAATGAATTGTGGGAGGCACTGTGGGAGAAAGAGCTGTCCGAAGAAGAACTGGCCGAGGAGTATCCGCTGTATGATTGGGCGGAAGAATAACAGGAAAAAGAAGCAGCAGCCGCATCATTGGGCAGAAAAAAGAAAGGAGAATTCGTATGAAGTGGTATCAGATGGCAGGAGGCATTTTTGCAGGAATCGCTGCATTTGCAATATGCGGATGCGGCGGCAGCACGAAAAATGTCGCACAGACGAATAAGAGCCTGACGTTATGTGTAAGTGATATTGTGAATGAGACTTATAAGGACGCGTTTGAAGCATTTCAAAAGGCTTATCCTGAAGTGGAGCTGCATGTGGAGTCCTATTCTGAACTGGTTGCGGGCCAGCAGCGGATCAATACACAGATCCTGGCAGGCGAGGGGCCGGATCTGCTGCTAATGTCAAACTATGGCACCGCAGATGTCTATAAGATGATGAAAGCACAGGCATTTGCACCGTTAGATGAGTTTATGGAAGCAGACAAAGAATGGAATGCAGACGATTACGCACAAGCAGTACTGGATGCAGGCGTCTTCGAAGGAAATCAAATGGCCATGCCGCTCAGCTATACGGTGGTGTCAGCGCTTACAACTCAGGAAAACCTGAAATCGGCTGGCATCTCATTGGATTCCTGCCAGGATATGTCATCATTTTTGCAGGAAACAGCAAAGTTTTATAGCCTGGACAGTGCCAAGCAGGTCAACGGCGATGTCGGCCAGCTATCTTTATTTCCAGCATTTCTCTCCGGCAGTTTTTTGGATTACAGCAAAGGGGAGCTCGGTCTGGATGCACAGACGCTGGAGCGGGCATGTAGCGCATACAAATACTTTTACCATGATGAAACAGCATCCGGCAGCTCTTTGCCGGATACCGGATTCTGCGGTGTCGGTGAGGCGATCGGCATGGGTGATACCTGTATGCTTGTAACGTTTTCAAGCAGTGCTTTTATGGAAGCGGCACAGGCAGCAGCAGCACAGGCGACGCCCGTACTGTGGCCGTATCGAAATGGCGATGGACAGATCTGTGCCAATATTATGGACTATGCCGGTATCCGCGCAAACAGTGAAAACAAGCAAAACGCATGGAACATGCTGAAAATCCTGATGAGTGAAGCCGCACAGTCGCAAATTGCCAAATTCAGGTTTGCCTGCCCGGTTTTCAAGTCCATATTGGAAGAAGAGCTTGACCGGACAAAAGAGGAAGCGTATGAAAACGGCAAAAAATTAGTGGAGATGAAGCCTTTGCCACAGGATCTGTCCGCACAGTATAAAGATGCGCTGATGCATCCGCAGAAGGCGCTGTTTGTTACCGATGTCTGCATTTCAAAGTTTATTGACTATATGAAACCGTTTTATGAGGATGAGGGAAGCTATGAGGATTGCATCGGGGAGTTTCAGAAATTTATCAAAGTGTATCTGACAGAGTAGATGAAGGAGCTTATGAATTTGCGAAAAAAAGAGGCAGGAATGGGCATTTTATTTATACTGCCGTTTTTGTCTGGGTTTATGCTGTTTTATATGATTCCATTTTTCATCAGTATCTGGTATTCGTTTACCTCGGGAATCGGAGGGATGAATTTTGTGGGATTTCAAAATTATGCCGAAGTGTTAAAAAGCCATGCTTTTCAGATCGCTGCTGCAAATACGTTTCGGTTTATGGGGATCGGTATTCCACTGATCATCGGCATTTCGCTTGGGATGTCCTTGCTTGCCTATCAAAATACGAAAGGCCTGCGGCTGTTCCAATCGGTCTTTCTGTATCCGATGGTAGTTCCGATTGGGTCGACGGTGCTGTTTTTCCAGGTGATGCTGTCAGAATACGGCGTATGGAACCGCGTTCTGGCAGCCTTGCACCTGCCAGTGCAGCAATGGCTGGATTCTGAGAAGTCCTTTTTTATTTTATTGTTTCTGTATCTGTGGAAAAACTGCGGATACAATATGGTGCTGTTTCTTGCCGGGCTTAACAGCATCCCAGTCGAATGCAAAGAAGCCGCTGCTGCCGAGGGGGCGGGTGCATGGCAGTATTTTTTGTATATCCAGTGTCCGCTGCTGATGCCAAGCTTTCTGTTTGTATTTGTAATGTCCGTCATCAATTCGTTTAAATGTTACAGAGAAGCGTATCTGCTAAGCGGAAGGTATCCGCATGACAGTATCTATATGCTGCAGCACTTTATGAACAACAACTTTGAAAACCTGAACTACCAAAGGCTGTCGGTGGCAGCGATATTGGTGTTTTTGGTAATTTTCCTGTTCGTCGCCGCGTTGTTTTTATGGAAAAACAGAATGCAGCGTACAGAGACAGGGACGCACTGGAAACGAAACCGGTGCAAAAGGCATCTATAAAACGGAGATGGTGCAAATGGCGCGATTTTTTAAAACGATTCTTTTTACGGCTATGACGGTGCTGTTTTTGCTTCCGGTTGTCTATACAGCCGCAAACGCATTTATGGATGCGAATGAGCTTTCCTACTATTACGGAAGCCTTTGGGGGTATGGGCAAAAGCAATATATGGCATTTCATCTGTTTCCTGACCGGTGGTCTTTGCAGAGCCTGTATGAGGTGCTGCTTGCGACGCCGGAATATCTGCTCAAGTTCTGGAATTCGCTTGGTATGACAGTCCTGATCGTGGCTGGGCAGACAGTGGTATCTGTGCTGGCGGGATATGGGTTTTCAAGGTTCCGCTTTCCGGGCAGAGGCCCGTTGTTTGCTGCTGTAGTCATGATTATGATGATGCCGTATCAGGTAACCTTGGTCAGTAATTATATTATCCTTGACCGTATGCATCTGGTCGGTTCTTATGCGGCAGTCGTCCTGCCGGGAATCTTTTCGTCATTTGGCGTGTTTTTAATGAAGCAGGCAATTGATGAGATACCGGATGAGATCCTGGAGGCAGCAAAACTGGACGGTGCCGGGCAGTGGAATACGCTGCTTCGTATCGTGCTCCCGGTAAGCCGCAGCGGGATGATTTCGCTCGTGCTGCTTGCTTTTATCGATCACTGGAACATGGTAGAGCAGCCGCAGGTGTTCCTACGGGATACGCAGATGTACCCGCTGTCCATCTTTCTGGCACAATCACTGTCCCATACAGGCACAGCAGGATTTGCCTGCGGCGTGCTTGCCATGCTTCCGGTTATGCTGCTTTATATGAATTTCAAAGAAGCACTGGTAAAAGGGATTGCCCTATCCAGAATCAAATAAAAAATAAGAATAAAAAAGTGCGGGAGGTTGCAGGATGGTAAAAATACGGCTATGGAAACTGACTGGATATCTGCTGCTGGCATTGGCGGTATGCACAGGCATGGCAAGACAATTTCAGCAAATACAGATGCCCCAGGTGACAGCCGCAGAGGTAGCAGCCGGCACGATCTCGCATGAGGCGTCCTATCCGGCAGTACTGAATGGAGAAGAGGATGCGTCTGTGCATTGGCAGTTGGATGCACCGGGCTATGCACAGTATGGCGAGAACCGGAAAGCAAGCCTAATCTGGACTGGCATCGATGGAAAAGAGCACACAGAGGTATTCAATATCACTGATAAGGTACAGAATGCAGACGGTACCTGGGATTTTTCTATGGACATCCCAGGAGTATCTGGGAAAGTGCTGCAAGATCAGGATGCCTGTGTAAAGATGGAGACAGCGAAAACCTACTCTCATACGCTTCCGCTATCGGCGCTGTCCATGGATGGATACGGGTATCTGGTCTATACAATCGAAACGCACCAGGGGATTTTTTCAGATATACAGACCGTCCAGAGCTGGTATGTCGAAGTGCTCGATCAAGACAGTGTTACGGCGGCAGTTTCTTCTGTCATGCAAGGCAAGGTCGTCATCTATGCGAGCAAGCCGCTGCAAAATAAAATGCAGGTTGTAATCACAGGGTAGCAGGGGAGGAATCTAACTGGCATGAAACATACAGGATGTGAAAAATCTGGATTAGGAAAGTCAGGATCGGGAAAATCAGGATCGGGAAAGTCAGGATTGGGAAAATCAGGTTTGGGAAAATATCAGTATGAGATCTGTTTTACTGCCCTGACGGCAGTATTTTTCCTGATCAGCCTGGTGCAGCTTCTGATAGCCTGCAGGGAACTGCCAAAAATCATAGAGTGGTATGACAAAGGCGGATACACGTTTTCTGACAGGCAGCTACAAAAGCTTTCAGAGAGTACACAGACTGGATTTTACGTGCAGGCACAGCGGATGGTGGAAGACGAGGTTCTTCACAGGACGCAGGAAATGACCGTACGGTGGGCAGACGCAGAATATTTCGAATGGTCTGGAATGCGGCTGGAGGCAGGGGACTGGCCAAAAGGAACCTTTGAAGCGGCGGTCAGCGACGAGTGGGCACTGGAGCATTACAAATATCTGCAAGTGGCAGGAAGGACAGTGAAGGTCGGCGGCTGGAACTGCCGCATCAGTGGTGTATACCGCACAGACGGCTCCTGGCGCCAGCAGCTTGCCGGCGATGGTGTACCGGCAGTATATTTATCCTTTCAGCCTGTTTACCTGCCGATAGAATATGAGATGCACTATTTATATTTTGCGAAAGAGGGCAAAGATTTTCAGCAAAATCAGCAGTATCTGGAGGATGTGGTTGCCATTGCCGCAGGAACGAGAGTTGTTCCGGATATCAGCCTGGATATGGAAAACGTCCGGCATATATGCCTGCAAAATATTGTGATAGGCGTGATCCTGTGGCTGCTTCTGTCAGCGTGGGTGTTTGGCAAAAAGGGCTGGCAGGCTGTCCGTCCTGTGCTTATTACAGCCTGTGCGGCAGCAGCCGTCTTTTACCGGTGGTATATCCCGATGACGTATCTGACGGGAACGCATGTATTTGACTTTGCCGGCTATATCCGGCGGTATATCTGGGGGCAGAATCTGCGGCATTTGTATCAGGAGAGCGGTTATTTCGGAAATCTGGCGCATATCCATATAGGGCTCTCCTGGGGGATGCTCTGCCTGGAACTGCTTGTGGCTGTAAAACTATCTGTTTCTATAATCCTGGATTCGTGGCATTATGTTAGAAGAAACAAATCATGAGTTACTGCTAGGAACTGTTAACGCACAGAATGCATTTGACCAATACCAAAATAGATTCAAATAGTGTTGTTTATAAATTGCGGTTGTTATAGTATATACACTCTGTTATAATTTACAGGAGGAGGGGTATGAAATGAGCGACGTAAGTTTAATAAACGCCTTTAACAGTAATTCAATTCCTGAGTACATGTTGATGAATAAGGATAAAGAAATTGCTTCTTTTGCAATAAACGATGTATTAAGCTCTATTGATGTAATTAAACAGAACGAAAAACTTCCGGTTTGGATTAGCGATATTGGGGCGTTTATCAGAAATCGTCGTGCCCCAAAGCATAGGGAGAATATTGCAGAGCTATTGCGTCAAAGTGGATGTGATACTTTGAGAGGCTTTATTGACATCACACATGCATTATCTTTGGTAGATACGTTTTGGGTTCGTCCGATAGATAGCAGATTGACCTGGGAGTCGGTATCTTTGTACACACATCCATTTAATGAGGTAGTTGCAAAAACTGCATTTGAAGGTGGGCTGCATGGAAGAGGACTTTCGACAACCAGCCCAGAATACGGGACGGATGGTTCATTTGCAAAATGCTGGATTCGTGAAAGAGACAAAATACGGATGTTGAAAAGGGGCAGTTCGGGGGCAGCAAATGCTGGGATGGAGCCTTATTCAGAATATTATGCGGCGCAAATTATAAAGGAATTTACAGATGAATTTGTGTCTTATGACCTTCGGACGGTTGGAGGCAGAATTTGTTCCGTTTGTGATATTTTTACCTCAGAAGATTTTGGATATTTACCATTTGATTCTGTTAGTACACGTCATACGGATGTAGTGGAAGTGTTGAACAAAGCAAAAAAATATGGCTTGGAGTCTAAATTTCGTCGGATGTTTGTGATTGATGCTGTTATTATGAATGAAGATAGGCATAAGAATAATTTTGGTTTTTTGGTAGATAATGATGCACAAGTAATTGTTGATATGGCGCCATTGTTCGACCATAACGTTTCGCTGCTTCCTTATGCAATGGAAGATGATTTTCAGAATATTAAGAAATATTTGAGATATAAAGGACCACGAATTGGCGATCATTGGACACCAATCGCAGCCGTGTGTTTAGACGATAGCTTACGCAGAAAGCTGATAAATTTGTTAGATTTTAAATTTACACGGCATAATAAGTATAATTTGCCTGAGTGGAGATTGGAAGCTTTGGAGAAACTGGTGCATAACAATATAGAGAGAATTCTTCAATTTAAGGTATGAGCCGCTTTCGTGTGATTTATTTGGAATGTTTTATTTGAATACACTGTTATCTTGCATGATTGACGAATATGTTTTTTTGGGAACAAACATTAATAAATTTCTGTATCTTTCCGATATATAAAAAAGAGGGGGAAGAAAGCAGTATGGAAAAAGAAACGACTCCAAGCCAGAGCGAATGGCTGGTGATGGAAGCGCTCTGGGCGAATGATACGTCCATGACAGCAAAAGAAGTGATTCAAAAAATGCAGCAAACAACAGATATGTCGCCGAGAATGGTCAGGGTACTGTTAAACCGCCTGTGGCAGAAAGGCGTAATAAGCTATACGGTAGATACGCAGGATGCAAGGGTCTACCATTATACTGCCGTAAAATCAAAGGAAGAATGCCAGAAGGAAAAAAGCCGGAAATTTGTAGACAGTTATTTTGCAGGCAGCCAGACAAATGCCATGGCAGCACTTCTTGAAAGTGCAAGGCTGACCGAAGAGCAGTACCAAGAGATGCAAGAAATTTTAATCCAGTGCAGGGAAACAAAACGTAATGAAAAGCAGCCTGGAAAGCATCTCCTAAAACGTCCGGGGAATATCCTGCACAAAGGCAGTGCCAAAACATGACAGCACTGGAATTTTGCAGCCGTCTGGGATCGTTTTTTAATCTTTGTGCCATTTATTATGTGGTACAGTTGGTAAGATGCGCCATGGTTTCTGTTGCTGTAGCTGCCGTTGTCTTTCTTTTGCGCAGGACGCTGTTTCAAAACACTGTTTTTATCAAAGGAGCATTATGGAGCCTGTTTCTGCCATGCCTGTTTGCAGGCAGGATGAAGTTTTTTTATGAAAACAGCGTGGGCATCTTACTGTTTACATGGTGGAACGGGATTTTTATGAATCATGTGTGGCTTTGCTGGCTCTATCTGTGCGGCGTATGCATATCCTTCCTGCTGTTTTTCCAAAAACGCAGAAGGCTCAAAAGGCTGTCTGCCTGCATGGAAGAACGGGTGGTGGAAGGCACGGCTGTACGGGTAGCGCAGCTTCCAGTAACGCCGTTTGCAGCAGGGATATTAAAACCGGTGATTGTGCTGCCACAGGTTATTTTACAAAAATACAGCAAAACAGAAATACAGACGATCCTGCTCCATGAAAAGCTGCATATCCGGCTCTGCCACTTAGTGTTTTATGCTTTGTGGGATATTCTGCGTGCGCTGCTTTGGCTGAATCCGCTGCTTATCATCGGCACAAAATTATTCAGAGAGGATCTGGAAGAAATCTGTGACTGGGCAACAATCCTAAAAAGCAGCGGCAGTGCGTACGTATATGGACAGTTGTTACTGAAAAGTATGAGGATCTTGCAGGAAGAAAACGACGCCTTCGAACGTTTTGCCGCCTTTGCCGGAGAAAAGGGATACCGTAGCATCCGCCGAAGAATCGTGAGAATCACACGTTACAGGCGATATCCAAAAGTCGCAGCGGCAGGCATGGCTCTGTCTGTATGCGTGTGTGCAGCAGGTATGTCTGCATGGATCGGGCATCATTCTTTCGACAGGTATACCAAAAGCGACAGTATCATGGTCTACGAATATCATCCTCAAAAACAGGACGCAAGGATTCTTGCATATGCCCCCGAATCTACGCTGAAAAACAATCAAAAAGACAGCAGCAACTTTCGCCAAATGATTTCTTTCGATGACAGCTACGTATATGTGGATGGAGAAGCTTTTAACCGTTTTTTGCAAAAAAGCCATGCAGACGGTGAGATTTTTCTTGTTTTTGGCGGATTTTACAAGCTTCCGGGCATTGCAGGGTATGGATATACCTGCTGCTACGAAAATGAAGCAATGGAGCGGGACGTGCGAATCCCTTATGAAAGCCGGATGGACTGGACGCTGCATTTGGTCAAGCTGCTGTAGGCAGCAAGGAAAAGGATTTCAAAGGAATAAGATCAGGGAGGAAAAGACTATGGCAATCGGAATCACAGGATATCACAGCTATGCTGCACAGGGCATTGCAAAAAACTATGCGCCAGCAAGCTTAAAAAACAGGAAAACAGAAAAGGCAGAAGAAGCAGGCTCCGAGCAAGCAGTACAGACAGGAAAGCAAGCAGGCTCCGAGCAGGCGGTACAGACAGGAAAACAAACAGGCTTAGTGCGGACAATGGCAGGAAAGCAAGCAGAAACCATACAGGCAGCACAGGCTGAAAAAAGGCAAGGCGCAGTATATCCGTCGCCAGCTTCCAGAAGGCAGGGCATGACGGAGTATGTGCGTGAGCTTGCAAAGCTTGCCCCAAGTATGGAGGTCAGGATAGGCAGCAGGTTCCCAAATAGCAGAAGCGGCAGGACACTTACGATTCATCCTGGGCTTTTGAATAAAATGCAGCATGACCCGCAGCAGGAACAGGCGACAAAGGAAATGATACAGGGCGCGGAATTTCTGAATAAATGGCTGGACGGGCTTTATAAAGCTACCGGGCGCACAGTTGTGTTCAGACACAGTTATATTGATGAAAATGGCAAATACCGTGTTTTTTCCCATGTGAGAAATGACAAAAGCTTACAGATGAGCAAGAAAATGCGGGTGCAAAGACAGAAAAATGCACAGAAACTGATTGCAAAAACAAGGGCAAAGGCAGCAAAAAAGCAGCGGACGGTTGGCACAAAATTAGACGTCAGGTGCTAAAGAACCTTTCCTTAAGTATCGGTGTTTTTCATCCGTTTCCGGTATTCCCGCGGCGTGCATCCGTAGCTTTCGGCAAAATATTTTGAATAATAGCTTAAATGGTTAAATCCGCAGGCAAGTGCAGTTTCCGTAATGCTTTTGTCTGTGGATGCTAACAGGGTGCAGCTTACCTTGAGGCGGTAGGCGTTTAGAAAATCAATCGGCGTCTGCTGCAAATAATGCTTGAAAATCCGGCAGCATTTGCTGCGGCTGACATGACCGGAAGCGGCAATATCATCCAGGGTGATTTTTTCACTGTAATGCTGATAGAGATACGATACCATGTCTTTTTGGACGGCAAGGTCACCCTGCCTGTCCTCCTGCCCGTCTTGTACAGGCTTTAACAAGCCTTCCTGCCACAGCCTGCCCCAAAGAAGGTGCATCAGGGCGACGGCTTCCCACTCATAGCCTTTTTTCGCGTGTTCCTTTAAGCTTACGATCTGCATTAAAGAAGCAGCTACTTCCTGCCCCTGCTTTTGGCTGGTTTCAAAATGCAGGTATTCCAGGTTTCCGTTTTTCAGGATCGGCTGGACATAGGTATGCCGCAGGGAAGGGTTGCCGCAAAACAGGGAAGGATGAAACAGGATGCAGACAAACCGGCAGTCCTGCTTTTGGAATGCATATCCATAGTGCATCTGGCGTGCATTTACGAGCAGCGATTCTTTTTCGTGCAAAATCAAACGCTTGCCATTAACATCATAACACATTTTTCCTTCTAAAATATGGATCCATTCCAAGTCCTCATGCCAGTGGCAGGGTGCGCTCATCCCGGGATAAACGGACAGGTTCCAGGTGTGGATATACAGAGGGATTTCATTTTGCTCATAATGGACGATCTCAGAATCGTCCTGCATCAGGTCAATTTCTATCATACCGTATTTCCTTTTCAACATAGTTTTTGCGGCTAAAAGCCGCTTTTGGTATAGTATACCGCAATCTAAACGAAACCGTCAATACAAACGGCAGGAACAACAGGTCATTGCACCCCATTTGATTTTGTACTATAATAGGGGCACACTACGAAGAAAGGATAGGCATATTTATGAAAACAAAAGTATTTATTGACGGAAGCGAAGGAACGACCGGATTAAGAATTTATGAACGGTTTCAAAACCGCGACGATATCGATTTGCTGCACATTGACCCGGAACGGAGAAAAGATCCTGCGGAAAGAAAGAAAATGATTCAGGCATCGGATATTACGTTTTTATGCCTGCCGGATGAAGCGTCAAGGGAATCTGCTGCATTGGCGGAAAAGGAAGATACTGTGATCATCGATGCATCTACCGCACATCGTACGAAAGAAGGATGGGCATATGGATTTCCGGAATTGTCCGAGCAGCATAAAACAGCCATTCAGAATGGAAAACGAATCGCAGTTCCGGGATGCTATGCCACAGGATTTATCTCTCTGGTGTATCCCCTGGTCGCAGGGGGAATCCTTCCAAAAGATTATCCGGTAAGCAGCTTTGCCATTTCAGGCTACAGCGGCGCCGGCAAGAAAACGATAGCTGCATATGAAAGTAAAGACCGGCAAAAAGAATTATCCTCAGGACGGGAATATGCATTAACACAGCAGCACAAGCACTTAAAAGAGATGAAACACGTCACAGGGCTTGCGCGCACGCCGCTGTTTTCACCGATCATTGATGACTATTACAGCGGGATGTTAGTTTCCGTACCGTTGTATGCCGATCTGCTGGCAAAAAAAGAAACACCTGCATCGCTGTTACAATATTATGCAGAGTATTACAAAAACAAACCATTTATCCAGGTAAGCGCTGCGGATGATGCGGTTGCAGCCAGCGGGTTTTTAGCAGGAAATGGCTTGTCTGGCTGGGATGGCTTAAAGATTTATGTAACAGGAAACGAAGAGCGCATAGTACTTTCCTCGCAGTTTGACAATCTTGGAAAAGGCGCGTCCGGCGCGGCAATTCAATGTATGAACCTGGCTCTAGGGTGTGATGAGGCAAAAGGGCTTGATTTAACATAACTGGAGAGTAAAAAGTTTTAATAAAAAAGAATAACCCTTTTATGGCATTTTATG
>CAMWXD010000102.1 GCA_947178105.1 uncultured Eubacterium sp. | reverse complement strand
TCGCCAGGATTTCCAGAACCAGAACCATCGCCAGAGCCATCACCAGGATTGCCTGTGCTGGCTGCTGTTACGGTCACGTTGCAGGAAGCTGTAATGTCCGGGTTGGATTCCAGGGCTGCTTTTATAACAGCAGTGCCTTCTTTTACGGCTGTTACAACGCCGTTTTCTACTTTTGCAGCATCTTCATTGCTGCTGCTCCAGGCCAGTGCACCGGCTGAGATTGCGCCGGCTGTTGTCGTTTCAGGTGTTACGACTTCTGGTACGACGGTTACAGTCAGTGTGCTTGTTTCCCCTTCCTTAAGGGTAAGTTCTGTTTTATCAAAACGAATTTCTTTTATTTCTGGTTTCTGCGTGTTGTCGCCTTCCCCCTCAGAAGGTGTTGTTTCTTCTGCATGGACAACCTGTGCCTGTAAAAATGGTGTGCCAGAAGATGTAGCGCTGCTTAATACAGCACTTAACATGGTGATTGACAAAAGCTTTGAAACAGTCAAATTTCTCTTTTTCATAGAATTCTCCTTTTGCGCATTCGCATCATTTTTTAAAAATAAAAATTATTAAAAATTGATTAAATTTGAATGAAAGGGCGCTTGAATTTAATATTTTAAGTGCGCCGTATCTGTATCATTCATTCTGGGAGCATTGTAGCACGGACATTTTTATTTATCAATTATGAATGATTACCAGACATGTCTAAATATGACAGGGGAGGAAGCGGCAGGGGAGAGGGGGTACCATATGGAGCGGCAGGCAAATCCTTAAGGTTTGCGTTGAATTCCTGTGATTGCTGCGCTATAATGGATACTGGCGATCATAAGAACCTGCCAATCCCGGGCAGTATTTGCCGTTCAATCTTAAGAAAACTTAAGAATTTCTTTAGAACCCTCTTTAAAAATATTTGGTATCATGATAGTTCAGCGACAAAACAACACAAAAGATGAAGGAGGGAATACAAATGTTGCAGTTTTTTATGCAGTTTATCAGGCATCCAAGGACAATCGGCGCAGTTGCGCCAAGCGGAAAGGCGTTGGCGGCGAAGATGATGGAGCCGGTCAGCTTTCAGCGGGCAAAGTGTATCGTAGAGTATGGGCCGGGAACCGGTGTATTTACAAGGGAGCTTATTCGGCGCAGAAAGAAAAGTACAAAGCTTATGATTATAGAAAAAAACAGGGCGTTTTATCTAAAGCTGAAAAAAGAACTGGAAGGAGAAAACGGGGTTTTTCTGGTTCATGGCAGTGCAGAGCAGGTCAATGCATATCTGGAGGCGTATGGTATCGAAACAGCAGATTATATTTTATCGGGGCTGCCTTTTACATCGCTGCCGGAGGCTGTATCCGAACGGATTTTAAAGGCTACGCAAACAGCGATTGGAGACAAAGGCAGGTTTATTACGTTCCAGTACAGCCTGGCAAAGCAATCGTTTTTTACAAAGTATTTTGCGCTTACAGGACGTTTGCTGGAATTTAAAAATGTCCCGCCTGCTTATGTCATGGTTATGAAAAACAAGTCGAACAGCTACGAAACTGTGGGTTAATGCTGCTGCGCCGGGCAGCGGGCTAAAAAGAGGAGGCTTTTATGGAAATGGAAGAGGATTATATCCTGATTGTAGATGATGACCAGGATATCTGCAATCTGCTCGGCATCTATCTGGAAAATGAAGGATTTCGATATCTTAAATGCCAGAATGCAAAACAGGCGTTTTTGATGCTTTCTGAGTACCGGGTTGCTTTGATCCTGTTGGATATTATGATGCCTGGCATGGACGGCATACAGGCGTGTATGAAGATCCGAGAGACTGCGAAGATGCCGATTATTTTTATGTCTGCGCGTGCCGAGGATCTGGATGTCGTGCAGGGGCTTATGGCTGGCGGGGATGACTATATGATTAAGCCCTTCCATCCCGTTCAGCTTATCTCCAGGGTAAAGGCGCAGTTAAGGCGCTACCGCCAGTATAACGAGCAGGACTGTTCCCAATATATGCTGTGTTATGAAGCATTGCAGTTGCATACGTTAAATCGGCAGGTATGGGTAAATGGAAAAGAAATCCGCCTTACCGCAAAGGAATATGAGATATTAAAGCTGTTGCTGCTGCATAAAGGGTGCGTGCTTTCAGTGGCACAGATCTATGAAGCAGCCTGGCAGGAACCTTTCTGCCATTCAGAAAATGCGGTTATGGTGCATATTGCTAATCTGCGGGGCAAGCTGCGGGAAGCGACAGGAGGAAAAGAATATGTCCGGACAGTATGGGGAAGAGGATACCAAATATAACCTGCGGCATCTTGCAGGGGGCTGCATCGCCAGCCTGCTTGCGGTATTGCTTTTGCAAAGTGAAAAAAGATTTATTGTCAGATATCTGCTTGCGCCGAAGGGGCTGTGGCTGCGTGTTCCGGTGCTGATATGCTTCGATGTATGTACGGTGCTGGTATTTTTTCGGTGCCTGCGTTACTTCCGGTCGGTAAAGAGCAGGAAGCTGACCGTCGACTTTCTGCTCTCGATCCTGCTTTCGGTTGTCGTGGCGGTGATAACAGGCGTGCTGACATTTCTTGCCTGCGAAAGGCGGTTTATGGAGTCTGCGCGGGCAGGCTTTTTTGATACCGATACCGGGATGTTTGTGTTAATGAACCTGTATATTCTTTTTATCACAGGATTTGCCCTTGTATTTGCTCTTGTGTTTGCCTGCCTTGTAAGGGGCAGGGTGACGTATATCCAGTATATCTCCAGGGAAATCAAAACGATCGAAAAGGACGGGTTCGGCAGGCAGTTAAAGGTTAACGGGCTGGATGAGCTTACAGATTTGTGTACAAGCATTAACCATATGTCCCAAAAGCTTTATGAAAAGCAAAAGCGTGAGCAGGAGCTGGAAAACAGAAAAAATGAACTGATTGTCAATGTATCCCATGACCTTCGCAGCCCGCTCACATCGATTATGGGGTATGTGCGGCTGCTGAAACAGGAAGGCGCATCTGACCCGGAAAAGTTTCAGGAATACATCAGCGTGGTGGACAGGCGGCTGGAAGGGCTTCATGCTATGGTCGATGAATTGTTTGAGCTGACAAAGCTAAACAGCGCAGACGTGGAAATGAACGTGGAAAAGACAGACCTTTGCGCACTGTTATGCCATCTTGCATATGAGCACGAAATCCTGCTGAAAAACCGCGGCTTGGCGCTGGAAAAGCATTTGGCGCAGGAAAGCTTTGAGGTGCAAGCAGATGTCAATAAGTTCGTGCGCGCTGTACAGAACCTGTTTGACAATGCAGGCAAATACGCAAAGGAACATTCCAAAATCGTCATAACGTCATACGTAAAAGGAGATGCCTTTTCTATACAGATGAAAAACCAGGTCAGGGAACAGGACTGTATCCAGGCGGAAAAGCTGTTTGAGCGCTTTTATATCGCAGATGCCGCCCGCAGCCAGACAAAAAGCTCCGGCCTTGGGCTTGCGATTGTAAAAAGGATCGTAGAACTGCACGGAGGGAAGATTACAGCACATTTGGTTGATGGCTGGCTGGTTTTTAAGCTGTGCTTTTATAAACAGGAATAGCATGGAAGAAAATTTGTCTTTTTCTTGGAGATGACTTCCAGTAATCTTTGCTTTTCCGGGCTGTCTGGCAATAATATAGCGATTTCTTCGATATCCTCAAAATCCTCTATAAAATCCAGCAGCATTCCGTCATATTGCTTATCGCTCATTCCCATAAAAGCCTTCTTTCTACCCTGCAAGCCTTTCTTTCGTTCATTATACCAATCGTAAAGGAATATGTACAGTACAACTTTATAAACAGGCAGCGGCTTTTTTTGATATTGGCAGCACGCCGATCCTGCTGCATGAAATATTGACAAACAGAAAGAATCTGATTAGAATTAAATTGCATAACAGAATGAAAAAAAAAGGAAAAAACAATGAGTACTTACGTAATCAGCGATATCCATGGCTGCTATGAACAATTTTTGCTGCTCCTTGAAAAGATCGGGTTTTGCGATACTGACCGGCTGATCCTTGCCGGCGATTATATTGACCGCGGCGCAGGCAGCTTCGAAATGCTGCAATGGCTGGAGAACTGCTCGGAAAATGTCGTGCCTCTTCGCGGAAACCATGAAGAGGAGTTTGCGGCATATACAGACCTGATGCTCTGGTTTGACAAAAAGGAAAAGCTTGGTACAGACAAGACGTCCAATCGGGATACGAAAGTCTTATACGGTACGCTGCAATACTATTTTCGAAAAAATAAATCGCGTTTTTATTTTGGCGCATATGGCACGGTTTTAAAATTGCTGGAAGATGCCGGCGCAGCGCTGGAGGACTTTTGCAGGTGGTCGGCGCTGATTAGGCGGATGCCGTATTTTGCACAGTGCAGCGGATTGGAGAAAACCTGTATCGTTGTCCATGCAGGATATGCGGAATGCCTTGAGGAGCTTGGAAGTAGGTTTTCCCGTTTGGAGGACTTTTATCTGTATGCCAGGCAGGAAAGCATCATAATGGGCGGCAAACAGCACGCAGTCATCATAGCCGGCCATACGCCTACGATTGCGGAGGGAGGGTTTTCTTATAACAGGGGAAATGTCTTTCGCCATTATGACCCGCAAAAGGACTGTGTGTTTTATGATATCGACTGCGGCTGTGTATTCCGCAGCCGGGATTCTGATGCGAAGCTTGCCTGTATCCGGCTGGAGGATGAGGCGGTTTTTTATGTATAGCTCACTGCGGCAGCCGGACAGTAAATACAGTCCCTCCATCCGTGCCGTCCGAGACGCGGATGCTCCCGCTGTGTGCTTTTACAATCTCGTCTGCGATGCACAGCCCAAGCCCCAGGTGGTCTTGTCCGCAGCGGGAAGGTTCTGCGCGGTAAAACCGTTCAAAAATATGAGCCTTTGCTTCGTCGGGTATGCCGATGCCGTGGTCTGCGACACGAAACACGAAGGCGCTGTTTTCGTATGCCAGCGACAGCAGGATACAGCCGCCGGGATCTTGATAGCTGATGGCATTCGATAGGAGAATGCCGAGCAGTTGGGTGATGCGTTCCCCATCGCATTGACAGGCGGGAAACAGGTCCTGTGCCAGCTCGATCTGCATGGAGATCTGTTTTTTTGCCGCCAGAGGGCGGAAATGATCACACGTATCTAAAAGCAATGTATCCAGCTCGGTTTCCTGAAACTGGAGCGTCAACGTATGGCTGTCTGCGCGGGTAAGCGTCAGCAGGTCGGAAATCAGTCGTGACATCCTGCGGCTTTCTTTTTCAATCGCGTCAAGAAAATGCCCCTGTTCGAAAGGCGGCGCATGTCTGACAGCGGACGCACAGGATTGGATCACGCCAAGCGGGGTGCGCAGCTCATGGGAAGCCGCTGCAATAAAAGCTGTCTGGCTTTCCTGTGATTTTTGGATCGGGGACAGGAGCCGCTTGGTATAATGCCAGGAAAAGAAAAACAGCAGCAGGATACCGGATACATTCAGCAGCAAACAGCGGGCGCGTGCAGCCGTAATCTGGCTTGTGACTGGCTTTGGCGCATACATAACCATCGCCATCACGTTTTCGTTGCCGCGGACTGACGCAAGGCAGACATAATACAGATCTTTCTGGCTGGAAACATAGGTAAATTCCTGGTGTGCAGATACAAAGCTGCCGGAGGACGGCGCAGGTTGGAGCTCCATGCTCAACTCATTGCTGCAATACGTTTCGATTTCGCCTAGCAACTGCTGCTCTTTTTCGGACAGAGCGATCCTTGTATAGGAAAGCGGGATGCCCTGGTCATACACCGCAGGCACGTATTTGCCATTATCGCTGATTTTTGCCAGCCATTCATACGAAATCACATCCTGCTGCTCTAAATGCGAAACGATCGTATCCATTTCCCTGGAAAAAGAAAGGAAGCTTGTTTTATAAAGTGCTTTTTCAGACATCGCCAAAAAAGCTGCGGACATCAGTACAAGAATCAGCGACGGGATGCCTGTAAATACAAGCGCCAGGTGCCTGTGGATTTTTTTATACATGGGCACCCTCCCAAAACGTATTTTTTATGCAGGATCCCTTTGCAGCCGCATTCTTATTCTTTATGCAGGATCCTTTTGCAACGGCATTTTTCATGCAGGATCCCTTTGCAGCCGCGCGTTCCGTGCAGGCGCCTTCCATACGGTATCCGATCCCGCGTATAGTCGTAATGCTGGCTTTGGAGCCGACACTTCTTAAACGGCGCCTTAAAAAATACATGTAATTGTCAAGATTGCCGTCTTCTACTTCTGCATCCGGGCCCCAGACTTTTGCTAACAGCGTCATGCGCGGCAATACCTGCTTTTGATTCAGCAGGAAACAACGCAGCAGGTCGCCTTCTTTTTTGGACAGGGTGCAATGCCCCTTAGGGCCTGTCAGGATGTTTTCAGAGCTGGCATACGTAAGATCCTCAAAAGAGAGCGATTCGCTTTGCTGCCATTTTCGCGGACGGCGGCTGATACAGCGCATCCTTGCTGTAAGCTCCTCAAAGGCGAACGGCTTTACAAGATAGTCGTCTGCACCGGCTTCTAAGCCGTTTACCTTATCTTCCAGCTCCCCTAAAGCTGTCAAAAGGATCACAGGCGTTGTATTTTCCTTTGCGCGCAGTTTTTTTAAAATCGTCCTGCCGTCTACATGCGGCAGCAGACAATCCAGCAGGATCATGTCATAAATATTTTGGTCAATGTAATAAAAGGCGTCTGCGCCGTCCATGCATTCATCTGCCTGGTAGCCTGCTTTTTTTAATTGATAGGAAAGAGAAGCGCATAGCTGCGGGTTGTCTTCGATTAATAGTATTCTCATAAGAGCCTCCTGCTTTTTGATATCTGGTTTTATTTCTGATTTGTATTTTAGCAGGAAGAGCACACAAAATGGCATAGTTCAAAGGCTTACATGCACTTTTTTAATAATTCAGTATCATTAAGTGCCAAATCTAATAAATGACTGAGTATTTTGGATGAATCAGGCCCAAGAGAGCGAATCTTTTTCATATTACTGGGTGAAATCCGAATCGTTACCATATCTGTTTTATGAAACTGTTTCAGCATTTCACTTGTCATCTCAGGGCAATCTTCATCAAAAACAATAGGATTTTTTTGGGCAGCATCAAGTTCCGCCAGTTCTGCCGGAGTTAATTCAGGTGGTAAACTATTCATCATAATATTCGCCATGTTCATACCTCGCTTTCTCAGGTTCTGTTGCAAGCCTTGCAGAAATAATATGGACTATAGTCCCTCTTTTAAATGTACATACAACAAAGAGAATTTTTCCTACTTTGCCTAAAACATTATACCGCTCTTCAAATGGATGTTCTTCATCATATCGTATTAATTTATTTTCATCTGCAAATATTTTAGAAGCTGTTTCAAAACGTATTCCATGCTTTGCAAAGTTGGAATTGGCTTTGGCATCATCCCATTCGAAGATTGTATTTTCATAATCAAAATCGAAATACTCATACATATACAGATATCTTCCTTTCTTGTTTGATATCCTATGTAAAAAGGAAAGTCTGTTGATTAAAAGCATTGTATCATGAAACAAAAAAGAATGCAAACGATCACGGATTTTTAGAGGATCATTAGAGATTGCTATGCTATCATCTGTATGTCGGCAATTTATCAAAGCAAACTATACGAGCAAACTGCCTGACAGAAAGGAGTCTTTAATGAAGAAAAGAAAAACATATGCTGTGCTGCTGTTTGCCTTTCTTGCCGTATTTCTGGCGACAGGATTGGCAGGCTGCACAAAAACGAAAACGGGACAGAATAAAGCGGACAATGTGGCCACAGGCAAAGCGGCACCGGAGGACGCTGTGGGAACAGATGAAGAAAAAGCGGGTGCAGGCACAGATGTGAAGGAAACACAGGCGGCTGCAAAGGGAAGATATCTTGAGGCGCAGATCGACCTGCCGAAAGGTTTTTCCGGGAAAGAGGGCGCTTTCTTTCAGCTTGCGGATAAGCAGAAAAGCCTTGGGCTTTTGGATACCGAAAACTGTATGGCATACCTTTCCACAAATCAGGGAAAGTCATGGGAACAGGTGTCCCTGAGCGGGTATGAACGTTTTTACAATGAGGAAAGGGTTGCGGCATGTTCCAGCGCGGCGATTTCAGAAGACGGCAATATCTTTCTTTCCTGTATTATGAATGATGAAAGGCCAGTGATAAAGTACTTGTATTTTAATGTCAAAAAGCCAGAGGAAGAAGTAAAAAGCTTTCAGATGGAGCTGGTGGATGGCTCGGAGCTTTTGAACCGGACTGTTTTTACAAAGGACGGCAGGCTGTTTGCGATGTCAACGACTCAAAATGTGTATGAAGTGTATCCCCAAAAGGGTTCATGCAGGCGGATCTTTACTGTGGACGACTACAAAGACGAAGCGATGTGTGTGAACGGGGATTATTTAACCGTGGTAGATGGCTCAAAAGCTTATACTTACAATATCAAGACAGGGAAGACAGAGGATACGGACGAGGTGCTCAGTGCATATGTGGCAAAGCAGCGGGGAAAATCTCTTGGCGCTGCCATTTGTGCGGCAAGTGACGGTAAAAAGCTGTATATCGCAGGCAGCAACGGCATTGCCGGGCATGTGGCAGGCGGCAGCGTGATGGAACAGCTTGTGGACGGGGCGCTGACATGCCTTGGCGATCCATCGAAGGTACCAATAACGATCATCCAAAATGAGGACGGTTCTTTTTATGTGTTTTTTGAAAATGGGGAGCTTTATTCCTATGTCTATGATAAAGACGCTTCTGCGGTACCGGAAAAACAGCTTGTTATTTATGGGCTGTATGACAATGAAACGGTGCGCAGGGCAATCAGCGTCTTTCGCAAAAAACACCCGGAAGTATTTGTCCGCTTTGATACCGCGTTAACCGGCGAAACCGGCATGACGAAAAATGATGCGGTAAAAAACCTGAATACAGAGCTGCTTGCAGGGGAAGGGCCGGATTTGATCTTATTGGACGATATGCCATATGGTTCTTATGAGGAAAAAGGGATGCTTGCGGATTTAAGCGGGATTGCCGATGAAATGGAGCAGTCCGGGGACTATTTTGCAGGGATTTTAAACGGCTTTCAAAACGAAGGCAAGACGTACGTGCTGCCGTTTCGTTATCAGGTGCCGCTGCTTGCCGGGGAAACTTCTGTGCTGAAGGAAATTACAGACTTAAAGACACTGGCGGATGCGGCACAAAAGCTCGCCGGCACGGCGGAAACACCGGAAACCGTACTGGGCTGCTATACGCCGCAGGAAGTACTGGAAAAATTGTATTTATGCTGTGTCAACGCATGGATGGATGCGGATGGGACAGTGGATACAGGCGCATTGCAGGAATTTCTGACATATGCCAAGGCAATTTATGAAGCAGACAGGCAAAGCCTGGATGAGCAGGAGATGGAAGCGCATATGGAATATGTGGAGCATATTAAGGGACATTATAAAAACGAAAAAGAAGCTGCCAACGTTCTATTTGCAATAGGCAGAGTTTATGAGCAGATTGCGCAAAAACAGCGCATGAGCGCCGGATACCTGACTACGATCGATGATTTTTTAACGCTGCTTGCTGTGAAAAGGGAGTGTGCCAAACAGCATACGGATCTTGGCTATCAGCCGCTGTCCGGGCAGGAGAAGGGGATTTTCTGCCCGATCGGAACCGTGGGCATCAGTATCCATGCAAAAGAAAAAGAACTTGCCGAAGCATTTATCCGTGTGCTGTTTAGCGGCGAGGTACAGGGAAGCGACTTTGACGATGGCTTTCCGGTCAATGCAGACGCATTCGCTGACTTTACAACAAACCCGACGCCGGGAATGGCGACAGGGTTTGGAGCAGAAGACCGGGACGGAAATTCGATTTTGTTAGGGCTGGACTGGCCAAGCGAGCAGGAGCTGGCGGAGTTAAAAGAAATGCTGCATACACTGGATACGCCGGCTTTGTTTGAGGAAAGCCTGAAAAAGGAAGTGCTGGAAATCGGGTCGCAGGCTTTGAAAGGAGAAAAAGGGATTGAAGAGGGAGCGCAGGAAATTGCACAGAAGCTTTCATTGTATCTTAAGGAGTAGGCAGGCGGCAAGGCATTTGTTTCTTTTGCCCAGCTTTGCCGGGGTGATGCTGTTTGTATTGGTTCCGTTTGCGGATGTCGGCAGGAGGTCTTTTACAACGGCAGTGACAGGGTTGTTTTGCGGGCTTTCTAATTACAGGTCTGTTTTTTCAAATGATGCGTTTTTGCTGGCAGTTACAAATACGCTTCGCTTTACGGGCGTTGGGGTGCCGCTGATTTTAGCGGTATCCCTGCTGCTTTCCCTGGCAATCTATGAGCTGCCGGGTGTGCAGGGCTTTAAATCGGCATATTTATTTCCGATGGCGATACCGACTGCTACGGTTGTGCTTGTCTGGAAAATGCTGTTTCACAGGCAGGGAATTTTCAACGCATGGCTTACGGCAGCCGGAAAAAATCCCGTCGACTGGCTGGGAAGCGACGCGTCGTTTTGGGTGCTGATCTTAAGCTATCTGTGGAAAAACCTGGGCTATACGGTTGTATTATGGCTGGCGGGCTTACACCATGTACAGGAAGAACTGAAAGAAGCGGCAAGGGTAGACGGGGCTACGGAAGCAAAGTGCTTTTGGTATGTGGTCTTTCCAGGGCTAAAGCCGATGCTGTATACGGTCACGATCCTGTCCTTTTTAAATTCCTTTAAGGTATTTCGGGAAGCATATCTGGCTGCCGGGGCATACCCGCAGGAACGCATGTACCTGCTGCAGCATTTGTTCAACAACTGGTTTACAAACCTGGATGTGGATAAGATGGCTGCCGCTGCGGTATGCATTACCGTGGTGTTTACGCTGTTTGAGCTGCTGTTGCAGAGGGCATGGGAAGGACAGGAAGAAGAATAAAGAAGCGTGATAAAGTAACAGGGAGCAAAAAAGAAATAGAAAGCAAAGAAACAGGAAACAAAAAGAAACAGGAAGCAAAAAAATAGAAAGCAAAAAGAAATAGAAAGTAAGAAGAAACAGGAAGCAAAAAAAGAAGATAGAAAGCAAAGAAGATAGAAAGCAAAAAAATAGAAAGCAAAAAGAAACATTAAGCAAAAAAAATAGAAAGCAAAAAGAAACAGAAAGGAAACAAAGCAGGAAGATATGAAGAAAGAACGAACAGGAACCAGGGTGAAAAGAGCCGGGAAAAGCTTTGCGGCGTTGCTTGTTGCGGTGATTGTCTGTATGCCGGTTGTGATTGTCGTACTTGGCTCCCTAAAAAGCGGGAACGAGCTGTCAGACAGCCTGCGCCCGGTATTTTCAGACGGCAGTACGGATACCTATATCCGATGGAAGCTGCTTGCGTTGTATCCGACGCTGCGGCATT
This sequence comes from uncultured Eubacterium sp., assembly GCA_947178105.1. Lineage (GTDB taxonomy): Bacteria > Bacillota > Clostridia > Lachnospirales > Lachnospiraceae > Eubacterium_J. Next base: position 3,948 of record CAMWXD010000102.1, on the reverse strand, counting down.
ATATCCGCCTGTTTATCTGGACGCCGGATTTTTTTGTCGTATTTTGGAATTCCGTCAAAATCGTGGCATGTATCCTTGCCGGGCAGCTTTTGATCGCTGTGCCGGCAGCATGGGCGTTTGCGGCATTTACCTGGAAGCGCAAGCGGCTGGTGTTTACGCTGTATGTGGTATTGATGCTCCTGCCGTTCCAGGTAACGATGCTGCCGTCTTACCTTGTTATGAACCGGCTGCATCTTTTTAACACACATGCGGCAGTGATTTTGCCGGCAGTTTTTTCCACGTTTCCGGTCTTTATGGTTTACCGCGGCTTTACCGCCATACCAAAAGAGCTGCTGGATGCGGCGAGGGTGGAAGGCGCCGGGGAGGCGGCAGTTTTTTGGGAAATCGGCATTCCGCTTGGCTCGCCTGGTATTTTATCGGCAGCCGTTTTGGGGTTTTTGGATTACTGGAATATGATTGAGCAGCCGCTTGCTTTTTTAAAGGAAAAAACGCTCTGGCCGCTCTCGCTGTACCTGCCGCAGGTGCAGGCGGGACACGCCGGGATTTCACTGGCAGCCTGCGTGACAGCTCTGGTTCCGGCAGCTCTGGTGTTTTTGCTTGGGCAGGATTATCTGGAACAGGGGATTACGGCTGCCGGGCTGAAGGCGTAGGCTTTTCACATAGTTACAGCAATGGCTGATAAAGCTGCCAGAACGTTTGAACAGGAGGTTTCGCTATGAGGAAAAAGAAAGTCAAAAAGAAAATGGAAAAGACACAAGCAGCGTCCAGCCGTCAAAAGGCGGCAAAGGCACTTGTCGCTTTTTTGTTTGGAATGCTGTTTTTTACACTCTTATCCCGCGGCATCTATGCATACCGGATGCCGCGGATCGCCGTTGGGCAGGCTTCCCCAAGAAGCATTTCCCATACGATATCTGTGGAAGGAGCTGTTGAGGAGGCAAAACGCGAAGCGGAAACCGGCTTAGCGCAAAGCGATTCCCAAAGCTCTGGAAGCTGGATATTCCGGGCGCCGCTTACAAGAGAGCAGGCTGACTTGGTCAAAGACGGCGATACGGTAAGCCTGCGGTTTCGCGACGGCAAGGTGACAGAAGACGGATGCAGCATTTTGCAGGTCAGGGAAACAGAAAACGGGGAATTTGAAGCAGTTGTAGCGCCGTTTGAAAGTAAAAGCAGGCTGTCGCGGGGAGAAACGGGAGTTATGGAGTTCATGGCTGAAAGCGGATGGTATGAATGCTGCGTGCCGCTGTCCGCCGTTTATTCAGATTTGGAAAAAAATTATGTGCTGCTAATACGGGAGACGGAAACTATATTTGGGACGGAGCTTTCGGCTGTCAGGAGGGATGTGGCTGTCATAGACCAGAATGAGAGCTTTGCTGCATTAAAGGACGGGACGCTTAGCGCGCAGGATACGTTTATTGTGTATGCTAATAAGACGGCACAGCCTGGGGATAAAGTACGTCTGCTGGAAGACGAGGACTGATCGATAGATCTTAATCGTCCACGAAATAGGCAATTTCTATTAAGATGATTGTCAGAAAATATGTTATCATAAGCAGCAAAGGAGTGTGATGATATGGGCAATCAAACAGTTGCGAAAAAAGTAGTGGACTATATAGAAGCACATCTGGAGGAAGATTTGCCGCTTGAGAAGATTGCAGACGCATTAAATTATTCAAAGTTTTATCTTGGCAGGAGCTTCAGCAAAGAAACAGGCTGCACCATTTATAAATATATACAAGGGCGCAGGCTGGCTTTGGCAGCGCAAAAACTTGTGGAAACACAGCAGCCGATTGTTGAAATCGCATACGAAGCGCGCTATGACTCACAGCAGGCTTTTACACTGGCATTTAAACAAACATACGGATGTCCCCCGAACGCCTATCGGAGGAACGGCGTGTTTTCTTCAAAACAGCCGAAACTTTGCAGGATGCGTTTCTTTGGCGGATTTTATTATACTTTATCAGGAGGGAAAGCGGCATGAGTACGATTCCTTATGTGATTGAGCAGACAAACCGCGGAGAGAGAAGCTATGATATTTTTTCCAGGCTATTGTCTGACCGGATCGTGTTTTTAGGAGAAGAGGTCAGTGACGCATCAGCCAGCCTGATCATTGCGCAAATGCTGTTTTTAGAAGCGCAGGATCCTGAAAAGGATATTCAGCTCTATATCAACAGCCCAGGTGGTTCTGTCTCGGCAGGGTTTGCGATCTATGATACGATGCAGTATATTAAATGCGGCGTTTCAACCATATGTATCGGCATTGCTGCAAGCTTCGGGGCTTTTTTGCTGGCAGGAGGCGCGAAAGGAAAACGGATTGCCTTGCCGAATGCAGAAATTATGATCCATCAGCCTGCCATCCATGGAAATGGCATAAAAGGCCAGGCGACAGATATCAAAATTATGGCTGACCATATCCAAAAAAGCAAGGAACGCTTAAATGCGATTTTGGCAAACAATACAGGCAGGAGCATAGAGGAGGTTGCCCTTGCTACAGAGCGCGACTATTATATGAATGCAAAAGAAGCGATGGATTTTGGATTGATTGATCGGATACTTGATAAACGCTGACCAAGTGTTAGGGTTTGTACCGCCGGCTGGTTGACTTCTATGGGAAAGAAAGATATAATAAGAGAAATTTCCGCAGAAATACAATTTAAGAGGAGAGACGAATCCGGTGTTAAAAGAACTGACAATCCCCCAATTTGTCGAGTACTATATGCGACAGGAATATCAAAGTATGCTGGAAATTGTTTCAAAAAATAAAAACTAGGATTGCTATATAATATTATGAAAAAATTACTGATTACAAAATTACAGCTACAGCATCCGTCCAGCCGGCAGGCTGGATGCTTTCATGCCTGCGCCTTATACGAAAACGGGCGCCTGACAGAACTATCGCTGTATCCGTCAGATACCGGAAGTATTTTAAACAATATTTATATTGCAAAAGTGAAAAACGTCGTCGCAAACCTGGATGCGGCTTTTGTAGAAATCGCGCGGGGAGAGCTGTGCTATCTGCCGTTGGAAAACCTAAAACATCCGGTTTTTACGAAAAAGCTTTCGAAACAGCCGATCGCAGCAGGGGAGGAGCTTGCCGTGCAGGTGATCAAAGAGGCTGTAAAGTCAAAAGATGCTGTTGTATCGGCAAATTTAAGCTTTGCGGGGGAGTTCCTTGTACTGACGAGCGGCAATTTAAAAACAGGCGTTTCTTCCAAAGTATCTGGTGAGCAGCGCAGGCGGTTGCAGGGGATGTTACAAAAGCTCTGCGAAAAGGAGCCAAAGCTTTGCCGGGAATTTGGGGTGATCCTTCGTACGAATGCGGCGCAGGCTGGAGAAGATGCGATTTACGCCGAATTTGACAGGCTGAAAAAGCAGTACCAGGATCTGACGGCGCTGGCAGCTACCAGGACGCTGTATTCCTGCCTGCGTAAAGAACGCCCGTTTTATTTAAAAATACTGATGGATACCGATAAATCCGGGCTGGAAGAAGTGATAACGGACGATCCTCAGATCTTTTCGCATATAAAAGAGTGTGCAGCCGCCTCTTATACCGTACGGCTTTATGAGGACAAGCTGCTGCCGCTTGCCAGCCTGTATCGGCTTGCCGGGCAGGCAGAGGCTGCATTAAAGCCGCGCGTCTGGCTGAAATCCGGCGCCAACATCGTGATCCAGCCGACCGAAGCACTGACGGTGATTGACGTCAACAGCGGCAAAAATACTGCAAAAAAAGACAAACAACGTAATCACTATGCGATCAACCTGGAAGCAGCGCGGGAAATTGCGTTTCAGTTGCGCTTGCGCAATATTTCCGGTATTATCATTGTTGATTTTATTGATTTGTACGATGAAGCATTGGAGGCAGAGCTGTTAAACGAGTTGCGCAACTGCTTAAAAAAAGACCCGGTTCCGGCAACCGTGGTGGATATCACAAAGCTTGGGCTTGTGGAGATC
>CAMWXD010000101.1 GCA_947178105.1 uncultured Eubacterium sp. | reverse complement strand
AAGTGCGGTAAAAGTCAGTAAAATCAAGTGTTTTAAACCTAATCAGCAGACACTATTTAAAAATGCAGTCTGTGGCAATAAAGGGAGCTATGTCTGGTACATTGCAATGTCTTCCCAAAAAGATGTAAATAAAGAAGGCCAGGACGCGCTGAAGAAACAAATGTAAAGGACAGGGATTGAAAATGGTTTTTAGCAGTTTGATTTTTTTGTTCCGTTTCCTTCCACTAACGCTGCTGTCCTACTATATTGTGCCGCAAAGGCTGCGGAATCTGGTTTTATTTCTGGCAAGCCTTGTTTTTTATGCATGGGGCGAGCCGGTCTATGTGGTTCTGATTTTATTTTCTACAGCTGTTGATTATACAACGGGCTGGCTTGCCGGGTATTATAGGGAAAAGGGAAAAATGAAACAGGCTGGTGCGGCTGTTTTTGCATCAGCCGCTGTCAACCTTTCCCTGCTCGGATTCTTTAAATATGCAGACTTTTTCCTGCAGACAGTCCATTCCCTGACAGGGTTTGCAGTGCCGCAGGCCGGCCTGCCCCTGCCGATTGGCATTTCATTTTATACATTCCAGACGATGTCATATACGATCGATGTTTACAGGGGCGATGCAAAAGTCCAAAAAAATCCGGTTGCCTTCGGGGCTTATGTGGCATTATTTCCCCAGCTAGTTGCAGGCCCGATTGTACGGTACCAGTCTATCGCCGAACAGCTTGTATCGCGCAGGGAGTCAGCAGAATTATTTTTCAGCGGCATTGTGCGGTTCTGCGCAGGGATGGGCAAAAAAGTACTCATTGCTAACCAGATTGGCTCTGTATGGAATGAAATTGCCGCAACAGGGACAGGTGAGCTGACAACAGCCGCAGCATGGATTGGATGTGCAGCTTATACCCTTCAGATTTATTTTGATTTTTCCGGCTATTCAGATATGGCAATCGGACTTGGAAAGATGTTTGGATTTACATTCCCAGAAAACTTCCGCTATCCATACGAGTCCAAAAGCATAACGGAATTCTGGCGGCGCTGGCATATTTCACTAGGGACATGGTTTCGTGAATATGTGTATATCCCGCTTGGCGGGAATCGGAATGGGATGGTGCGGCAGATGTGGAACCTTGCAATCGTCTGGTTTCTGACCGGGCTATGGCATGGCGCGTATTGGAACTTTGTGCTGTGGGGGCTATACTACGGCACCCTGCTTGTATTGGAAAAATTTTTCCTGCTCCGGGTGCTGGAAAAACTGCCCGGATGGTGCAGGCACCTTTATACAATGCTCCTGACAATGGCAGGATGGTGCCTGTTTTCCTGTCAGGACATGAGAGACAGCGCCGCGTATATGTATGCATTTTTGTTTCATGCCGATGCAGGACTGTTCTGCAGGCGGGATGCCTATCTGCTTTTGTCCAATGCAGGGCTGTTTTTCCTAGCAGCCGTCGGCTGCACATCCCTGACAAAGCGGATGGCACTTGCGGCACTGCCGAAAGGTACTCCAAAAAGACAGGCGGCAAGGGACTTTGCGGGCATTGTCTATGCCGTGGCGGTATTTGCTGCCTCGCTTGCTATGCTGGCCAGTTCTTCTTATAATCCCTTTTTATATTTCAGGTTTTAGCTGGGCAGGCTGCAGCAACAGCCTGCGTGAGGAAGGTTTTGATTATGGACAAACTAAAAATTGCAGGCACTGCGCTGTTTTGTGTGCTGCTCGGTGCCGGCTGGCTGAGTTTTTACATCCTGCCACAAAAAGAGTATTCTGATCTGGAAAACCGGTTTTTGCAGACAAAGCCGGAGCTGGATTTGGAGGATTTTTTCCATGGCAGCTATCAGGAATCTTATGAATCATACTTAAATGACCAGATGCCCGGCAGGGACGGGTGGGTACGGCTGGCTGCACAAATGGAGCTGCTGCTTGGGAAAAAGGATATCAATGGTGTTTATATAGGCAGGGACGGATACCTGCTGGAAAAATATGACGCGTCGGAATATGACAGTGCCAAAGTCAAAGAAAACATCGGATTCCTTTCACAGTTTTTAAATGACGCGGTGCAGCGGTATGGAAAAGAGCGGGTGTCCTGCATCATACTGCCGGATAAGGCAGGTGCAATGCCGGACAAGCTCCCGGCATTTGCCTCGGACAGCACCGTGCAGGAACGGAATGCTCTGGCGGATTTAAAAAAAAGCCTGGATGAGCCGGGCATCCTTTTAGATATGCAGCCTGCGCTTTTAAAGCATCAGGATGAATATATTTATTACCGGACAGACCACCACTGGACGACGCTTGGAGCTTATTATGCGTATTGTGAATGGGCCGGACAGACCGGGCACAAGGCTTTGGGGCTGGACAGTTTTGATCGGGAAACTGCTTTTGATGACTTTTATGGCACTACGTATAACAAAGCCCATATACGCGTCCCCATGGATCAGGTGGAGCTGTTTCACAGCCTATGGGAGGAAGGGGTTACAGTAGATAACGGTGAAGCTATATCAGATTCCTTTTATTTCATAAAATCTGCAAAAGAAGGATTTAACCGTTATAATGTGTTTTTTTCCAAAAACACGGCAGAAATCCAGATTTCCACGAAGGCGGATACAGGACGGCGCCTGCTTGTCGTCAAGGATTCATTTGCCAACTGCTTTGTGCCTTTTCTGGCAGGCGATTTTGAAGAAATAATCATGGTTGACTGCCGGTATGGGACTGAACATGTCAATGACATTTTAAAACGGCATGACGAAATTACAGATCTGTTAGTGATGTACAATATCCGAAAATTTATGCAGGATAAAAACCTCCATAAGCTGGATCAGGCGGAAGGGATGGAAATATTTGACGCGGAAAGTTTTTTCGACGAATAAATGGATGCCTTGAAGCACAGTACGGATTGTTTTGATTCTAATGATAAAATGATAAAATAGTGAAAGGCGAGGTGAAATTTCATGAATTACAAACCCATTTTTAAGTGGCCTGCTGCTTTGGCAGTTGCCATATTTTTGCTGCTTCACGCAGCACAGCCGGCACATATAGCATATGCCGAAAGTATACAGGAAAACCGTGTGCAGAGCAATGCAGACAACACAGAGAACGTGGAAAACAGCAACGGAGAAACCATAGAAGAAAGCTCCGTGGATCATAAACAAGGCGGTGAAACAGCATCAGGAACAGGCCGCAGCGTATATACAGACAGCCAGGGCATTACATATATCCTGGATGGGAATGCCTGCTATGTGTCCGGCTATACAGAAGCCATTTCAAGCTCTGTTGTACTCCCGGAGCAGTTAGAAGCAGAAGGCAGTACTTATACAGTAAAAGGGATTCAAAAACAGGCATTCTCAAAATGCTGGAAACTGAAAAAAATAGAAATACCAAACAATGTGGACGATGTAGAAAAAGGGGTATTTTCTGGATGCAGCAGCTTAACGACTATATCCATTGTGCCGGTGAAATACAGCATAAAGGGAAATGGAAAAACGTGTACCGCCAGCGTACGCATAAGCAGCATCCTGCTGGGTGAGTCAGATAATGTGCGTCTGAAAATCCACAGAGATCTGATCGAAGCGGCGGCTGCACAAAAAGGAACAGATGCCATTGTCATTTCTGTAAAGGCAGTCAGCGGCGATGGAGCATATGCTTTACCAGAACAATTAGTATTCGATGCGGATGCTGCCAAAGCGCTTTCCAAATGCGGAAAAACACTGAAAGTAACACTCACAGATACTAATCGTGAGAAAAATTATATTATGCTGGATAAAAGCCGCCTCAAACAGGCGGGTGAGGGCTTGGAACTAAAACTGCTGAAACACAAAACAGGCAGTACATCTGGGAATTTAAAGTCTGACCTAAAAAAAGCGTTAAAGAAAAACGGCATTCAGGAAAATAACACTCAGGTTTTCCAACTGTCATTTGGAAACAGCACAAACACAGGTGCGGAAATTGTCTTGCCGGTAAAAAGCATAAATACTATAAAGGCAGGCAGCCCCGTATACGTATATCGATATTCTACAAGCAAACGGGACTTCCTTACCGTTTTATACCACCCGGCGTCTGTCAGCAAACTGGGGAATCTGAGGCTTTCTCTGGACAAAGGCGGTATTTATATACTGTCAGCAAAACCGTTCCGCTATATGTGCAGAAAACTGGCGGATACCTTTATAACGGAATCGGGCAGTACATATTATATTGATCATAGCGGGCAGGCAGTATGCGGCTGGAAAAAACTCGGACAAAGCTATTACTATTTTGACAGGGAAAATGGAAAGATGGCATCTGGCTGTACTATAGACGGTATCCGGCTCACAAAAAGCGGGCAGGCGGCAGCAGATGCAGATGTTGCGAAAATACAGACAATGATAAAAGCCCGCAACATCGTGCTGCAGATTACAAACCCTGAAGATACGCTGGAGCAGAAGATCAGAAAATCTTTCCTATGGATCTTCCAGTTCCCATACAAACGCTACCGGAGTCTGAGACCGATTTACAGACAGGCCGGATGGGAAGTCACATTTGCAAATGACATCTTTGACAGGCATCAAGGATGCTGCGTATCCGAAGCGTCGGCAACGGCATTTTTATTCCACGAATGCGGCTGTAAAACAGTATATGTAGCTACAGATACCGGCCATGCATGGGTAGAATTAAATGGCAGGGTGTACGACCCGCTGTTTGCAGAAGCACGCGGATTTGACAACTATTACAACAGGCCGTATGCAGGATATGGGATGTATGCCGTTGTAAAACATAAAATCTGACATGTCTGTGCTGGCTCCAGCCTAACAGTACTGCGCCTCTCTCTTGCCTTATATTGTTGACAAAAATCAACAATACGATTATACTGTTAGAGTAACAAAACAGGCTGATGCAAAAGAACGAATAACAGGGGTCGAATATTCTGCACAGCCATTACCCATATGCGAAAGGAGAACGAAATGAACAGACACAAGAAAGCAACATTATTAGGCAGGCTGATCGCAATGATCTCATGCTTCGCCCTGATCACTGCAGCTATGTCCCCGATTACGGCACTGGCGGATTCCAAGGTAGAGTTGGCGCTGAAATACAATGGAAAGACTGTAGTCGTAGAGAAACTGGCAGCAGATGATATGGATCTAGATGTTTTAACAGGATGTTCCCAGGCCTCTTATAAAAAAATAAAAAAGGCATTCGGGGACGCCAAGAAATATGAAACGGATGGCGGGACAGCTTACGAATACAAAGACAAAGGTTTCCTGTTTGTAATGGAGCCACAGATTGGCAGCACAGATATGTGCAGCCTGAGAATTGAAATAACATCAAAAAAAGCTGCTCTGAACGGAATCAAAGTCGGGATGGCCTACAGTGATGTAAAAAAGAAACTTGAAACAAAATACGGAAAATCCCGTGTTATGACACAGGAAGACAAAAAAGATATCATGCTGACATATGGACCTTTTATGCCAATTTTCTATTCATTCAAAAATGGAAAAGTAAACAATATCTCTTTTTTCCATTCATAACACGATTGGAACAATATCAAGATGACAACCATAGGCGAACTTCCCATGCCCAAGGGGCAGACTCTGGGCTGTGGATGCCGTTACAGTTCGTAACTGTTTTTTCAGATTTCAGGGTTATTTAAAAATGTTTGAATAAAGGTAAGCGCAGCATCGATTGTAATAGATAGCTTTGGATGGGTACACCAGTAAAGGCTTTGAAGATCCGATGGAGATAAGAGCGGTTCAGGCCCAGATGTTCAGCAATATCCTGGATTGCGACCGGATTGCAGTAGTGTTCTTCAATATACCGGCTTGCATCATATTTTCGGAGCTATCGAAGCGCAGCTTCTGGCAGATACGGGCAGGAATTTTATCAATCGAAAAAACAAAAAAGTATCTGGAAGGCAGGTTTGCCTATGCGGTGCATCCTTATGCGGACAGCAGCACCTGCCTGAATGGTGAGATCATCCCAAAGGGGATTGATAAAGGCAGGGGCATGGAACTGGTATGCACTTATTATGGTGCGATCAGGAGGTAAAGGATAAGATCATGCAGATCTTTTCATGGTATTATTTTTGAGTTTCCAGGTACGCTAAAACACTTAAAGAGAAAAGCAAAACCAGAATCAGGACATGGAAAGCACTTTACAAACATGCCCAAAACATTGACAGCCGGCGCCTGAAATGTTATGCTATTCTTATAAAAATGGAATTGCAGCAGTACAAAAACAGGAGGCCGAAGATGAAAAAGAAAAAAGATCAAAATCGAAAAGTGCCCAAAACAGGGAAGCAGCACGACCAGACACTGCAAAAACATCTGGTTTCGCAGGTCACGAAGCTGTTTCTGATCGTAGTCGTAGCACTTATTGTAGTATCAGGGGCGTTTATGTATTTCAGCAATTTGCGTACGCTTCATGAGATGACAAACGTGGCGTTGAACTCGACGTCATCCGCAGTGGAACGGACGCTACATACACTGGAAGTAAATGCGCTGAATGTCGCTTCATTGGAGACAATCCGGGATTCCACAGCGTCCAAGGCAGAAAAGCTTGAGGCAATGGAGAGTGTGCGTGAACAAAACCAGTATGATGAAGTCGGGTTTGTGGAATTAGACGGAAAAGGCTATTCGAATTACGGGGACTTTGACTTTAACGACCAGCTCCACTTCCAGGCAACTTCCAAAGGGGAGGTCTTTGTAGGAGAGCCGATTATAAACCGCCTTAACGGGGATATTATTATTATATCAGGCGCGCCTGTTTATAATCATGACACGCTCGTCGGTACGGTATACATTGTAGATTTGGTTGAGTCTGTCAATGATAAAATCGGGGAAATTACATTTGGAAAAACAGGTTATGCTTATATTATAAATAAGGAAGGAACGGTCATTTTCCATAAGGACGAGCAGCAGATCGCAGACCAGGCGAATGCCATTACACAACAGGAAACAGACCGTAAATACGCTTCCCTGGCAAAAGCAACCAAAAAAATATTGTCCAGCACGGAGCAAGGTACGATTACCTACCGGCAGAACGGCAAAAGCAGGTTTGCGGCATACTGCCCGGTAAAAGGGCATGAGGACTGGCGCCTGATTATGACTGCGCCAAACAGTGAATTTACTTCCGTAGTCCTTATTTCTGTACTGGTCAACAGCGTGATCGGCATTCTGCTGTTAGCTTTTTGTATTGGTTTGATGAAACGGCTGATTCAGGAGATTATCTATCCGGTGGATTCTGTAACAAAACGCCTTGTAAAGCTTGCAGAAGGAGATTTGCAGACACCGGTTGAGGTCATTGACACTGGGGATGAGCTTGCTATCCTTTCCAAAAACCTGAATGATACGATCGGGAGCCTGAACCTGTATATCTCGGATATTACAAGGGTGCTTTCCCAACTGTCTGCCGGAAATCTGGATATACAGACAGAAGCCAGCTTTGCAGGGGATTTTGTCAGCTTAAAGGAGTCGATCGATACCATTGTCCGCTCCCTGAATGAAACAATGACCCAGATGAACAGTGCCGCAGACCTAGTGGCGGACCATTCAGACGGTTCTTCGCAGGGTGCGAAAAACCTGGCTGACAGCACGACTGACCAGGCAAGTGTATTGGAAGAGCTGACAGCGAGCATCACAAGTGTTTCTGACCAGGTGCGGCTGACGGCGGACAATGCGCTCAAGGCAAACAAACGCTCTTTGGAAGCAGAGAAAAATGTAGAGGTCTGCAACCAGCAGATGCAGTCCATGATCCAGGCAATGGCAGATATCAAAGCCGGTTCTTCCAAGATCAGTGATATTATTAAAAATATTGAGGATATTGCAGAACAGACAAACCTGCTGTCTTTGAATGCGGCAATTGAAGCGGCACGTGCCGGAGAAGCCGGGAGAGGTTTTTCCGTTGTGGCTGAGGAGGTAAGAAGCCTTGCAGAGGAGAGTGCAAAAGCAGCCCAGAATACCGCAAGGCTGATTACAAAATCCATTGAGACGGTAGAGAACGGAACAAGTATTGTCAATGAAACAGCCCAATCGCTTGCACAGGTTGTAACCAACACAAGTGAGATCACAAATATTATTTCAGAGATCGCAGATGCAGCCAGGGAACAGGCGGCAGCGATTGACCAGATTAATACAGGATTTGAACAGATGTCTGATGCGGTGTCGACAAATTCGATGACTGCACAGGAGAGTGCATCGTCCAGCGAGGAGCTTGCGGCGCAGGCGCAGAACTTAAAAGAGCTGATTGGCAGATTTTCATTAAAAGATCATTCCTAAAAAATACCGGCGTTGTGTGGAAAACCATACAGTGCCGGTATTTTTATACATGTTGTTTAGACAGATTCGATGCAGCATTGATGCTTTTTGCTTTTTTTATCGTAATGGATGCCAACTAAAAGCAATTTTCCGTGGTAATCTGACAAAGATGTTGGATAATCTTTTGATTTAATCTGATCGATTGCTCCGCTGGCGGATCCGTTCCATTTCAGCTCAATCACCATAGCAGGCTTGTCTGGATGTTTTTACTGCTTGGATGACCTCGTCCCATCCGGCACTGCGGACTGCATTGATAAATTCCAGGGTAATTTCGTAATTGGGAATAAATGCTTCTTTTTGGATAAAATCGTAGCCAAGGTAACCAAGATGCACGAGCAGCGTTAGTACATCGTCAGCATTTTCAAAAGTAGACATATCATTGGTAAAGCTGCCTGTTTCGATCTGTATATGATCTCCTGCAAGCAGTCCGATGATAGTATCTTTTAATCCATCATAATTTAACACAATATAATCTCTGAGTGCTTCAAAGGTTTCTGTCTGGTTCCAGTAAGTGTCAAAAATGCCAGAGAGCATGGCGGTTACGACAGAGCGGGGGCTGTAGATCTGGAAGCTTTTTCCGTCTGTTCCAGTCAGGCGGTATCCGTCATACCATCTTTTTGTTTCTGCAAAATCCCTATGGTACTGGTGGCACAAAGCCTGTACTTCCTGTTCTGTAAATCCGGTATATTCTGCTAACTGTCTTGGATTCGTCATGGAATATTCATCAAACATATTGAGTGCAGAATGGGTGCCGTATTTTTTAATTGGCAGGATTCCTGTCAAATAGGCTAACGCTACATAAGGCTTATCTTTTAACAGGGTACGCAGAAAATCGAGGTATTGCTTCTGGGATCCCTTTTGATTTTTATGTTCTCGAAATACGCAGTCCCATTCATCGATAATGAACACAAATGCTTTTTTTGTCTGGGCATAAATATCCTGTAATGTACGAACCAGGTTTTGTGTGTCAAAATACCGGAGGCCAGGATATGCTTCCAGTAAATCCCAGAGTATGGACTTTTCAATCAATGCTTTCATAGCAGCCATATGATAAGAGGTGCTTAAAAAATCCTGCATATTCAGCAAAATCACATTGTATTTGTTTCGATGGGCTTCAAAAGAAGCATCTTTTGCAATGCGGCATTCCTGAAATAAGTGTCCGCAGTCTTCGGTGCCATAATAGGCAGCGAGCATTTGTGCGGTCATGGATTTGCCGAATCTGCGCGGCCTGCTGATACAGATAAAATTGTTGTTTGTATCAATCAATGTATTTGTATAAGCAAGCAATCCGGTTTTATCAATATAGATTTTGGAATTGATGGCTTTTTGGAACATGTTAATGCCAGGATTTAAGTAGATCCCCATTCATATCACCCCATATCATGTTGAAATATTGTTTTTTCGCATCTGTGTTTTATTATAATCGATTTGGGGCAGGAGGGCAATACCCGGCAGTTGCAGGCTGTTTGTAAATATCAGATTCGAAGGTATGTTCCAAGTGCTGCAAATGCAGGCGGAAGTAATGGAGTTCGAAGAATAGGTGGACAGATCGCAAAAAAAAGTATATATTTAGTATATCGAAAGTATTGCTGGGAATCGCAGGATCTCAGAAAAGAGAAGAAGCAAGGTTACTTAGTATGAAAGAAATCATAAAATAAGCAATCATGGGTAGGTGCCAAGGAAAAGAGATGGGAAAATATTTAAACAGCAGAGTGCCGTATGAAGCCTTTAAAGCCATAGCAGGCGGCAGGTATTTTGTCGATAAATCCAGGCTTTTAGGGGAGCTGATGCCGGCGGCGGGCATGGAGGAACGTTTTTTTTGCATTACAAGGCCCAGGCGTTTTGGAAAAAGTGTGATGGCAAATATGGTGGGCGCATTTTTTGGAAAGGCAGCGGATGCGGAGAAGATTTTTCAAAAACTGGAGATTGCAAGGATGGAAGGCTATCGGATGCATTTAAACAGCCATGATGTGATTTGTATTGATTTCAGCCGTATTCCTAGAGGCTGCACGGATTATGCACGGTATATCAGCAGGATTGAAGACGGGATTAATCATGATCTGGCAGAAGCCTATCCGCAGTGCCATCTTGCGCAGGAGGAAGCAGTATGGGATAATCTTTCGTCGGTTTTTGAAGAAACGGCACAGAAATTTGTGTTTGTGATTGATGAGTGGGATGCGCCGTTTTATCTGCCTTTTGTTACGGAGAAAGACAGAAAGGAATATTTGCTGTTTTTAAAATCGCTTCTGAAAGGGCAGGCATATGTGGAGCTTGCATATATGACGGGCGTGCTGCCGATTGCAAAATACTCCAGTGGTTCTGAGCTGAATGGTTTTTTGGAATATGACATGGCAAATACAGAAAGATTTGGAACGTATTTCGGTTTTCTGGATGGGGAGGTAGACCGTCTATATCAAACATATAGGCAGGCTGCACAAGATCATAGTTTTCAGGCGAGAGTGACAAGAGATGCGCTTGCCGAATGGTATGACGGCTATTATACGGCAAGCGGTGAAAAGATTTACAATCCTCGGTCTGTTGTGTATGCACTGACGAACAACCAGATTAGAAATTATTGGACCAGTTCTGGGCCATATGATGAGATTTTCTATTATATCAAAAATAATACGGAAGATGTAAGGGATGATTTGGCATGGATGGTTTCGGGGGACGGCGTAGAAGCAAGAATGCTTGAGTATGCAGCAACCGCGCCGGAACTGAACACAAAAGACCAGATTTATTCGGCTATGGTGATTTATGGGCTGCTGACCTATGAGAAGGAAAGCGGCAGGGTTTTTATCCCGAACAAGGAGCTGATGGGGCAGTTTGATGAGCTGCTGATATCCAATGAGAACCTTGGATATATGAACAGGCTTGCGAAAGCGTCTGCGGCAATGCTGAAAGCGACGCTTGCCGGTGATACGAAGGCAATGGCGGAAATATTGAATTATGCCCACGATACGGAATCTCCGATATTTTCTTATAACAGTGAAATAGAACTGTCTGCTGTGGTAAATTTAGTTTATTTGGCGGCAAGGGATAAATACCGGATTGAGCGGGAGGATAAGGCGGGCAAGGGATATGTAGATTTTATTTTTTATCCGCAGCGCCAGGGAGCGGAATGCATCCTGCTGGAGCTGAAAGTGGATGCATCTCCAATGGATGCCATCCGTCAGGTCAGAGAGAAAAATTACATGCTTCGTTTCCAGGGAAAGCTTGCAGAAAAGCCAAAATATACAGGCAAGATTCTGGCGGTGGGGATTGCTTATGACAGAAAGACGAAAGAACATCAATGTATGGTGGAAGAGTTAGGGCATGTTTGAAAAAATGGAAGAGCAAAAGAAGATACAAAAGATCAAAGCAAATATTGAAAAAGTGATGGTAGGAAAACAGCAGGTGACGGATCTTGTGCTGACAGCGCTGTTTGCAAGGGGGCATGTGCTGCTGGAGGATGTGCCGGGCACCGGAAAGACGATGCTTGCAAAAACGCTTGCGGAATCTATCCAGGCGGAGTTTGCAAGGATTCAGTTTACGCCGGACTTGCTGCCTTCGGATGTGACGGGGCTGAATTATTTTAACCAGAAAGAGGGCGAATTTGTGTTTCGCAAAGGGCCGGTGTTTGCAAATATTGTGCTGGGCGATGAGATCAACCGGGCGACCCCGCGTACACAGTCCAGCCTTTTGGAGTGCATGGAAGAAAGGCAGGTTACCATTGATGGAATTACGAGAGCGGTGGGAGATCCGTTTTTTGTAATTGCCACACAAAATCCGGTGGAAACGGCAGGGACGTTTCCGCTGCCGGAGGCGCAGTTGGATCGTTTTCTGCTGCATATTTTTATGGGGCTTCCTGAATCGCCAGAGCAGGAGCTGCACATTTTAAACAGATTTATGCGGCAGAACCCGCTGGCAGAGATCCAGGCAGTCATAAGTACGGCGGAGTTAATACAGATCCAGCGTGCCAGCCAGGAGGTATATGTACACCAGTCACTGCTGGAATATATTGTAGCGGTGGTACAGGCAACGAGAGACCCGGCAAACGTGCTGATGGGTGCAAGCCCACGCGGGACGCTTGCCCTGCTTAGGGCATCGCAGGCATATGCCCTGCTGCAGGGCAGGGATTATGTCGTGCCGGAGGACGTCAAGGCATTGGCTGTCCCAGTGCTGGCGCATCGTGTCGTACTGGCGGGAGGCGGCATGGACAGCGGCAGCAAACGCAGATGGATCACGCAGGTATTGGAGCATACGGCTGTACCAAGTGAAGACTGGGAACAGCCGGCAGGAATGCAGGCATTGTGGCGGAAGGAATAAACCAGCCGGCAGGAATGCAGGCATTGTGGCAGAAGAAATAGGAACAGGAAAGGAGCCGAAAATGGAGTTTGAAAAAGAGTCCGTAAAGAATGAATCGGGCAGAAACGTGCCGGACAGCAGCCAATATGAGCGTGCCCTGCTCGTAGGGCTGCAGCATGGGGTTGATGACCAGTCGTTTGCCCGTTCGATGGAGGAGCTGAAAAATCTGGCAAAGGCGTGTTTTATGGAGCCTGTAGGTGTCGCGACGCAGAAATCGGATTGTGTGCATAAGGCGCTGTATATCGGGACAGGGAAAGCGCAGGAGGTAAAGGAAGCGGCTTCCATGCTGGAAGCGGATGTTGTTGTGTTTGACGATGCGCTTACGCCGTCACAGCTTTCCAACCTGCAAAAAGAGATACAGAAGCCGGTGATGGACCGTACGACGCTGATCCTGGATATTTTTGCCAGCCGTGCCAGGACAAGGGAGGCAAAGCTGCAAGTCGAGACGGCAAGGCTGAAATACCTGCTGCCAAGGCTGGTAGGGATGCATGATGCACTGACCAGGCAGGGCGGTACGAGCGGCAGCATGAGCAGCCGTGGCGCAGGTGAAAAAAAGCTGGAATTAGACCGCAGAAAAATCGAGAAAAGGATTACGGAGCTGGAGCGGGAATTAAAAGAGATTGCCAGCGAAAGGCAGGTGCAGCGCAAAAAACGCCAGGAGGCAAGGATTCCGTTAGTCGCGCTGGTTGGCTATACAAACGCTGGAAAGTCGACGATTTTAAATGCCCTGGTGGATCGGTATGTGCAGGACGAGGAGAAAAAAGTACTGGAAAAGGATATGCTGTTTGCGACGCTGGATACGACGGTCAGAAGGATCTGCACTGGAAATAACAAGGATTTTCTGATTTCCGATACGGTAGGATTTATCCATAAGCTTCCGCATGGGCTGGTCAAGGCGTTCCGTGCGACGTTAGAAGAGGTGGAAAGTGCAGACCTGCTTGTGCAGGTCGTAGACCGGGCGGATTGTGACTACAAGGAGCATATGCAGACAACGCAGGAGCTGCTGTCACAGCTTGATACAGCGGATATCCCGATCCTTACGGTCTATAACAAAGCAGACCGGTGTGGGCAGGAGATGGAGTATCCACAGCTTGTCGGCACGGATAAGCTCTATCTTTCTGCAAAAGAAGCATCGTCAGTAGAGCTTTTGGTGCAGACGATTCTAGAGCGGGTATATGAAGATTACGTATTGGCGGAATTTTTGATTCCATATGCGCATGGCGATGTCGTATCTTATTTTATGGAGCAGGCGGAGGTTATAGAAAGCGCCTATGAAGAAGGCGGGACACGCATCCGGGTAAGATGCCATAAGGCGGACAGGAATAAGTATCAGGCTTATGCCGTTGCATAAAAAGCAAAGAGGGGACAAATGTTGGAAAAAATAAAGCCGTATGAATTTGACCAGGTATTTTCTATGATGGAACACAGCTTTCCGGTTGATGAATACCGCTCTTACGAGGAGCAAAAGGCACTGTTATCAGAGCAAAATACACGGCAAAATTACAGTATTTATGTGCTGCACGCACCAGATCAGAAAACAATCCAGGCATTTCTTGCCGTATGGCAGTGGAAGGATCTGGCGTTTATCGAGCATTTTGCCGTTGACCCTGCCCTGCGCAGCCAGGGAATTGGTTCTTTCGTCCTGAAAGAAGCAAAAAGAAGGTTTTCACAGCGGCTCTGCCTGGAGGTGGAGCTGCCTGAGACGGAGCTTGCAAAAAGGCGGATTGCGTTTTATGAAAGGAACGGGTTTTATGTAAACGAGTACGCGTATGTCCAGCCGCCGCTTTCCAAAGGAAAACGGGAGCTTCCGCTTTTGCTTATGACATCGCGCGGCAAGATTTCACAGGAAGAATTTGAAACAGTTAAAGGACAGCTTTATCGGGAAGTGTACGGCAAGGCGCGCCAGAAAAAAGACCTTACGATTATAGGTGCAGCCATTGTCGATGTCCTTGCACGCCCGGTTTCGCCGGAAGTCTTTCGCACAGGCTCACAGCCGGTCGAGGAGGCACGGCTTTCGTTTGGCGGAGATGCGTTAAATGAAGCAGTCGTGCTTGCGCGTTTTGGAAAGCAGGTAGAGCTGGTCTCGAAGGTAGGAAACGACGATGCGGGCAGGCAGGTGCTTGCGTTTTTAAAAAATGCGGGCGTGTCTGTGGACTGCATTCAGACAGAGGATGGATTACAGACAGGTACGAATATTGTACTTGTGGACCAAAGCGGGGAACGGTATTTTCTGACCAATCCGAAAGGGAGCCTGCGCAGGCTTGCCAGGCAGGACGTGGAGCCGTATCTGGAGGATGCGGCAGACATCGTCTGCTTTGCTGGGATGTTTGTCTCTCCGCTGCTTGATATCCCTGCGATGGAGCAGATTTTTTGCAAAATCAAAAGCAAGCCGGGACGAGTGCTTGCCGCCGACATGACAAAGGCAAAAAACGGCGAGCGCCTGGAGGATTTAAAAAAACTGCTGCCATACATTGATTACCTGTTTCCAAATGAAGAGGAGATTGCATTATTGACAGGCGAAACAGATCCAAAGGAAAATGCCAGGCGGTTGGTTCAGGCAGGAGTTGGCTGCGCGGTGATCAAATGCGGCGGCAGGGGGTGCCTGGTGCAGGCGGGTGATGTTTCGTACCAGATCCCGGCTTATCCGGTGCAGGAGGCGGTGGACAGCACCGGCGCGGGAGACTGCTTTGCGGCAGGCTTTTTGTGGGGCTTGTCGGAGGGGATGGGGCTTCAAGAGTGCGGCAGGTTTGCGTGTGCAGCGGCGTCTTGCGCAGTGGAGCAGCTAGGAGCTACGGCGGGGATTTGCTCTTTAGACGAGCCGATGCGGCGGTTTCAAAGATAATATCAATCATATCCATATGGCGGTTCAGCATAGGGGAAAGCATTGTGCTTTCCCATGATTGCTGTTGATAGTTATACTGTTAATCATTCATTTTGAAGATGGAGAAGTTCCTCCTCTGTAAGCCCAGTGGCTTTCATAATTTTTACGATTTCCGTGCCGTCTTCCAGTAAAGATTTTGCAATCTCTTTTGCGTTTTCCCGTACCTTCCGGTTAGCATATTCAATTTTTTCTTTCTCATAAAGCTGTCCTAACTGTGTCATGTTGATGCGCCTCCTTATTTGATCCATGTAATCCCTGTTTATAAATTTGTCACTTGCAAC
>CAMWXD010000100.1 GCA_947178105.1 uncultured Eubacterium sp. | reverse complement strand
GTTCGTGCAAAGCAGGGAAGCGCGCTGGAATTTTTGGATGGCTTTGGTATAGAGCTTCTGTGTAAAAAGGTAAGCAGTGACGTTTATATGTTCAGGGGAGAACTTTTGATGCCGAAAAAATATCGGACAATCAACCTGGGTGCCGTCAGCCTGACTTTGGGAACGATCAGGGTAGAAATCTATACCAACGGCGGGTTTTACGTGGATCTGGGATTTCCGCATCAGATGGATTTTTCACGGTCCTTTGTGCTGGAATGGGGAATTTTTACAGGCAGGGGCGGCATTTATTTTGGAGTTATGAAAAATGTTTCCGTACCGAACCTTCCGGCGGTTGTCAATGGTAATTTTTCGCCGATTGTGACTCTGGGGATCGGGTTGTCTGTGGGGCTGGGGCGTTCTTTTGACCTCGGTATTGTAAAGGGCGGTGTTTCACTGGAAGTTTTTGGTGTTTTTGAGGGAGTATTGGCAATCTTTCATGATAAAGACACCGGGAAGGAGAGCACATATTATTATGTGAAAGCAGTGGCGGGAATTACAGGGCGGCTGTACTTAAGTGTGGATTTCAAAATTATAACGATACAGGCTTCGGCAGAAATTAAGGCATCTGCTGCACTTACGATGCAGGCTTACAGGGCGGCTGTTGTAGAGCTGGAGCTTGCTTTGAAGCTGGAAGCCAGCATTAAGATTCTGTTTATTAAGATCCAGTTTTCTTTTTCATTCCAGCAAAAGGTGGCTTTTACGATGGGAAAGGATGAGAGGGCGCCATGGATTGAGGAGGGACAAAGGCTGCTTAAAAGCAGCCGTTCAGGTTTTGAAATCCGGTGCCTGTGTGCAGCGGATCTGGAAACCGAACAGGTCAATATTTCCATGGTGCCGTTATTCTATCTTGCGAATCCGTCTATGGAGGCGGATACACAAAAGCAGTATGGTATTGCGTTTTTAATGATGATGGACTTGGAAACGCTGGCACAGTGGACAGGGCTTTTGGCTGGCTGGGTATTGTCACATTTTCCAGAGGATACCGTGACAGCACAACAGGCAGAGGCGCTTTCTTTGGATCTGGCGGATACAATGACATATGCAGTGCTGGAGAAGTTTCTGGAACAAAATGTGATGGTTTCTTATGATATACACTGGATAGAGGAGGAACAGTGCCTGCAAGAGAGCATGGAAGAGGAGCCGGCGCGTTTTGTATTTCCGATGCTGCCTTCTTTAACGGTTTCCTTTGGAAAAGAGGGGGAAGAGAAGCAGGTTCATTATTGGAGGGAGCAGACGGTGGGGCAGCATTATTTTGGCCTGCTGACGGATTATTTTTGCAGATTGAATCCTGACCCTTCACAGACGGAAGAAAAAAAGGCGCTGTCTGGAGAGGAAAATACTGAGGAGGAGCCGTTACCGATCGCCAAAGCTTTTTTCCAGGATTACTTTCGGATGTTTTTGCGGGAAGTGATAGGCAGGCTGCAAAGGGCATTTGAGCAAGTGGTGACTAAGACAGGAGTATGCAGTGCAGCACACAATTATGGGTTATCGGTAGAAGAAATATTGCGGCAGAATACAACACTTGTCTTTACGCCGGGAAGGGAGCTTGTTTTTCCTGCGTTTCGGTATATGATACGGGAGTCCGATACGCTTGATAGTATTTGCGGGCAGTTTTCCTGCGACAGGACGGCGCTGTGGCAGAGCGTCAGACATGAAACCTTTTTGGTGCAGACGGGGAGTATGGTTGCATATGGAGAGGGAGTATTTCACAATGAATTGTCACAGCTTACACTGGAACAGGCGGCGGTATTTTTGTTTGTACGCTTTTTTGAAGAGCTGGTGCCGGCGGATATGTTTTATGCCGGGGATATTGTGAGGCTGAACGCGGAAAAATATGAGGAGCTGGATATCAACTGGCGGGAGACAGAGCCGGGAGGGCATGTATTGACGCTGCCGGAAGGCGCCGGAGAGTACCGGACAATGCGCGGCGACACGCCGGAGAGGATCGGAAGATATTTAAGCTTTTTAAATAAGGACAAGAGCGATTGTAAAGAATGGCAGGACTTTTATCAGGATATTTGTGAGAGAAATAAAGAACAGGCAGACCAGATTCCTTTCGTGGTCAAGTTTTTGGCAGTACGGGTTCTGGTTCGGGAGGACATTGACTTGGCGGCTTTGGCTGACAGGCTCTATCCAGATTGTGAAGAAGAAAAGCTTCCTGATGCAAGGTTATACCGTGCAGCGATTTTAAGGATCAATACACCGGTTAGGATACCGGATGCCGTCTGGCGGATTCCTGCCGTGGGGGAATTTACGGTTGAAATGCTGCTGAATACGCTGCCATGTACGGCGGAGGAGTTAGGACAGGCGGTTTTAGAGGATGCGGTTTTCGCTGAAGGGCAGCTTCTTCGGCTTGCCGGTGTACAGAGGATAGACAAAGCAGAGCTTTGCAGGCTTGTTAAGCAGGAAGCAGACATGATTGGAGGAATGCTTTCCAGATTTTTGCTGCAGGGGCTTACTGTTCCGGCGCCAAATCCGAAGGAGGCAGGAGAAAAAGATACTTTGCCGTTATTTCAGGTGCTGCAGCAGATGTTTTTGCTGGAGGACGGCCAGGATGACAGAAAACTCAGGGCGGTATCAGACGAGCCGGACTGCGTATGGGTAGAAACGGATGAAAAACAGAGGGTGATGTCATGGAAGCAGATAAAAGAGAGGCTTCCAAACGGGGATTTTTCTGTAACGCCAACGGCTTTTACAAAAATGGATGACTTTGTTTTATCGAATCAGTATTTTACGCTGACAGATGGGGCGGCGGTTTATCGGGAAAAAGAGAGCTTGTGGATGTACTCTTTTTCAGAAGCGCTGCAGGAGACTTTGAAGCAGGGACAGGCAGCGCCGATTCTGCTGAATGAAAACGGTGAAAAACAAAAACTGGCATGGGGATGTCTCATACCGCTGACAATAGGGATGTGCGGGGAAGAGGGAATCTTTGCGGCATATGGTGCAGATGCAAAAAAACGGCTTGTGCTGCATCAGCTTCTTTTCTTATCAGATGTTTCTTTTCATATTATGTATCAGGCATCCGGGATCAGCAAGGGAGGACAGAGCTTTTGGGAATGTGGCTGGTCAAAGGAGGACAGTTTTTTAGCAAGAACCAATCTTTCGGTAGAAACACATATGGGCTTTTTAAGAGCCGCAGCAGGAGAAGAGACAAAACATATTGTGGAATTAGAACGGAAAGCCGATTTCTTAAGGATGCTGTGGGAATGCAGCACGGTAGGAGGCGGCGGCTATTATTTACAGTTGAAAACGCAGAGCGGGCGGACACTTCCCAACGATATATTTGACGAGCAGGGTGTGGGAACAATCTGGCTTTTGATTTGGGACGAGGATTATGCCGTTTTATCCGGATGTGTCAACTGCTGTATTCTTCCGAAGATACCGGACAAAGACAGCACAATGACATTGACAACGCAGGATGCTCTTCAAGAGAAACCTCAGCCGGTATTTCCGGTGGGCTGTGTTGGATTATGTACCGAAATGCCTGCCCCGTCCGCAGAGAACGGTATGCCAGAAGGAGAGGAATACATGCGCAGCCTGTTCCAGATTACAGGCTATCAGGTCATGGAAGGCATGGGCTATCAGGAAAGCCATATTTCCGCACCGTTACTTCCAGAGGAAAGAGATCATATGTGGCGCTACCAGGCGGTGGTACCGATGTATCGCTATGTGTCAGAGCCGGCAGGCGGAGTAAATCCATACTTTGCAGTAGGAAAACAGGGAAGAATCGGGCTTCAGCTTAGGGATGTGCTGGGAAATATGCTGCATCTGGGAGATACGCAGATTACCCCGTATTATAACGATGTATTGATTGGAATCGGACAGTATCCTGCGGCAAAGATATCTTATGCCCTGACCGGTTCCACGGATGCGCCTGTTCTACGGCTTGTTTTTCATACGGTATTTTTGGATGCGCCAAGTGACGAAAAAATAGCCTGCCAGAGACGTGCGGCAATGCAGCTTGCCTGTGAAGATATACAGGTGATGATTTCTTCACCGGTCAATGATGAGGTTTTTTCGTTGTCTGTAATGAGGAAAAACGACAGGAGTTATTTAGAGATTCTTAGAGACTATGTAAACAGCCTTGCTGATGTCATGGAAGGGAATGATACGGAGAGTGTGCCGGATACATGGTTCATGGATTTTCCGTTACATATGGAGGAATATCCTGTACCTGCAAAGATTTTTGAGCTGAAAACCGAAATGACGGTTTCAAGGTCAAAAGTATTGGCACCGGAGCCGGCGGCACAAAAAACAGTTTCGGAAGTGTTCCCGTCGGCTTTCTGGGGAGAGGAAACACAAAAGACGCAGGAGAAAAATCTCCTTGCATTTTGCCGCAGTGCACGAAATGCGATCAAGGGCTTGTATTTTGCGCAAAGGGCTGAGGGAGACAGTGTGCTTTACGCGGTCAGCTATGGAGGAAATGGTTTTATTAAGAAGCTGGACGTGCAGCTTATGACATATCGGGCAAAAACAATATCGGGAGAGGAAATAACGGTGCAGGCGCCGGAGTATTATGCCCTCAGCCCGTTGCATCAGGGCTTTATCAGCCGCAGTGCAGCGGTGCGTATGCTGTCAGAGGAGCTGGTATTGTCAGATACATTCAGCAGTGTGAGTTTCTCGGATGTGGATATGGAGCTTTGGGCAAATCAGCTTTTGGAAGATATAGAAGCGTTATTTCTTTCCGGACAGGTGAAAAAGGCGGGCATCAAATGCCGCAAAGCTCTGGATGCATTGGTAAAGGCAAAAGAGCGGCTTGCCATAGCGATTGCAGGCCAGTTGCTTTCGCTGCGGCAGGAAGGAAAAAGGGCGGAACCGGAATTGGTAGAAATGGTAACAGACCGGCTGAAGCGTTCGTTAAAGGACGGCTATTCTACGGATGTTGCTGCCGTCTGTAAATTATGGTTCCAGACACAGGAGGATGAGAGGTGCCGCCTGACGGTTACCGCACAGAATGCGATGGAAGGGACACAGGCAGCGGCCGGGAAGGCAGAGAGCAATAAGGAAGAGATTGCGCTGTTTTTTACGAATACATTTACCGGGAAGTCCATTCCGTTTCAGACGGATCTTTTATTTACAGAGCTGGAATATGAGATTGAAAAAGAGATTGACGGATATGAAAGTTCAAAATGGCTGCGTTTTGTAGAGCCGGTGCGGCTTATACGTAAAAGTGACGGTTCGGGATATGATCTGGAGTCAGAGGTCGGCCTGCCGAATCCGCTCAAGCAATGCCCGCAGCCGCCTGTCTTGCAGGGGCATAGCTGTAAAATAGATATGACAGACACTAAAATCGGTTGGGATTATTCACTTGATTTCAAATATTTATACCGGGAGCAGGATACTTTTTTTATCAGAGTGGAATTTGAAAGTATTGCAGCTTTGCGGGGATATGCGATACAAAGGGACTTGTTTGATGTTTTGGCAGAATACAGCCTGACAAGGGACAGGCTTTGGAGGGCGGTATCGGAGGAAGCGGGGGACAGCATAACCTATGCCAATGCGTATGAAAGCTTTGCAAATATTGTATGTGAGGCGGCAGAAGTATGGGAAAGCTGGGTGCTGCATAACCGGGATAAAAATGAGGCGAAGGAGGAAGCGGCAGTATCGGATCATTCTTATTCCTGTACGGCAGAAGGGGTACAGACAGCAGAAGGCATCCGCTTCCAGATTACCCATACCAAAGAAGGCATGGACTTTATAAAGCGATTTGGATTAGAGGGCAGAGAACCGTATATGGAGGCAATTCATTCCGGTTTCAATATGGAAGAATCAGAGATCAGGTTTGTGATGAGACAGCTTCCGCTGTTTTCCTGTGCGCAGGCAAGGCCATCAGTCAAGATCATACGGAACCAGAACCTGCTTACAGGGAAAGATAAAAATTTGAGCCTTGTGGTCAGGAAAGATTTTATTTACCAGACACAGGAGGTATCACTGCCGGTACTTCCGGTCACAGGGGAATATACGAAGGAATACAGGATTGCAGCGATTGCGGCGCATACGATAACAAAGGAGGCCATAATAAAGGCGGTTTCTGCCCTTTACAGTGCGTTGCAGCTTGATTATGGGAATCTGATGGCAGAGCTTTCGGCGGCGTATTATTATGGACTTGATATAGGGCGAGAGCGTCCCCGCATACTGCTACCGATTACTTTCATACCTTGTACGGATACGTTGGATGCAAAAGGCAGCTCTGCATCCTTTATAGAAAATCTGGCGGATCATCTTTACCAGTGGTATCGACAGAAGCAGCCGCTGGCAAATGCTTGTGGGTTTTTGTTCGATGTTAAAATTTATCTTGGGAACAGCCAGAAGCTGCTGCTGCATTTTTCTGATTTGAGTGTGAGTTTGGATTTGGGATAACAGGACCCGACCTTGATCAAAGCAAGGAATATCTGCTATAATATATTTACTTGGAATCAAACGTGCTTTCGGCACATTCCATGCAGTACGGGATCAGACAGGAGCGTGAGGATCAGATGGAAGACAGAAAGAAAAAGCTCCCGATCGGAATTGAGGATTTTAAAGAGATTCGGACAGAAGGATTTTACTGAAGAGGTTCTTCGGGATGAGGGAACAGAGCATATCTTAAAGTATGGGATTGCCTGTTATAAGAAACGATGCAGGGTGGCTCTGGCTGATTCAGACAAGGATTAATTTTTGTGTATTTTTAACAAATGAACTTGCCTATTATATAGGAACAATGTATAATTGTATCAAAGAACTGTTCATAAAAATACAAAGGAGGTAATTTATGGCTTACAATCATCTATTTTCACCTGTAAAGATCGGCAATGTGGAGATCCCGAACAGAATTGCGCTGATGCCGATGGGCGTACTTTCTCCCCGTATGATGAACAGGGATGGGTCTTACACAAAGGATGGAGCGGACTATTATATTGAAAGGGCGAAAGGCGGCACGGGACTGATTATTACCGGGATGGCTCCGATACCGCCTGGAGAATTTCTTCCTTCCATTGTCAATCATCCTGCTACCTATACGGAGCATACGAAATATCTGGCGGACGGCATTCACCGATATGGATCGAAAGTATTTATTATGATCTCCGCCATGTCAGGAAGATCCGGGACTCCGGGAGGCCCGGCGGCTTCTGCCCTTCCGAATGTATGGGATCCCAGAGAGGTACAAAGAGAGATGACTGTGGAGGAGATCCATCAGTATGTAGAATGGTTTGCTATAGGCGCCAAAGCCGCTAAAGATGCCGGCATCGACGGTGTCGAGATTCATGCGGTACATGAAGGGTATCTGCTTGACCAGTTTGCAATTTCTTCCTTTAATAAACGTACGGATGAGTACGGAGGGCCGCTGGAGAACCGTCTGCGGTTCCCGATCGAGATTGTGCAGGCGATTAAGGCGGAGTGCGGAAAGGAATTCCCTGTTTCCCTGCGTTATTCTGTAAAAAGCTATACAAAAGCCTTTAACCGGGGAGCAGTTCCGGGAGAAGTGTTTGAAGAATTTGGAAGGGATTACGAGGAAAGCAAGAAAGCTGCCAGAATGTTGCAGGATGCGGGCTATGATATGTTAGACTGCGACAATGGTACGTACGATGCATGGTATTGGCCGCATCCGCCGGTATATATGCCGAAGGCGCTGAATTTGGAAGATGTTGCCCTTATTAAGAAAGAGGTGGATATTCCTGTCATCTGTGCGGGCCGCTTTGATGACCCTGCTTTGGCAGACCGCTCTATCGCAGAAGGTAAGATTGATATGATGGGTATGGGACGCCCGTTATTGGCGGACCCTGACTTGGCGAATAAATTCAAAGAGGAAAGGCTTGATGATGTCCGTCCGTGTATTTCGTGCCATTTTGGATGTCTTGCCAGAATCGTTCAGTTTGATTATGAGAAGATGGCGTTAAAAGATATCTCCTGCGCGCTGAATCCGAGATGCGGTATGGAAAATCATTACAATATCAGCAAAGCGGATACGAAAAAAAGGATTGCCGTTGTCGGCGGCGGAATTGCAGGAATGGAAGCTGCCAGGGTCTGTGCTTTGCGCGGCCATGAAGTCGACCTGTATGAGAAAAAAGATGTGTTGGGAGGCATCTTTATTGCAGCAGCCGCTTTTGATTTTAAAGATGATGACCGCCGCCTGATTGAATGGTATCGGAGACAGATGAAAAATACGGGTGTCCATGTATTGTTAAATACAGAATTCAAACCGGAAGACAAGGACGGTTATGACGAAATATTTGTCGCTACAGGAGCAAAAGAAAGGACACTGCCGACACCTGGCTTTGACCAGCCAAATGTCCGTTATGCAGTGGATGTATTGCAGAATCAGAATATTCAGGATCAAAATGTTGTCATTGTCGGAGGCGGACTGACCGGATGTGAACTGGCATATGACCTGGCAAGGAAAAATAAAAAGGTGACGCTTGTAGAAAACTGCCCGACGATTCTGAATGTGGAAGGATTATCTGCTTCGAATTATAATTGCTTGTTGGATCTGATGGAATATTATAAAGTTGACATTCTTAAAAATTCCAAGGTCGTTAAATATGAGGACAAAAAGGCATATATTGAGACCGTCACATACAATGAGCCTAATATCAGAGGCAGGGCGTTCAATCAGAGCCTTCAGGGAATCCACAGGGATATAAAGCCAGTGGAGGCTGACACCGTAGTCGTTTCCGTTGGTTATATTTCCAACAGAGATTTATATGATGCGATAAAAGGAGATCATGTGCATTTATTAGGAGATGCAGAGAGGCCGTCGAATCTGATGGGCTGCATTTGGTCAGCCTATACGATGTGCTTAAGTATCTGACATATGGCTTTTGGCCGGCAGCCGCCCATGCTGCCTGCGGCGGCATACGGCGGCTTTACCGGCAAAAGCGCAGCATCCATATCAAAATATTCCGTTTACAAGATCTGCTATCGTGATGTTAAAAAAGTAGTCATGCACAATGCTGTCAAATTTTTTCCACATGGGAAGTGTTTTGCAGCAAGACTCTCTTGGGCATTGCTGGGCATCCGCATCCAGACATGCGACGGTTGCTAATGTTCCTTCTGTTAGTTCCAGAATTTCACCTACTGTATATTCTTCCGGCCTTCGTATCAGGCGGTATCCGCCTCCTTTTCCGCTTGTGCCCTTCACAAGCTTACCCTTTACAAGGATTTTCACAATCAATTCCAGATACTTTTTTGAAATCTCCTGTCTTGCGGCAATCCCATCAAGTGGCACAGGCGTGCCGTCAGACTGTTCTGCCAGGTCTATCAAAAAGCGGATCGCGTATCTTCCTTTTGTTGAAATCATAATGGCATTGTCCTCCTGTTTTTTACTCGTGAACATCTGCTGGTATATTTTATCATAAAGCGGCAGGATAAATCAAGATTGGAAGAAAATGAAAAAATACCTATTTACCTATTGACATAATAGGTAAATAGGTATAATATTATGGCGATGGATTTGAGAAGATGAAAATCCAACAACAATACATAGTAGAAAGAGGAGTGAAAATTTATGAAACATTTTGTATCTAAAAAATTAGGAGCCGCCGTGCTTGCGCTTACTTTTTTGATGTCTGCGCTGTCGGGATGCGGCTCAGATTATTCCAAAGGCAACGCTACGGTATTAAAAAACCCCGCGAGCGACGCAGCGGAAGCAACAGACAACAAGGCGGAGAATCATTCGGATGCTGTTTACAAGACGGTGGAGGAAATTAAGGAACGAGGCGTAATCAACATCGGCGTGTTTTCTGACAAAAGCCCTTTCGGTTATGTAGATGAAAATGGTGAGTATCAGGGATATGATGTCTACTTTGGAAACCGTATCGGCAAAGACCTTGGCGTGGATATCAATTATGTATCAACGGAAGCAGCGAACCGCATTGAGTATTTACAGACAGGCAAGGCCGATATCATCCTGGCTAATTTCACTGTCACTCAGGAGCGTGCGCAGGAAGTCGATTTTGCGCTGCCATATATGAATGTGGCTCTGGGTGTTGTTTCTCCGAAAGACGCGGTGATTACCAGTCTGGATGATATTGGGGATAAGGATGAAGTAATTGTCATTTCAGGTACTACGGCTGAAACTTATCTTGTAAAGAACTATCCTGATATCAAGCTGCAAAAATATGACGCCTACGCAGAAGCGAAAACTGCATTGGAAAATCGTAACGGTGTCGCATGGGCGAACGACAATACCGAAGTCATTGCATTTTCGATCGAAAATTCCGGTTATGAGGTTGGTATTGCGTCCCTTGGCAGCGCAGACACGATTGCGCCTGCTGTGGCAAAAGGAAATGCCAGCCTGCTGAATTGGCTGAATGATGAGATCAAAGCTCTCGGCGAAGAAAAATTTTTCCACGCAGACTATGAAGCAACTCTGCTTGAGACATATGGCGCTGATTATGAGGATACGCTGGTCGTTGAAGGCGGTGAAACTGCACAAGCAGAAAGCAAAGGCGAGATCACGGTGGCCGCTTCGCCGACTCCGCACGCTGAAATCCTTGCCGAAGCTGCTGACATTCTCGCAAAAGAAGGGTGGACGCTGAAAGTTACTGAATTTGAGGATTATGTACAGCCGAATCTGGTGGTGGACAGTGGGGAAATAGATGCGAATTATTTCCAGCATGTTCCGTATCTGGATGACTTCAATGAAGAAAATGGAACTTCCCTTGTATCTGTGGGGAAAATACACTACGAACCGTTCGGCATTTATCCGGGTACGAAATCAGATTTATCCGATTTGGATAAGGGCGATGTGATTGCAGTCCCGAATGATACAACAAATGAAGCAAGGGCACTGCTTCTTTTGCAGGATAACGGGATACTGAAACTTGCTGATGGCGCCGGATTGAAGGCTACTGTTAAGGATATTACTGACAATCCTCATAATATTAAGATACAGGAGCTGGAGGCTGCACAGGTTTCCAGGGTGAAGGACGAGGTGGCATTTGTCGTACTCAATGGCAATTATGCGCTGGGGGCAGGGTTCTCCGTAGCCCAGGATGCGGTGGCTTATGAGACCAATGAATCTGCGGCGGCACAGACTTATGTGAATGTTTTGGTTGTAAAAGAAGGAAATGAAAATGAGGAAGGGATCCAGGCGCTTGTCACTGCTTTGAAATCAAATGAAATGAAGCAGTTTATTACAGATACTTACGATGGTGCAGTTGTTCCTTTCGAGGATTGATGAAACACGATGAAAAGGAAGATGATGGATGGAAACAGCATATATAGAAGTTCATGGCCTTACCAAAATGTATACTGCAAAAAACGGAAATGTCGAAGCGCTCAAGTCAGTATCGCTCTCCATTGCGAAAAATGAAATTTTTGGAGTCATTGGATTGTCCGGCGCAGGAAAAAGCACGCTGGTCAGATGCTTAAACCTGCTTGAAAAGCCAGATTCTGGCGAAGTGATTATAGACGGCCAGAATCTGCTTGCGCTTGGCAGAGAGCAACTGCGGCTCCGCAGGCAGAAGATTGGCATGATCTTTCAGCATTTTAATCTGCTCGAACAGCAGAATGTTCTGAATAATGTCTGTTTCCCGCTGGAGATCCGGGGGATTCCGAAAAAGCAGCGGAAAGAAAAAGCCTTGGAGCTGCTGAAAAAGGTAGGGCTGGGGGATAAGTCAGGTGCTTATCCTTCCCAGCTTTCCGGCGGACAGAAGCAGAGGGTTGCCATTGCCAGGGTACTGGCAAATGAACCGGATATTTTATTGTGTGATGAGTCAACCAGCGCACTTGACCCAGAGACAACGAAAACTATTTTAAGCCTGCTGAAGAATATCCGTGATACGATGGGAATTACGATTGTGATTATTACTCATGAAATGAGGGTTATTCAGGAAATCTGTACGCAGGTAGCTGTTTTGGATAAAGGGACTGTGCAGGAGTGCGGGAGTGTTGCAAAGATTTTTAAAAATCCAAGATCAAGGGCAGCAAGGCGACTGCTTTTGATGAGTGAGACGGAGATAATGGCGGATGTGGGATGAGACAATGATTACAATGCTTTTAGAAGGGATTCGGGATACTGTTTCTATGACGCTGGCAGCAACTTTTTTCGGATATGTGCTTGGACTTCCGATTGGAATTGCGCTGACGCTGACGGACAAAGGCGGAATTGCGCCAAACAGGATGGTTTATGGTATTTTGGATCTTGTGATTAATATTACAAGAAGTATCCCTTTTCTGATTCTCTTGATTTTGGTTAGGCCGTTTACGAAGCTGATTGTTGGAAAGAGCTATGGTTCTGCGGCTACTATTGTGCCGCTGACACTTGCCGCAGCGCCTCTGATCGGGCGGATGGTGGAATCTTCCCTGAAAGAGGTCAGCGAGGGTGTGGTTGAGGCGGCTGTCAGTATGGGAGCTAAAACAGGAACGATTGTTTTTAAAGTGCTGATCGGTGAGGCGAGGACATCGCTGCTTGTAGGCGTAACGATTGTGTTGGGAACAGTGCTCGGCTATTCTGCTATGGCAGGTGTTATTGGCGGCGGCGGGCTTGGCGATATTGCCATTCGCTATGGTTATTACCGCTACGATACCGGAGTTATGCTGGTGACTTTGATTTTTATTGTTGGGATTGTCCAGTTGATGCAGGGGGCAGGGATGCTTGCTGCAAAAACATTCGATCACAGAAACAAAGAATAGTTTAGGAGTCAGGTTATGGATTGGGAAGTGATGGCATCCTATTTGCCGCTTTATCAAGATGCGCTGCTGCTCACGCTCAAAATCGGATGGATGGGTGTTCTTCTTGCATTTATAATTGGGATCGTTTGTACGGTGGCAATACATCTAAAGGCGCCGGTTCTGCGCCAGATTATGAGTTTTTATATTGAGCTGTTTAGAAATACGCCTCTTTTGGTGCAGTTGTTCTTTTTCTATTTTGCTTTTCCGAAAATCGGAATCCGCATTTCTGCACAGTTTTGCGGCAGTCTGGGGCTTGGACTTTTGGGCGGCGCTTACATGGCGGAAACATTTCGGAGCGGATTGGAAAATATAGCGCCGATCCAGTCGGAAAGCGCGCAGAGCCTTGGCATGGACAAAATACAGGCATTCTGGTATGTGATCCTGCCGCAGGCAGTATCTTCCAGCATACCTGGGCTTCTTGCCAATGTGATTTTTCT
Source organism: uncultured Eubacterium sp. (assembly GCA_947178105.1). Lineage (GTDB taxonomy): Bacteria > Bacillota > Clostridia > Lachnospirales > Lachnospiraceae > Eubacterium_J. The sequence goes on along the minus strand of CAMWXD010000100.1, from coordinate 2,673 downwards.
GCTGAAAGAAACAAGCGTGTTTTCGACGATCAGCCTGATGGATCTGATGTTTACGGCAAAAGACCTCATTGGTATGTATGCGAAAACGATCGAATGCCTGACGCTGCTGGTTATTTTTTATCTGATCATGCTGCTGCCGGTGTCCATATTGGGCAGCTTTGCGGAAAGGAGGCTGCGCCATGCAGAATTTGGGAATTGATGTCCTTTTCAAAGGAAGCAACTTTGTGCGGCTGCTGGATGGCATGTGGGTTGCAGTCCGCATCAGCCTTGTTTCTGTTGCTATCAGTATTTTATTAGGGCTTGTGATGGGCATTCTGATGACATCCGAAAACAGGATTCTCAGAGCCGCATTTCGTATTTATCTGGAGATTGTCCGCATTATGCCGCAGATGGTATTGCTGTTTCTCGTTTATTTTGGCACGACAAGAGTATTCGGCTGGAATTTGTCAGCAGAATATGCTGCGGTTATCGTATTCAGCTTTTGGGGCGCGGCGGAAATGGGCGACCTGGTGCGCGGCGCGCTCATCAGCATTCCGAAGATCCAGTATGAAAGCGCGCAGGCACTGGGGATGGCAGGATCGGAAATTTATCTGTATGTCATTCTGCCGCAGGCGGTCCGGCGGCTGATCCCGCTTTCCATTAATCTGATCACGAGAATGGTCAAGACAACAAGCCTTGTTATGATGATCGGGATTGTGGAGGTATTAAAAGTCGCGCAGCAGGTGATCGAGGCAAACCGGAGAACTTCGCCGAATGCGGCATTCGGGGTGTTTGCAGTAGTATTTCTGCTTTATTTCTTAATCTGCTGGCCAGTCAGCAGGCTGGCTGGATATCTTGAGAAGAGGTGGTCATAAGTATGGAACAGGTACTTTTGAGGCTTGACCATATACATAAGGCATATGGCGGGCATGTGGTCATTGACGATATTAGCCTTGCACTCAAAAAAGGCGAAGTGGTTGTCATCATCGGGCCTTCCGGGTGTGGAAAAAGCACACTTTTGCGCTGCATCAATGCGTTGGAGGATATTCAGGGCGGAGGGGTTTTTCTGAACAGTGAGCCAGTCCAAAAAGAGGCAAAAAATATTTCCAGTATGCGGCAGAAGATCGGCATGGTTTTCCAAAGCTATGATCTGTTTCCGCATAAAACGATACTGGAAAACATTCTGCTGGCGCCGCTTATAGTACAAAAAAGAGGCCGCGGCGAAGCAGAAAAAGAGGCTGAGCAGCTTTTGGCGAGGGTTGGGCTTGCAGAGAAGAGGGACGCCTATCCCCGCCAGCTATCCGGCGGGCAAAAGCAGCGTGCCGCGATTGTCCGTGCACTGATCATGCATCCGGAAATCCTGCTGTTGGATGAGATCACCGCGGCTTTGGATCCTGAAATGGTGCGGGAGGTGCTGGAAGTTGTCCTTTCCCTTGCCAGAGCTGGCAGCACAATGCTGATCGTGACGCATGAGATGGCATTTGCAAAAGCGATCGCAGACCGAGTCCTGTTTTTGGAGCATGGGAAAATTGTGGAAGAAAGCAGCCAGCCGAACGAATTTTTCACACATCCCGGCACAGAGCGGGCGAAGGCATTTCTGAAAACATTCGATTATGCCGCGTTATCCAAAAAATTTCCTTGACAATTCACTTGCATTCGCATGTGAAAATAATTACAATGAATTTATCTATCGAAATTGTACAGGGCGGATGTATGCCTGAATTGGAGGAAATGATGAGGTCAAAAAAACAGAAAAAGCGTAACACTGGATTTTATGTAGCGAGCGGAATTGCGTTTGCTGTGTTTCTAATGGCTGCTGCCATATGGGCGGCGGAAAGTGCGAAAACAGGCACAAACAGGTTTTTGGTTCAGACGCTGATCGTAGCGGGTGTGATGCTTTTGGTATTTTTGATACTGGTTCGTCGGTTCAGGAATCATGCAAGGATGCTGCTGGAGCAGGAAAAGGCGGATAAGCAGCAGCTTGAGGCTGCGATTGCGCAGATTAAGCGGGAGCGGGCTGCGATGGAAAATATTCAGGAGGCGCTTGGCTCCGGGCCTTGGAGTATGGAGTTTGACGAGTGCGGTAAGATCGTTTCCTGTGTCTGGACAGATGTGTTTCGACATATGCTGGGATACGAGGACGAAACGGATTTTCCAAACAAGCTGGAATCCTGGTCAGATTTGCTGCATGAAGAGGATAAAGCGTATGTAATGAAGGAGTATTGGGATACGGTAGAGGATTATACCGGAAAGAAAACCTACGATGTGAAATACCGGCTGCTCACTAAAAATGCAGGGTGGAGATGGTTCCACGCAGCCGGCAGGCTGTCCAGGAGAGAGGATGGTTCTCCGATTACCTTTGTCGGTTTTTTTGTAGATATTGATGATGAGAAGAGGATGGAGGCGCAGCTTGCGGCACAGAGGGCGGATCTTCAGGACGCTCTGGCTGCGGCGCAACATGCCAACCGGGCGAAAACGACGTTTCTAAACAATATGTCTCATGATATCCGTACGCCTATGAACGCTATTATAGGCTTTACATCGCTGGCTGCGGCGCATATCGACAGTACAGAGCAGGTACGGGATTATCTGAAAAAGATTGCGACGTCCAGCAATCATCTGCTGAGCCTGATAAATGATGTGCTGGATATGAGCCGCATTGAAAGCGGAAAGGTAAAAATTGAGGAAAAGGAG
>CAMWXD010000099.1 GCA_947178105.1 uncultured Eubacterium sp. | reverse complement strand
GTATAGATAAATCTAAAATAAATGTTTACAAAATATAAAAAATATGATAAGGTACAACTATGAAGTTAGAGAGCTGATTTCAAATTTAAGGGATTTTCAAAACAGGAGGGAAAGCAATGAAAAAGAAATTAGTAAGCGCACTCTTGTGTGCAACAATGGTTGCCGGCTGCCTGACATTTGCAGGCTGCGGCAGTTCTGACAACGGCGGCTCATCCAATGACGGCGGCACAGCGGATGACGGCGGCACAGCAGACGAAGGCGGTACAGCGGATGACGGCGGTGCAGCGGACGAAGGCGGCACAGCGGCAGACGGCGAAGGGGAAGGCGAAGAGATCGATTTCAGCGGTACTTTCGGTGATGAGAACGGCACACCGATTTCTGTATGGACATTCGTTGACCAGCACGCTACGTTCTACGGCAAGATGGTTGAGAAGTGGAACGAGGCAAACCCGGATAAGACGATCTATCTGACAGCAACCGCTTATCCGTTTATGGATATGCATAACAAGGTGCTGATGTCCTTCCAGGCTGGCGAAGGCGCACCGGATATTATCGATATTGAAGTAGGACAGTTCCCGAATGCGGTAGAAGGCCTGGATACATGGCTTTATCCATTAGATGATGCGATTGCTCCGTACAAGGATGACATGGTGCAGTCACGTCTGGATGCATACGCAGGGGAAGACGGACATTACTACGGCGCTCCGTTCCATGTAGGCGCTACGGTTATGTACTACAACCTTGGCGAATTGGAGCAGTACGACATTACAAAGGATGACGTGGATGCAATTAAGACTTGGGATGACTGGAAAGCGCTCGGCAAGAAATACGTGGAAGCACGCGGCGAAGAAGGCAAGTTCTGGACTTCTGTAGATACAGGCGGTACGGACTGGATGTGGATTTCCATGGCACAGCACGGCGAAGACTGGAGCGGCGACGGCTCAAATCCAAACGTACAGATCGAATCTGTAAAGAAGATGCTCGAATTTGAAAAAGGGATGCTGGATGAAGGCATTGCACAGGTTTCTCCAGACGGCATCGTAGATAACGAGACGGGCTTTAAAAATATTACAAGCAAAAATATCGTATCCTTCCCGAAGGCAGCTTGGTATATGTCCAGATTTATTAAGGAAATGCCGGATGAAAAAGGAAATTGGTACATAGCTCCGTGTCCAGTATTTGAAGAAGGACAGCCGCGTTCCGTAGGTATCGGCGGTACAGGTACAGTCGTAACCCAGCAGTCACAGAACCAGGAACTGGCAGCAGAATTCCTTTGCTACGCAAAGATGTCTCCAGAAGGCGAGCAGGTCATCTGGGAAGACTTGGGATTTGACGTATGTAATACATCTTTATGGGATGACGATGCGTTTGCGCATGATGAAAGCAATGTATACAACACATTCTTCCGCAATATGCCATACGATGTTTTGAATGAGATTAAAGATGAAATCGGCTTGATTAAGATGCATAAAATCACTCTTACGATTGCTGAGCAGTTCAACCTGACAGTATTCAATGAAATCTTTGAAAGCGGCAGGGATATTGATGAAATGTTGCAGGAAGCTCAGGATGCAGTTGAATTAGAGTTATAGTCGTAAACTGCAATTCTAATTGCATGAAGCGTGAAATGGATTGCCTAAGAACCCGTTTCTTAGGCAATCCTTATCTAAGGGAGAGAGTGAGGAGAAGCTATGGAAAAAAAGAGTAATATCTTTCAGAAATTCATGTATTCCCAGAGGACGGCTCCGTATGTATTTGTATTGCCATTTTTACTGAGCTTTTGTATTTTCTGGATATATCCTTTATGCAGTACGGTTGTTATGAGTTTCCAGGATATCGGCCCTGCAAAAACAGAGTGGGTGGGATTTAGCAATTATGCAAAATTATTAAAAGATTCTGTATTCCATACTGCAATCAAAAACAGTGTTTTATACATGGTACTTACCTTAGTGTTATTGATTCCGTTTCCGATGCTGTTTGCAGCATTGATGGACAGTCGTCTTGTAAAGGCAAAAGGCGTGTGGAAAGCGATCCTGTATATGCCGTCTTTAACGTCTGTAGTTATTTCTGGTACGTTATTCCGTCTGATGTTTACTGAAATGGGCACTGGGCAGATGAACTTACTGCTGCAGGCAATCGGCAGGTCGCCGATTCAGTGGCTTAAAATGAAAGGGACTGCGTATTTTGCATTGCTGCTGTTAGCATGTTGGCGCTGGACCGGTGTAAATATGCTGTATTTCTTGTCCGGGTTAAAGGGGATTGATACAAGCCTGTATGAGTCCGCGGAGATTGACGGGGCAACCTCCTGGAAGAGATTTTGGTATGTGACGCTTCCTCTGCTGAAGCCGACAACGGTTTATGTATGTACGATTTCTGTATATGCCGGCCTGTCCATGTTCCTGGAATCCTTCATGTTATGGAACGGAAATGCTTCGCCAAGGAATATCGGTCTTACGATCGTAGGCTATCTGTACCGCCGTGGTATTGAGAAGAACGATATGGGCTATGCGTCTTCGGTAGGCTTGGTGCTGCTTGGTATTGCGCTCATTATTAACATGATTCAGTTGGTTATGACTGGTACATTTAAGAAGGAGGAGAGGTAAATGGCTGCTAAATCGAAATCCCAGGTAGGCGGGACGAAGACGACAGTGCTTACTGTGCTTGGAACCGGACTATTTGTAGTATTATGTTTTTTTATCGTATTTCCAGTATTTGCCGGCCTTTTAGCTTCTTTTCGCCCTGGCCAGCAGTTGATGCGGAACGGGTTGAGCGTTGACCTGAATTTTTCTACCATGACGCTTGCAAATTACCAGTATATTTTCAGTTTTAATGCAGATTCTTTAAAATATCTGAATGCATTTAAAAACAGCCTGTTTTTGACCTTTGTTACAGTAGTGGGCACGTTGGTAGTATGTTATTTTGTAGCTTATGGTATTTCCATGTATGAGTTTAAGCTGCGCAACCTCTTGTTCTTCCTCGTCATTGCGACGATGATGGTTCCGTTTGAAATCCTGATGCTTCCATTGTACCAGGAGATTATCAAGCTGAAACTGACAGATACGACTTGGGGCGTTATTTTGCCTGGGCTGTGCGGGGCATCTACCATCTTTTTCTTCCGCCAGTATATGATCGGGCTTCCGAAGGAGCTGTTAGAGGCAGGGCGTATTGACGGTGCGAGTGAGTACGGGATCTGTGTGCGGATTATGCTGCCGATCGTAAAACCGGCGTTTGCTTCCATGGCAATCCTGACCTCCATGGGTTCCTGGAACAACCTGTTGTGGCCAATGCTTGTATACAGAAGTGCAGAGAAATTTACGCTTCCGGTTTATTTGAACGGGCTATTGACTCCATATGGAAATAACTATGATATCCTGATTGCAGGTTCGATGTTTTCCATCCTCCCGGTATTGGTTGTGTTCCTTTGCTTCCAGAGCTATTTTATCGATGGTATGGTTGCAGGCGCTGTCAAGGGTTAATGGATACAGGGGTTTATGAGTTGAAAAATGAAATCAGTTTGTTACAGTAGGTGAGATGAAGGTATTTTTCGTGTAAAAGGTATAGATTTGCTATAGGCAGCAGCCCGGTTTGTCAGTGAAGTTCTTATTTTGGGGTTTTGAGCGATTGGATTTATGTTCAACTGGCATGACCGGGTGCTGTCTGCTTTTTTGCATGATTCGTTTAAGTTAGAAAGGAAACGCAATGGACGCTAAATTAAAATTTAATGAACCGTGGATCCTTCAGAGAGCAGACCCATATGTGTACAAGCATACAGACGGGTGGTATTATTTTACCGCTTCAGTGCCTGCTTATGACGGCATCTGCCTGCGCAGGGCGAAAACCCTTGCCGAGCTTCCGCAGGCGGAGGAGATCGAGATTTGGCATAAGCATGAAGAAGGTGAGATGAGCATCCATATCTGGGCGCCGGAGCTGCATTATCTGGACGGCAAGTGGTATATTTATTATGCAGGCGGCGATAAGGACGATGTCTGGGAAATCCGCCCGTATGTGCTGGAGTGCCAGGGGCCTGATCCGATCAAAGATCCATGGAAAGAGCTTGGGAAGATGAAACGGGCGCCGGAAGACGTGTTTTCTTTTGAAGCATTTTCTCTGGATGCCACAGTATTTGAAAATAAAGGCGAATATTATTATGTATGGGCGGAGAAGGTCGGCGTCGGCAAGCAGATTTCCAATCTGTATATTGCGAAAATGGAACATCCGCACCAGTTGAAAACGGTGCAGGTACTGCTGACGACGCCGGATTATGACTGGGAGCGCTATGGTTTTTGGGTAAATGAAGGCCCGGCAGTGATTAAGCATGGAAACAAGCTGTTTTTGACGTATTCTGCGAGCGAGACAGGGGAACATTATTGTATGGGGATGCTGACAGCAGATATGGATGCCGACCTGCTGGACCCGCTGTCCTGGAAAAAAGAGCGCTATCCGGTATTGCAGACAGATGCATCCAGAAATATATTCGGGCCGGGGCATAATTCTTTTACGACAGATGAAGAAGGCAATGATATTATGGTATATCACCTGCGGACAGAATCTAAGATCGAGGGGAACCCGCTGTACAATCCAAACCGCCATGCGTGCCTGATGAAAGTGCGCTGGGATCAGGATGGACGGCCTGTATTTTCTTTCGAAGAATAATGTGTAATAAAATAAACGAATAAGGAGGTATCTATGGCAAAATTAGTAATTAATGATGCAAAAAAGCAGGGACGGATTGCGCCTGAAATTTACGGTCAGTTTTCGGAGCATTTGGGCAGAGGGATTTACGAGGGGATTTTTGTAACAGAGGATTCCGGCATTCCGAATGTGAACGGTATGCGCACGGATGTCGTAGAAGCCTTAAAGGAGCTGGAAGTGCCGGTACTGCGCTGGCCGGGAGGATGCTTTGCAGACGAATACCATTGGCAGGATGGTATCGGGCCAAAAGAAAACCGGAAAAAGATGGTCAATACGAACTGGGGCAACGTCGTAGAGGACAACAGCTTTGGGACGCATGAGTTTATGGAGCTGTGCCGCCAGCTCGGCTGCAAGACCTATGTTAACGGCAACCTGGGCAGCGGTACGGTACAGGAAATGGCTGAATGGGTAGAATACATGACCTTTGAAGGCGTATCCCCGATGGCTGACCTGCGCAAGCAAAACGGGCATGAAGCGCCTTGGAAGGTAGACTATTTCGGCGTCGGCAACGAAAACTGGGGCTGCGGCGGCAATATGACGCCAGAGCACTATGCAAATGAATACCGCCGTTATCAGACGTTCGTCAAAAATCTGGACGAAAATAAGGAGCCGATTGAGAAAGTCTGCTGCGGCGCAAATGTGGATGATTATTACTGGACAAAGGACGTTATGAAGACCTGCTTTGCCCATGTGGAAAAGAAAAAGCACGGGCATATGGACTTTTTGTCGCTGCATTATTATGTGCATCCGGAAGGATGGGAGATCAAAGGCAGCGCGACGGATTTTGACGAAGAAGTCTGGTACAAGACGCTGTATAAAGCGCTGTATATGGACATCTTAATCGACAGGCACGGCACGATTATGGACCGCTTTGACCCGAAGAAAAAGATCGGTATGTCTGTAGACGAGTGGGGCACCTGGTTTACCTGTGAGCCAGGCACGAATCCGGGATTTTTATACCAGCAGAACACGGTGCGCGATGCGCTTGTCGCAGGGATTACGCTGAATATCTTTAATAAGCACTGCGACCGCGTAAAAATGGCATGTATCGCGCAGACGGTAAACGTGCTCCAGGCGATGCTTCTGACCGAAGGCGAGAAAATGATTAAGACGCCGACGTATTACGTATTCCGTATGTACCGCCACCACCAGGGGGCGCAGCTTGTAAGCAGCGAACTGACAGGCGTGGAAGAAATCGGGATCGGTGAGTGGAAGGTGCCGCAGATCTCAGAATCCGCATCCGAAAAGGACGGGATCATTACGATCACCCTGAACAACCTGTCCGCAACGGACAGCCATGAGCTGGACGTACGCTTTACAGGCGACAGAGAGTATGAGGTAGTGGAAGCAAATGTCGTTGCACACCCGGATATTCATGCATATAATACGTTTGACGAGCCTTGGAATGTAAAAGAGGAAGCCTTTGAAGGATATACGTTAAACGGCGACCGGATGAAGGTGACGCTGCCTGCTTGCAGTGTGGTGGAGATCCGTGTAAAATAACAAGGAATGACAGAAGTCCCTGAAACTGCACAGCAGGCAGTTTTTGGGACTTTTTACATGAAATATTTTCATGAAATTTTAGAATTTCTGTTTCTGAAAGCGCCGGAATATGTTATAATGTCTGATTATGATAGATGTTTCCCTCATGCGGACAAAGGAGGAAGGTATGAACAATATTTTTAATTATGACAATGGATTTTTTCGGGCAGTCAATAAGATTGTGGACGGGTTTTGGGCAAGCATTTTGTGGGTTGTATTCAGCCTGCCGATTGTGACGTTCGGCGCCTCTACGACGGCATTTTATTATACGGTGCATAAGTCGCTGCTCGGAAACCGCGGGTATATCTGGCGGAGCTTTTGGAGCTCGTTTAAGTCCAACTTGAAGCAGACGACCAAGATCTGGCTGATCCTGCTTGCCATATTTGCATTTTTATTTGTGGATCAGCAGATTATGCGCCAGTTTCTGGAGCAAGGCTCCAAGATGGGAATGCTGTATTATTTCTTCCATTTCCTGCTGTTTTTCTGGGCAGTATGGTGCGTGTATATTTTTACGTATTCGGCAAGGTTTGAAAACAGCCTCAAAAATACGATGAAAAATGCAGCGCTGATCGCGCTTTTGAACCTGCCGTGGTCGATCCTCGTGCTTGTGCTGCTGCTGGCAGGAATGCTGCTCATTTATGTATCGCCGATTGCCGTTACGTTTGTGCCGGCTGGGGTGATGTGCGTGTATAACCTGTTTTTGGAAAAGATCTACCGCAAGTATATGACAGAAGAAGACCTGAAAAAAGAACAGGAGTTAGACTGGGAAAAGCGCTATTAAGAAACAATTTTAATATAGAGCCATCGGAAAACAGGGTTGCAAATACTATTTTCGGATGGCTCTGTTTGATTTTGGGATTATATAGTTGCTTCTGTGATCTCTTTGCCGTGGATTTGTATTTTTCTGACGCCCGTCTGCTTATTTTTGTTGAAGTTAAAGCTGACCAGATATCCTTTTGTAAGATGGTAATAAGAAAGATATCCTGCCAGTTGTGCTTCCCCACGTTCGTGGTACTCGTTGCCATGCCATATTTTCATCTCGACTACAAAACGTTCCCCCAGATAATCTACAATCACATCCGTGCGCCTGGCATCCCTTGTCTGCGCTTCGATATAATAGTTGCCCGAGCCGTTGATAATCGGCGTCAGAAACAGCAGGAAGAATTTCCGTCCATACTGTTCGACAAACGGTTCGCTGTTGTCGCCGTAAATGTCGTGAAAGCAGACAGCAAAGCGCTCCAATACCAAGTCCATATTCAGCCTGCCGCCTTCGGTAAATTGATTGCGGTTTCCTTGTGCTTCGTTATATATGGCGTTTGACAGCTCCTCTTCGGACAGGAAAAGGCGGTACAGGCATAATTCAAAAATACGGTTGGTAATCTGAATACTGTTATTTTTATTTATAATGTAACCAAACATAGATGCAAGATTTACGATCGGATGGTAAGGATTGTAATTTACCTGTTTGCCCTCAAATAAAATCAAATGCAGCATATGCTTCATTTCGGGATATTCCGTAAGCTGTTTTATCATACTTTCAAAAAGCGGGCGGCTTTTTGAAAGGAGAAGCTTAACTGCTTCGGCAATCCCATGTGCTGTCCAGGCATGTTTTGGATCGGTAGTGCGAGCTATTTTTTCATCCAGCAGCTTGCATAAGGCAGATACGAGATACGGATAGCCGGACGTATACTGCCAGATTTCTTCTGCGACTGCGGCTGTATCCATTCCGGTGCGGGAGTCTGCTTCATATTCCAGCAGCATATCCTGGATCTGCTTTGCTGTAAAGCCCATAGGGATATCAAAGTCTGCGGCGATATTCCAGGGACTGTTATATTGGTGCTCGCTGTCCGGCCTTATTTTTCGCTTCAGGTTTTTAATATCATAGACGCCTGCTAAAACAACGGACTGAAAAGTTGGTTTATTTTCCCGATCCAGATAATAGGTGCGCAGCAGCGCGAGAAAGTCCAGAAATACCTGGTGGTTGCCGGCGTTGTCTACCTCGTCGATGATGAGTACGGCTGGCTGCGGCGAGTCTTTGCATACAACGCTCAGCCTGGTGAACAGCTCCTGCAAGGTGTGACGCTCCTTTTCAAGCAGAAAATCGGAGACAGGGCGGGCAAGCGTTTCATAGTCATTCGGGCGCATTTGCTGGCAGGCGCGTAGAAAAATTTTGGCAAATACAATGGAAAAAGAGGCTTCATCCTGAAAATCTGCTGACCCGATTTCCTGAAAATCCATCGCAATTACAAGATAGTCCGGTTTTAAATCGTTTGCAAGTAACTGCAAGGTAGTTGTTTTGCCGTACTGCCTGCCTCTGTTTATGACAAAATATTTTCCTCGGTTTATATAATAGGTTCGAATCTCTTGCAGGCGGCTGCCGAGATTGACCATATAATGCTCTTTCGGGCGGCAGCTTCCTTCTGTGTTAAAGTAGCGGTTCATATGCGTCTCCTTTCTTTTTGATGATTATAGCACAGTCTCAGTTAAAATGCTACGATTGACCAGCCTGTTTTTTTCGCTTATAATTGAGTGCAGAAAGGATGAACAGAAATGACTCATATTATGATCGTAGAGGACGATAAAAAGATGAATGAAGGCATCCAGCTTGCGCTGCGGCAGGAGCAGTATATTTTTACGGCTTGCCGGACGTTACAGGAAGCAAGAGACGCGCTGCGCATACAGGACATGGACTTGGTTTTGCTGGATGTGAACCTGCCGGACGGAAACGGGATGGAGTTTGTGCGGGAAATCCGCAGCAGGTATCAGATGCCGATTATCCTGCTGACTGTCAACAATATGGAACTGGATATTGTGACAGGGCTGGAGGCGGGCGCGAACGACTATATTACAAAGCCGTTCAGCCTGATGGTGCTGCGTGCGCGGGTGCAGGTACAGCTTCGCGGAAAGCAGGAAAAACAAGACCATTATCGGTTTCAGGGGCTGGATCTGGATTTTTCTGCGATGCAGTTTTATAAAAATGGCATGCCGATCGAGCTGAGCCTGACCGAGCAAAAGATTCTGAAGGTGCTCTGCGAAAACAGCGGTGCCGTAGTGAAAAGAAGCAGCCTGATCGATTCTGTCTGGAGCGGGGAGACGGAATTTGTGGAGGAACATGCGCTGACTGTCGCGGTGAAAAGGCTGCGGGACAAGCTGGAGAAAAGCAGTGCGGGCGGTGAAGAAAAGCAGGAATATATCAAGACAGTTTATGGGATCGGCTATACATGGGCAGGGACATCATAAGTGGGAAAGCGGCTACATAGCGATAGCATCACAGCGGGGGAATCTATATGTCAGTAGTTTGTGCCTGCCCGGCGTGGTTTTTTGCAGCCGGTACGGCTGTGATTGTCACGGCGGCAGCAGGGGTTTTTTGGCGCCGGTATTTTGAAGCGAAGGAAAAAGCGCTTTTAAACAGGCTGGAGCAGATGATTTGGAGGGCAAAGCAGGGCAGGTTTCAGGTGACGGAATTATCCGAGTATGAGGTGTCTGTCCTGGAAAACGAGTTCAAGCGTTTTTTGGACGATCAGCAAATATTGGCTGAAGACAGGGAAAAACAGAAAAACCTCGTACAGGAGCTGATTTCGGATATTGCGCACCAGACGCTGACGCCGGTATCCAACCTGAAAATTTATGCGGAATTATTGAAAGAAGCATTAAGCGAAGCGGATCCTGTAAATGTGCTGCTTGTGGATACGATGGCGGAGCAGACAGGGCAGCTTGAGTTTTTGATACAGTCGCTTGTAAAACTGTCCAGGATGGAGCAGGGCATGATCCAGGTACATCCGGTGCCTGCGCCGCTGGAAGGACTTTTGAATACGCTGCAAAGGGATTATGTGCAGCAGGCAGCGGCAAAGGGCATCCGCCTGGACGTAGAGCATACTGGCTTAGAAGCGGTATTTGACCGCAAATGGACGGCGGAAGCGCTCGGAAACCTTGTGGATAATGCGATAAAATATACGAAAAAAGGTGGGCTGGTAGCAGTCCGTGTAAAGAGCTATTCCTTTTTTGCGTGTATTGAGGTCTGTGACACCGGGATGGGGATTGCAGAAGAGGAAATACCGAAAATATTTGGAAGGTTTTACCGGAGCATGGCGGCGGAGGACTGTCCTGGTGCGGGTATTGGGCTGTTTCTGGCGAGAGAGATGATACAGGCACAGAAGGGTTATATAAAAGCAGCGTCACGGGTTGGAGAGGGATCGGTGTTTTCTGTTTTTTTGCCAAATGTATCAAAACTGTGATATTTCAGAAACTACCTCGAAACATCCATACGGTACAATAAGCTTGTATTGAAAAGCGATACAGGCTTATTTTTATTGCCGTATCAGGAAAGGAGTCAAATATGCAAATACTGATTATGAAAGATTTAAAAAAGTATTATGGATCAGGTGAAACTGAAGTACGTGCTTTGGACGGTGTCAGTTTTTATGTTGAGAAAGGGGAGTTTGTAGCGATTGTGGGCACGTCGGGCAGCGGAAAATCGACGCTGCTGCATATGATCGGCGGGCTCGATCAGCCGACGTCCGGGGAAGTGGAGGTAGGCGGCAGGCGCCTTAATGAAATGACAAAGGACGAACTGACGATTTTCAGGCGTCGGAACATCGGTTTTGTATTCCAGCAGTACAATCTGGTGCCAATGCTGAGTGTCCGGGAAAATATTTTGCTGCCGGCGCGGCTGGACGGAAAGATGCCGGATCTGGAGGATGTGGATAAAATTGTGCAGATACTGGGGCTTCGTGGAAAACTGGATGATTTGCCGCATACTTTGTCAGGCGGCCAGCAGCAGAGGGTAGCAATTGCAAGGGCACTGGCAACAAAGCCTGCCGTTCTTCTGGCGGATGAGCCGACCGGAAACCTGGACTCCCGGACGACGCAGGAAGTAATGGGGCTTTTGAAGGCAACAAACGAGCAGTTTCAGCAGACGGTCGTGATGATTACGCATAATGAAGAGATTGCGCAGATGGCTGACAGGATTCTCAGAATCGAAGATGGGAGGCTGGTTTCATGGTAAAAGTAGATAATAAAGAGGTACTGCGCTGCCTTGCTGGAAAGTTTATGCAGATGAACCGGGGGCGCAACCGGATTGCGGTATTGTCCATTATGCTGACTTGCCTGCTGTTTACAAGCCTGTTTACCGGAACGGAATCCATGATTTTGTCAAAACGGGCGGCGGATATCAAAAAATCAATGGATACATCCCATGCGATCGTACAAAACCTGACCGAACAGGAGTATACGTCGGCGTTTGCTGCCGTATCTGAAAATAAGGCAGTCAGGAGCTGCGGAAACGGCATTTTTTTGGGGCTTAGCGTGGAGGAGCGGTTTGTGTTTTCCGCAGAGGTGCGTTATGCAGACGAAAATATGGCACAGAGTTTTCAGCAGCAGCCCGAATATGGGCATATGCCGCAAAAAGAGGATGAGATTGCGGTTGGTACATGCGTGCTGGATGCGCTTGATATTCCGTACAAACTGGGAGAGGAGGTTACGATTTCCTATGAACAAAATCCGGTTACGGGCAAGGTGCGCACAGATACGTTTCGGCTGTGCGGTTACTGGGAAAGCGACCCTGCTGTACTCGGTCAGATGGTGTGGGTATCGGACGCATATGCGCAAAAGTATAAATACCCGGTTTCGGAAGAGGACTTAAAAAATGGCAGGTATAACGGTGCACACGACCTGTGTGTCTGGTATAAGAGCCTGTATGGAATTTCGGGAAAAACGCAGGCTTTGACAGAGGAAAGCGCCCTTACAGATCCAAAGCGCTGTTTTCATGCAAACCCGGCATACAGACTGTTTGGCGAGGACGGTTTTGCATTTGGGACGGTGCTTGCATTTGCAGGCTTTATCATACTTGCAGGGTATTTGATTATTTATAATATTTTCGCTGTTTCAGTCAGGACGGATATGCGTGTGTACGGGCTGTTGAAAAATATCGGTATCACCGGAAAACAGCTAAAAAAGATGGTGCATATGCAGATGTATTATCTGTCGGCAATCGGCATTCCGTGTGGATTATTTGCCGGGTATCTGGCTGGCATGTGGATATCGCCGTCTTTGGCAGCAGATGGGGAAATTCATACCGAAATGGGAGATGCGGTGCAGACAGTAGTATCGGCTAATCCGCTGCTGTTTCTTACGGCTGCGGTGCTGACATGGATCACGGTGTACCTGTCTGCCATGCATTCCTGCCGCCTGGTTGAGCAGGTGACTCCGGTGGAAGCGCTGCGCATGGCACAGGCTGCACCTTTAAACAAAAAGCAGCATCCGAAGCGAAAAAAGAAGCCGAAACAGAAAGCAGGGAGATCTGTGTGGTTTGCACTGGCAGCCTGGAATGTTGTTTTTGAGCGCAAAAAAGGGCTGGTAGTAATGCTTTCCATAGCGCTGTCACTCACGGTTGTAAATGGCATCGTTATGCTGGTGAAGGGCTGTGATGTTCATGCTTATCAGGAAGCCTATCTGGCAGCGGATTTTCAGATCGACCAGATACCGTCATCCGCCAGAAATACATCGATTAACAGGATTACGCCGGAGATTCAAAAAACACTCGAAGCATGTCCATATCCCTGCGATATCGGCTACGTCCATTATTCCGACGAGAAGCACGAGATGGAGCCGCAGCTTCGTACCGTGTGGGAAAGTATCGCACAGCAAAATAAAGAGGTATGGAACGATTATGAAAACGACAGGTGGAAACAGGCGTCTGCTTCCGGGTCGATCTGGGTACATTTTATGGGAATCAGCCAGTCGGTGTTTGAAAAGCTGACGTGGAAGGAGCAGGCATCTGCGGGGGAAGCATCGGCAAAGGATGCTTGCACATGGGAAACATTTCAAAGCGGAGCCTATATTTTGACGGATTTTAATTTCGCCGGCGCAGGCGGGCTGGTATCTTATTACAAGCCAGGCGATACGTTTTCGATGTGTTTTCGAAGCGGCACGGAAAAAACGTACACGGTGCTTGGAGAGGCATTGCTGCCGCCTTCGCTTGACTATCCTTATTTTGATGCCGCTTATATTACGGTCATGCTGCCGGAGGAGGAGTTTCTTGCCTGCACGCAGGATGCCGCGGCGATGTATGCCGTGATCGACTGCCCGGATAAGGAGCGTGAAAAGATCGAACAATACCTGGAAGATACAGTGCTGAAAAGCAACCGCTATCTGAGTGTGGAGTCGTCGCTGTCCATGGAGCGCAGCTTTTTAAAATATATTGATAAATATTATAAGATCGGCACGGTGCTCGTTCTGATTCTGGGGCTGATCGGGGCGATGAACCTGTTTAACTTGACGGCAGCGTCTATGCTTAGCAGGAAAAAAGAATTTGCGCTGCTGGAAGCAGTCGGGATGACGAAAACACAGTGCAAGAGGATGCTTCTGGCGGAAGGGTGCATGTATCTTGCCGGTGCAGTACTGCTTGCCGTTATTCTTACGGTTACATGTGGGGAACGAATTTTATCTGGGACGGTTGGAAAGTCGTTTTATTTCCAGGTGCAGCCAGATATTCTGCCATGCCTGGCGCTTGTCCCGGCGCTGTTTCTGATTGTCTATGGAATTGTGTCGTATCAGTATGGGAAGTTTTGCAGGGAAAGTGTAGTGGAACGTTTGCGGGAAGTTTAAAACTGCCGCAAAATGCTGGTGCATTTTGCGGCAGTGAGTATACGTAACTGTTTTTAATGATGGAACAGGCGGATTCCAGTAAATGCCATTACCATCTGATGTGCGTTGCACGCATCAATCACATCCTGGTCACGCTTAGAACCGCCAGGCTGCGCGACATATTTGACGCCGCTTCGAAACGCACGCTCAATGTTGTCGCTGAATGGGAAAAATGCGTCTGAGCCGAGTGTCACATCTGCATTTTGGCGAAGCCATGCACGCTTTTCCTCTGTGGTAAATACCGGAGGTTTTTCCTTAAACGTATGCTCCCATACACCGTCGGCAAGGACGTCCATATAATCCTCGCCAATATACAAGTCAATCGCGTTATCACGGTCTGCACGCTTGATGCCGTCGACAAATTGCAGCCCTAATACTTGCGGCGCCTGGCGCAGGAACCAGTTGTCCGCTTTTGTACCGGCAAGCCTGGTGCAGTGGATGCGTGACTGCTGCCCGGCGCCAATGCCGATTGCCTGTCCGCCCTTGACATAGCATACGGAATTGGACTGGGTATATTTTAAAGTAATCATAGCGATTGCAAGGTCAATTTTGGCAGCATCCGGCAGCTCTTTGTTTTCCGTCACAATGTTGCTGAAAAAATCGCGGTCAATCTTTAAGTCGTTGCGCCCCTGCTCAAACGTAATGCCAAATACTTCTTTGTGTTCAACAGGAGCCGGGGTATAAGCAGGATCGATTTCGATGACGTTGTAGGCGCCCTTTTTCTTCGTCTTTAAGATCTCCAGCGCTTCTGGTTCATAGCCTGGGGCAATCACGCCGTCAGATACCTCATGCTTGATAAACTCTGCCGTAGGTACATCACAGATATCAGAAAGAGCGATAAAATCACCAAAAGACGACATGCGGTCAGCGCCCCTTGCCCTGACGTAAGCGCTTGCTAACGGCGAATAGTCGATGTCATAATCATTTGCCCAGTAAATACGGCGTTCGATGTCATTTAAGGGAAGCCCGACCGCAGCGCCAGCCGGGGATACATGCTTAAAAGAGGTAGCGGCAGGCAGATCCGTAGCCTTTTTTAATTCCGTAACAAGCTGCCAGCCATTGAACGCGTCCAGAAAATTGATATAGCCTGGTTTGCCGTTTAATACACGGATTGGCAGGCGCGCCCCGTCGTTCATAAAGATTCTGGAAGGCTTCTGGTTTGGGTTGCAGCCGTATTTCAATTCTAATTCCGTCATGTGCATTCTCCTTTATTCCTATTGTATACAGGTTCGGTGTTTTGTTTTGGTTCTGCTTGAAATTATAAAAGAGGGGACAGTGTTTGTCAATAAAAATTGGAAACAGAAAAAGAATGGAAAAAGACATGGCAATTTGCTGCATTCAGAACGCATCCTACAGCAAATGCATTTATTTGCTGCGCAAGGCTGCCGAAACATGTAATGCAGGGCAGGATTTTGGAAATGATGCTGCCTGAAAATAAAAATATAAGGAGGCAAAGCGATGTCAATGGAAATCAAAGGAAGCTATGATCCGTACAAAGCGGATTATGCAGAGCAGTTAAAAGCCAAAAAAGCACAAGAGCAAGAAAAGGCAGAAAAAACAGAAAAAGTAGATCAGGCAAAGCAGGCGCAAAAGGATGAAAGAGTACCTGCACAGGACGCATACATCAGCAGCGGGAAATCCGGTGCGAAACCGAGCGGCTTGTACCGGGTCGGGCAGGATGAACACGGGAACCGAAAGATCTTTTATGATGACCCGAAGCAATCCGACAAGGCGTCCGGGGAAAAGAATCCAAAGAAAGCTGGGGAAAGCTCGGAAAAATCGGTAAAGAAAGCTGCGGGCGGCCCGGAAAAACCGATAGAGGAATGTGTTTCAAATACAGATAAGGTCGACAGGGAAATTAAAAAGCTGAAAGAGAAGCGTCAGCAGTTAGAGCAGCAGATCCGTTCCGCTTTAGGAGATGAAAAAAAGATAAGGGAACTGGAGAAAAAACTGGCGCAGGTTGAAAATGAATTGAGCCAGAAGGATAATGATACGTATAGGAAACAGCATAGCACCGTTACCGAGGGGTAAGCTGTCAGCGCATCGTTACGAGGCCTGCGGTTGTGATAAAAACAGGGCTGTTGCATTCAAAATCATGCAGCAGCCCTGTTTTTGCAGCAATTTTGCCATTTATGATAACCTGCACAAGAAAAAAGGGTGTAGATATTTTTTGTCAGTAAGTAAAGCAATAAGAAACGCACATATATTTTTATGATATATGTGCGTCAAAACAATTGATTATATGATGATAATACGAAATCAACTACATCCTCATTCCATTTTTTGCTTGCTTCTTTACTTACAAGAGTAATGATATACTGTGCGGTTTTTGGGGTGTGTAAAATAAACTGTGTAAAACAACACAGATTATTCGACACACCCTTATT
>CAMWXD010000098.1 GCA_947178105.1 uncultured Eubacterium sp. | reverse complement strand
CCCCCCCCCCCCCCCCCCCCCCACCCCCCCCCCCCCCCCCCCCCCCCCCCCCCCACCCCCCCCCACCACCCCCCCCCCCCCGACCACCCCCCCCCCCCCCCCCCCCCCCCCCCCCCGCCCCCCCCCACCCACCCCCCCCCCCCCCCCCAACCAAGCTGGTGATTGTTTTGGAAAAAAAGTATTTTTTGGATGGATTAAATGGACTTGAACATTACGGACTATTTGTACGATATGTAGATTTTTTTGCATCAGTGGATAACACAAAAGATGGTGCTGATGATGAGAGCTGGGGAAAGATCATAAGGGAGTTTATATAAAGCAGATTGTGATATTTCCAGATCAGTATTGCCACCTTTGCTACCGACAGAATTTCAAAAGTTTGGAATCTGGAGCAAGTCTAAAATTGGATCTGTCAGAAGAAATAAAAGGTATGGAAATAGCTGTTAGAAACAATGCGAAAAATAATGTGGAATTATATAGTATTGAGATAAAGCTCAAAGATTAAGTATGGAGATGGAAATATGGATTTAAGTGAAAGATCTGGTTCAATATACAGACATCCATGGGAGTTATCAAGAACAGGAATTATATTAAGAGAATTGAAAAAGCTGAGGATTCATGGAAGAGTACTGGATGTAGGATGTGGAGATGCTTATTTTGATAAGAAATTGGTAAATGAATTTCCTGAGATTACAGAATTGTGGGGAATTGATATTCATGCAGAAGAAAATGTTCATAATGGAAAGGAACATTATGTTAATTCTTATGATGTAATTGGGGGGGTATTTTGATTTTATCTTATTGATGGATGTTTTGGAACATATATCCGATGATGTTTCATTTATGAAAGGGCTGCAAAAATATCTGTTAAATCGTACAGTAGTATTTGTAACGGTACCTGCTTTTCAGTGCCTGTTTTCTCTTCATGATGTCCAGCTTCATCATTACAGAAGATATAATTATAAAATGCTTTATAAGACTATGCAGGCGTCTGGATATGATATAAAGAACTATGCATATTTTTATCTGAGCCTTATATTCGTACGGATTTTTTCTAAGAACAGGACACAAAATCTTGGAATGTGGAAACGGGATGAAAATAATCCAGTGACAAAATTATGCAGAACATGTTTGGATATTGATTATTTTGTATTGAGGGTATTGTCTATGATTGGAATACATATAGGTGGATTGTCTATGTTTGCAGTATGCATCAAGAAAAGCAGACTGGATTTGTGAGGAAGGAACATTTAAAGAATAATTGTATGGGAGAAAACAAAATGACAGAAAAAGAATACTGGCTCGGCCATTTTGAAAGTAAGTTTAAATTTTTAAGAGGAAAGCGAATCGCAGTGTATGGAACCGGAATTAATGCAAGGGCAATAGTAAATTCTTTTCCAGAGTATAAATTTATATGTCTTGTAGATGATCATGCAGCAGGAAAATACGTAGACCAGTATTATGTTATGACATTTCAGCAAATGTTGGAGTTGGAACCTGATTGCCTGATTATTGCAGCAAAGACAGTTTCTGCTGAAGTAGTGTATAAAAGAATTTCATTAGAATGCCGGGCACAGGGGCTGAAAGTATATAATCTATATGGCATGGAAATGCAGGCACTTCATCGAAGTGTAATGGAGGTTCAGGCAGGATATGGACAACTAACAGAGTTAGATTTACAGCAGGCAGTTTCATCATATGATGTCATAGCGTTTGATGTTGACCATACATTATTTACAGTTAGAAGAGTTCATAAATTTGATTTTTATTGGAATGTGGAACACAAATTGCTTTCATCTGGTATTGATCTTGCCTATTTTGCAGATAAGTTTCTGAAAATTAAAGACGTACATCCAGACTGGTCCTATCGCTTTATAGTAGAGAATATAGTGCAGGAGGATAAATTAGAGCCAAGTATTTTAGAAAACATCTGGGATATTACGTTTGAGGTTATGAAGGAGGAGTTTCTGCCACGTGCAGAAATCTTGAATGTATTAAAATATGCGGTTGCGCATGGTAAAGAGGTATGTCTGATTGAAGATATGGCAGAGTATCGTATTCAGGGAAGCTTGTGGCTGCGTCTACTTGCAGAATATGGTGTACAAAAGGTAAATACTATCTTTTGCAGTTCGGAATATTTAGAAGACAAATACGGTGGTTTGTTTCGCGAAATCTGCCATAAATATCCAGAAAAATCGTATCTGCACATTGGAGATGAAATGGAAGCAGATATTTTGGTGCCACGTTTATATGGAATAGATACTTTTTTGGTTAAGAGTCCCAAAACACTGTTTCTTGAGATTGAGGGGGTTTGGCCAGAAATGTTACAAAACAGGGATGTTAGGGAAACATATGAGGATTATCTGATAAAAGTATATCATAATGTATATCGCATTAGTGAGGTTTTGGATAAGCGTGAACGGGAAAATGATTTGCGGGTAAGACTGAATCGTAAGATTGATTTTTGCAAATGCTGTGAATGTGAGGTGTATGACAGTACTGTTATATATACACCGGTTATTTTTGAGAATGCGGAGAAAGAGCAGGATATTGAATGTTATCAGAAGCTGGTTTTTTCCATCAGCAAGAATCCGCTGGTATCTATTATCATACCAGTTTACAACCAGTTTGAATATACTTATAACTGTTTGAAATCTATTTTAAATCATTCTGGTCATATTACATATGAAGTGATTGTAGCAGATGACTGTTCCGCGGATCAGGTATGTCAGTTGGAGAAAGTTGTTTCTGGTATTACAGTGCTGCATAATAAAAAGAATTTGAGATTTATCAATAACTGCAATTATGCAGCAGGCTTTGCAAAAGGTGAATATCTATTATTTTTGAATAATGACACACAAGTACAGCCGGATTGGCTGGAGCCGTTGGTAAGAATTATGCTGGCAGATAAAAAGGTTGGAATGACAGGTTCTAAATTAGTTTATGCAAATGGATGCCTGCAAGAAGCAGGTGGAATTGTTTGGAAGGATGGGAGTGCCTGGAACTTTGGGAATGGGAAGAATCCTACAGATCCAGAGTTTAGTTATGTAAAAGAGGCAGATTATATTTCGGGAGCTGCCCTTATGATTCGGACTTCTTTATGGAAAGAAATTGGCGGATTTGACCAGAGGTTTGCGCCTGCTTATTATGAAGATACAGATTTGGCATATGAGGTACGCAGGCATGGATATAAGGTGGTATTTCAGCCTGCATCTATTGTAGTGCACTTTGAGGGTGTTAGTAATGGTATAGATATATCACAAGGATTAAAAAACTATCAGGTTGTAAATCAGAAGAAGTTTTATGAAAAATGGGAACATGTGCTTAAAACAGAGCATTTTGAGAATGGGAAGACTGTCTATCTGGCAAAAGACCGCGGACACATGAGAAAGCAGATTCTTGTGGTGGATCATTACATTCCGAATTATGATAAGGATGCCGGGGGAAGATGTACCTATATGTATCTCAAAGCTTTTGTGGATATGGGTATGAAAGTAACTTTTATAGGAGATAATTTCAGCAGAATGGAGCCTTATGCCTCTGAACTGAATCAGCTTGGAATAGAAGTGTTGTGGGGAGATTATTATTGTTTGCATTGGGAGGAATGGGTGAGAGAGAATCTGAAATATTTTGATTATGTTTATTTACAGCGACCGCATATTGCGGTCAAATATGTAGATCTTGTTAAGAAATACGGTCATGCAAAGATCTTTTATTTTGCACATGATTTGCAGCATATTAGGCTTTATAGAGAATATGAGCTCACAGGAAATGAACAGGCTCGTAAGGAAGCAGATAAGTGGAAGAAAATTGAGATGGCGTTATTTGAAAAAGCTGATGTTGGACATGTGGTTGGTACATATGAACAGAAGCTGATTCAGGAAAAATTTCCAGATAAACCAATTCGTAATATCCCGCTGTATATTTATGATCATCTGGCGGATGGAATAGAAAAAGATTTTACAAAGAGAAAAGATATACTTTTTGTAGGCGGATTTAATCATAAACCAAATATTGATGCAGTACTGTGGTTTGCAGACAGCGTTTTTCCCGTATTATTAGAACAATATCCTGAAATGATTTGGTATATTGTGGGGAGCAATCCGCCAGCGGAGATTAGGAGACTGGCAAATGCCAATATTGTTGTAGAAGGATTTGTTTCAGATCAGAAGCTGGAGAAAAGGTACCGCCAATGTAGGATTGTAGTAGTGCCGTTGCGTTATGGAGCTGGATTGAAAGGCAAGATTGTAGAAGCTGCTTATTTCCAGATACCAGTAGTAACGACAGATATTGGCGGGGAAGGATTTGATGCGACTGTAGGGTCGTTTGTTGTGGAAAACGATGCTGGCAAGATGGCAGAACTAATTGGAAGATTGTATATGGATTATGAATTGCTGAAACAAATGTCGGATATGGGCAGTGCATTGATTCAAAAATATTTTATGTTTGACAGAGCAAAAGCTATTTTAGCAGAAGATATGTTTTAGCGAGGATGGAGTAGTATGATTTTAAAATTCGAGACAGAATGTAAGAAGAAGGCTAAATTAACAAATTTTTTTAAGGATGCAGCAGTTAGGCTGGGATTTACATTTTTGCTGTGTGTATGTTTTTTTGGTAACAGTATTTTTCTTAGTTTTGCTACAGATACATATGCAACTTTTGCGGATTTAGATGATGTCAAAAACATTATGATGCGGGTCAATGGCAGAGTTTTCATAGGCCTTGTGTACAAGTTATGGATTTTACTAGGAATTTCAAATGAGGTTTTTTATTATATATCATCTATTACAGCAATTATAATGCTTTTTTTATCAGTTTATGTAATGCAATATACGTTGAAGAAAGTAATTAGAAATGATTTTTCTAGAATTGGTATTAGTTTTTTGTCCATTGTAAACGCGTTTCTTATCGAATATTTTATGTTTATTGAAAAATCGATGTTTATGGTTGCAATTTTTTTTAATATTCTGGCTTATATTTATATGCTTAAATACTTGAAGCAAAAGAAAATAAAATATTACTTTTTAACATCTGTTTTTTTAGTTTGCGCTGTCTTTACTTATCAGGGAACAATAGCATTGTTTGTAGTTTTAACACTGCCGTTTACTTTTAAGTATGCAAAGAACTTGGTAGATTATGTTAAAAATGTACTTTTGGTCATGGTTATTTTTGGATTTGCCGGTACTTTAAATGTTTTTGTAGTGAGAGAAATATGTAAAAGTTACAGAGTAAAAGAAAATACGGATTTATTTCAAAATATAGTTTTATCAGTCAAAGTGATTAAAGATGCAACAGTTTTTACGTTTGATATTTTACCTCAGTATACATTTGCTGTTTTTTTCATTCTCATACTAGGTATCAGTATCATTTGCATTGCAGTAGGATATCAGAAGATGAAGATTGGTTTGCAGTTGTTAAATTTATTCATTATATTTGTTGGAACTGCGGTGGCATCGACAGCAAGTATCACTGTTGGGAGTGGGGGAGGGGCGCCACGTGTAATATATCCTTATGCAAGTATTATTGGTATATATATCATTAACATTTATGTAAATATTTTTAGTGATAAAACTGATTATAATACACGTTTTAGAAAAGATATTTCTTGTGTAATCGGAATATGTATAGCTGTTTTTTTGCTTTTTCAGTACATTGCTTTTAGTAGTATTATGAAAGATAAATATGTGAGCAATTACGTAGATCAGTATAGATGCTTGATCATTGATGAAAAAATAAAGGCATATGAAGCTGATACGGGGATGAAAGTAATGTCTATTAGTTTTTATCGAGATAAAAAGGAAGATATACAATATAGTGATTTATTTGTGTCAGGAGATTTAGTTGTTAGTTCTTTTTCGACACCTTGGAGTGATGTGGCAGCAATCAACTATTATACAAAAGAAGAGTATCTAAGAGGCGAACCCGAGAAGTTTTACCAGGATTATTTTATGAAGAGAGATTGGAAAGCCTTTTCAGAAGAACAACTGATCTTTGATGGAAATAAGCTGCATTTATGTGTGTATTAAGATAGTGTTTTATACTGATAAGCAGGAATGGAATGATTTTAGAACAAAAGAAATGAGTGAGTTAAGAATAAGGATGAAATAGTTAGGGCGAATTAATAAGAAAGAAGGAAAAAGATTCATGAACAATACATTAATCAATGTATTACAAACAAATGAAAAGAAAAACATCGTTTTTTACGGTACTTCGCAGGATCAGTACAAGCTGTCCGCAGATGAAAAAAAAGCTTTTCATATCTGGTACATGGATCTAGATAAACCAATCAAAACGGATGCAGCTTCTTTCATCCCGGATCTTTATGCAGCAGCAGAAAAGTCAGTTGATGCTTTCGTGATCATGCGCCAGATGATCGCAGATCAGGCTTCGTTTTCAAAAATACAGGAATATTGCAGGGTACATGAGGCGGATATTTATGATGAGACGGGCAGGGATCTTGGCAGAATCTGCGATGAAGCTATGCAGAAGGCGTATTGCGGCAGAAAAGAGCTGGAACGGGAAATAGAATCACATACATGTATTAGCTTTGATATTTTTGATACGCTGCTCACAAGAAAAGTGCTGCTGCCAGAGGATGTTTTTGATCTGGTGGAACGTAGGATGGCGTCGAGTGGAAGGGGTGTTGTTAAATTTAAGGAAAAACGTATGTATGCGCAGGAGGAGCTGGGGCTGACGAATCCTTCTCTGACAGAAATATATCACAGATTCAAACAGATCTATGGGATAGATGATGAGACAGCACAGCGGTGTATGGAGATGGAGCTGGCTGTTGAGCGTGAGGTTTTAATTCCGCGTGCGGAAATGATGGAGGTTTATCAAAATTGTCTTGCGCAGGGAAAGCGGGTCAGCCTTGTATCGGATATGTACCTGACAGAAGAGATGCTAACGCCGATACTTGAAAAAAACGGTATCAGCGGTTATGAACGTATTTATCTTTCGTGTGACAGGAAGCAGTTGAAACTGCAAGGGCTGTTGGAGACATATCGGATAGAAACTGGGGAAAGCAGCAGTTTTTTGCATATTGGAGATCATAGGATTCATGATGGGATTTGTGCAGGATTGGCAGGGATGGATGTATGCCTTGTGGCTGGCAGCCAGCAGG
The DNA here is from genome assembly GCA_947178105.1 of uncultured Eubacterium sp. GTDB lineage: Bacteria > Bacillota > Clostridia > Lachnospirales > Lachnospiraceae > Eubacterium_J. The sequence continues at coordinate 9,483 of CAMWXD010000098.1, read as the reverse complement.
CGGTCAAAGAAACAGCGTTTGCAGTGTGCAGAAAGCAGGCGCAGACATTTGCGGAACGTCTGATGCTGGGATTGGCGGTATCGAAGGTATTGAACAGTCCGTTTGCGGTGCATGGGAAAGAGGTACAAAAGATTCGGATTGTGGCAGATTATGATTACGGGTATGGATTCTGCGGGGCGTTGTTAAGCCAGTTTGCATTATTTTTGTATCAAGAAGTGAAAAAGGGTGATTTTGATAATGTCCTTTTTGCTTCTAGAGATGGTTTCCTTGTGCAGAAGATGTATGGAATGCTGCGGGAGCGCTGCCAGGAGGAAGTGCCTGAAGGGATCTATTTCTATACATCCAGAAAAGCGGCGGTTATGACCTGCATACATAATGAAGCATATATTAATATGCTGCTCGGCATCTCTGAGGGGATGAGTCCGTATAGTCTGATGAAGGAGCGTTTTGGACTGGAACAGGATCAGCAGCTTGCGTATGATGCGAAAAAATATAAAGGGATGGATCAGTATGTATGGGCTCATGCGGATGCGATTTTTAGGCGTGCAGAGGAGGCAAGACGCGGCTATTTAAAATATATGGGAAAGATTTCACTGCAAATTGGCAGGAAGTATGCCTTTATGGATTTTGTTTCGTCAGGTACCAGTCAGAAGTCTTTGGCTAAGATTGCTCCTTTTGAGCTTATGGGGATCTATGCCGGTTGGAACAGTAAGGAGAGCCGGGAAGAGGCGAAAGTGCAAGCTCTTTATCAGGATACCGACTCTTATTTTCTTCGGCATTATAAGATAATAGAGACATTTATGACATCAGAAGAGCCTTCCCTGAGTCATTTTGACAAAGATGGTGTTCCGATGTTTCAAAAGCAGGAGCGAAGCCCGGAAGAGACAGCTTATATCAGGGAAATGCAGCGTGCCTGCCTGGATTTTTTTGCAGATTATTTGGATATGGCGCAGGGGGTTTTTGGAGACATCAGCAATCGATTTGCGGACAGCCTGTTTGCAGCAGGAAGCGATGTAATGCTTCACGAGGACAGTATACTGAAAAATATTTCTTTAATGGACGACTGGCGGCAGGTGCGTCTGGAAAAGGATGAATTGGTACAGGATTACAGACCCGATCAGGGAGCGAAAGCAGATGATATTATGAGGGAATCCAAGATGCCAGAGCAGGGTGCTGCCACAGAGCAGCGACTGGTATCCTGGATTATGGAGCATGATACAGAGGAATATGAAATCCTGCTTCGGGATGCGGACTGGGAGGTGTTTTACCAGCTAAGCCCGATGCGGGAGAGCTTGTTTAACTGGTATCCGTTTTCAAAAGAATGCAGTATTTTGCAATTTAGTGACGGATTTGGAGCGCTTACAGGTGTACTGTCGCGTGCTGGCAAAGAGTTGGTTGTTCTGGAGAAAAACGGGATACGGGCACAGTGTATTGAAAAGCGCTGGGAAAAAGAAAAGAATCTGACGGTGTTGGCTGGGACAGAAGAACTGCTGGCGCCAGGGCGGACATTTGATTATATCATAGTGGAGAAAGCTGTGAATACCTCAGCGGAGATGGAAGCATGGATTGGCAGAGTGTGGAGGTTTCTGAAAGAGACGGGAAGGCTGTTATTTGTGTGCAGAAACAGATTTGGCATGAAATATTGGTGTGGAGCGCCAGACCCAGTATTTGGGCAGCCGTTTGCAGGTATCCGAAAGCAGGAACGTATGGGGAGGATGAATTACAAAGAGCTGATGGACAGCCTGGACAGTATTCCTGAGGTAATGGGGTGGCAGCTTTATGCATTATTCCCTGACGACAGGCTGCCGCAGGCAGTGTATACAGACAAATATCCGCCGAAAAAAAGCATACGGGACAGAGTGATTCCTTATTATCTGGAAAAGGAGCGGGAAAGTCTGGTGTGCCTGGAAAATGAAATCAGCGACAGCCTGGCTGAAAGTGGATTATTTCCGGCATTTGCAAATGCTTTTCTTGTAGAATGTGCGAAGGAAGTGTTTGAAGGAGAAACGCTTTTTGCAGCGTTGTCCACGGATAGGGGGAAGGAGCATGGTTTTGCTACGGTTATTTGCAATCATGGGAAAGTATTAAAAAAAATGCTCTGGCCACAAGGGAGAAAGGGGTTACGGCAGATGCATAAAAACCACCAGGAGATGACGAGGCATGGTGTAGAATGCGTGCGGGAAATCTTTACGGAAGATGCGGTGGAAATGCCGCTGATTGCGGACAGGCCGCTGATTGAGCATTTGAAAGATCTGTTTTTTCATCAAAAAAAGGATGTGGAAAAGATATTTGACCAGTTGTATGAGCTAATCCTGCGTTCTTCGGAAAAGACGGATTTTACAGAATGCAGGCTAGAGGGAAGCGGGCTGACAAAAGAAAATGCAGGTGTGATCTTAAAAAGGGCTTATATTGATATGATTCCATATAACTGTTTTTACCGAGATGGGAATTTTCTCTTTTATGATCAGGAGTTTGTCAGGGAGTGTTTTCCGGCAAAATATGTTTTATTTCGGGCGCTGCGGTATACTTACATTTATGTCACGGAGGCAGAGAGGATGCTGCCGCTTGCGTATTTTAAGGAAAAGTATGCGCTGACAAAAGTATGGCAGGTGTTTGAGCAAGAAGAAGCAGCATTTATAGAAGATAACAGGAATTATGTACAAATGGCTTCTTTTTACCACTGGGCACAAGTTTCATCCGATGAGGCAGACAGGAATGTTGAGCGGCTGTTAAAAAATGGCATATAAGGAGTATCAAAAAACAGGAAATTTGGGAACAGCAGACAGAAAGGACTGGATATACATGAAAAAATATAAGACAGGATATTTGGCAGGTGTATTCGACCTGTTTCATGTGGGACATCTGAATCTTATACGAAATGCGAAAGAACATTGTGAATATTTGATTGTGGGAGCATTGTCTGATGAGCTGGCAGCGAAACTGAAAAAAAATCCGCCGTATATTTCTTTTGAGGAGAGAAAGCAGATTCTGGAAGCTGTGCGGTATGTGGATCAAGTGATAAAGGTGACGGAGGAAAACCATGAGAAAATGAAAGCGTGGAGCCAATGCCATTTTGATTGTCTTTTTTCCGGGGATGACTATGCGGGAAATCCGTACTGGGAAGAAGACAGGAAGTCTTTACGCAGCGTTGGATCGGACATCGTGTTTTTTCCTTATACAAAGAGCACAAGCTCTACGATGATTAAGGCGGCGATTATGGGATCGCTGGAAAAAAATAATGCATAAGAAGGATGCATATAGAAATGGAAAGCAGATACAGGAGGCAGGAAGATGAAAAACAAAAGGTTTGATCTGTTTAAGGCGGTGCGTATCTTGCTGCTTGTGCTATGTATTGCCGGAGCAGCAGCGATTTTGGTTTATCCGTTTCAAAACAGGAACCTGGCGCTGCAATTTCTGACGAAAGACGGATCGTATACTGTTTTTAAAAATAATGTGGATATTTCTGTGGGAGAATGTAGAGAGATCAAGTTTGATGAACATGCAGATCGGGCAGTCATTACAAAACTGTGCATCTATGGGGCGGATCAGACGATAGTTTTAAAAGAAATTGGCTGGAATGAGCTTTTTTATTACATAGAAAGTGTGGATAACGGTTCGGCAGAGCTGGCAGAGGAAGGATTTGTCCTGACGGGTGTGGATAACATTCATTTTTTTATGAATGAAGACTGGGCGGCGATGCTTCTCAAGCAGTCAAAATCTTTTTTTCAGGAACGTTTTGTAATGGCAGGGGCATTTATGTGTCTGATGTGTTTTCTATGGTTTGCGGCATCGGCTGTGAGAGAGCGCAACCAGGAGGAAAACTGGAATAATCATGGGCCAGTCTTTGAGCTGAAAAAGTTTTTTGGCGATATGAAAACATACAGCCAGTATATGGTCTATGCTGCCAGGACAGACTTGAAAGCGGAGGTGGCGGATTCTTATTTGAACCGTCTGTGGTGGCTGCTGGAGCCTTTTTTTAACATGCTTGTGTATGTACTTGTATTCGGCGGCGTAATGGGAAATTCGGTGGAAAATTATTCTACGTTTATATTTTCAGCGCTGCTGATGTGGAATTTTTTCAGCAGAACTGTGAATTACAGTGTCAAATTGGTACGCAATAATAAAGATATTATTACCAAAGTGTATATTCCAAAATTTATTATTTTGCTGTCCAATATGATTTTAAATATGTTTAAGCTATTGTTCTCCATGATTGTGCTGGTGGTGATGATGCTTTTATTCCGCATACAGGTTGGAGCGAATCTGTTGTGGGTAATACCGGCTTATGCGGTAATGATGCTGCTGGCGTTTGGCGTGGGAATGATCTTTTTGCATTTTGGCGTGTATGTGGATGATCTGTCTTATGCGGTTGGTATTTTGTTAAATATGCTTATGTTTCTATCCGGTATTTTTTACAATACGATTACGACACTGCCAGAACCGCTCAACGCAGTCATGATGTGCCTGAATCCAGTTGCGGTTTTGATCGATACAATGCGTAACGCATTGCTTTATAACACGGCGGCGAATATTCCGGTGCTGGGCGTGTGGTGTGCAATTTCTGTCATTTTTTGCGGAGTTGGAGTCCATATCGTATATAAGAACGAAAACAGTTATGTAAAAATTATCTGAAGATACAGGGAGGGAAGATGATGGGAAAGACAGCATTGGAAGTTAGCCACGTGAGCATTGATTACAAAAACCTGATGCATATGTCCATGCACCAGAGCTTGTTAAAGAAAGGGGTTAAGCGAGCTGATATTATCCGTGCGGTGGACGATGTGTCTTTTTCGGTGGAGCAGGGAAAGATTTTGGGAATCGTGGGACGCAACGGTTCTGGAAAGACGACACTGCTTCGTTCAATCGCAGGTATTTTTAGGCCGGACGAGGGATATATCGATACAAAAGGAAACCGGGTATCTCTGATGGCGATAGGGATAGGGTTTAATGCACATAATACAGGAAGAGAAAATATTTTAAAATCGGGGATGCTGCTGGGATGCAGGCTGGATTATGTAAAAGAGCATATGGAGGAGATTATAGAGTTTTCGGAATTGGGGGATTTTATAGACCGTCCGGTGCGCACCTATTCCAGCGGCATGTATTCCAAGCTGTCGTTTGCAGTCACGGCGATTCTGGATACAGATATTATGCTGGTGGATGAGGTGCTGAGTGTTGGGGATGAACATTTTCGGCAGAAGAGCTACCAGAAGATGGAGGAACTGATGATGAGCGACCGTACGGTGCTGATTGTATCACATGCGACCAATACGCTCAAAAGGTTTTGCAACCAGGTACTCTGGATGAACGATGGCAAGTTTATGAAGCTGGGAGATACCGACGAAGTGTTGGCAGAATATGATGAGTTTATGAGGTTGTAGGAAAGGTGTCTGTCTATGAGGAAAAAAGGAGAATTGATACAGGCTGGATTATGCGTCGTACTGTTTGCTGTTTTATACATATTTGCACAAATGACAGTATCAAAAACCAGCGACTGGACTTTGCCGGATCAAAAGGATAATAAAAATGAACAGAAGGATTATGTATTTTTTGAGAACGGATATGTACGTTCTGCCACTTATTTTGCAGATGAATGGCCGGTAAATTTTTGGAACAGTGAAATGGATTTTCTGAAAGAAGACATGCAGCAGATCCTTGCGGATGGATTTGACAGCGTGATATTGGTCATTCCATGGAGAGAGTTTCAGCCAGAAATTTCTCCGGCTGTATATCAGGAGTATGCGTTTCAAAAGCTTGATGAAGTGATGAGAACAGCGGAGGCGTGCGGACTGGGAGTATATGCAAGAGTTGGGTATACATGGGATTATGAGCAGGATGTATCTGGCAACGTGCTGAACAGATATTATGGCCTGCTGACAGATCAGAGTACGAGGGATGCATGGATTGCATATGTGCAGAAAATGTATGAGACATTGAGTGGTTATGAGTGCTTTCGTGAGGGGTTTTTAACGTGGGAGGATTTTTGGCCGCTGTTAAATATTTGTGATGATATTCTTTGCAGGATCGGAGAAAAGAAGCGAAACGAATTGGATTTCAGGATTGGGTACGAGATCATTACGAACTGGATGATTTTAATGACCAGTATGGGACGGATTATATGGACTATACATCCATTCCTGTTCCTCAGAAAAAGGAAGCTTCTATGAGGGCAATGTATGCTTTTTTTGATGACTTTTTGAAGAAAGTACTGGCGGCATCTCAAAAGGTATTTCCAAATATTTCTATGGAAGTACGATTGGATTGGGATGTTGTATATCAAAAAGATGGCAGTATGGACTATTACAAGCATACGGATACATTTTCCTGTATGGATTCTGGATTTACGGCAGTCATGTATGGGATCCCAATGGGATTTGAAAATATCGGAGAACGGGTTGGCTATCAGGTGGCAGCAGAAAAGACGGCATATATTTTGGAGCAGGTGAATCTTCAAAATAACGGCAAGCCTGTGTATATAGAGCAGTTTTTGTTTGCTGATAATACGCCTGAATTTGATCATAATGCACAGATAAAGGAAGCTGAGCTGAATGATTATCTATGGAATATAGCAGATGTCTTAAAAGAGTATTCAAAAGGGTATGGGATCTGGACGTATCAAAATTACTGCTCGAATAAGCTCTATAATTCACAATTTGCATTAGGCAAACGGGGATGGGAGGCGCAGGGGAATGTTAGTTTTATAAAAGAAGGGGCTTCGATGGCGTGCCATATAAAACAGAAAGAAGCTATCTGGCAGGAAATACCAGCTACGAGAAATGTCTCTGACATGGAGGAATATACAGCGGAATTTGATGTCGTAAACTTGTCAGTACCAGGTGAAATGTGTGTGAAAGCAGGAAATATAGAAAATCATATTGAAATAAAACAGGAAGGAAAATTCAGTATGAAATTCCCGCAAACCGGGATATCTAAGCTTGAGATCCAGGCGGTGGATTGTGAAGTAAGCATTGATAATGTGAAATTGTATACACATGTGCAGCAGGGATATTTGTATGATGAGAACAAACGGGAGCTTCGCTGCATCAAAGGTATCCGGCAGTTAAATCAGCGGCTGACATAAATTGTGCGGACAAATATTTGGGAGAATGCGAAACAGAAAAAGAAATATAAAAAAGAAATTGGAGGAACCATGTGTGGACAGAATCTGTACAAGGAAATGGGATATGAGATACATTTTAGTATGACAAAGACTTATAATCCTGCCAAAGAAGAAAACAGTGAGGATCATCGTGATCTGGGTGTTCTGCTGTGCTATCTGGGAGCAGCGAAGCCGAAAGAGAGTGGTAATTTTTATGAAAAAGATCCTTATGTTATCACAAGATTGGAATTCCCTTATCAGGGAGACTGGAATTATAAGGCATTGCGCGGATTTTATGGGCCGGAAGAAAACGGAACATGGATGGCGCCGGAAAATACAGTATACCTAAAGGATGCCGGGATCGCAGAGAGTGGATTGAAAATCAGATATTATGTGCCGGTATTTTTGGCGGGAACTGGAGCGTTTCTTAAAATTTCGATTTGCGGCGAGCAGGCGGCAGTCATATCTTTGGAGAAGGAAGGCATTTTTGAACAGGTCGTAGAAGTATCAGGTTTTGGTAAAAAAGAGCAGGAATATTTGGAGCAGGCACACAGAATACTAAAAATTCTCTTAAAAGACTTTGACAGGGTGTGCAGAAAATATGGACTACGCTATTATCTGATCTGTGGGAGCTTGCTGGGAGCAGTGCGCCATGGCGATTTGATTCCGTGGGACGACGACGTGGATGTTGCGATGCCGAGAAAGGATTTTGACCGCCTGCTGCAATATGTGCAGGAGGAGTGGAATGCAGGCGGGGATATTTTGTTTTTGAACTATGATCAGATGGGGAATCATGCGTTTTTGGACTATATGACGCGAATTGTATATATGAAGGAAGAAATTGATATAAATGTGTTCCGCAAGATCAGGGGGAAGGGCAGGACAGATGTGGAACGTCATCTTCCGTTGGATATTTATGTGCTCGACAATGCGTCGGATCATGCCGTGCTGCATCAAATCCAGACGCAGTTTATCCGGGGATTGTATGGACTGGCAATGGGTCACCGTGCCTATGTGGATCCGGCGGATTATGCCAATCGTGACAGGAATACACAGCGGATTGTAAAGACGCTGTCTATGGTTGGAAAAGCGATTCCGTTATCCTGGATATTGGGATGTTATGAGTGGGTGCGCAGGTGGAATCAAAACAAAAAGTGTGAAAATTATTTTGAGTCGAATGGATTTATTTACTGTATACCGTGGAAATTTAAACAGGAATGGTTTGGCGAAGGAACACGTCTGCCGCTTGGGGATCTGACGGTGAGCGTACCTAAGAATTATAAGGCGTTTTTGCGGATGCATTATGGGGATTTTATGGAGTATCCGCCAATGGAAATGCGTAAGCCGACGCATAGTGTGGAGGCGTCAGGGATTTTCTAGGATAAAATGAAGTATGGAAAGAAAGGATAGCAGAGATGAAGAGGCTTTTTTTGGGAAAACAAAAGTTTTTTGAGATCATAATCTGCATGATAATTTTGGTATTTTTAAATTATTATTGGTTTGAAAATATTGGTGAAAAAGTATTTTTAATTGGAGATGATGTACGTTTTTATAATTATATAAAAGCGAGCCGGCATATATTTAGGACAATATTTACGAATGAAATAGGGACATATAGGCCTGTTCCATATTGCTTGATGATGGTTTTGATTAAGGTATTTGGCACTTCTTCATCCTTATATTTTTATACGAATCTGGTACTGAATTTTGCGATCATGCTTAGCATATTCAGTGTTATTTATCATTTATGCAACAAAAACCTGTTGCTTTCTTTTTCTGCGCCGGTCTTTTATGCAACAGCTATTTATTCTTATTATGGCATTACGCAGTTGCTGGGGTTTATGGAACTGATGTGTTTACTATGGTTTGTCTGGTTTTTTTATTTTTTGATCAAATACATTGAATGCAAGTGCGATAAATATTATTTGTTTAGTATCATTGCATATTTTTTTGTTACTTTTTCACACGAACGATTCCTTGTATTATTTGGTATTTATGTAATACTTAATTTATTTCTATTGTATGATGATAAAATTGAAAAACGCATATTGAGACTCTTAGCGAGTGCTATACCAGCAACCTGCTTCCTATTTCTAAAGCTGATTGTATTTAAAGCACCATTGTTAGTTGGAACTGGGCAGATCAAAATTCAATTTGATATTTTGAGCACGGTAAAATTTATATACCAGAGTATCTTATCTATATTCGGGATCAATTACGGAGCAGAATATTTGTTTGGCTATAGTTTTTTAGACTATAGTATGGCGAAAAAAGTTTCTATCTTGTTAATTGCTGGCTTGACAATTTTGTTATTTTTTGTATATGTATACCAGAAAATTTTAAAGAATTATGCAGACAGGAAAATGGAAATTCAAAAAATGCTG
>CAMWXD010000097.1 GCA_947178105.1 uncultured Eubacterium sp. | reverse complement strand
CGGTACACAGTATCCTTTGCAAACCCAGGAGAATTTTTTCCGGTAATCAGGCTCATATACATACTTCTGTTAGAAAAATCAGCAAAAAAAGATACTGAAAAACCTCAACAACAGGAATTCCTTTTTTCTTATAAGCGTTAGAAGCCTTCAATGCAGAAGAAATATGGAATCTTGTAAAAAATCTTTTGATAGATTTCGAAATCTGCTTATCATTCTGGTTTGCTTGTGTTATACTTTTATTCATAGCATGAGCCTCCGGTTGGAATTGTTTTTCGACAACTCAATTATACCAAACCAGATGGTTTCATGCTATTTTATTGCCAGTTTTCATTGAATTTTCAATGTGTATCCGCGCTTATTCAAATGCGAAGTTTGAGTACATAATTTATTATAAGAATCAACTTCAATATAGTTCCTTGAATATTCCTGTCCGAATATCAAATAGAACATTTTCAAAAAGGATTCTGTATAAGAATATGCTCTGTTGTCAATGTAATATAATTCTTCCAGATAATCTTGTATTTCCGCTACTGTAATATCATCAATATATCTTCTTCCGAACCGATCTTTTAGATGATTATTCCATAAAGAATCCTGTTTCTTAATCGTAGAATATGCTTTTCCGTTTCTTCCTTTTTCGCAATATTCTGTATAGACTTCTTCCATTGTCTTTTTTGCTATTTTTGCTTGTTGTGGCATCAATGCTTTTGACTGCTCCTGTACTATTGCGATCTCTCTGGCTTTTGCTGCCTGTTTCGCTGTTTTAAACGGCTTTCCCAGATCATTCCTTACTTTCTTTGCTTCTTTCCTTTTGCCATTTATGACTATTGCATATCTATAGCCATAAAATCCATTGTCTAACTGATAAACACCCGCAAAACCTGTTTCAGACATAAATAAAAACCTCCTTCAAGTGTACTTTTGTTGTACTTTCTTGCAGAAGGTTCTTTTATAGTTGTTGTTAAGTTGTACTAAGAAGTGTACTTTTGTTCCACTGTTATTCCTTATAAATACTGCATTAGCCAAGAAAAGAACCTGGATGCGATTCATGATACCGTTCATGAGATGGCTAGGGATGAGGCTAGACATGGCAAGGCATTTGCTGGTTTGTTAAAGAGATATTTTGGCTAGGATTGATAAGGATTTAAAATGGGAAGAGGATGGACATGCTGTGTCTGTCCTCTTTTTAGTTATCCTTTTGTTGTTCCTTTACATTTAGGATGTCCTTACATCAATTATAAATTGTCCTTTTTAGAAGTCGTCCTTCTTTGCAACCCTATCTTACCTCCATAATCCAGTATTTGCAAGCATTTCTTTTTTATACCTTTACAACAACTATAAGTAACTCAACTGCAAAAATTCATAATTTATTATACCCTTTCAACATTTCCCGACATTTATACTGCTGCTTTTATAATAATGATATTGCTCTATAATTACATGCCATTATTCTGGTTCGTGTCAATTTATTATTTGAATTTTTGCATAAACAGGTGTATAATAATCACATATTTTATAAGTCAAATCTATGAATAGAGGATATTGCATTGAAATTTGAATGGGATGAAGATAAAAACCAGTTGAATCTAAAAAAACATGGTATTGATTTTGAAACAGCAATGCTAGTTTTTAACGATTTACAGCGCATTGAAATATATGATACAGAGCATAGTATTTATGAAGATCGTTACAATACAATAGGAATGGTAAATGATGTTCTGTTTGTCGTTTATACAGAGCGTAAACAGAACATACGCCTAATTTCAGCAAGACTTGCCAACAAAACAGAAAGGAGCATTTATTATGATACGGACAGTTACTTTAGATAGAAACCAAAAGCCTACACAAGAGCAAATCAGGCAAATTGAAGAAGCTGCAAAGAAAGAGATTGTATATGACGAAGATTCTCCCGAACTTACCCCGGCAATGGAAAAAGCATTCCGGCTGGCAGCAAAAAACCGTAACACATACAGAAAAGCCAATATATCATAAATACTATGATGCGTTATGAATCATAATTTAAAAAAGCAGCAGTTTAAAACCAACTGCTGCTTTCTATTTTCTATAGTAATGAAATCTTTTGTAATTCTATTACTCATTCAATCCGGCACTTTATCACATTTTTTATTCCATGCTAACCTACAATTTGGATGTTTTAGAATTTTGATAAAACCCGTCAAAAAGAAGTGCGGAGAAATATACATAACTATAGGAACAATTTATGAACAAGCTTTAATTTTTGAATAACTCAACTTTCCCACCAGTGAAACTGGCACAAACGCTTGAATCATCAAGCAAAAAATGTAAAAAATTGGTGCATTGACATTAAAGAGATACTTTGGCTAGGATTGATAAGGATTTAAAATGGGAAGAGGATGAACATGCTGTGTCTGTCCTCTTTTTAATTATCCTTTTGTTGTCCCTTTTTACAATCCTATTTTACCTCCGAAAGCCTGTATTTGCAAGGATTTCTTTCTATTAACTTACGACAACTCTGGAAGAACTCTTTTGAATTATCCAAAATTATTCAATATAATTCAATAATTTTTAATTGCTCCTATTTCGAATTAATAGCTTCTAAACATTAAATTAAGTTTCATATGATTCCTCACTCTTTCTACTTCGTGTAGGTTTATTTTTCAGCCCACGCAATCCCCATTGAAAATTCTCCCGAAAAATTGTACACTAGGAAATGAGGTGAATATAGATGTTAAGAATAGCAATTTGTGATGATGAAAACAGTGCCGTTATGGCACATAAACAGATCGCAGAAGAATGCCTGATGGGGACTGGAAGTATTGGGCAGATTGCGGTTTATACTGCGAGCGATCATCTGCTGTATGATATTACAGAAGATACCTTCTTTTTTGACCTGATTTTGCTGGATATAGAGATGCCGGGAAGTACTGGAATGGAGATTGCGGCAAAAGTCAAACCTTTTCTGCCGAATGTGAAGATTATCTTTATTACTTCACATATCGAATATGCCATTGACGCTTTCGAACTGTCTGTTTTCCGGTACGTGCCGAAAAATGATATTGAAAAACGGCTGCCTGCCGCCATACAGGATGCCATCAGGCTGATACAGCTAGAAGATGGAAAGACTTATACGATTCAGACAAACAGCCGTCTTGAAAAAATACCTTATAAAGAAATATACCATATTGAGCGGGATGGAAAAAATGCCAGCATTACCGCGGCGGGCGGCGTGTCTAAGGTGCGGAAAAGCTTGCAGCAGGTTTTTGCGGAATTGGATGCAGAAGAATTCATTTATATTGACAGGGGCTGTATTGTGAATTTGATACATATTATGCAGGTGAAAGATGGTTTTGCTGTCTTGAAAAATGGGGAGTCGCTTCCGATCAGCCGTGCCCATTTGCAGGAGGTAAAAGCGCAGATGAACCGTTATTGGGGTGCACATATATGAGGGATTGCCTGTATACTTATCTGATCTTTTTTTCGGGGTTTGCAGCCGCAACTGTGCGAGGCGCCGTATGCCTGCTCCTTATTTGCCGCCTGCTTTCCTGTAAAAAGCCGGGAAGGAAAAGCATTTTGGCAATTTTAGCTGGTATCGCTGCTGTCTTTACACTTGTTTGCATACTGGGGCTGCCGAATGATAGCCGTATGATTTTAGAAATGCTGCTGTATGCTGCCTGTGCCTTTTATTTTCAGGGAGCAGATCTTAGAATGAGCTTGTTCATTGGCGTTTTTTATGGGATTGCCGTTTCATTTTGGCAATTCCTCTTTGCAGCATGGTTTGGCGTACTATTTCGCTCTCCTGTATTTATGCTGCCTGAAACGGGCAGCGGACAGGTTGCCGTATGGGTGCTGCATCTGCTGCTGATCGCCCTGGGATGGTATCTCTTAAAGTCCCCGGATCTGGCTGCGGAGGCTGCAAACACTGGGAAATCAGCGTTTCGCCTTGCTTCTGCCGTTGTAGTGGCAGGCTTTCTTGCTGTCGTGACCTTATCCGAGCAGAAGGCTCTTACGATTGCTGACGATACACTGGATATGTGGACAATTTTGTCCGTTGTGTTAATGATGTCCATTCTTGTATTTAATATGAACCGGCAATATGAGGCGGAAAAGGAGCTGGCAAGACTGAAATCCGACCAGGCAAACCTGCTGGAGCGTGATTATCATACGTTAAATCAGGCTTATGCGATCAATGCAAAGCTGTTCCATGATTTTCATAATCATATCGGTGTGCTGCGCCAGTTGCTCTCACATCAAAAACTGGAAGCAGCTATGCGGTATCTGGACGAATTGCAGGCGCCTGTGCAGGAAATGGCGGATATGGTATGGACAGGAGATGAAACCGTAGACTATCTGATCAACAGCAAAGCGGCAGCAGCCAAACAAAGCGGGATTGCATACCAGGTGCAGGTAGAATTTCCCCGCCATACAAACCTGCAAAGCGCAGACCTGTGCGCTGTTTTGGGTAATCTGCTGGATAATGCCCTGGAAGCGGCAAAGCAGGTGCCAGTGCAGGAGGAGCGGTTTGTACAGCTCACCATACGCCGTATCAATCAAATGTTAGTCATAAAAGTAGAAAATAGTTATGGTACTGCGCCTGTTGAACAGGACGGAGCCTTGAAAACTTCAAAGGATGAAAGCGGACTGCACGGCTGGGGCATCAAAAGCGCCCGGACGGCGGCAGAAAAATATGACGGTAGCATACAGACTTCTTATACTGACCGCCTGTTTCAGGCTGTTGCCATCTTATCCTTTCAAAGCGTGCCCACTGTATAGGCATCAATACAATTTGTGGCCAAAAAGATACCATTTGCGGACATTTCTGTACCGCTTCCCTTTTTCTGTTATACTAAGCTCAACAAACAAAGAACATGTAAGGAGGAAACGATAATGCGTCATATCTATATTCGTACTATTGGAGGTTTGATCTGGCTGGCAGCAGCTATGATCAGCGTTTTATCCGGCAATTTTGAGCTTGCTTGCCTTTATATTTTACTGTGCGGCGTATTCCTGTATTCTGCTTATGCTGCATGGAAAAAAGATAAGGATGACAGAAATGAATAAAAGGGGGCATGTAATATGTATCAGCCGCTGCTGAATATCAAAAACTTAAATGCATGGTACCAAAAAAACAATCTGGTATTATCCAATTTTTCTATAGAGCTTGCCGAACATGAGGTGACCGGGCTGATCGGGCTGAACGGAGCCGGAAAAACTACTTTCTTAAAAATATTATCCGGGCTGCTTGCGTCCTGCCATTCTGAAGGCATCTGGTTTCACGGGCACCCTGCAGCATTACGCGGAAAACAGTTCAAGCTTTGCCGCTACGCTGTATTTGCTGAGGAGCATTCGTTTGCGTATTTTACCTTTAAAGAATACCTGTCTTATGTTTTTTCCGCCTATAGAAAAAAACTGCCGGATGTCTCCGAACTGATACAGGGGTTTCACTTTGAAGATTATACGGATGTCCTGCTGAAAGACTTGTCTACCGGCAACTGCAAAAAGGCGTTTCTGATTACTGCCTTTGCATTAAAGCCAGAGCTGCTTCTGCTTGATGAACCAGTGAACGGGCTGGACTTTGAAAGTACGGAATACTTGTATCAGCAGATTGCCGGATATAAAGCGTATGGTTCCGTGCTGTTTTCCTCTCATATTCTGGAAAGTATCACACTCACATCCGACCGCGTATTTGTATTGGAAAACGGGCAAATCCGCCAGAGGTTTGAAAACGGGGAAATAGACGCTGTAAAAATTCGGGAGGCGCTGCGTTATGAACATGATGTTGAAAGCTTTTTCTAAAAAACTATTTGGCGCAAGGTATGAACGGCTGGCACAGTCACTTGTGATTGCCCTGATCGTATATGGAGGCTTGGCGCTCGCAGATTTTAAGTTACTGATTGCACCATTTGTATTGTACCTGACTGTAACTTCCTTTACCGCTGGTGTTATGTGGCAGGCTCTTTCTTCCAAAGACCAGGCTGATGCTCTGCAAAATATGATGATGCTTCCTTTTGCGGAGCAGAAATTTGTTTTTTCGTATACAGCGGCTTTGGGTAGCTATACCATTTTTACAAAAACAGCGGCTCTTTTCGCAGTACTGCTGTCTGTAACTGTATGGAGCAAGGCGGAGCTGATCGGAAGTATTCTTTGTACAATCAATGCTGTCCTTATGGCTGCCGCCCTATTCTCGTGGCAAAAAAATCGGTATGCAGCAATCCTTTGGTGCTCTGCACTGCTTACTGCTGGTATACTTTTATCCGACAGCCTATGGTTTTTGCCGATGCTGACAGCAAACATTGCCTTGGCAGTTACTTTGCTGCGGCACGCTGACCCATATTCGTTTTATCGCCAGGAAGGCAGCGGCAGCCGTAAAGTGAAAGAACACAGGCATTGTTTCATATTGCTTTACTTTTTCCGGTATTTGCAAACACATAAAAACTATCTGACAAATACAGCCATTATGTGGTGCGCAGCCTGCTTTCTGCCGCTGTTTTTCAGGCAACTGGATACCAATATCCTGTTTGCAGTTCCAGTTGCTTTTGCCATTCTTTCCATGAATACGCCTGTTTGCATTTTACTGTCGTGCGACCCTGGCTTGGAGCAGGCTGTACGCTTCCTGCCCTGCCAAAAAAAGTTATTTTGTGTGCCTTACTGCTTCTTTATTTTTTTATGCAGCATGATTGCAGACGCTATTTTCCTTTGCAGCCTGCAAATTCAGATCGGCGGCGTTACCGTCCTGATGATTGCCGCCGCTGTATTTTTTGCCCTGCTAAGCGCAGTATTATCCGTCCTCATGGAATGGTTTTATCCTATTCGCGGCTGGAAAATAGAAAGCGATTTATGGCATCATCCAAGAAAATATATTGTACCGGCAGTGATGCTTTTCATCGCCGCCCTTATTCATTAAAAAAACTGTCCGCATCAAACGATTCCATCTGTTTTGCTTCCTTTTCCAAAGCATTCAAATCGGTATCCTGCATAAATGTATTTGTCTGATACATAATCATTACATCTGTAATCTCAGGATGTTCTGCCAGTATACCGCGGACATTTTCCTTTCCGTACCTGCAATCAACCATCAGGATGGTTTCGTAATCTCCTGCAAGAAACGGCACAAAACAGTTTGCAAAGGAATCTTTCACGAGCAAAAGGCTCCTTCCGGTTCCGGCTTTTGTTGTAATCTGTATTCTGGCTGTATTTTTGGACAAAAACACATGATACCGGTCAAAACCTTTGACTGCTGCTTCTGGAAAATAAAACGAATCTGCTGTAAGTTCTCCTTCGTCAATGTCTATTTGCACGCCTCTTTGATTTGGATGGTGAAACAGCTCTATGCTGTCTGCGGGTACGCTGACATGCACTTTATTATAAGTCGTTCCATAAAAGTCATGAAAAACCGTTTCTCTGCCATATTCTTTTATATCTCCTGCTGTATGGCCGGTCTGATCCGCCCACAGACAGTATATATAATAGGCTCCCAGAGTCGTCCAGTGGTGGTCTGTCCGATAATAAATATATTCGTCCTGATGCCGGCAAAGCTCCGCCTCTGCATCCAGCAGGATTTCCGGCTCTTGCAGGCTTTCTGCAAGTTCTCTGACGGCAGCTTTGACCTTTTGGATGCCTGTCTGCGCATAGTCTGGCAGCTTGTTTCGCATGGCGTCAGACTTATCTGGTACCATTACACAGGAGACATGTTTTTTTCCATAATTGTCTACAGCATCATTTAAAAAGGATGACAGGATGCGGATATTTTCCTTGATCTGCGCATCTTCAAAGTCAGATTCGCTGTATTTTTGCAGCAGAAACCCATCCCTGCCCAGGTAGACGCCATTGACTTCTTTTTTTCCTGCAAGCCGTTCCATCGCAGCGGCGAGCCCGACCCAGCGATCCCGCAGAAACATCTGGTCGTTGAGATATGTTTCATAGTGTTCCTGATATTCACCGCTTAGTAAATCTGCCAGGTTCCATTCTGGCTTCATCTCCAGGGAGCGGTTTTCCATGTCGGAATATGCTTTCTGCGGCAGCAGAAAAGAGGCTGCTGCACATCCGCCAAGCAGCAGACAAAAGAATAAAATACCAGCCATTTTTATGATACGCATTCGATTTTAACCTGCTTTTCTTTTATTTTTGTAACTATCGTTCTTGTTCCTTGGTTTTCTGCCAATCGTTCTTCTTAAAACCGAAAATATAAAAACGGATTATACGAAGAATTTACAAGCATAGCAAGACATGCCGCAAGGACGGCCGCTGTGTAGCATATCCCTGCCAGGTCTCTGCCGGCTGCGCCTCTGTTTGTACGGGCGGGAAGACACCGCAGCGCCATACGCTTTGCAAAAGATGTCGCACCGATTACAGCAATCAGGAACAAACCTGCATTAGACGACGCCAGATACATCGTATGCTGATCCAGCCATCCTGCCGCGCCTTGAAAACACAGCGCCTTCATATAGGCTATCCCATCCTGCATATCCTGATACGCGAACAGGCTCATCCCCGCCAAGGTGCAAAGCAATGTATAAATACGGCTGCACAGGGAGGGGATTTTTTGCAGAAACCGCAGCAGAAAAAATTTTTCCAGTACAAGCAATATCCCATAATAAATTCCCCAGAGCACAAAATTCCAGTAAGCCCCATGCCATAAGCCGGTAAGGAACCAGACAACTGTAATATTGAGCATCTGGCGGCAAAGCCCCTTTTGATTTCCTCCCAGCGGAATATATACGTACTCCCGGAACCAAACGCCCAACGAAATATGCCAGCGGCGCCAAAACTCTGTAATTGTCTTTGCTTCATATGGATAATTGAAATTTTCCGGAAAGGAAAAACCAAACATCGCACCCAGCCCGATCGCCATATCCGAGTATCCAGAGAAATCAAAATAGATTTGCAGCGTAAAAGCAGCAATCCCGATCCATGCCGTAGCCGTTGTAAGGCTTCCTGAGCCGATTGCTGCAATATCCTTCCACACAGCGCCGACCTGGTTTGCGATCAGTACCTTTTTCCCCATTCCTGCCGCAAAGCGGATGATGCCGTTATAAAACAGCTCAACGCTTTCCTTTCGTTCGTTAAGCTGACTCGCCACGGATTTGTAACGTACGATCGGCCCTGCGATCAACTGCGGAAATAATGCGACATAAGCGCCGAAATCGATCAGGTTTTTCTGCACCTTTGCATCCCCGCGGTATACATCGATCGTATAAGACATCGTCTGAAACGTATAAAAAGAAATTCCAATCGGCAGCGCCAGATCCAATACGGGCATTTCAACGGAACATACAGACTGGACTGTCCGCAGGAAAAAATCTGCATATTTAAAGAAAGCAAGCAGCGCCAGATTTGTAAATGCGGATGCAAATACGGCAAGGCGTGCCTGCTTTCTTTGTCCCTGTTCCCGATAAAATCCTGCAATCCGCCCTGTTGTATAATCCACCAGTGTCGAAAACAGGATCAGAACCACATAGACTGGCTCACCCCATGCATAAAATACAAGGCTGGCCGCAAATAGAACCAGGTTCCGCAGCTTCCCCGGCACGATATAATAAGCAAGCAGTGTCAGGGGAAGGAACCGGAACAAAAATAATAAACTGCTGAAAACCATCTTTATCCTCTATTCAAAACTTTTCTTCTGCTTATAACTGCTTTTTCAAGGCTGTCTGTCCTTCTTTGTTTACAGACTTGCTCGAAGACATCGCGATATACCAGACATATTTTCCTTTTTTGCCGCATACCGCATTTTTAAATACCTTTTGTTCGGTCGCAGAATAATCGCTCAGATAATCGCTGCCGCTGTTATGCTCCTTATAGGATTTCAGGCTTTTCAGCAACTCATTCGCATCCGATTTGCTCGCAGCTTTTGCGATGCAAAGGCTGTATACCTCTTTCTCGTCACACAAATAGACGATGGAAGATACTTTTTTTGCTTCGGATATAGTAAACCCGCCAAATTCATCTGCTTTTGTTGTCTGATACTTTAATTTACTGCTGCCGCCCGTGGCTTCCAGGGCTGCTTTGCCAAGTGACTTGCAGCTTACTGCCGCATCCGGCAGTACCGGATATTTTAACATCGCGCCAACTAGGAACGCTGCCGCAAACAAAAAGGAGAATATCCTTTTCCATGCAGATTTTTTATGTAATTCCTTCATTTTCAATCTCCTTCCTTATTTCGCTGATTCGTTCGCATCCAGGGACTTGTCATATGCTTCCAGGCGTTTTACATATTCACGGTAAACCTCTGCTTTCCAATGGATCCCGTCTCCTGCGGAATAAGAGCTTTTCAGCCATCCGCTGGAATCCTTTAAAAAATCAGTACAGTCAAAATACCTGGCTCCCATACTTTTTGCCAGCGCTTTCAGGCTTTGGTTATAAGCCGGTATTTGCGCAAATCCGCTTCGTTCCTTCACCTTTGCACTTGTGACCGGAGTCGCCGCCAGCACGACAATATCCGTATCCGGTGTTCCTGCCTGAATCTGTTTTAAAATTTCTTTGTATCCTGCAACCGTATCTTCTTTGCTGCGGTAATGGATCTCATTATCTCCAAGCATAAGATACACGCGGTAAGGCTTTGCCGCAATAATACTCTCTACACCTGTTTTTCCGTCAAATACCCGCCTTGTACGAAACGTCGTCGTATTCAGCCCGACCTCCGCCACAATCCCTTTATTGCCCTCAATCGCCATACTATTTAGCAGATTGTACGTCCTGAGCCCGACAGTAATCGAATCTCCAGCAAATATCGTCGTACGGTGATACGGCACTGTCCGCATTTGAACCGATTCAGACAGCTCACTGTCCAGCCCCGAAGCCTTCTTTGCCGCACATGCTTTTACCCGGAAATAATAATCCTGATTATTTTTTAGACCCGTCACACGATACCACGTATTCTGCGTAGTCCCGGCAAGCTTGTACTCGCCGTCCTCTTTCTTCGCATAGTATACTTTATAGTACTGTGTCTGTTTGTCTTTGCTTGGATTCCAGGCTGCTTTGATGGAGGATGACGAATAGCGTACCAGCCGGACACCCGATACCTTTGCAAGCGGGCAGGAAAACGACACGATATTACTGTAATAGGTAGTCCCATTTTCCATTTTGACTGCAACGCGGTAAAAATAGCTGCTGCCCCGTTTTACGCTTGTATCCTTATATTTTATCTTCGCATTTCCAGAATCGGAAGTATCTTCCAGCACAGCGACGTTTTTATATTTGCCGTCCTTTTCCTGGCTGCGCTGTACCCTGTATGCCTGCGCCCCATCCACATCATTCCACCTGATCGTTGCTGCTTTTGCATTCTTTTTTTCCTGTAAAGCTGCTTTCACCTGCGGTATTTTTTCCGGCTCCGCATCCTCCAGTTTCGAATCCTCCAGCTCCTGGGAATCCCCATCCTTCTGACCGGATGTGTCTTCGCCGCCCTGATCCGGCTGTACCGGGTCGTTTTGCTGGCTTTGATCCGGCTGTACTGGATCGCTTTGCTGGTTTTGATCTGATGGTGATGGTACTGCATCATTTTGCTGGTTTTGGCTGGCTTCCTGTATACCGTTGTCCGCCTCATCAGCCAGAACCGATATCGTTTGCCCTGACAATACCATAGACACAGCCATAAAAAATACAGTTATAAAAACTGCTTTTTTAGATATGATAAACCCTTTTTTCATTTTTACCTGACACTTTGCTCCTTTCGCCTTTTACATACATTTTCTCATAATCGTAAAACGATGTCAATGTAAAACCGCCTGTATCAGCAGGCAGCAGCCGTCAGTTTTCCAGCAGGCGTTTTAATAGCTGTTCCCTATGATTCATGAAAATTTCTGTCACCTGATAGCTGTCTGTATCCTCATAGGCACATACATGGACGCCTCCTTCGTCAAAAGACAGAATCTCCGCACCCGGTATGCCTAATAAAATCGGTGAATGCGTCACGATGATAAACTGAGACTCTTCTTTTGCACATCGGTCAATCTCCATCAGCAGTGTTAGCTGTCTCTGCGGTGATAACGCCGCTTCCGGCTCATCCAGAAAATAAAGCCCGTTCTGCCTGAAATGCTTCTGCGCAATCGAAAGAAAGCTCTCACCGTGAGATTTTTTATGCAGCTCCTCAGACGGTACCGGTATATCTTTCGTATATTCTTCCTCCTGTGTCGCGACATTATAAAAGCTTTCCGCACGCAGAAAATATCCCCATCCTTCTCTTCTGGCTCCCCGAATAATTTTTACTGCATCGCATAACTGCGAATGCGAATCATAGGTGGAAAAGCTGTAGTTTTTCGTTCCGCCTTCCGGATTAAATCCTGCTGCAACTGCAATGGCTTCCAGCATCGTAGACTTGCCGCTGCCGTTTTCGCCTACAAAAAATGTTATGGGCTTGCGAAACTCCATACTGCGCAGATTTTTTATTGCGCTGATTTGCCTGAGATAACTGTACTTGTCTATTTTATCCCAATGAATTTGAATTCTCTGTATGAACTGACGATTCATATTCTTTCCCTCTATGGCAGATCCAGAATTACAGTTTGTGGAGCAGTGATACCATTGGCCTTAAAGCTTTATAATAATGGTTTTTATTCTGCGGCGGCTGGCCAAGCATAGTGTCCAAGCCTGCTTTGATCTTCGTCAGATCTTTTGGCGTGTGCGCCTGTATAATCTTAAATGCCGCTTCACCCATGCCGGTATCCAGATTGTTTGCCCGCAGTACTAACGTAGTCAGGCTGACTCCCCGGCTGTAGCTGTCCGCGATACAATTCTTGGAAAGCTCCTGTTTGATCTGCTCATTGTTTTTGATCTTGTTATACCATATTTTCCCAGCCGACTGCCCAAGCACAACCGTCAGCGCGCAATACCATCCAACCATATTTGAAAGCGGAATGCATCTGGAGATCTCTGTCACATATTGCTCTGCACTCAATTCTCCATTCTGCTCCACCAAGCCAGGCGACGCGCTGTGATACGTCTGCTCGTCTGTATGGCATGGCTGCGTTGCTGCCGGCTGCTTCCCCTTCTTTTTTTCTTTCTTTTTCACAGTATTTTTTTCCGTACTTTTTTCTGATTTTTTTACCGAGCTTTTTTCCAGCTTTTTTTCTGATTTTTTTGCTTTTTTCTTCTGTTCAGAGCCTTTGAGGCTGATTCGTATACCTCTGCTTTCCCAAAACTCTACCGTTTTTTCATATCCTTTATCATTGGAATAGATACAAAAAGATGCCTTCGGATGCTTCACGATCAGATACCCAAGCACCCCGATCAACTGATAATCCAGCGCATTATTGCCGACTGCACACTCCAGCCAGATAATCTGTGAATTATTTACCTGCCTGAGCAAAAATTCCCGCAGCCGCTTCGAATGATTTTCTGTATAAAACGTCACAATCCGGTCTTTCTTATTGATTTTATCCAATAATCCAAACCATTTATCACCGACATTTTCTGTATCGACTAAATAGTATTTTCGTTTCAAAACGCATGTCCTCTCCTTAAATGATTTAAAATTTACCCTCTTTCACTATAACACATATGGAATCAAATGTGAATTTTTTCTTACTCCTCCATCGTCTTTTTGACTTCCTGAATCTGCTGGTCGATCTCTGTAATGGAGCCAGATGAACGCGCCAGCAGTACCCAAAAACCTACAGCCGGCAATAAGGCAAACGGAGCCAGCAGCTTGAAACCATTTGAAAAAAAACACAGAATGCCTGTAACACTCCATACAATCGCCCATAGAAAAAAAAACGCTTTGATCACTACCTTTGCCATCTTCATCCTTTTTAAATTCCATAAGGCAAACGCAGCTCTGCGCTTATTTACATCTTCGTCATTCCGCTCATGCTGTCTTTCATATGCTCCATATTTTTTTTCAATGCCCAAACTATTTCTCCACAACCTTTCCTCTGCTGTTTTTTATCATACAGCACTGCATTTTTTGCGAATAAGCGCCGAACCAAGCATGGCGCACATTCCCAAAATAAGATAAATGCCCGCATACAGCACAAACGCTGTTTCGCCCATATCAAAAAAGATCCATGTACCGATCAAAAACAAGCTTGCCGTAACCACAGGCAGGCACCATAGCTGCCGGCTGTTTTTCCCTGCATAAATACCTGCAACAACCGAATAAACCGGATTCAGTGCATAAAACAACAGAAAACATACTGCCATCCCTGCATCCCCTTTTGCAAACGTAACTGCAAGATACGGCAGCAAAAGCATAACCACTGCTGTCGCAGCAATCCATAAAAGCGCACTGCTGTTCTTTTTTTCCATACCGCCATTCCCTCCTTTCTTTCATTCCGTTTTCTCATTCCCACACGTTTCGCATTTATACGCCGTTTTCGCAGCCTTCATAGCCTTTGCAGACGTTTACCCATTCCACATAACCGGAATATTGTTCCAGCTCTGGAATCGTAAGCTCAATGGCACTGTTTGAGCTGCCACATGCCGGAAACACCGTATCAAAACGCTTCAGCGATACGTCCAGATACACCTTCACACCCTCATTTACCCCAAACGGACATACACCGCCTACAGCATGTCCTACAAATTGTTCCGCTTCTTCTGGTGAGAGCATCTTTGCCTTTGTCCCAAACTGCGCCTTATATGCACGGTTATCGATCTTTGCATCTCCTGCCGCCACAATCAGCACCGCACTGCCGTCCACCGTAAAAGAAAGCGTTTTCGCAATCCTCTGCGGCTCACAGTGCAGCGCCGCAGCCGCAAGCTCGACAGTCGCGCTGGATACGTCAAATTCCTGTATCTTACCTTCCATCCCGTATTTCTTAAAATATGCCTTAACCCTCTCGATTGCCATTTCGTCCCTCCTGTATTTTTACACTAAGCGCTTATATGTATTATAAACACGATTACGTTTTGTTACAACACCATTTTCCGTTTAAAGCAAAAAATATTTGGATCCATTCAGAACAATCGAGTAGGAGGTAGGTGATTCGTTCACCTACCGGCCTCTCACACCATATTGCGTGTCCAGATTGATACAAATATTTCCCCCGTGCTATCGTTTTATTAGTTGGAATTGCCGCACTTTCGATATTCCATAGTATAAAATTTAACGATAGCCTGTTTTTTAGAGGTGCTATTGTTATTTTTTGCACCCAAAGGATTATTGCTATTTTTAATCATCCCTATCAACTGGAATTTATTGTATCAAATGGTATTGATTTGAGATTGCAGGTCATTTATAAAACTGCAAACATGAAAGCCATCGCAGACGGCATGGTGTACCTGAACCGCTAACGGAAGATAAATATGCCCATTCTCATCAACATATTTCCCTATTGTGAAAATAGGGGATAAATATTTGAAATTAGAAACATTCAGGTTAAAGGCGTCAAATGTTGTCCACGGAATCATGGAAACTGTGAAATTGTTCTCTGGTACATTCGGTTTTGCCATAAATCGCTTAATGCCCCCATAACGTTCCATATCTTCTTCATAACGATGGCAAAAAGTTTCATAATTTTTTGAATAACTTGTCCAAATATTAGAAAATGTCTCTGTTTCTTTATGAAATACCGTATAGCATGGCTCCATATCCGTATAGAGAATCAATTCGTCTTGATTATTCAAGGCCATCCGAAACTGCTCGTGTTTGTTTACCGTTGTTGTCAATAAATATAACATTGTTGGATATAATTTCAATCTTTTTTGCTTGATATTCGTAATGTCAAGTTTTATTGTCATACTGTATGTGCAAGGGACTGAGGAAAGATAATGTTCAAAATATTCCTTCCGATCCCATGTATCCCGATTGATGATCGTATAACCCATAATATTGCCTCCTGCAAATTCAAGATTTTCTGGTTACTTTTAATATCAAAATTATACCTTAGTTCTTCACAAATTTCCATACACAAAAAGCAGCGGCCGGAAGCATCTGGCACAAACCCGATGCCCCGGCCGCTTTCGGCTTTAAATCTCCGTCCCGACTTCCACGTCGTTGCGGAAAGTGAATACCACCCTGCCATTCGAATAGACTGTTGCGTAATCCACAAGCCTGTGGAATAGCTTCTCATTAAAATCCACCGGCAGCTCCGCCGTCTCGCTTAGCCCCGCAAGGAAGCCGCTGAAAATGTCATACTGGATTTCCTTTCTCTCTTTTTCCAGGCTGTCCATCCGGCTCTCCAAAGCGGCGTACCGGCTGGCATACCCGTCATACTTTTTGCGGTAGTCGTGCTGGTCAAGTTTCCGGGTGGCGTTCTCATCAACCAGCTTCTGGATCAGCCCCGCGGTCACCTCCATCTCGCTGCTGGCCGCTCCAGGAACAGCTCCTTTATCCGCTGCTCGTACAGATGGGGCGTGGCACACCTGCTATCACCTTTGAACTTGGCGTTGCACTGTCATACCGTCCGCTTATACTTGCTGTTGGAGTGCCAGACTTTGGAGCCGAAATATTCCCCGCAGGCTCGATGATGGCGTCATAGCTGCCCTCCACATAATACTGTGGCACCTCCCCTTCATTCGCCTTGCGCTTCTTGGAAAGAAAATCCACTGTGTAGCACTTCTGCAGGCGGGCATCTCCTTTGTACTTTTCGTTGGAAAGAATGTTCTCAACCGTCCTGTGCCGCCAGGTCTCCTTCCCCGTGGGCGTCGGAATGTTCCTGTCCGTCAGGTACTTTGCAATGGTGTAGGGCGTCTGCCTCTGCATGAACAGCCGGTAGATGAGCCGCACCGTCTCCGCTTCTCCGCTTCTTCCGGCACAACCTTCTCCACTATTTATCTTACACTTTTCCATACTTATGTTTCCATCGCACCTGCACATTGTTTCAAATAATCTGTAATTCCAAGATGCTGCGGACAGATACGCTCACATTGCCTGCAGTTTATACATTCCGATGCTTTTCCCGCCAAACTGGTCGCTTTCCGGTAATCCGAAACAGCCTCTGCCATCTGCCCATTGCCAAGCTGTTTATTCATGGCAGAGAAAATCTCCGGAATCGGGATCTTTTTCTGACAGCCCTCCGTGCAGTAGTGACAGGCGGTGCAGGGAATGGTCGATGAATTTCC
>CAMWXD010000096.1 GCA_947178105.1 uncultured Eubacterium sp. | reverse complement strand
CAGGAATGACAGCAGACGGACGAATACAGGACAGCGCAGGAATCCCAGCAGGCGGCAGAACGCGGTATTCCACAGGAATGGGAGCGGATAACAGCATACAGGACACCATGGGAATTTCAGCAGGCAGCAGGATACAGGACAGCGCAGAAATCCCAGGAGATGGCGGGATACAGGACAGCGCAGGAATCCCAGCAGGCGGAATGCAGGATCTTACTGGAATACAGGCAGGCGGATATGAAAAGCCGACACACGAGAGAAATGCCTTGCAACAGCGCGCGGCGGCGCCGGAACAAAACGCTGCTTTAGAAAGGCTGGAGAAATACCGTATCCGGGTAAATATGCTAGAACGCCTGTCAGACAGGCAGAAGCAGGAACTGAAAAAACAGATCCAAAACGACGGTATCATTGATGCAGGCGATAAAAAAGATCTTTTGCGGCAAATCAGTGATGCGGAATATAAGGATCTGGAAGCACAGTTATCTTATAAAGCAGAAAAGAGCAGCAATAAAAACTACAGCCAGATGAAGCGGATGATAAAGGAAGCAGAAGAGGCGGATTATCCAGACGGGCTGAAACGCCCTTATTTGGAGAAGCTGTATCACATACAGGCACAGCGAGGAGAAGAGGAAGTAAGGAAGCTGATGGAGCAGCTACCTGAGCGTATGGACCGTGCCGGATATAAAAAGCTGGAGGAAACGCTAAATTCCTATGAGGGCGTCGACTTGTCTCCTTATGAAGCGGTGCTCAGGCAGAAGCGGGAAGCAGCGGAAAAGCAGGAAATTGCCGGCATGGTAAAGCGTTCGCGCAAGGTAAGCCGCGGGGACTATATCGGGCTGATGCGCAGGCTGGAAGAACAGGATTTTGCAGATGAAAACGTAGCTCCTTATATGGAGAAAATTCAGGAAAAAGTACGCGACATGGATCAGGAGCGCTTAGACGAGCTGTTAGACAATGCGCAGCAGATGGATTTTGATGCGGCTGCCGCTGTCTATGAGCAGATCGACGCAGAAAATTTTCTGCCGGAGTTAAAAAGCAGCGCGCTGGAGATGCTTTCAAAACGGCTGGAAAAGATCCGTACGGATGAGTGCGAGCTGCTTGTAGGCAAGCTCCAGGAAGAAATGCAGGGCACGATTAAGGAAAATGCCAGGCATCATTTTTACCCGGCGAGGAAAGTGATGCTGCATACCGCAGAGCCGGCAGAGACGAGTGCGATTGATGCTGCGCTCAGCGCTTATGCCAATGAGCGCAGCATGTTTGAATACCCGATTTTTTCTGTAGATACCTCAAGGAGCTTAAACGGCAGGGAAGGGATGGTGCTGACGCCGGAAAACCTGTTTTACAGCACCAGGCTCCATGCATATGGGATACCGATTGCAAATATTTCCTCCATCGAGGCGTCAACAGGGCTTTTAAATCGCAGGCTGACGCTGGAGGAGACGGACGGCGCGCAGCACAAGCTCCCCTATGCGGTAAAAACAGGCGAGATGGAGGACTGGGCGCAGATCCTGGAAGATTTTATCCACTATTTGCAGGAAAAGCCGGCTTCGAGGAAATTAAACTATCTTGCGAAAGAAACACATGATACGATCTGCTGCTACCGGTGCGGATATGTCTATCATGGCAGGGACGTATGCCCGGAATGCGGGTATAAGAAAAACCGGTAGGAGACGGAAAACCACCTCTCCCCGAAAATCTCTGAGAGGTGGTTTCTTGTTCATAGCTGCGCAAAAAAGAACAATCTTGACAGCAATCCCGATCAGGTATATACTAAAATTCCCTCTGCCAGACAGCAGAGCAAAATTGCACAGAGCAAGGTGTTCCCTGGCTGTTACTAGGGAGACAGGCCCTACTTGGCAAGATATCATAATATATAACTACCAGGAGGAAGCACTATGATTACGATGGAACATGTATGCAAATCGTACAAGGTTGCAAAACGCGGCGCGGGCATGATGGAAGCCTGCAAGGCATTTTTTTGCCGAAAAAGCGAGTCTGTACTTGCGCTTTCGGATGTCAGCTTTCAGATCCGCACAGGCGAAATTGTCGGCTATATCGGCCCGAATGGGGCTGGCAAAAGTTCTACGATTAAAATTCTAAGCGGGATATTGACACCGGAGAGCGGTGCCTGTACCGTCGACGGGCGTATTCCATGGAAAGACCGTATGGAGCACGTCAAAAACATCGGCGTTGTATTCGGGCAGCGTTCCCAGCTCTGGTGGGATGTCCCGGTAACAGATTCTTTCGATCTATTAAAGGATATTTATTCGATCCCTGATTTCAAGTACAGACAAAATTTAGAGGAGCTGACCCAGCTATTGGGGCTGCAAGAGCTGTTAAAGACACCGGCAAGGCAGTTGTCGCTTGGGCAGCGTATGCGCTGCGAGATTGCCGCGTCGCTGCTGCACCAGCCGAACATCCTGTTTCTGGATGAGCCGACAATCGGGCTGGACGCGGTATCTAAGCTTGCCGTGCGTGAGTTTGTCAAGCGCATGAATCAAGAACACCGCACAACGATCATACTGACGACGCATGACATGCAGGATATCGAAGCGCTTGCCGGCAGGATTATCCTGATCGGGAAAGGGCATGTACTGTTGGACGGGACGTTTGCGGATATGCGGCGGGTTGCCGGCATACCGGATGTACATACTGATGCGCCGCAGCAAAAGCCAGAGGATCCTGCTGCGCAGGGCGGACAGCCGCAGGATGTGCGTTCTCTGGATGAAATCGTTGTAAAGCTTTATGAAAAGCTGCAAATTGTATAGGACTGGGAGGGAGCGTATGAAAAAGTATCTTTCTTTTTTTCGGGTACGGTTCCATGTAGGCTTGCAGTACCGTACAGCAACGATCGGGGCAGTCGTGACGCAGCTTCCGTGGGGGCTGATGGAATGCCTTGCTTTTCGGACGTTTCAGGAAGCGGATCCTTTGGCGTTTCCAATGGAGTTTTCTGCAGTAGTGGCTTATATGTGGTTAAAAGAAGCGTTTTTCCTTTTGTTTACCGTATGGGGCAACGTGGACCAGGAGCTGTTTGATATGATCTTAAAAGGGGACATCGCTTATGAGCTGTGCCGCCCGGTATCCTTATACAAGATGTGGTTTGCAAGGGTCAGTGCAGCAAGGATTGCAAATGCGGCACTTCGATGTGTGCCGATCCTGGCTGTTGCATTGCTGCTGCCGCAGCCGTTTCGGCTTATGATGCCGGGCAGCTTCAAAACCGTATTGTTTTTTTTATTAGCCATGGTGCTGGCAGTAGGAGTGACGGTTTCGTTTTGTATGCTTGTATATATTACTGCTTTTTTTACAATATCGCCAAATGGGCTGCGCCTGTTTTGCATGTCAGCAGTGGAGTTTTTGTCTGGCTCCATCCTTCCGATTCCATTTATGCCAAAGCCTGTCCAGACGATTGTGGAGCTGCTCCCGTTTGCGGGGATGATGAACGTGCCGTTTCGCATCTACAGCGGAGACCTTGCAGGAAGGGCAATGATGACAGCGCTTTTCATGCAGGTATTCTGGTTTGCCGTATTGCTGGCAGCAGGGGTATGGCTGTGCAGGCTGGCTGAAAAAAAGCTTGTCGTACAGGGAGGATGACGGCATGTCGCACAAAAGGGCAATAAAAGAGAACAAAAAAAGATCAAGCTTGTCGTTCAGGAGGTTTTTGGACATGTCATGGAAAATCGAACACAGAAAAAACAGAAACAATGGAAGGAAAGCGCCTGGGCAGCAGGCACATGATGAGGCTGCATGTGGACGCAGGTGTGGTGTTTTCCGGTTATACAGGCATTATGTTTCCATTTTACTGCGCAGTGCCATGCAGTACAAGGCGTCTTTTTTACTGGGGGCGGCCGGGCAGTTTTTGGTTTCGTTCAACGGGCTGTTAGGGCTTTTGTTTATCTTTGCACGTTTTTCATCAGTCAAAGGATATACCTGCGAAGAGGCTCTGTTATGTTATGGCGTAATGCTGCTTGGATTTTCAGTTGCGCAGTGTATAGCGAGGGGACTGGAGTCGTTTCCTTTTCTCATAAAAAGCGGGGAGTTCGACCGGATCCTCGTAAGGCCGCGCAGTGTGCTGTTACAGGTTTTGGGCAGCAGGTTTGAGACAAACCGGTTGTTCCGGATACTGCTCGCCTGCGGGATGCTTTGCTACAGCCTCAGGCATTGCCTGGTTGTATGGACGCTGCAAAAGGCAGCCGTATTGATTTTGATGCTCTTTGGGATTATAGCGCTGTTTGTCGGGCTGTTTCTTCTGGGCGCTGCCATCAGTTTTTTTACGATTGAGGATGGCGGTTTTTTGAATGTGCTTATTTACGGCGGCAGTGAACACGGCAAATATCCAGTAGATATTTACGGAAAACAGATGCTGAAATTTTGCACGTATGTCATACCATACGCGCTTGTGCAGTATTACCCGCTGCAATATCTGCTTGGGCGTACGGCTCGCTGGGAGTATGCACTGTATCCATTGGGCGCCGCTGTATTTTTGCTCGCCTGTTATGGTGCCTGGCGGTTTGGGATGCGCCATTATCAGTCAGCAGGATCGTGATACTGGCTGCATTGAGCCTGGCGGACAAGCGCAGCATCGATCATTTCACCGAGGGTGCGCAGGTCAGCCGCCAATATTTCCAGTTCTGCTTGCGACAGGCATTCTGTCAGCATACAGGCAACCGTTGACAGGTAATACAGATTTTTACAGGAATACATAAAAGACCGCCGTTTCTATTTACTTTTTATAATATATGCGGAAAATGCCGAAGCGTGAATCGGGCGGCAGGAAGAGAAAACAGCGCCAGCCGCCAAGTGTTCCTCCGGGATAATCATGTGTGAACCGAGACACTGGCGATACGGGCAAGCCGCACTCCTCCCGGAACTGGCGCTATATTTATTATAAAAGGATCCCCTGGAAAAAGCAAGGCTTATATGTTAACAAATATGGAAGGAATTTAGGAGGAAAAAGCATGGAATATCTATTTGAAACAGAGCGTTTAAGGATTCGGAAATTTGAGCTGGAAGATGCCAAAGATTTATATAACAATCACTTGGAAGAAGAAGTAAAAAGATGGATTCCAAATGAAAGCTATGCCGATCTGGAAGAAGCTCAAGGAGCAATCAATTTTTATGTAGACTGTGTGAATAGCAGGCATTTACCATATGTATTGGCTGTTGAACTGAAAGAAACCGGTGAATTGATAGGCGACACAGGTGTCAATGAGGTAGAAGGAAATTCCAGTGAGGTAGAAATAGGTTATGGAATATGTAAAAAGTATAGTGGAAATGGGTATGCTACGGAATTGTTAAAAGCTATGACAGAGTTTGTAACAGAAACTTTTGGAATAAGCGTATTATATGGACGTGTGATGCGTGGAAATAATGCTTCTGTGAGAGTTCTTGAAAAGAATCATTATGAATTCGTAAAGGAAGAATTTGGGGCGGAAGATGACCCTTATGGAAACGGGATGTTCATTTATAAGAAAAAATGTAAAATTGGACTTGATGGAGATGCAGGGGCTGTCGGGAAACCTGTCATTTCCTGACAGCCCCTGCATCATTGCTTGCAGGAGCTATCTGCCTGGATTTTAGGCTGAGATTCAAAAGGTACTTTCCGGCGCCTGGTTCATCCGCCCATATCGCTTAGCCACATCCCGTATTTCCTGTTGCAGCGTGTCAGACAGCTCTTTTTGCGTTACGCGCCATCTCCAGTTGATACCGACGGTCGATGGCTTGTTTGTCCGGCAGTTATTGCCTAGCCCCAGATAGTCCTGTAAAGGGATGATGCACATTTTGGCGCTGCTGCGCATGACAAGTGCGATAAAGGAACGGTACAGCAGTTTTTCCGGTGTATGCTTATCGCACAGGTAAGCTCTTGCCATTTTCCGTTCTTCTTTTTGAATCGAACGGAACCAGCCGGTAATCGTCTCGTTGTCGTGCGTGCCGGTATAAGCGACGCAGTTTTCGGTATAATTGTGCGGCAGATAGTCGTTGGCGGAGCCGGAATCTCTTGCGTCAAAGGCAAATTCCAGCACCTTCATGCCCGGAAAGCCGCTGTCTGATACAAGGCGGCGGACGGAATCGGTCACATAGCCAAGGTCTTCTGCAATGACTTCACGGTGCCCTAAATGGCGTTCCATACAGCGGAATAGGCCGATGCCGGGGCCTTTTTCCCAGTGCCCGTTGACAGCGGACGTATCCCCGTATGGAATCGAGTAGTATTCATCAAACCCGCGGAAGTGGTCGATCCGCAGGACGTCGCACATCTGAAAGCAGAAGCGCAGGCGGGACATCCACCATGCATAGTCCGTATCTTTGTGGTAATCCCATCGGTAGAGCGGGTTGCCCCAGAGCTGCCCATCAGCAGAAAATCCATCCGGCGGGCAGCCTGCGACTGCGTATGGGACATTGTTCTCGTCGAGCTGGAACAGCTCTGGATGTGCCCAGGCGTCTGCGCTGTCCATCGCCACATAGATCGGGATATCACCGATGATACGGATGCCTGCATCGTTGGCGTAAGACTTTAAGGCGTTCCATTGCCTGAAAAACTGGAACTGCATATATTGCTGAAATTCGATCTCAAAATACAGTTCCCTGCGGTAGTAGTCCATGGAATAGCCGTACCGCAGGCGGATATCTTCTGGCCACTCGTTCCACGGTATGCCGTCAAAACGTTCCTTGACAGCCATAAACAGGGCATAGTCAGAAAGCCACCAGTTATTTTCAGCCAAAAACGTCTGGTAGTCCGGGTTGTCCGCGATCTGGCTTCGTTCGTAAGCTTTACGCAAAAGAGGGTAGCGGCTTTTGTATATTTTTTCATAGTTGATGTCGCCCGGCAATCGCCCGAAATCTGCGGCGTCGCATTCTTCCTTTGTCAGCACGCCTTCTTCGATCAGGGCTTCCAGGCTGATAAAATAAGGGTTGCCGGCGAATGTGGAAAAGGACTGGTAAGGGGAATCCCCATAGCTGGTAGGCCCAAGCGGAAGGATCTGCCAGTATGTCTGCCCGGCTTTTTTCAGCCAGTCCACAAAATCATAGGCGCTTTTGGAAAAACAGCCGATGCCGTACTTTGACGGCAGGCTAGTAATCGGGAGTAAAATACCCGCTGTTCGGTTCATAATGATATCCTCCTTCTGGTTTGGCGCATAACTGCAATCGGAACATTGAAGCTGTGTGTTTTGCACTTTTAAAGCGCAAACTTAAAAAACGAAACACATTAATTGCATTATGTTTGCGTAAAATTTACGCAATATTTATGAATTAAATGTACATCATTTCTTTTGGAAACGCAATCAGTTTTTTGATATTTACGAAAATTTATACATATTGCATACATATTGTATAGAGAATTTATTGAAAATGCTGAAATGAAAGCAGGTAATCATTGACTTTTCCAGATTTCTCTTTATAATAAAAGCAAGGAATCGTTTCCGTATTTTGGATAAAGAAAGTGCGTGTTTGTTAAGAAAAAAGAGGTACAAGTTATGTCAGTTACAATCAAAGATGTCGCAGCGTTGGCAGGTGTATCACCATCTACCGTCTCAAGAACCTGCAAAGACCATTCCTCCATCAGCAGAGAAACAAAAGAAAAAGTCCGCCGTGCAATGGCTGAGCTTGGATACGAACCGAATGTCCAGGCAGCAGCCGCTGAGCAGCCCCCGCAGCTCATCAGCATTATTTTGCCGCCGTCGTCCAAGGATGTATACGAAAATGCCTTTTACTTAGAAGCAATCCGCGGCATCAGCCAATACTGCAACGGCAGGGAATATATCAGCGCCATTGTGACCGGCAAAGACGACGGGGAGATCCTGCAGGCTGTCCGTACGCTGGCGAAGGACGAACGAATGGGCGGATTTATCGTCCTGTATTCCAGGCAGGATGATGCCGTTATCAATTATCTATATAACGAAGGACTGCTTTATGTGCTGATCGGCAAAGCAAAACAGTACGCCAACCAGACGGTCTACATCGATAACGACAACCTGCTTGCCGGGCGGGAGGCGACAGAATACCTATACCGGTTGGGGCACCGGAGGATTGCATATGTAGGCAGCGAATACGTGATGTACTTTTCTGCGGAGCGCAGGGAAGGCTACCAGCAGGCGCTGCTTGCACATGGACTGCCTTTAAATCCAGACTACTGCCTGGAAGTGAGCGGTTTTTCCATGGATGAACATGAGAAGTTCAAAAAACTCTTGGAGCGCAAAGACCGCCCGACGGCAGTCGTCGCCAGTGACGATATCCTGGCTGTTGCCCTGGAGCAGTCATGCATCCGCCTGGGGCTTTCGATTCCGGGCGACCTGTCCGTTGTTTCTTTTAACAATTCGCTGTTTGCCCGAATGGCATCGCCGCAGCTTACCTCGATCGATGTCAATTCCCATCAGCTTGGGATTGAGGCAGCTTCGCAGTTGATCAACCATATGGAAAACCCAAACCTTATGGCAACAAAAATCATCGTCCCGCATTCTATGGTCGTGCGCGGAAGTTGCAGAAGCCTTGTTTAAAGCGCGGATATATGGAAAGATTTTGGCATGGAGGTAATGTTGAGGAAGAGTATGGAACGCTGTTTTAATACAGAAGGACGCTGCAATCCGATGGAACATTATATGGTAAGCCTGGACAGCCGTCTTGACAGTATAAAAAGATTATTTGTTGACCGTGGAAAATATTTTGCCATCAACAGAG
This sequence comes from uncultured Eubacterium sp., assembly GCA_947178105.1. Taxonomy (GTDB): domain Bacteria; phylum Bacillota; class Clostridia; order Lachnospirales; family Lachnospiraceae; genus Eubacterium_J. The sequence goes on along the minus strand of CAMWXD010000096.1, from coordinate 9,338 downwards.
GAAGGCAGTATGGCAAAACAACGATGCTTATGGCATTAGCCAAGTATTTGCAGGCAGATTATTTTGTACTGGCAACGGATTTCCAACTGATTGGAACAGAGGAGTTCGCGGAAGATGCGGCGTTTGTCCGGGCTTTTGTAAGGCTGCTGATCAAGGCTGTGCACAGATGGGATTTTCCGAAAGACGGAAAGCTGAAAGCGCTTTTGGAAGAACTTTCAGATACTTCTAAAAAAAGGACATTGGGAGAGTTGTTTGTACTTTTAAGCGGAATATGCGAACATGCGTATAAGCCAGTTGTCCTGCTGGTCGACGAGACAGACAGTGCGTCGAACAATCAGGTTTTTATTGATTTTCTTTCGCAGCTTCGAGGATATTACCTGGACAGGGAAAACAGCCCGATCTTTCATTCGGTGATACTTGCTGGCGTATACGATATCAAAAACCTGAAATTAAAAATAAGGCGCGAATCAGAGCACCAATATAACAGCCCGTGGAATATCGCAGCAGACTTTGATATAGATATGAGCTTTTCCGCTGAGGAGATTTCAGTTATGTTGGAAGAATATAAAAAAGAACGAAAATGTGGAATAGATGCAAACAAAGCTGCAAAAGAAATTTATGCATATACCTTTGGCTATCCGTATCTGGTTTCCGCCATTTGTAAATTTCTGGATGAAAGCCTGCCTGGCAGGAAAGGCTTTGAAACCATCGAAAGCGTATGGACGAAAAAAGGAGTAGTGCAGGCGGTTGACAACCTCTTAAAGAAAAGAATCCCTCTTTTTGAAAGTATGGCAAGGCAGTTGGATGCGTATAAGGATCTGCACGACGTCTTAGAACAGATCATATACGAAGGAAAGCGGATACCATTCAGCCCGGCAGAAAGAGCCATCAATCTGGGCATGATGTTTTCCTACTTAAAAGAAGAAAATGGGCGAATTGTAATGGCGAACCGTATGTTTGAGATGTATCTGCTGAATCTGTTTATTACACAGGAATCACTGAAAAGCCAGTCTTTTGCATGTGGAGAGCGTGACAGAAACCAGTTTATCACAGGCGGCAGGCTGAATATGGAATTGGTGCTTAAAAAATTTGTAATACACTTTCATGAGATTTACGGTGACAGTGATGAAAAGTTTGCAGAGGAATACGGGCGCAGATTTTTTCTTTTGTATTTAAAACCGATTATCAACGGTACGGGAAATTATTATCTTGAAGCACAGACAAGGGATGCAAGGCGCACAGATGTGATTGTAGATTATGCTGGCGAGCAGTTTATCATCGAAATGAAGATCTGGCATGGAAACGAATACAATGAGCGCGGCAGGCAGCAGCTTTCAGAGTATCTGGACTATTACCATCAACCGAAAGGGTATTTGTTGAGTTTTAGCTTTAATCAGAAAAAAGAACCAGGCGTAAAGCGGATTCAGGTCGGTGAAAAAACGATAATAGAAGCAGTGGTATAACAAAATATCCCCCGGCTGTACTTGTATACAGTTGGGGGATTTTGCTAAGCGAAAAGTACCTCCCGAATTTAGCCGGCGGAATTTACTCCGTACCAGCCGCCATCCGGTAAATGTGCAGCATGTCCTCTTCCAGCAGCTTTTTTGCGGAGCCTTTGCTGCCGCCGGCTGCAACGCTGCACATATGCGCCATTGTCTTTAGCTGTTCATCGGTCGGATGGATGCCAAGCTCGTCTAGATTAACCGGCATCTGGATGCTGCGGTAAAATGCTTCCATCGCTTCAATGCCTTTTAAAGCGGTTTCTTCTTCGCTTTGCTGCGCAGCAATGCCCATAACCTGCACAGCGAAGCGGCTGAACCGGTGGAGGCAGTCTTTGTACACATACCGTGCCCAGCTTCCCCATACTGCGGCAAGCCCGGCGCCGTGCGCAACATCGAACATACCGCCAAGCTCGTGTTCCAGCCCGTGGGAAGCAAAGTCTCCGCCGTCATTGCCGCATCCGGTCAGCCCATTGTGCGACAGGCTACCGGCCCACATGATCTCAGCCCTGGCTTCGTAATTGGACGGGTCGTCCAGCAGGATCCGGGCGTTTTTCATAACGGTGCGCATCAGCCCTTCAGCAATGGCGTCGGTCAGTTCCATATTTCCGCCATTTGTAAAATAACGCTCCATAGTGTGCATTAAAATATCTGTACAGCCGCACGCAGTCTGGTACGGCGGCAGCGTCATCGTAAGCTCTGGGTTTAAAATCGCAAATACCGGGCGGCAGAGGTCATTGTTGTAGCCGCGTTTGACCATACCCTCGTCTTTGGTAATCACACTGCTGTTGCTCATTTCGCTGCCGGAAGCAGAGATGGTAAGTACGACGCCGACTGGCAGACAAGCTACAGCCTGCCTTGTATGTTCGTAAAAGTCCCAGACATCCCCTTCGTTTGTAATGCCGTATCCTATGGCTTTTGCAGAGTCGATGACGCTGCCGCCGCCAACTGCAAGGATAAAATCCACCTGTTCTTGTTCGCACAGCCGTATGCCTTCATACACAAGGGAAAGGCGCGGGTTTGGAACAACGCCGCCAAGTGTAACATAGCTGATCTTTTGTTCGTCTAACGATGCCTGTATCCGAGCAAGCAGCCCAGAACGCAAAACGCTGCCGCCTCCATAGTGGATCAGTACTTTTTTGCAGCCGGTACGTTTCAGCAGCGCCCCGGCATGGGATTCTGTTTCTTTTCCGAAAATAATGTTTGTCGGAGTACAGTAATGAAATGGAAACATCATATGAATCTCCTTTCTGATTGTTGCATTTATTATAGCAGACAAGCGTACCGATGGCAAACGATGAGCGGTTGCTATGCCCAATATTTTTTGATGGAAAATGGAAATTGGAAGTGGTATAATTAGAATAGCGCATTTGGTGTTGTGAAGGAGGAATTTCGTGAAAACAATTATTACTATTCAACATACACAATCAGTTCACCATACAAATGGTATGGTTGGCTCTTGGACAGATTGGGAATTATCAGAATTAGGAGTAGGGCAGGAGTTTCTTATATGTTCGAAAATAATGAAAGAAAAAGATTTATCAAAAGAATGAGCGATATGTCTTATGTGAATTAAAATGACGAATACTAATATAGATGTCATGGAGGGGGAATGTGATAATGTCTAAGCTTATTGTATTAAGAGGAAATTCTGGTAGTGGAAAAACTACGGTGTCAAAAATATTGCAGGAAAAGTTTGGGCGGAACACTATGTTAATATCACATGATATGGTGCGAATGCAAATATTGCACGCTAAAGATGTAGAAGCATTGCCTTTGATAATGCAGTTGCTCAAGTATGGCAGACAAAATTCAGATATTACAATTTTGGAAGGCATACTTCCTACGGAGGTTTATATGCCTTTGTTTGAAATGGCTGTACAAGAATATGGGAAAGATATATTTGCTTTTTATTATGACTTGCCATTTGAAGAAACGCTGCGGAGACATGAAACAAAGCCTAATAAGGCAGATTTTGGCGAACAAGACATGAGAAGATGGTGGAAAGAAAATGATTTCATTCATATTATTCCTGAAAAGATACTAACCAAAAACTTAAGCGTTTCAGATACGGTTGAAATGATATATAATCTCGTATCGTAATTCTTATTTGCTGATGAAAACAAATTCGTAAGATTTTCCTTTTAATGATATGAAAGACATGACGCTGGAGGGGCTTATCCAGACCACCAGAAGAGCCAGTGGTCAAGCCGTATGGCTGTGATTTCCCAGAGGTTTCAGCAGAAAACTCCCCGTATGATGTTAACAATGATGAAGTGCTCAAACGCCTTTATGGTTTGAAATAATAAAAATCTTATCCCGAATTTTCTTGACACCACCTTTCTTCATGCTAAAATCTTACCCCGAATTTTTATTATAAAAAGCCTGATTTGGCAAGATTTTTTTATAATGTGTTTTCTGAAAATCTATCATGTTCAAAAATCAGACAGCTATACATCGTCATAACAGTGTCCCTGAGATTTCATTATATGTGATATACTTATTCTGTAAATATGGAACTTTGGCATTCTTATATGATAAACTGTGCGGCATTGCAGAAAAAGAGGAGCTGGAAATATGGTAAGATATGAATGCTTGATCTTGGTTGTGTACGGCTTGCGTATTTGGAATGGCAAAGAAATATTTTAGGAGGAAAAAGCTGTGAAAGAAATCACATTGTCGAAATTGGAAAGGCAGCTTTTGCTTTATGATATTTTTACAGGCTGTCTGGTCACACGTCTGGAAGATATTACTGCACGGCTTCCGGTTCAAAAGAAAATGATACAGAGGGACATTAGTGATCTTATGGATGCCGGACTGATCTGTGTGGTTTATTCAAGGAAAGAACAGGGATATGTGGAAAATGGACAGCCTGTATTCCGTGAAGCGGCCGCAGGCAGACGCAAGAGCCATTTAATCCGGCTGAACCGTCTGGGGCGGCTGATGAAAGAGCTGTACAATGAGGATATTCCTTTATGGGAAAAGAAAGACAGGAAAGATATCTGGGGAGAACAGGAAGAATACGTAACAGCGAAGAGTTCTTATCATGAATTGTTTCCAGGCCTTTCTGAACGGACCAGGCAGAGGGATTTTGAAGTTTTGACCCGTATCGGGTATGAAATCTATTTTGATAATCAGGATCATTGTTTTGTGCAGCAGTTTTGCCAGGAAGGCCTCAGGGAAGATTTTGGCGTCCGCAGAAAAGAGGGGAAGCTGGTGAGAATGACACAGGAATAAAATAATGAGGCTTTTTATGGCAGGTTTGAAAAGAGATGTTTTGGAAAAGGAGCGGAAATGAGATGAGAGTTTTATTGTTGTTAAGAGGGGCGGCTGGCTGTGGAAAATCTACATGGATTGAAAAAATGGCTTAAAACCATTTGCAGTGTCAGCAGATGATATAAGGCTGCTTTATCAGGGGCATGTAATGAAAGCGGATGGATCATGGGCTGTCAGCCATCAGGCAGAGCAGGCTGTCTGGAAAACGCTGTTCCGTATTCTGCGGCATAGAATGCAAAATGGCGATTTTACAGTGGTTGATGCGACAAATTCCAAAACAAAGGATATGGACAGGTATATATTACCGCAAATCATTGTGATATGTAAGGGCACCGGCCGGAGTACAGATTATAAATACAAGAACAGTTGGAAGCAGGACTGATACAAGATAAGGAGGAGATTTTTATGAAGTGTCCAGTATGTAAGGTAACAGGTGGGAATATGAGGAAATGTAAAAAATGTGGCCAGATATACTGCAGAAGCTGCGCATTTAATGGGAGGGGGCATTATCCACGCGTAAGGGCATCGAACCAGTGCCCTTACTGCGGAAAACTTGACTGTAGTGAAACGGCAAAATAATTTTTCGTTATGGAGGATTATAAAAATGGAGAACTTACAGTATCAAGACGCTTCAGCCTGGATGATCCGGCGTGACGGTATGGCCTATCCGATCGTTCAGCATATCTATGCGAATCCATTTGAAATAGAAGAAACGCTGTATGACGTGTGACGATTTGAAACGCTATGATGTAAGGGAGGTTCTTTATTTTTTAAGATTACAGCAGAGGTGGATGAGAAAAGGCAATGCAAATCGATAAATGCGAAATGGCTTATAGATGTAAAGACGGAAAGGAGGAGGGAATGTCATATATAACATGGGATTACTATGATATATGCTGCAATAAAAGAAGATGCCGGATTTTAGTGCCAAAAGAAATCTCGCAGTTTTGGACAATTTGTTATAATAGTGGAGACTTGTTTCAGGTGGACATTGATATTATAGGGAACAGGAAAGGATTGGAGGCGTTTCGCAATGCCTGCGCTGTTTTAGCAAATGAGGAAAATATGATTGTATATTTTCCATGCAAAAAGAATCCTGTCAATCCAATGTTTGATTATTTTCATCCTGAAGGAACGATATGGAGATGGTATGGTAATTTTTATTTTACAGAATTTGTCCTGATGAAGCCAAACATGGTAAAAATAAGCGACTGGAAAGAAATCAGAAAACGTATAAGAAGCAGTGAAAGCGGACAGTGGGGATGTCATTTTCCCCATGAATTTTGTGATATGCATAACGATAAAAAATACCGTTACCGAAACATCCGGCTGAATGTGGTTTATCGTTTAGACACCGAATTTTTCAACTTACCATATTTTGGATATTCGGAACTGGCGTGTGATATGGAGGAATTTCTGAATCATGATTTAGAAAAGATGTTCCGGGAAGATATCAAAGAGAGAGAAAGATTTAGGGGCGAGGATATTTTGTGTATGGAAGCGAAAAGGCCGGGTTTTGAATTAGGGCTGGTATTTTGGGATAATGATATTTATCAGGAAACAACGCGGCAGGCTGACAGAAACAGAAAATAGCGAAACAGCAGACAGAAAGAGAGGGACTGGTTATGGAATTTGAAAAAATGCGGGCTTACGGCCTGTTAGAAGAAGTAAAAAAGGATGCGCTCAGAAAAGTGGATGGAATGAAGCCGGACAGACTGGTATATGTGCTTATTCAAAAGCTCATCAGCCTGCACAGGCTGGCAAGGGCAGAAGGACTGCTGGCATTGGAGGAAGCAGTGCATGAGCTTCCGCCAGAGTTTGCGAAGCTTCCTTACCTGACCAGAGGGATAGCGGAATATGTCATCACTGGTATCGACCCGGATTTGGTTGTAGAAATGCTGGAAACAGAATATTGGGCAAAGAATCCACAGGGAATGGAGGCGCTCATTTTTTATATCTGCATCCGTGGGATTATGGATATACAAAGCGGACAGAATTCTCCTCATGTATTGGAGCTTCTGCTAAAGTCAGTCCTGACAGAAGAGGGCAGGGCGGAATATGAGAGGTATAAAGAAGAGGAAGGGTTAGCGATAAAACCAAAAACGCCGCGGGAAGAGCTAGAGGAAACAGATTTACAGTTTCATACGAAAGGAAAGATTTTAAGAAATACACTGGAAGAAATGCTGGCTCATGTGCCGGATGACATATTAAAAAAGGCGGTCTGTAAGATGAAAAATGAGCATGAATCGGATTTGGAGCTGGCGGTCAAAGGACTTTCCAGTGATTATAGGAAAAGGTTATTTTCCTGTATGCCAGAGGCCTGGCAAGATCAAACCTGTGAAGACATTGCATACATAGGGCCGGTAAGGGCAGTGGATATAGAGGATGTATTTGTCTGCCTGATAGATTGTATGGAGAGGATTTCCGGAGAAAGCAGGAGGTAAGGAATGTTATGAGAAGATCACTTGAAGAAAGAATTGTAAATTTTACAGTAGAATTTGTAAAAGCAGTTGCCAAAATTAATGAAGATCTTATTGATAAGGATCATTCCATGCGGTACAGGAAAGAAATAATCACATTTATTAGTATTGCATGGGACAATTTGACAGTGCAGGATTGTTTGAGAGTTCGGGAGGAACCCTGGTGGAGCATTTTTAGTGCTTTGGAGGAAGACGAGGAGGAAAATGTACAGGAATTTACAGGCAATGATAACTGCGTGGCATATATGATGTGTGCAGGAGATCTATACAATAAAATGTATGGGTACAGTGCGTATCAGGAAGATATATACAGAGATGGCGATGAAGCAAAGAAACTGTATGATGCGCTATACCGGATTGCAGACAAATATGGTTTGTGGTTTGAATGGGCAGATGGCGCTCTCATTTTCTATGATGATGCATATGCTGCGATCAATGATCTGTTGAAGTATGAATTTTATGATGGTGAGAAAACAGAATGTCCGATTGTTGTTGCAGGGCCAGATGGGAAAAAGAAGACAAAGTTTCGGGTATATGCATATGGCGGGCTTATAGGACGGATCGCAGCAGGAAAAGGAAAAACCTGTTTAGCTGAGGATAGGGGATATCCAAAATATTTAAGTGAGGACTGGCTGTCAAAGGATGATGAAACTGATAAGAAATATTTACAGTATATGGATAAAAAATATGTAGGGTTAGAGTATAGCGGAATAGAATACAGCGAAAGTGTAATTTTCCGCAGACTGCGTGACCGGCTGCAGGAGATATTAGATGAACCACATGATTTTTACCTTAACAGTATCAGTCATTCGGCTGAATATCTGGATTTAATACTAAAAGCTGTAGAGAAAAAGTTTATGAATAAGGACAAAGATCTTGGGGAACGGAGGATTCAGACAGCAATTGTAAAGCATCATATGAAAAAAGCTTCAGAGGATGACTGGTGTGTCATTGATATGGAGTACAGGGTTTCAAAAAAAGTGAATCCATCTGGAAAAGGATTTAAACCGGATATTGTTGTTTTTGATAAAAACAGCGGCTTTGGCTTTATTGAATTAAAATATGGTGGTAAGAGTATGGAAAATTTACAGGAACATTATATGGATGTTCAAAATGTCAGGAATAACAATGATGCTGTCAGAATCATTACCGATGAGTTAAAAAGGAGGAGTGCTTATCTGTGGGAATATGGTTTGATCAGCGATGCAATTTATAGATCAATGAGAAAATCTGACTTTCAAAATCTTTGGCAGGGATTTTTATTTGTCGGTGGTAAGCGTGAGAAAGCAGTCAGTCTGGTTCATCGTCTGGGTCAAAAACATGGAGAAATTGTCAAAGATGAAAATTGCCGTTTCGCGTTCTATCCATATAACGAAGAAAACAGTATTGATAAGATGAAACTGGACTATCAATCCATGCAGACATACGTGAGCTTTATTGCATGATCATTTACCATCCTTTATTGAATTTACAGGGCTGATGTACTTCGGTGAATTGAATTATACTACGCGTGCTATTTCTCCGCATAAAGATGCAAGATGGCAACATGTTACTGTGCTCCAAAGCACATCCAGCCACGATCACTCACGAATTCAAAGATTCAGATGTATATCGGCCTTGCCCTGCAGATCCAGTATACTACACCATAATTCCGGTTTCATCCCTGACTGCGAAATTTTCCTTTTCATGTCCGATCACTCTTGCTGGATATGGGATTCTTGCTACTGGCGATTGGGGAACGTATGGGCATGAAGCGGAAAAATTACTTACCGTTACGCCCATTTGTTCCCCACAGTGCAGACGGAAATGGCAGAGAAACTGGAAATGTTGAGGGTCTCCACATGGACGTAATATACAGCATGATTTTAAATGTGTATTATGTGTACAGCGTTCAGAAAAAGAGAACACTATACACAAAGAGAGTCTAATATATGTATAGCGTTATCAGAATAAAGGGAAACAGAAGCAGGTGGAAGGGCATAGCTCCGAAGCCGTTTTTTATTGCCCAAATGTTTACTTTTTCTTATGGAGGGCTGACTTCTTATGCAGAGCAGATCGCACGTCAGGAGAAAGATGAGGAAGT
>CAMWXD010000095.1 GCA_947178105.1 uncultured Eubacterium sp. | reverse complement strand
TGCTCCGGTAGCTCCGGTAGCTCCATCTGCTCCTGTGGCTCCCGTCGCGCCTGTGGCTCCGGTGACTCCATCTGCTCCGGTGGCTCCCGTCGCTCCGGTGGCTCCATCTGCTCCAGTGGCTCCCGTCGCGCCTGTGGCTCCCGTTGCTCCATCTGCTCCGGTAGCCCCATCTGCTCCGGTAGCTCCCGTCGCGCCTGCGGCTCCCGTTGCTCCATCTGCTCCGGTAGCTCCGGTAGCTCCATCTGCTCCTGTGGCTCCCGTCGCGCCTGTGACTCCATCTGCTCCTGTGGCGCCGGTGGCTCCCGTTGCTCCATCTGCTCCTGTGGCCCCAGTAGCTCCTGTCGCGCCGGTAGCTCCCGTCGCGCCCGTCGGGCCTGTCGGGCCTGTTGCGCCGTCATCTCCAGGACATCCCTTCGGGCCCTGAGATCCGATTGGGCCGGTCGCTCCCTGAATTCCCTGCGGCCCGGTTACGCCTTGTGGGCCCATTGCGCCGGTCGCGCCGGTTGCTCCGGTTGGGCCAGGAATCCCTCTAGGCCCTTGAAGTCCTATATCGCCCTGCGGCCCCACAGGCCCTGTCGGTCCCTGCGGCCCTACCGGTCCCTGCGGGCCTACATCTCCTTTCGGGCCTTCACAGCCTGGGTCACCTTTTGGCCCGATATCACCACGGACGCCCTGAATTCCCTGAATTCCCTGCGGCCCGGCATAGCCTCTTGGCCCGACATAGCCTCTTGGGCCTGTATTTCCGGTAGGCCCTATTGGCCCTGTATTTCCTCTTGGGCCTCTCGCACCAGGAGCTCCAGGAATGCCCTGCGGCCCCATAGGGCCCGGATCGCCTTTGTCTCCTTTTGGGCCCGGACAGCCGGTATCTCCCTGGATCCCCTGCGGCCCCATAGGCCCCTGGTCTCCCTTAGGCCCCGCAGGCCCGCGTTCGCAGCAAGGCGGATGGCATTGATTTTGGCAGTTACTATATTGATTATCATATTGATTATTACAATCCATAAAAACTCATCCTTTCTAATATTAATGATCTGAAAATATATATGAAAAGTATTATTTTCTACCAATACTATATGTTTATCTGGATGATTGGTTACCTATACGGTCAAAATATTGTTTATTATAAAGATACGCTTCAGAATAGGGCTTGCAAGCTCCTGCCCTTTCGTTGTATTCTTTTGCCTTTTTCCGGTCTCCGATTCTGTCATAACATACACACAACTGCAACAGCGGGATATAGTCATAGCAATCCGGCAAAACAAAACCGCCCGCATATTCATTTTTCGGCCGGCTCAGCGCAGTTTCATACCAATATACGGCAGTATGGTAATTGTCCTGCTTCAAAAAATATTTGCCAATTTCGCAGCACAGCTCCGCCCTTGGCAAATCAAAGCTCATGCTGCGCAGCAGAGTGTTCAAAGCGTCTTGCTCCTGTCCAAGACAATGATAGCAGTCGGCACAGATCGAACATGCCTCGATCTTATTTTCTATCCATCCTTCTTCTGCGCGCAGGAAGCGTTCCAACACAGAAACAGCCTCCTTATATTGTTTGTGATAGTATAGCTCCCGTCCAAAATAATATTGCTGCCTCGGATCTAACTGTTTTCCCTCCGCCAGCACCTTCCGGTATATTTTCAGATTTCTTCCAGGGTCACCAGCATTTCTTTTTTTGTGGGAGATCGCAAGATCAGAATAAACGATGCTGCCGCTTGGAGGAATGACCTCATGGACTGCACCGACCCAGCGATATTTCGGACTGTTTCTGATCCATCTTTCCCTGAAATAAGAAAACGTAGGTTTGCCAGCTTCATCAAAAGAAGTATGGTATTTCATCATTACAATATCCACAGTTAACGGCAGCGTCTGCTTTAACTGAAGAAACGGCTCCTTTTCCGATTCTTCCAAAACATCATCGGCATCCATCCACATGCAATAATCCATTGACGCCTTGGAAAAAGAATAGTTTCTGGCATCAGAAAAATCATCTTTCCAGGGATACGAATATACCTTTGCTGTATAATTGGACACAATTTCTACTGTCCGGTCGACGGAACCGGTATCTACAATAATCATTTCGTCTACAAGGCCTGCTATGCTGTCAAGACAGCGCGCAATATGCATTTCCTCATTTTTAACGATCATGCAAAGACTAATTGTCGGCATATTGATACACCTCCTTGTTATGATTGCCTGTCAAGCTTTTCTATGCTCAGGTTCATATTGATTCCAGAAACGCCTGCTGAAGAATTCCACGCAAAGGACAGTGTGGACACACTGGATACCTGGATCATAAAATACCTGGATATGACAAGCATTTCCTTCTGCTCCGCTGCCTCTGCGTATGCAGCATATACCGTCTGCGCACAATCATTTAATATGGGTGTCAGCTTTATAAAACCATATTTTTTCATTTCTGCGGATAGATAATAACAAATCACATAACAGCCAGGCGTCAACAATACAGCATTGTCGTCACAAAGAGATATATTTTGTGTGATATCCGGTATATCTGCTTGAAGCGGAAGGCGAGTGATTTCCGGCAGCGTGAGATCCTGCCCTAAAAAGGATGCGAATATACTGTTTTGCGCAGGGCCAGCCGGCCCGCGTGCGCCTGTCTCTCCTCTTGGCCCCTGCGGCCCTGTTGCTCCCTGCGACCCTGGCTCTCCACGTTCACCAGGATACCCCATTGGGCCTGGCTCTCCTCTCGGCCCCTGCGGCCCTGTGACTCCCTGCGGCCCCTGCGGCCCTGTGACCCCCTGTGGCCCAGCCTCTCCGCGTTCACCGGAACAGCCCGGTATACCTGGCTCTCCTCTTGGCCCCTGCGGCCCTATATCTCCTCTCGGCCCCTGCGGCCCTGTCTCTCCTCTTGGGCCCCGCGGCCCCGGCTCTGTGCATTTCATGTGGCAGCATGGCATACACCGCTCGCATGAAGGCGCTTGCTCTGGCATACAGCAGCGGGCAGAAACAGGCTGCCATGAAGCTCCGGCATCCGAGGATCCGCAATGAGCGGAATCCTGCATTGCATTTTGACTGCAATTTCCATTGTTATTGCCGTTGAAATTTCCATTGAAATTTCTGTTATAATTTCTGTTATAATTTCTTCTATTGCCAAACAAATTCGGCGGATTAAACATCCAATTCAAATTAAAGTTATTCAATCAAAAGCACCTCATTTATATTCAGATTTCGGATTGATATATTTTCATTTTTTCAGTCCCTCCGTAAGCGAGCCTCAGGCTGCGCTTTCCAGAGGGTATAATAAATTATATGCATAAAATTTTATTTTGTTTTTTGAAATTCCTGCACCAAACCCCCGCCCTTTTTCTGTAAAATGCGTACCTGCCCTGCATCCATCGTACAGGCTACGCTGCCGCTGTAAGCTGACATATGCGCAACCGCGTCCTCGCCCGGATGTCCGTAGCTATTGTCCTTTGCGCACGAAATCACACAAACAAGGGGCTTTAGCTGTGCCAGCAGCTCCTCTGCATTGGAATGGCTGGAACCGTGGTGTGCCGCTTTATACAAGGTAACCGGCTCCAGCTTATATGCAGCCAGCAGCCCCTGCTCTTCCTTTTTTGAAATATCACCGGAAAAAAAGCCCCGAAACCCGCTGTCCTCATACAAAAGCACCAGGCTTTGCGCATTCCGGTCATCTGCGCAGAGGTTTTCCGCCGGTGCCAGGCATACGAATTGTGCGGTATCTTTTTTCAGAATGTCTCCTTTTTGCATATACCGTATTTGGATTTGCTGCTGTCCCAGCAGTTCGATAAGGCTTTCGTAAGCCCCGTCTCTTACTACGCCTGCCGATAACACTACTTCTCCAATCGGATAGCCGCTTTCTGCGATTTCCGTAAAGCCACTGATATGGTCTTTGTCCAGATGGGAAAGAAACCAGCAGTCGATCCCTGCAACGCCCTGCGACTTTAAAAACGGAAGAATCCGGTAGGCTCCAGCCTGTTTCACATCCGTACTCCCGCCATCAATCATGACATCCATCCCATCGCTTGTATGAATGTAAATCCCGTCTCCCTGCCCGACGTCCAGGGCAACTACCTGCGCCTGTTTCGGCAGGCGCAGGAAAAGCAGCCCCAGGCAGGCTGCAAAGCTTAGAAACACCGCCTTTAAAAAGCTTCGTTTTGGCAGGCGCACAGCTTTTTTTCTTTGCCCAAATCCCGCAAGCTTCCAAACACATCCGCCAAGGGCAAAAGCATACGCCGCCATCTGCCATACCTTTGGCTGCCCGATGACATACAGCGCGCCCGGCAGATCTAAAAACAGCTCCCCGGCGCTGGAAAAAAAGCCAAGCAGCCGTGTGCAGGCATACAGCAGCCCCTTAGAAAGCAGCGCAAACAACCCGCCAGGCAGCACAAACAACCCGCCGCCTGCCAACAGCCCGAATGCTCCGCCAAACAGCCCCAAAATCAACACCGCGCCTACAAGCGGCAGCACAAGCAGGTTCAGCAGCACTGCATATACCGGGATTTCATAATAATACCATGCGGTTAGCGGAAGCGTAAGCATCTGCATCGAAAGGCTGACCAGCATTGTTTCTGTCAGCCTGTATTTTGGCATACAGATCCGGCAGATTTCCTTGCCGAGCAATACGCCGCCCACTGCCGCAAAGGAAAACTGGAATCCTGCCAAAAACAGGTTCCGCGGGTTGTGCAGCAGGATCCCTGCCGCAGCCACAGCAAGGGCATTTGCACTGTCATACGCCCTGCCGCAGCACATAGCGCCCAGATAAATCCCGAACATGACGACTGCGCGTGCCGTAGAAATGCCCATCCCTGCCATCGCCCCAAACAGGAGCAGCAGCCCCATAGATACGGACGCCGAAGCCGGATAGGACACGCCTATTTTACGCAGCAGTTGAAACACCGCTGCGCCCAGGATCGAAATATGAATGCCGGAAATCGCCAGAATATGCGCAATCCCGCTGCGCCGGTACAATTCCCTGACCTCCTGTGACAGCAGCGATTTTTCTCCAAGCAGCATTGCGCAAAGCGCTCCTGCTTCCTCTTTCGGCATGTCCTGCTCGTAAACATGCACAAGCCTCTGCTGCAAACGGTACAGGCATTCCCGCAGCCTGCTGGTGCTGTTATTTACAACCTGAAAAGAGCCTTTGTCCGCATAGATTTTCAATGAATATCCCTGATTCTCATAATACGCACGCTCGTCAAAATTCCCTTCGTTGCGTGCTTTACTCCATAATATTGTTTTTCCTGAAAAAAGAATGGTATTTCCGATGACTGGTTCACCGGACGTAAGATCTGCATAAACGATAGTATCCCCGCAAAACTGAATGCCCTGCGAAGTTTTCAGATAGCTGTCTGTCAGCCAGACAGTCCATGGAATCGCCTGATCATTTTCTGTAAAAGATGGTTGTTCCTGTAAATCAAATGGTTGGATCTGCTGTTTTCTTGCCTGTTTTTTTGTAATCCGTCCCTGTACGGATACTGCCTCGCCGTCCCGCCTGCCTGCGGACTGGCGCTGCAGCGTATCGGACACGGCATACAGCCGCGCCATTCCTGTCCCAAATGCCAAAAGCAGGAGTACTGCCTGGCGCACTTTTTTTTGCACTGTCGGTTCCCTGCGGGCAAAGCTCCTGATAAACATGGCTGCAAAGAGCACTGCTGCCGCAAACAAAGCCAGCCAGCACATACCTGTCCCGGATGCTGCCCTTTGGCGCTCCGCCACCCCTTTGTACGCCAAAACCCCAAGGACATACAAAGCCGCAGCCTGACAGGGATATCTGTCTGCCACCCGTTTCCCATCCCCTTTCTCTCCCGTAAACGGTGCTTTTAATGATTTTCTTCTGTATCCTTCACATCCTGTACAACAACTGGCTCTTCATTGGCAACGCCCACATAGCTGTAATCTGCCCGGTACATCTTTGCCAGCTCGTAATCATCCCGGTATTTCCCGCTCGTATCCCCGTTTACCGAGATCTGCACGCGGTCGATATTTTCAAGCGATACCAGGGAGTTCACGATCGAATAGATCACGACCGGCTCCTGGATCTCGTAATTATGGTTTTTAAAATTTTCATCCAGATTGACATAGCATGAGCCGTCTACGACTGCTACATTAATCAGCTTTGTCTCCGCCGGGATCGTCCCTTTTGCTTTCCCGCTCTTTGGGCCGGTAATCAGATGCTCCATTACGAGCTTTTCCATAGAAATATTGCTGTTGTAATAGACTTCCTGTGTTTCCTTTACAAGCCCGTCTCCTGTCTCGTTTGCAAAAAACAGGTCAATCGTCGCGTTCTGGTAAGAATTGATCTGTTCTCCGGGATTTTCCACAAAGGAATCCAGCGTCATCGCGCCGACAAGATCCCCCCTGCTGTCTGTTAACGGCTTGCCCTTGACAGAAAAGCTGACGCTTTCAATCCCTTCGACCTGTGTCATCGTCTTTACAATCGCCAGGCGGCACAGCACCTCCGTAATCAGCTCCATTTTGTCATAGGAGCTGCTGAAATCCAGCATCAGGCAGTCCTGCTCGACTTCCCACGACTGGACGGTAACCCCTTCCGGGATCGCCTTCACATAGTCCAGCGTATCTGTATCTGTCCCAAGCTGGTCTAATAATTCCTGGATCAGCCCATCCACCGACGCATGTTCCGGTTCATACCCGGACTGCACCGTCTGCGTCTGTTCACTGTCCACATAGCTGATATAATATGGATAGTCTTTCCGCTTGGAACCGCAGCCGGACAAACTGTCTGCAAAGAAAACCACAACAGCCAAAAACAGCGCTGCCGTTATGCTTCCCGTCCTTTTTTGCCGCACTTCACCCGCACCTCCTTTCCGCCCGCAAACCAAATGTTCAGAAAATATAGTTTAACGGAATCCGCACATTGAAAATCGTGCCCTCGCCTTCCGTACTGAATGCCTTGATCGCACCCCGGTGCATCAGCACAACGCTTCTTGTAATCGCAAGCCCAAGCCCTGTACCGCCGATCTCTGTCGAATGTGACTTATCCACTCGGTAAAACCGCTCAAAAATACGGTCTAACGATTCTTCCGGTATCCCCATGCCGTTATCCTCGACTTTGATATAGAAAAACTGGTGGTCTGCATTCAGCGAGACATGCACCCAGCCATCTTCTGCATTATATTTAATCGCATTTTCCACAAGGTTGGAAATCGCCAGCGTCAGCTTGACCTCGTCAACCTCCGCCGTAACCGGCCGAAAGCTTTCCAGTACAAGCTCCACCTGCTTTTGCTCGGCGATCGGGCGCAGGCGCTTTAAAATAAGCTCCAGCAGCTCATTGATATTCAGTGCCGCAATATTCAGCCCGTCCGCCGCCTTATCCATTTTTACAAGCGACAAAAGGTCGGTAATAATCTTATTCTCACGGTCGATCTCATTTGTAATGTCCTGCATAAATTCCTTATACAGCTCGACTGGTACATTTTCCTGCCCGTTTAAGGAATCCGCCAACACCTTCATCGAGGTGAGCGGCGTCTTTAGCTCATGGGAGACATTCGACACAAATTCCTGCCTGGAATCGTCCAGCACCTTCATCCGGCCCAGCAGTTCATTCGTCCGTTCACAGATCAGCTCCGTCTCCGAATAGGTATGGATCATCAGCTCGTCTTCTCCATACCCTGCCTGTATTTCATCAATCGATTTGGAAAGCCTGATAAATGGCTGCGCCAGCTTGGAAGCGATCAAAACCGCCAGCACGACGCACACTACCCCTGCCGTCAAAGACACGATCGTCCCGATCTGGCTTAAATATGCGATGTGCGTCTGCGTAGAATCTGTAGACACGCTCACAAGCACGACGCCGAGCACTTCATTTAACGCCGGCTCACGCACCGGCACCGCGATTTCGATAAATCCGTTTACCGCGTCATGCTTTGTCACATCCTGTCCCTGCACGCACTTGACCACTTCTTCTGATATAATAATTTTATCGCTGTCAATATCAAACGTATCCTTATGGATCCGCAGCGCACGGTCAATGACCAGGATCCTTCCGTCATAAATATTCGTCAACTGCTCAAACTCTTTGTTAATAATTTCATTGGTATTGTCGTCCAGATACCCGTAAGCTGCGATCTGGTCTGCCAGGATTTTGGACTGGGATAAAATATCTACCGTCCTGACTTGAATCGCCCGTTTTTCATACCCGCGGATCACGAAAAACTGCATAATCAGCATTGGCGCAAGCCCAAACAGCAGTAAGACAAGCAGCAGGCGAAATTTCAGGCTTTTCAGATAGTCACGGATCTTTTTTTTTCTGTTCATAGCCACTCCCGGGACATGGCGCTAACCATGGTAATAATATCCGACTCCCCATTTCGTATGCACATATTTTGGTTCGCTAGGATTTTTCTCAATTTTTTCACGCATCCTCCTGACATGCACATCCACAGTCCGGACGTCTCCCGGATAATCCGGCCCCCAGACAATGTTTAACAGCTTTTCCCTCCCATAGACCTTATTCGGATTACGTACCAAAAGCTCCAGAAGCTCAAATTCCTTGCCAGTCAGGTTTACCTCCCTGTCCTGGATAAACAGCCTGCGGCTCTCACAGTCAAGCCTCAAATCCCCGTCCTCTATCATATGCACCCGCTCTTCAACGACCCTCTTTTTTCCGGTTCTGCGCATAATGGCTTTGATCCTTGCTTTTACCTCCAGTATATTAAACGGTTTTGTAATATAATCATCCGCACCATACTCAAGCCCAAGGATCTTATCCATATCATCGCCCTTTGCGGTCAGCATGACAATCGGTACGTCTGAAAATTCCCTGACCCGCTGGCAGACCTCCATCCCATCGACTTTTGGCAGCATCAGGTCTAACAGGATCATATCGTAAATACCGGCATTTGCTTTTTGCAGCGCCTCTTCTCCGTCATAGGCGCAGTCCACCTCCATGCCGTCCTGTTCCAGACTGAACCGGATCCCTTTTACTATCAGCTTTTCATCGTCAACAACCAGAACCTTCTTTGCCATGCTAACCTCCATCGCTATCGTATCACTTTTATTTTATCCTGAATTCTTGCATACACGCCTTCACCGATTCCGCTTACATTTTTAATCTCCTCTGTACTTTGAAACCCGCCGCTGCTTTCGCGGTAAGCAATAATATTTGCCGCTTTCGCCTCGCCAATCCCACTTAATTCCATAAGCTCCTGCGCCGTCGCGGTATTCAGGTCGATCCTTCCATCCGCATCCAGCCCTCCGCTTTGCGCCTGCATGGCATCCTCTCCGGCACTGCCCGCACCGCCGGCATCCTGCTTACCTGCCAGCTCTTTATACTCCTTTTTCGTAAGCACCTCAATCATTTCGCCGTCCTCGATCTGCTTTGCCTGGTTTAAGCCCTTTGCGTACGCATTTTTGCACAAACCTCCGGCAAGAGCAACCGCCTCATAAACACGGCTCCCCCGCGGCAGCTCAAATACGCCTGGATGCTCCACCGCGCCGCAGACATAGACAAAGCAAACGTCCGCCTGAGTATCAGCGCCCGTATCAGAATCATTGCCCACCTCTGCATCCATATCAGCGCCCGTATCAGAATCATTGCCTGCATCCGGCTCTTTTTCCTGTGTATCCTGCACCTTCGCTTCCAGATACATCTGCGTATCGCCTTTTGCGTTACACCCGCACAGGCTCAAAACTGCCCATATAAAAAACATGTATGCTGCTTTGTTTAATTTATTCATATGCATTCTCCTTTTCCTTTATCCAAAAAATGGAAAAGAAGCCCCTCAATGCCTATCGTTTCTATTTTAACGAAATTGTATGGGTATTTCAATAGAATTTTGAAATCTTCAGAAATATTTCAGAAATCAAAAAACAGGACACCCACATCCCAGATGTCCTGTCTGTATAAAAACCCAATCATCCCTGCACAGGCGCCTATACATAAGTATCCAGCACACCCGTAAGCTTCTTTGCCATCTCGTCCACGTCCGCCTCTGTAATCACAAGCGGCGGCAAAAACCGCAGCACATCAGCGCCAGCCGTAATGATAACCAGCCCTTCCTCAAGCGCCTTCGCGCAGATCTCAGCCGCAGGCTTTGTAGTGACAATGCCCTGCATCAGCCCCATCCCGCGCCGCTGTGTTAAAAATTCATATTTTTCTATGATCCCATCCAGCGTTTGCTCCAGGTAGCCGCTGATGCTTCTGACATGCGCAAGCAAATGCATACTTTCAAACAGATCAAATACCTTGCTTACCGCTGCCCCGACAAACGGGTTGCCGCCGTACGTCGTCCCATGGTCGCCAGGCGCAAGCGATTTTTCCGCTACCCGCTCCGTCATCAGAAACGCGCCGACCGGCACGCCGCACCCAAGCGCTTTCGCCGTCGTCATAAGATCCGGCTTTACGCCATAGTTTTGCCATGCAAACATCCGCCCGGTTCGTCCCATGCCGCACTGGATCTCGTCGAATATAAGGAGGATGTCGTTCGCATCGCAAAGGGCGCGCACACCTTCTAAAAATTCCTGTTCAGCCGGGTGAATCCCGCTTTCTCCCTGAACCGGCTCCAGCAGGATTGCACAGGTTTTTTCCGTAATCTGCGCTTTTACGCTTTCTAAGTCGTTCAGGCTTGCAAAGCGCACTCCGCCCATCAAAGGCTCAAACGGCTCTCTATAATGTGCGTTTCCGGTTACCGATAACGCGCCGATGGTTCTGCCATGAAAAGACTTTTGCATGGCAATCACCTCATGCCCCGCATGTCCGTCCCGTGTATAAGCATATTTTTTCGCAGCCTTTACCGCTCCTTCAATCGCTTCTGCCCCGCTGTTTGTAAAGAAAACCCGATCCATCTGCGACGCCCTGCGCACTTTCCCTGCCGCTTCAATCACCGGCACATTATAATAAAGGTTTGACGTATGCAAAAGCTTGTCGATCTGTGCCTTTAACGCATTGTTATACTCCTCCATGCCATAGCCAAACGCCATGACTCCAATGCCTGCTGCAAAATCCAGATATTCCTTCCCTTCGGTATCATACAGGCGCACCCCTTTTCCATAGTCAAAAACTACCGGGAAGCGGTTATACGTATGTAAAAGCGCCTGTCCCGCCTGCTCCATATATTCTGCTTTATTCATGGTAAAACTTCGTCTCCTTATCTCCTAAAATGGCTGTCCCGATTCCTCTGTTTGTAAAGATTTCTAACAGCAGGCAATGCGGAATCCTGCCGTCTAAAATATGCACCCTGGATACCCCGTTTTCGATCGCATCCATGCAGTTGCCAAGCTTCGGCAGCATCCCACCGCCGATAAACCCGCTGTTGATAAGCTCCTTTGCCTCTGCTACCGGCAGCTCTGAAATCAGCGTGGACGGATCTTTCGGATCCTTATAGACTCCTTCGATGTCCGTTAAAAATGCCAGCTTTTCTGCCGAAACAGCCCTTGCAATCGCACACGCCGCGTCGTCCGCATTGATATTGTAGGTCTTATAATTATCATCCAGCCCAATCGGCGCTACAATTGGCAGGAAATCTTTTTCCAGCAGATCGTACAGGATCTTCGGATTGACTTCCCGGACATCGCCGACAAAGCCGATATCTTCGCCGCCTGCGTATTTTTTATCCACCTTAAGCAGCCCGCCGTCCTTGCCGCTGATGCCGACTGCGAGCACGCCGAGCTGCTCTACAAGCTGTACAAGCGATTTATTCACCTTATTTAAAACCATCTCCGCAATTTCCATCGTCGGCTCATCCGTCACACGCAGGCCGTTGATAAACTTTGGCTCCATGCCGGATTTTTCTACCCAGCGGCTGATCTCCTTCCCGCCGCCATGTACGATAATCGGCTTAAAACCAACCAGCTTTAACAGCGTAACATCCTCGATCACGCTTCGCTTTAAATCCTCGTCCACCATCGCGCTGCCGCCGTATTTTACAACGATAATTTTACGGTTAAAACGCTGGATATACGGCAGCGCCTCAATAAGGACGGACGCCTTTTTTAAAATTTCATCCATAGACCTGTCTTTCATTCCTGGCTCCTTCTTTCTGTAATCTATGCTTCACTCGTTAAACCTTGTGATATTTGTATTATTTAAAGTAAAGTCATAATAATTTAAATCCTCACGGAACGTCCAGCCGACACTTTTCCAAAAACAGTTCCCGACTTCGTTTTGCTTAAATGCAATCAGGGAAACCTTGTTAATTTCTTCTTTTTGCAGCGCCTTCATCGCAAAGACCGCCATTGCTTTGCCAATTCCCTTTTTCCGGTAATCCTCATGCACGCACACATGGTAAAAGCAGCCCCTCCTGCCGTCATGCCCGCACAGGATCGCCCCAACCACACGCCCTCCGTCAACTGCTACGACGCTTGTAGAAGGATTGCGCTTCAAAAACCGGCAAACCCCTTCCCGCGAATCATCGATCGAACGTATGCCAAAGCCGCGAATGGTCATCCAAAGCGCACGCACCTTATCATAATCGTCCATATTCATTTCCCTGACCGTTACCTGCTGTATTTCCTGCACCATGTCCTGCCCCTTCTCTGCTTTTCAACAAATCTATAATACTATAATATAAACCATGCAAAAGTACAAGCATTTTATCCGCTTTTTTTTCGATTTGTGAATATTTATGCATAAAAGTGTTTTTTATGCAATCATTTGCATCATTTTATGCATAACCAGAAACAAAGTACTGTATCTTAAAAATACCGTTTCTTAAATGTTATATATGAATCCATATCTCCTGCAGCAACCTGCTAACAATCCATACAGAAAAATTAGCTGAATAAATATTTATTTTTTTGCATAAATTATCACTTGCGTTTCCAGAATAAGTGTTGTATATTAGTAAGCGATTATAAAAACATTCAAATATACTATGATTCTATTGATCAGAAAGGACTGAACTACTATGAAAGAAAAAGTTGTCTTGGCATATTCAGGCGGACTGGATACGACAGCCATCATCCCTTGGCTGAAAGAAAACTATGATTATGAAGTTATTTGCTGCTGCGTAGACTGCGGACAGGAAAGCGAGCTGGACGGGCTGGAGGAACGCGCCAAATTATCGGGCGCTGCAAAATTATATATTGAAGATATTACAGACGAATTTTGCGACGAATACATTATCCCATGTGTACAGGCAGGCGCCGTATACGAAAACAAATACCTGCTCGGCACGTCTATGGCACGCCCGGGCATCGCAAAAAAATTAGTGGAAATCGCAAGAAAAGAAGGCGCCAGCGCGATCTGCCACGGAGCTACTGGAAAAGGCAATGACCAGATCCGTTTTGAACTGACGATCAAAGCGCTTGCCCCAGACTTAAAAATTATCGCCGCATGGCGTGACGATAAATGGACGATGGATTCCCGTGAATCTGAGATTGCATACTGCAAGGCGCACGGCATCGACCTCCCGTTTTCCGCAGACAACAGCTACAGCCGCGACCGGAACTTATGGCATATCAGCCACGAAGGCTTAGAGCTGGAAGACCCGGCAAACGAGCCAGACTACGGCCATCTGTTAGTCCTTGGCGTATCCCCGGAAAAAGCACCGGAAGAAGGCGAATATGTCACAATGACATTTGAAGCCGGCGTGCCAAAGACCATCAACGGCAAACAAATGAAAGTATCCGACATTATCCGCGAACTGAACCGCCTTGGCGGCAAACACGGCATCGGCATCGTGGACATCGTGGAAAACCGCGTGGTCGGCATGAAGAGCCGCGGCGTATACGAGACTCCTGGCGGGACAATCCTGATGGAAGCGCAAAAGCAGCTTGAAGAGCTTGTGTTAGACCGCGCGACAATGGATGTTAAAAAAGATATGGGCAACAAAATGGCACAGATCGTATACGAAGGCAAATGGTTTACCCCGCTGCGCGAAGCTGTGCAGGCATTTGTGGAATCCACCCAAAAATACGTCACCGGCGAAGTAAAATTCCGTCTTTACAAAGGAAATATTATCAAAGCCGGCACAACTTCCCCGTATTCCCTGTACAGTGAATCACTGGCAAGCTTTACAACCGGCGACCTGTACGACCACCACGATGCGGAAGGATTTATTACACTGTTCGGGCTGCCATTAAAAGTGCGGGCAATGAAGATGCAGGAAACAGAGAAATAATGAAACAATCGAGTAGGAGGGAAATTTATTAAAATTTCCCGGCCTCTCACACCATATTGCGTGTCCAAATTGATACAAATATTTCCCCAGTGCTATCGTTTTTACATTTACTGCAAATGCCCTAAAATCAACACTTTTCAGAAAGGCAGATGCACCCATGCATGGGCGGCTATCGTTATTTTTTGCACCCAAAGGACTATTGTGATTTTCATCATCCTTATCAACTGGAAGTTGTCTGGGCAGAATCCTTTGCATCATTCAGACCAAATGTTACAACCAAATAATGCGGAGGAAGTTCTGCCTTCTTCTTCGCACGCACAAAAGATACACAGGCAAACATATATCGATTGGATAAAGAAATCTGCGTCTTTTATACCCTAATGCTGTACTCATATGCCGAGATCCGGCGTCTGGCAAGCGTAATTTGAGATTTATATCTTGTCGGATTCCCCTTGGCTTCAAATGTTTTGATGACTTCGTGCAACTTATGAAGAGTGGAATCAATCTGTCTTTTTGCCTCTTTCAGTTCCTCCATTGTATGTTCCATCGGATTAACGCCTTTCTATTTCCTCAATATTTTCTCCATTGCCTTGCCTCTGGCAAGTTCATCCACCAGCTTATCGAGATACCGGATATCACGCATCAGCGAATCCTCAACATTTTCGACTCGAACACCACATACAACGCCGGTAATCTTCTCCCGGTTCGGGTTCATTGCCGGAGCCTGTCGGAAGAAATCGCCATAGGAAATTTCACTATCCATGAGCTCTTCGATCTGCTGCGCGGTGTACCCAGTAAGCCAGAAGGTGACTTCTTCAACCTCTGCCCTGGTGCGTCCTTTACGCTCAGCTTTTGCTATCAGAATGCCATATACTTTGGAAAAGGACATGGCAAATACCTTTTCATTCTCCATGATTCTTCGTCTCCATTACTTGTATTTTTTGTTTTTCTTCGGTCGGTTATCCATGTACTCATGAGCCAGGATATCCTTCAGAACCAGCATGGCATCCTGTTCTGAATAATTGTAATCTGCCTGCAGTTCCGTGAACATGCGACGGATCTCAACGGCATACTTCGGAATATCCACTTCCTTCTGATAAGTGGCAAGCACAGGATACTTTGTACTCCAGGCCTTGGTCCAGTCCACCTTTTCCTGTTCTTCTTCGGTTGTATTTCGAATGATCTCTTCTATCTGCTTCATGATATTGCTCCTCATGCATGGTTTCCAGTTTCGTAGCACCACAAGGCAATTCTTTTTATCAACTCTGCATCGACCTTGCCGTACGGAATGCGAATCGTTCCTTTATCCGTCTTATACCCTTTCAATGCTTCAGCAAATTCTTCGACTGCTGCAGGGCCTGGATACAAGCCGATGTGTTTCTTAGAAGCAGCAAAATGAACAATGTTATGACCTTTCCAGTAGGTCGGCATACTCCATGAAATGCGTTCTTCCGCTTCCGGTAATGCACTGCGAAGAATCTGACGGATATTGCGCAGGTCTTCCTGTTTATCATCATCCTGGCTCAGGATATATTCATCAACCGTCTTTGGCTTTTCACCGCAGTAATGACTTTGCTCTTTTTTCTTAAACTCTCTGCCACATTTAGGGCATTGCCATATTGGGCTTTTCTCACTGTCTCTTTCATGAAGAACCACTTCAACCATATCACCAAAGCTCTTACCAATCTGCTTGCGTATCTGTTTTGTAACGCCGATGATGTAACACGGAGTTCCCATTTTTACCACTTGCCCACGGTGCGGAATACCATCAAACGTAGCATTTACCAACAGACGCCCTTTTCCAAAAAGCTCTTTGATATCGTAAGGAACCTCTACATAGGCAGCATCCATATTCTCATTTTGAAGAATTTTTGCAAAAAATTTTAATTCCATGTTATTTGCCTCTCATTCTGTGAATATCATCCTCCACAAAGTCCGATTTTATGTTCATTCTCAATATCAAAATTGTACCTCAATTCTTCGCAAATTTCCATACACAGAACATTCTATTTCCACGCACAGAAAAAAGCAACCGAAGGCATCTGGCACAAGCCCGATGCCCCGGCCGCTTCCGGCTTTAAATCTCCGTGCCGACTTCGACGCCGTTGCGGAAGGTAAAAACTACCCTGCCGTCCGGATAGACCGTCGCGTAATCCACAAGCTTGTGGAACAGCTTCTCGTTAAAATCCACTGGCAGTTCCCCCGTCTCGCTTAACCCTGCAAGGAAGCCGCTAAAAATATCATACTGGATTTCCTTTCTTTCCCGCTCTTTTTCCAAGCTGTCCATCCGGCTCTCCAAGGCTGCATAGCGGCTGGCATACCCGTCATACTTTTTGCGGTAATCGTGCTGGTCAAGTTTCCGGGTGGCGTTCTCATCAACCAGCTTCTGGATCAGCCTTCCCCATATAGACGTTCTGCGCCGCATCCTCCCTGGCATATTCCGTTATCTTCTCCCGGAGAGAATCCGACAGCTTCCAGTCCTTATTGGATGATGTCTTTCCTGACTTTTGGATGCCCGCCTGATGGCTTTTTGCTATTCCTGTAATATCCATGTTCAGTCTCCTTCATTGTTTCCTGAAATGCTGGGGATGCCTGCCCTGCCCAGATACTCCTATTTATGCTCTCCTGTCAAAAGACGGCTTCTCTTCCAGATAATCCGGCAGTTCCTCCAACCCTGCCCCTTGGTCATTCTTTAGCGAGCGGTGAAGTGGTAAACTAAAATTGGACACGGAGGGGGTAGAAATTAGACAGGGAAAAGGGTAAGATTAAACACTGTCTACATTACACATGAACATCTCTCCCAGCAAAATGAACAGGAGGTTTACCAATGGGCTACACAAGAGAAGAAAGACTGGACATCGGAAAACAGATTTACAACAATGAAATAAGCAAAACCGATGCAGCCATAAAATACAAAATAAGTGAGGGCACAGCCAGGGATTACATGAGGCTTTACCGGGATGTGAACGGCCTGCCGCCCAAAAACCGGATTCAGAAAGAAGAAAACACCGTGAAGATAAGCGTATATTCCTCTGAACCAGATTTGTCTGAATATGAGTCCATGACAAAAGAGGAGCTGATTAAGGAGCTGGTGAAATCCCGGATCAGTGAGGCACGGTTAAAAAAGGATACGAAGTGAAAGGAGCTGGTGGGGACAGGACAGTCACAATCTTCGACAACTGGAATATGAAATAATTCTGGAGCTGTCCGGCGAATTTCCAGTTCAGATGTTATGTAAAACAATGGGAATTCAAAGAAGCAGCTTCTATTACTGGAAAAAACGCCTTGCAGATCCAGCGCCGAAAACAAAAGCGCTTGCAGACAATATCACTCTTTTCCGGGAATACCACATAAAATATCCATCGCACGGCTACCGGTGGCTGAATGCAAAGATAAAACTCGATACAGGCCTTAATGTTTCAGATCCATATGCGCACAAGTGCTGTAAACTGGCTGGAATCAAAAGCAGATCGAAGCATTACCGGTACAAAAAGCCCGGTGAACCGCGTAAAGTATATCCGAACCTGATACTTGCCGGGATCGACATTGACGGGCCGATGCAGTGTATTGTAAGCGACATGACGGCATTCCGTGTAAAAGGCATTTATTATGAACTGACTCTGTACATGGATTTATGGAACAATGAAATACTCAGCCATTCACTGTCTGCAAAACGTGGAGACAGGATGACATATATAAGCGGGCTCAATGACCTGATAGAACTGAAAAAACAGCATCCAGAATACCAAATGATTCTGCATTCAGACCAGGGTTCGGTGTATGCGTCAAAAAACTACAATGATCTTCTTGGACCCTGCGGCATCCTACATTCCATGTCACGTGCCGGAACACCGACAGACAATGCAGCAATGGAGTCGATCAATGGATGGATAAAGTCAGAACTGTTTACAGATTTTCATCTGCAGGGCGAAAACGTTCAGGAAGAGATGGAAGCATATATAAAATTTTTCAACGAGGAACGGCCGGCATACTCACTGGGATATCTGACACCCAAACAGTACAGGGAAACATATGCGGCCGTACAGTAATTGCAGATTGTATGCGAAAAAATACAATTTAAGTGTCCAATTTTTGTTGACTATATAGGCGGTGATTAATTATCGCTAAAATCCACTTGCATTTTCTTCTAAGTAATATATACTATACTCATAAATATTTTGGAGGAAAATCAAATGGATAACCAGCCTGTTAAAAGTGAAATAGAAAAATTTGTGCTGCTTTCCAGAAATGAAAAAAGCGTTAAACAAAAGAACCGGTATGATGCTGTGCTG
>CAMWXD010000094.1 GCA_947178105.1 uncultured Eubacterium sp. | reverse complement strand
ATTGGGGAGTATATTTTTTACCATCTATCTTTGAATATAGACCATCACTTTCTATCAAAAATTTATCTTCAGGTATAGCATTAACAACTTCCATTCTTTGTAACATATTAGCATTAACAGAAAAATAACAGCCCAACTCAATAAATTGTTTCTGAAGTATGTCAGAACCTGTATACCAGTGTAAAATACAGCGTTTAGGTTTATATTTATTTATTATATATAAGGCTTCTTCGTCCGCACTTCGAATATGCACCGACATTATTTTATTCTTTTTTGAACATATGTCCATAATCTCGTCAAAAAACATAATTTGCTTATTTTTCTCTATTCCTTTTTTGTGTGTAAAATCAAGCCCAGGCGTTCCTAATGCTGTACCTTATCCATATTTTCCCTCATCCGCTGTATCATCAGCGCCCCAAGCGCTTCTGATGCCTCCGATATCAGTTCTTTATCATGGTTCACACGCAACTGTGTCTTTTTGCCGATCACCATACACTTTTCTGCTTCCGCTGTACATGCTCCCCATTCAGGTAACGCAGCATTCATCGGGCTTCCTGTCCGCATAAACGACATCACTGCGGAAAACAACTGCTTTTCTGTTTCTTTCATGTCTGGATCAGAACGGGTTACTGCAAGCAAATCTGTATTGTGGAACAGAAATGGGAGATCAGCGCAATGCCATGCCAGACGCCCTCCTTCGATTGGAAAAACCACATTAAAAATATAAGAATATGTACAAGTATTTAACTTCCTTCTTTCCAAAATATATTTCTGCCCGGCTGAGCGAAAGACAGTATCCAGCATCAGAAGATCAGAAGCTGTCTGTCCTGGATATGCGTTCTGGAATAACGGCAGCAGCTTCTTGCCTGTCTCTTCTCCAAGCACTTCATATAATATGCGGATTCCCTCCTCCTCAGAAATCGTACTGCGGTCAAACGCCGGCGGCATAAATCCTGCAAACTCTGCAAAACAGCTTCCGACCATCATTGGTATATGAGCGGTTTCCTTGCGGAATCCTTTTTCCAGAGGGTCGCCTGCATAAAACGCATTCTGATATGGCGCACATCCTATGTTTTCTCCCTTTTCCTGCAAGATCGGCTTTATCTTCTGATATGCTGCAAAAAGCTTATGATACGGTACTGTTTCTAACTCCTGGATTTTCTGAATGGAAAGCTCCGCCATCAATGCCCTGCCCAACGCTTCCCCGCTGCCTTTACAGTCTGTAAGCAGCCCGGAAAGCACGCCGCTCATATTGACCGCCCTGCTGTACAGCCCATCCGCAGCAGGTGTCTGCAACAGCGCTGTCACCTTCGCGCCTCCGCCGGATTGCCCGGCAATGGTCACCTGAGCCGGGTCTCCGCCAAATGCCGCAATATTCTCCTGTATCCATTTTAATGCAAACACCAGGTCTGTAATACCGGCATTCCCGGAATTTTCGTATTCTGCTCCGAATGCGGACAGATCGCAAAAGCCCAGGATGTTCAGACGGTGATTGACGGACACAACGACCACATTTCCTTCTCTGCTCATATTTGTACCTTCATAGGCAACCTGCTCGATCGCAGACCCCTCCTCAAATCCGCCGCCATGAAGCCACACAAATACTGGCCTTTTTCCATGGTCGCAGCCCGGTGTCCAGACATTCAAATTCAGGCAGTCCTCATCCATCGGCCAGTAACGGTGCGCTACCAGCAGCTCTCCGCCTGGTTTTGGCAGATTCATCAGCGGACACACATATCCATAGCTGGTGGCATCGAATACATCCTTCCATGCGTCCGCCGGCTTTGGATCATGAAAGCGCTTTGCCTTTGCATAAGGTATCCCTTTAAACGTATACGTCTCATGATCCAGATAACCTTTCACTTTTCCTTTTGCCGTTTCTACGATCTTTATTTCCATTTTCCTGTTCTCCTTCCTGCTGCGCTGCCTGTACAGCCTTTACGGCAGGCATGAACCAAGCTGTCTGATAAACGGCTCCTGCTTTGTACATGGCTTCCACTCCGGCAGCCCTGCACCATTCGGGCTGCCCGTCTTCATAAAATGCGTCCAGTAATCCAGCATCTGCGCACTCAATGCAAAGTCTCTTTCTTCCCATGGCCTCCAGCACCTGTCCATCGTGCCAAACATATACCACAATTCACTGGAATGCCAGGCACCAAAATTGTCCCCTGGCAGATCTCTGGTAAAGTAATATACATATGCCGGTTTCCTGCCCAGTTCTTGCAGTTTGTGGCTGAAAGCCATACTTCCTTTATACAGAGCAGAAAATTCTCCCTTTTGTACCATTTCCGGTGTAACCAATAGATCGTCCTTTGTACTTCCGAGCATATATGGTATATCTGCGATCCTGCCCTCGTCAACTGCTTCATAATAACCGCTTTCCAGTACATACCCATCGATTACCGGGACAAGGAACATGCCGGCTGCCTTTGGCAATACCTTTTCCATAAATTTCCCGCAAGCCGCCATGATCTCCTCCGCTGTTTTGGAACGCAGCGCCGCCAGGCTGTCTGCACGTACGATCTCTGCAAATATTTCTCCATAAGATTCCTGCTCTGCAAGCAGCATGTCACGGTGCAGCCCGCCGCCATAAGATCCCCCGCTCTGCATGACTGCCCCTGCAATCATATGTTCTGTCAGTCTGCTGGACACCAGTGTTTGTACGCTCATAGCGCCTGCACTCTGCCCAAACACCGTAATCCGGTCTTTATCTCCCCCAAAAGCGCCGATATTTTCATATACCCACTTCAATCCTGCGATCTGATCCAATATGCCGTAATTACCAGAAATATGCCGTTCGTTTTCCGCTGTCAGCCAAGGATGCGCCAAAAAACCAAATATATTGCATCGGTATTCCACGCTGGCCAAGATCACGCCCCGCTCACAATATGCCTTCCCATCAAACTCCATCTCACTGGCAAAGCCGCCCATAAAAGCGCCTCCATGTATCCAAAAAGCAACCGGGAATTTCTGCGTCCCTGTCGGACCTTTCTTTGGCACCCATATATGTAAATACAGGCAGTCCTCACTCATCGGGCGGATATACTCTGGATTACTGTAAAAATCCTTATCATAAGGCGGAGACAGAAATTCTTCCTGCATACATTTATTGCGGAAATCATTTGCCTGATAGACTCCCTCCCACGGTTCCGGCTCTTTTGGCGCACGCCAGCGCAGCTCTCCAATCGGAGGCTGGGCATAGGGCACTCCAAAATATGCCACATAGTCGCCTTTATCGATCCCTTCTATTTTTCCATACTTTGTCTCTACAATCATCGTTTTCCTTTCACTGCCCGGTATATTCAAACAGACTTGACAGACAGTCTGCGCAGTTACGCCCTGCTGCCGCTTCGAACCATCCTGTTTCCACGATATAGTCCATTCTGCTGTTATAATAGCCCAGGTTCTCATAAGGTATGAAAAAGCGTGTTTCTACCTCTTCTCCTGCCTTTAGAAATACTTTTTCAAATGCTGCAAGCTGTCTGACTGGACGGGCACGTTCTGCTGCCATGTCCCGGATATAGCATTGTACAATTTCTGCGCCGTCCCGCTTACCGGTATTTTTTACTTTTACAGAAACAGACACTCCCTGTTCAGACTGCTGTATTTTTAAGCCCGAATACTCATATGTAGTATAGCTCAGCCCATAGCCAAACGGATACACAGGCTCTAACGGGGTATCCAGATACTTGGATGTAAACTTTGATTTTCCGCCCGGCCTTCCGGTTGGAATGTGCGCATAATACATCGGGCACTGCCCGGAAGTATAAGGAAACGTTACCGTCAGCTTTCCGCTCGGATTCACCGCGCCGAACAGCAGATCCAAAACTGCATTGCCTGCTTCCACGCCCGGATGCCATGCTTCCAAAACTGCATCCACATGTTCCGCGATCCACGGAATAGCCAGCGGGCGCCCGTTAAACAGCACTGCAACGACTGGTTTTCCGGTTTTTTTGAGTGCCTTTAACACTTCCGTCTGCTCTTTCGGTATCGTAATCGATGCACGGCTGGCTGCCTCGCCGCTTTCCTCCTTCTTCTCTCCGACTGCTGCAACAATCACGCTGCATGATTCCGCCATCTTGTTGATCGATTCTATATCCACAGCCGCATCCTGCCCTTTAATATAGGTAAAAGAAACACCCCGTGCACGACATGCATCTACTATACTGACACAATCCTCTCCTTTGCCCTCAAATGCCCATGTTCCAAGCATTTGTGCGCGGTCATCGGCAAGCGCGCCGACAATACCGATCTTTGCATCTTTTTGCAGCGGCAATATCCTGTCATTTTTTAAAAGAACCATAGAGCTTGCGGCCGCTTCTCTGGCAAGCCTGCGGTATTCCGGCTTTAACAGTTCTTCTCGTTCCCGATCCTGCGATGCCTGGTATGGATGGTCAAATAAGCCAAGCTCAAACTTGATCCGCAATACATTTGCAACTGCCTGATCCAGCTTTTCCTCTGCCACCTCTCCTGTCTTTACAAGCTCCACAAGATATTGATGATAAGAGTCCGAAGCCATATCCATATCCATACCTGCTAAAATAGCACGTTTTGCTGCATCTGCCTGATCTTTTGCAACACCATGGCTGACACATTCTGCAATCGCATTCGAATCACTGACCGTCATTCCGTCAAAGCCCCATTTTTCTCTGAGGATATCCCGCAGCAGCCATCGATTGACGGAGCACGGCACTCCATTGATGTCATTAAACGCCGGCATAACTGCCCGTGCACCAGCCTTTATGCACGCTTCGTATGGCGGCAGATATTCTTCAAAAAATCGCTGCATCGACATATCTACCCGGTTGTAGTCCCTTCCTGCCTCCGCTGCTCCATATCCGGCAAAATGCTTTACACACGCTGCCATACTGTCTTCCTTTGCCAGGTCATCAGACTGGTATCCACGCACTTTTGCAGCGCCATAGCAGCTATTTAACAATACATCTTCTCCTGCTCCTTCACTGACCCTTCCCCACCGTGCATCCTTCGCCACATCCACCATCGGTGAAAAAGTCATATGGATCCCGGCTGCTGTTGCCTCCCTGGCTGCAACTCTCGCCGTTTTCTCCCATAGCTTTGGATCCCAGGCACAGGATTCTGCCAGAGGGATTGGCATTACTGTACGCAGCCCATGGATGACATCACAGCCAAACAACAGCGGAATCCCCATTCTTGTCTCTTCTATGGCTATTTTTTGCAGGCGGTTTGCCGTAGCTGCATCAGCAATCCCGTTATACGAACCAATACATCCATTGCGCAGCTCTTCTTCACGAAAATCCTGCCTGGCACTGCCCATCTGACGGTCAAATTCCTCTTGGCTGATTTTCCCATCAAACATCATATTCACTAATTCTTCAAAGCTTACTCCAAATGCCCCCACCAAAGACGGGCCGCATTGCCGTAGCTGGCCCGCTTTTTCTTCCAGTGTCATCTGATCGATCAGTTTTTGTATCCTATCTTCATAATCTGTACGCATGTCTATTCTCCTTTTATCTTAACCTTTTACTGCCCCCATCACAAGCCCTTTTGCAAAATACTTCTGAAAAAACGGATAGATCATAAGGATTGGCAAAATGCCGATCACTGCGATCGCCATACGCGCCGTAGTCGTCGGCAGCTCCGCAGTGCTTACGCCGCCTACATTATAAGACGCGAGAAACGAGATATTAGTATTGATCTCATTTAATATATTCTGAATCGTATACAGATGCCCGCCCTGGTCTTTGGTCAGGTAATACAGGCCGTTCTGCCAGTCATTCCAGTATGCAATTCCTGTCATAAGCCCCACAGTTGCCAGAATCGGCACTGACAGCGGCAGTACAATTTTAAAAAATATGTAAAACTCACCCGCACCGTCTATCCGCGCAGATTCATACAGTTCTTCTGGTATGCTGTGCTCAAAATAATTCCGCACCAGCATAATCATAAACGCACTCATCAAAAGATTCGGCACGATCAGTCCCCAGATCGTATTTTTAATATGAAACACAGTCGTATAGATCATATAAGTCGGCACCAGCCCGCCGTTAAACAGCATTGTAAATACAACAAGAAAGTTCAGTACTTTTACGCCTGGCAGATTTCTTTTTGAGAGCATATATGCCAGCATGGATGTCATAATGATACCTGCTGCTGTCCCGACAGCGGTAACGAGAATCGTCATGCCATAAGCCCGGACAAACTTATCCGCACTCTGCAGCAGATATTCATATGCCCCCAGAGACCACTTTGCCGGAAAATAGGCATAGCCATTTTCAATCGCTGTCTTATCATCCGTAAATGATATGATAACCAGCAAAATAAACGGAAGCAGCGCCAGAGCCGAACACAGCCCCAGAAAAATATGTGCGCCTGCCTGCCACCTCGTCTGGTCTTTTGATTTCATTTTCAACACCTCCTAGAATAAAGAGCTTTTTTCATCCAGTTTCTTTACAATCTGGTTCGCCGAGACAATAAAGATAAATCCGACCACAGACTGGATAAAGCTGGCTGCTGAGGACATGCCCACATCATTTCTCTGCAACAGCGCCCGGTACACATAAGTATCGATCGTCTGTGTCACACTGTAGAGCGCTCCCTGGTCCATCGGCACCTGGTAGAACAATCCGAAATCAGAGCGGAAGATCTGTCCTACATTCAGTATCATCAGCATAATGATCGTAGGCTTTAACAGCGGAATTGTAATCTTTATATGCTGCTGCCATCTCGTTGCACCGTCGAGTGCCGCTGCCTCATAGAGCGAGGCGTCAATTCCGACAATACTGGACAGATACAAGATCATCCCAAACCCGATCCCCTTCCACTGATTTACGAAAGTCAATATAAACGGCCAGTATTTTGTATCTGTATAAAAATGGATCCTTTTCCCGGCCATTCCCTCCAGCAGATTTGTAAGCAGCCCTGTTTCCGGGGCAAGATAAGCAAACACCAGATAAGCGACCACAACCATAGACATCAGATACGGCATCAAGATGACGGTCTGATAAAATTTCTTTGCCTTTTTGCTTAAGATTTCATTTAAGAGGATTGCAGAACCTACGCCTACCACCATCCCTAAAAAGATCCATACCACATTGTAAAGAATGGTATTCCGAATCATAATCATAGCATCCCCTGTCTTAAACAGGAATTTGAAGTTGGAAAAGCCTGCCCACGGGCTTTTCCAAATCCCCAGATTGTATTTGTAATTTTTAAATGCTACCTGTAACCCGACCATCGGCATATAATTGTTGATAAAAAGATATGCCATGCCCGGCAGCCCCATCAGGTAAAACGGGATCCAGGCTTTCCAGTTTGTTTTCTTCCTGTACGTTTTCACATTCTTCCCTTCTTTCCAACCAGCTTTTCCATACAAAGAACAGGCTGCCCGCAGCTTATTCTGCTGACAAATATACATCCAACTGCTTCTGGTTCCCTTCGATTATATCCTGATAGCCGGCGCTGTCCAGTGCTTTTACAAACTCTTCAATCGATGTATCTACATCTTCTACCTGCCCCGTCTGCAATCTCGGCAAATATTCTGCGATCACATTGGATACTGCGCCGGCTTCCGCAGAATATTCTGATGCATCAAATGAGTATCCTAATGTCGCAGATACTGGCACCTCTGCGTTAAATGCTTTTACATCCTCTGCATAACGATCTGTATTCGGAGCTGCCGTCAGCGTCTCTACCGGATTACCGAAATGTGTAAACTGTGAAGCATACCCCTTGCTCCCGCTCGTGCTTCCATCCGGCGTGACTACATGCTCTGTACCTTCTACGATCAGATAATGCTGTCCTTCCATACCATAACGCAGCAGGTTTGCCACAGCAGGATTTTCATACATATAATTTAAAAATTCCATCGCTTTTTTCGGGTTTTTACATGTAGCTGCAAGCCCCCACATTCTTTCCACTACAGAAGAAGTCGTCACAATCTGATCTTCCAACTGTACAATATCAATTTGAAACGGCTGCCCTGCCTGCCAGGTCGCATATTCTGACATATCATAAGCCGTAGCCGTTCCGAATACTTTTTCCATTGTCATATATTCCTGTACCGTTGTCGTATCGGTCAGGGAATCTGCTGGTATATACCCTGCCTCAGCCCAGTCTTTCATTGCATGGCAAAACTCCTTAAAATAATCGCTCCCATACCAGCTTTCAATCTTCGTGCTGTTTGCCGGATCTTTAATCATACCATAATCCCCGTTTGTTCCATACAGTTCGATATTGTAAAAGTTCTGTGCAAGAGAGCTGCTCGCCTGCCCGCTTGAAGTGCCATATATGCCGTTCTGCTTTAATACTTCAAATGCTTTTGCAAGGTC
This sequence comes from uncultured Eubacterium sp., assembly GCA_947178105.1. Lineage (GTDB taxonomy): Bacteria > Bacillota > Clostridia > Lachnospirales > Lachnospiraceae > Eubacterium_J. The sequence continues at coordinate 10,809 of CAMWXD010000094.1, read as the reverse complement.
ATCAAAGGAAGCGCCATCTTCTAATACAATATTGTACTTGTCTGCCATATCCTTGTTATAAACAAATCCTGCACTCCGCGCCAGATACGGATGCACCGGCAATGCATACTGTATTCCGTTCACTTTGCCTGCCTTCATATAATCCTTAACCAACTCTGTATACGCTGGAGCATACTGCAAATAATCATCCAGTTCCATCAGGATCCCGTCGTCGGCAATATCACTGACCTTCTGCGTCAGCCCTACGCATATGATATCCATTTTTTCATCAGATACTACATTCATACTGGTTGTCGTCGGAAGGTCACCGATAAAGATATTCTGGATATCTACTTTACAATGAATGGCAGGTTCCGTGATTTTATTGATTTCCTCCTCCACCATCTCAATATCCGTCTGATCCGTCGTGACATTCACTAGCTGAATCGCTACCGTATAAACTTCCTCTCCATCCTGGGCAGCAGTACCTTCTCCGGCGCCAGATGCCTCTGCGTTGTCATTTTCCTGTTGCGTACTGCCGCCCGAACCGCATCCGGCCAGCAGCGCCCCCATCATGCTGGCTGCAAGAATCAAACTCATCAGTTTCTTTTTCATATCATTTACCCATCCTTTCTTTCACCTGATACTGTACTGGCAGTGCCAGAGCCGTATCTTTGTGCTTTTTGTTCTGATATTCAAATCTTAACAGTTAATATCAGATAAAAATAGAATTATTGTAACCTTTTTTTGTATTATTATGACATAACGCTTTCCAAAAACCGCTCCGCTTTTGTGCTTAACAACGAAAAAGCACCATGTTTTTCAACTTTCATTTGTCATTTTTACGAATGATGCAATAAAAAAACAGGAAATCCATCATAGATTTCCTGCGCTTATGAACAATGCCTCTTTTTTCTGTATAACCGGCGGACATTTCTTTATGCCTTTTTTCTGTATTTCTGCCGATATGTTCTTGGGCTTACTTTTTCATATTTTTTAAATATCTTCGTAAAATAAGAATAATTTCCATATCCCACACTGTCAGCCACCTTATTGACCGGAAATTCTGTCTTCTCCAGCAGCTCCTTCGCCAAACGGATCCTCTCCGTTGTAATAAATTCCAATATGGACATATCTGTCTCTTTTTTGAACAGCCGCATCAGGTACTGCGTGCTGAAATGCACCTGTTCCGCAATTTCCTCTACATAGATATTTTCCTGGATATGCTCTAAAATAAACCGTTTTGCCAGATAAACCGCATCATCCTGCTTCTTTCCCGTTTCCTTTTCAAGCTCCCTTAAAATCTCAGCGGGAATTTTTTCCACATTCCTCTTCCTTCCGACACGCTCCGCCAACTGAAGCAAAATCTCATCCAATTCCTCATAATCGATTGGCTTTAAAATATAATCCGCACTTCCAAGCCTCAGTGCTTTGCGGATATACTCATACTCTGGATGGCAGGTCACATAGATACATTCTACTGCCGGATAATAGACTTTGACCCACTCAAAAAGCTCCAGTCCGTTCCCCTGCGGCATTTCGATATCACAGAGCATAAAGTCAACGATTTCCCTTTGGAATACCTCCTGCGCCTGCTGCATGGAATATGCCGTAAACACCTGCCCAACCCCGTATTTTTCCCAGTTTACCCGGCGTTTCAAAGCGTTCACCGCTATAGCCTCATCATCTACCAATAATGCCTGCATTTAATCCTCCTCTTCCCCTTCTGCATGATACAGCGGAAGTATCATCTCTATTCTGGTTCCATGCGGTTCATCTCTTGTGATCTCACATTTTGTCTGGACACCATAGAGCACGCCCAAACGCTCAATCGCATTTTGGATCCCCAGCCCCAGCCCTTCCTGATATTCTCCTGTTTCCTGAAACCGCCTCACTTTTTTGATCAGTTCGGCATTCATTCCCTCACCTGTATCCAGCATACGGATACGTATTGCGTCTTCTCCATACTTTTGCGCAACAATAAAAATATCAATCTTATTTCCTATTTTTATGGAATGTTTAATCGCATTCTCCGCAAAATTCTGGATGATTAATGGCGGAACCAGGCAGTCCGCAATCTCCTCATCATATTCCACCATAGTAAAAAATGTCTTCGGATAGCGCAACTGCTGGATTTCAAAATAATTGCGGATATGATCCAGTTCTTCATGCATCAATACGAAGTCAGCGTTGGCATTCACAATATAGCGAAAATATTTTGCAAGGCATAGGATCATCTTCTGGATCAAAGGATACTCTTCCTGTTCATAACTATAGAGAATATTCATCGTATTCAAAATAAAATGCGGCTGTATCTGCTGGCTCAAAAAACGCATCCGTATCTTTTGCTTTTCCAGTTTTTCCTCATATACATCGATCTTTAATCTTGATACCTCATCCATCATATGGTTAAAGTTGTGATTGATCTGCGCAAACTCACTGCCTGCACCCGCGCCAGGCTCCCTGATCCGAAAATCCATATTCCCTGCTTCAATCTCCTCCATAGCAGCCGTCAGGCTGCGCATCGGATAGATCATCCATTTTTGCATAAAATATAAAATCAGCGGCAGGATTGCAAGAGCCAGAAACGAAGCCGTCTGCAGCACCTTTATCATCGCCGGAAGCGCACTGGTGATCTCGCCTTTTGTAAGAATCCTGGCAATATAAAGATCTGCATAACTGGATTTATCCTCTATCAGCATATATCTTGCATCCTTCCTTACAAGGCGCAGATCTTCCTGTATACTGTCCAGATTACAGATACTGCCGTCTTCATTTTTCAATATAATGGGAAATTGCAGATCCTCTTGTGTCAGATTCATCTGCCGCGCAAGGTCAGAAAGTTCAAACCATGCCCCATAATAATTTTTTTTATGCTTTGCAACAAAAATCAACAGCCCTGTTTCTTCCAGTTCAATCAGCTTCCACTTCCGCAATTCGCCAGGATCTGTATATGCAGAAAACTCCCGTATATAATCGCTGATCCCATGCCGGTAAGAAAGATAATAGTTTTTGTTATATATAATATCAAATTCCTTATCCGGGTTGATCGCATATAACCCTGTCACCAGACTATGATCCTGCAGGATATCCCCAAACGTATTCTGCAGGTTTGTCACATTTTGCAGTTGTTTGTAATATTCTTTTCTATCTGTAATTTCTCTGTTATTGATATTTGCAAAGTCCAGATCCTCTACAGCCAGCAAATGCATCTTTGTCGTAATCCGTTCTATGGCGCCATCAATCTGGTTCATATACAGCTTCAGCGCATTGCGTGTCTCTGTCGAAATCTGCCATTCTACTTCCCGCACTGTCGTACTGCTCAGAATCAGAGTCAGGATATTCAACGGAATCACTACTGCCACGACCAACAGCAGCAGGCGGAACGTAGACATCGACCATATTTTTTTCATGTTTCCCCGTTTCACTTTTCCCAAACCCTCATTGCACTGCATTTTGTCCTCTGATTATAGCATTTTCAGATCCATGCCGCAACAGCCTTATACCGCCATACCTGTCATACTTTTCCCCTTGTAAGAACCGCCCGGATTCTGACATGGTTTTCATGGACGACTTCCGCTGTAATCTCTCCATGATGCGCTTCTACAATCGACTTTGCAATCGCAAGGCCAAGCCCGTACCCGCCGTTTTCTGAACGCTGCGCCTGCTCTGTACGGTAAAAGCGGTCGAAAAAGCAGCCGCACTGTTCTTTGCTGACCTCGCCTGCCGGATTTTCCACAGAAAATTCGATTCCGTGTTTTCTTTTTTTCAGCTCTACCTGTATTTGCCCTGTACCTGACGTATACTTTATCGCATTATCAAACAGGATACCAGCAAGCCGGCGTATCTGGTTCTCATCCCCATAATAGGAAAGCATCGGTTCTACATGTACCTGAAAGCGGATATTTTTCCTGTCTGCAAGAGTCTGAAAAGATTTGACCGTATCGTTAATAATATCGGATAACGGAAACTCGATTTTTGTGTGGCTGTCGCTGTATTCATCCAGTTTTGAGAGCTGGAGCAGCTCATTGGTCAGATTTGTGAGCCTTTTTGTCTGGACGCAGATATCCTCCAGCCATTCGTTTTGTTCCTCGATATCCAGGCGCAGCAGCTCGCTGTCCGCGTCGATAATCGTCAGCGGTGTTTTGATTTCATGGCCTGCGATAGAAATAAACTGTTTCTGCTTCTCGTGCGCCTCTGCAACCGGACGCACGATTTTACCAGACCATACAAGCAGGATGCAAAACACTGCTGCCAGGCTGGACACCGAAATAAGCGCATGGATTTTTGCCATATTCCAAAAGGAATCCAGTTTTCTGCCGCAGTCCAAAAAAATGATAAGCAGCTTTCCGCTTTCCTCGTTTTTCAAAAAACGGTAGTCGCCGATAAAGCCCTGCCCTGCGCTTAAAGCCTGCGCTTTTTTTGCAATGGTAAGAGCTTCCTCGTCCCCAATGGCAGCTACATGCTCGGTGTTTAATACCGCGCTGCTGCGCCCATCCAGAAAAGTCGCCGTAAAAAACCTGGATTCATAAGAGATTTCCAAAGACAGCTCTTTTCTGCCAGGGGGTTCTTTTCTGTTGTAGGAAAGCTCGGGGCGGAATGCCCCGCTTTCAGAGGCATCTTTTTTCGTTTTCTCGTTTTTTGGAAACTTGCCGGAATTGTCTGCCAGCACCTGCAAAATATCGTCTGCGTCGCGGATCATGGAGCGGTAGTTTAACAGCGAGCTGGAAATCACAATCATAAGCAGCAGCAAAAACAGGGCGCCTGTTGCCAGGATCAGGAATCGTTTTTGAAGCTTCTTTATCATCTGCCCGCATCCTCTTCCTTTTTGCATTCTAAATAATATCCGACGTTTCGTCTGGACTTAATCGTGACGTCAGCCTTTAAGGCAGCTAATTTTTTCCTGAGATAGGATATATACGTCCATACGACATGGAGATCCGCCTCAGAATCCATACTCCAGATTTTATCAAACAGATGCTCCGCCGATAATACCTGCCCTGTGTTTTTCATCAGCAGCTCCATAAGCTGGTATTCTTTATTCGCCAGCGGATAGTTGCCGTAAGGAGTCGACAGCTCATAGTTCGTGCTGTCCAGGGAGACGTTGCCGTAAACAATTTTCGCGTCCGCCTGCGCAGTACCTGTACGCAGCATCGCACGGACGCGTGCCAGCAATTCCCTGGCTGCAAACGGCTTTGTCAGATAATCGTTTGCACCCAGATCCAGCCCTTCTACTTTGTCGTCCACTTCTGATTTTGCAGTCAGCATAATGACCGGAACAAGGTTTCCCTTGTCCCTGATCTTTTTTAGTACTGTGATCCCGTCCATAACAGGCATCATAATGTCCAGGATCACACCGTCGTAGTGGCCGCATTCCAAATACTCCAATGCTTCTTTTCCGTCAAAAGCCGTATCTACGGAATAATGGCTGCGCTCCAACAAAGCGCATACGGCTTTCGATAACGATTTCTCATCCTCTGCCAGCAGCAGTCTCATGGCTTTTTCCTCCTTACCTGTTTTGATACTATATATATCGGCTTTGCTCCCGGTATCCGCTATGCTGTCTTTGCATTCCTGCCTCTAATTTTCAGATGGTTCCTGCGGGCGCCCTCTGCGCCCTCCCATTTCTCCTGGCTCTTTCCCTGAGCCGTCCATGCCGCCTGGCACTTTTCCTGCGCCGCCCATGCCGCCTGATCCTTTTTTGCCGCCCATTCCGCCTGGCACTTTTCCGCCGCCGCTGCCCTCGCCGTAAATCAGGCTTGTCATTTCAATCTGGCTGGATGTGCCTGCGGCTGTCAGCGTATAGGTATTTCCCTGCGCCAGTTCAGGGCAACTGATGATCACGCAGCCATAAGCCGTTTTTGCCTGCCAGGATACGAGTTCCTTTCCATCCGCATCTGCAAGTGAAATCGAATCTCCTTCTGAGCCGCCATCCGTCTGGACAAGCATTGCTCCCTGTGTGGAATCGGAACCGAAGTTCTGCACCATGCCCATCGCTCCTGCCGCTGCGAAAATGCCGCCCGTAATGCTTGCCTGCCCATTATAGTCCAGCGACCCGTTGCCGCCGCCTGAAGGGCCGGAAACATAGGTCTCTCCGCCGCTTATCGTAAGGTCTCCATTGGAATCAATGCCGTCGCCCGAAGCCCTGACATCGATCGTTCCTCCCGAAATCGAAATGTATACGCCCTCAGAAGCCGCAAAGGTATCCTTATGTGCGCCGAAGCCGCTGCTGTCTGCTCCTCCTGCCGCATTCAGCCCGTCATCCTCCGCTGTCAGAAAAATCTCTCCGCCGGAAATCGTAATCGTCTTCCCCTCAATGCCTTCGTAGCTTTGTGAAATCGTAATGTTCCCGCTGGAAATGTCCGCCTTGTCGTCTGCATGAATGCCGTCGTCTCCAGATGCAATCTGATAGCTGCCGCCGGCAATGGCGATGCTGCTGTTCGTATGCAGTGCGTCATCCGCCGAATCAATAACGAAAGTACCGCTGTCCAGCCACAGGTTTCCGCCTGCCTTAATCCCTTTTGTGCTGGCTGTATCCGTATCCGATACTGCCGCATCCGCCTGTGCGCCTGTCTGTCCGGCATCCGGCGCCGCCTGTCTGTCCGACATATTTACCGCCATCTGGCTTTCCAATACAGCATTGACTGTCTGTATCGGCTCGGCTGCCCCGTCATCCTGTCTGTCTCCTGCATCCGGCCTGTCTCCTGCATCTGGCCTGTCTCCTGCATCCGGCCTGTCTCCTGCATCTGGCCTGTCTCCAAATTCCTGTCTGGTTTCGGTATCCTGCCCGGACTGTGAAGCTGCTGCCCCGGCGCCGCCGCCTGCCTGGATTTCAAAGCTGCCGCCTTCGATCTGTCCGAAATAGGAGCTGCTGATGCCGTCTCCTTCCGCCGTAATCTCAAATTCTCCGTCCGCGATAAATAAAAATCCCTTGCCTGCGTCCTCTGTGTTTTCCGCATGGATGCCATCCTTGCCTGCAACCACCTGGAAGTCACCGTCCGCGATGCACACGCTGTCCTTCCCGGACAGCCCATGGTTTGCCGCCGTAATCTGATAGCTGCCGCCCGTCAGCACCAGATCATCCTTGGACACAACGCCGTGGCCTGCCTGCGCATGGATATACAGGCTTCCTGTACCGTTGAGCGTCAAATCATCTTTCGAAAAAATAACGGCGTCAATATTATTTTCATCCACAGCTTCATAAGACCCGCCGTTCGTCAGCGTATTTTCGGTATCTGCTGCGGTCGTTACAAATACTTTATCCGCCTGCCGTACATAGACTGCCGCAGAAGTGGAACTGTTGATTTCGGCGCCGTCCAAGACAATCTGCACCTTATCCGATTGATCGGCGTCCACAATGAGCATTCCATCCTGCAACGTGCCGGACAGGATATAAGTCCCCTCGTCGGTAATGGTGACTGTGCCGCCGGAAATCTTTACCGCATTTGAACTGCATTCTGCACTTGTTCCATTCAGGCTGATCGCTGCGCTGCCTTTTTCTTCATACCCGTTTTGCATATCCCTGTCGGAAAACAGATCGGAAGCCGACACCCTGCTGCCTGGATCAGACACTGTACTGCCTGTACTTGTATATTCACCCTGGCCGCCTGTGCCGTCCGTACTGCCTGTGCCGCCTGCGTCCCCGTCTGTGCTGCCTGTGTCCCCGCCTGTGCCGCCTGCACTGCTGCCGGAACTGTTTTTATCTGTATTGGCTGCATTGCCTGCGTCTGCACATCCCGCTATGGTAAGCATCGATGCCAATAGCAGAGGAAGAATCTTTTTATTTACTTTCATAGCCATACCCTCCTTATTTCATTAAAGCTCCAGATTTTCTGTTGTCTGCCGTGTCAGCATAATTTCCAGATTCCCGTTGCGGCAGCGGAGTTTGTCAATCAGTTCTTTTTCACAGCCGGACTTTTTCAGTACCAAGCTGTATGTCAGCCGAAACAGGCTGCCCATATTTGCCGTCTTTACCTGTGTCAGTTCGTATTTGGATACATATTCCGCCAGCAGTTCATCGAATACGCCTGCATAGTCCAGGTCTTCCGGTATCGTGATGTGCAGCGTTTTATACAAAGCCGTTTTTTCCGGTTTTCTAAGATCGAAATGGTTCAATAACAGTCCGGCTGCGCCTAACAGGGCTGCGATCAAGAGCGCATAACCCAGATATCCCATGCCCGCGGCAAGCCCGGTTCCCATAGCAAGAAAGATGGCTCCGATTTCTTTTGCCGTGCCGGGAACGGAGCGGAACCGAACCAGGCTGAACGTGCCCGCGACAGCCACGCCGGTTCCTACGTTGCCGTTTACCAGCATAATAACTACGCATACAATGGCTGGAAGCAGCGCAAGCGTTGCCGCAAAGCTTTTCGTATAGTGGGATTTGTAGATATACATTGCGGACAAAAGCAGCCCTGCGATCATAGCGGTTCCGACACAGAGCAAAAAGTCTGCGACAGAAATCACCGTTGTCATATCGGTATCGAAAATACCGCGAAAAAAGTTGTCAAGCATATTTTAATCCTCCATTCGTCAGCATATTTGTAAACGTATCTCCATATGGAAAAACCGTTCGGACATCCTGTACCCTGGCTTCTGCCAGGATCCTCTGATAAGCAGCCCCGTATTTTGAAAATGACGTCTGATAAATCCGCTGCGACGCCAACAGCCTGCTCATCCAAAGGGGTATGGCATTTGCAGCTTTGATTTCCATAAGAGCCTCTCCCTGCTTGAGCAGCGGCGTTCCATACAGATCCGCCCCAAGAGAAATCGCTTCCTGCCGGTATTGTATATTTTCGTCAAACGTCACACGAAAACCGCTCCCATCCACAGACTCGTATGCTTCCCGCTCATAAGAAAGAAATACCGCAGGGCGCAGCGGCTGATAGTAACAGCGAAAATAATCGATTTCGTCCGCAATCTGCGACCGTACAGGCAGCGGAGCGCCGGTTTGGAAGCATTCCCTGGCTGACTGCTCTGTCATCGCGATTCTGCGCTTATACACCACGGACTGGTACTTCTTTTTCAGTTCTACAAAGACCATATCATCCGGCGCTGCCGCCCGATAGCTGCGTATACGCAATTTTTCCTTGTAAGCAGGCTTTTCCAGCGAGCGGCGGATCAAACGAAACGTATCTGTGTCATAATAAATATTTCGGATACAAGTATTGCCATATTGGTCTGGACGCATATAAGGCTTCATTGCTTCCAGCATCTGCTCTTTCTGCCGGCTGTCCAGCAGGTATTTTATTTCATGCCTTTTAAAAATATTCTGGTAATCCATCCTGATTCTCCTTTTTTTATATTGAAATGTGAGGTGTCTTTTGTTTGATAGGATCATAACAAATGAAACTTAAATTTAGTTAAAATGAAATGTGAAAAATAAATGAAAAGCAGGAATCCTTTTTTGGGATTTCCTGCTTTGTTCCTGCTGACGGCTATACCGTTGGTTTTACTGTTGGTTTTACTGTTGATTTTACTGTCTGCCATAAAAGCCCGAGCAGCTCGTCGACATCAATCGGCTTTGCTACATGGCCGTTCATCCCGGCTTCCATCGCCGCTTTTTTATCTTCATCAAAAGCGTTGGCTGTCATGGCAATAATCGGGATACTGGCAATGTCTGGATTCTCCAGCGCCCGGATCTGCCTTGTCGCTTCATACCCGTTCATAACCGGCATCTGAATATCCATCAAAATCAAATCATACTGCCCAGGCGCCGCTTCCTTCATCCGTGCGACCGCAGCGGCGCCATCGTCCGCGACATCCAATGCAAAGCCGGCATTTTTAAGAATCTCCATGGCAATCTCCTGGTTCAGCTCATTATCCTCCACCAAAAGAAGCTTCTTCCCATGAAAGGAAAACTTCTCCTTTGCATCTTCCTGCCCATCTGCTGGCGCAAACGGCGACTCCAGTATCTCTCTAAGCTCTGATAAAAAGATTGGTTTGGAACAAAAAGCCGTAACGCCTGCTTTTCTTGCCTCTTCTTCAATATCCGACCAATCATAGGCAGTCAGAATAATAATCGGCGTCTCTTCTCCAATCAGCCCCCGAATCCGCCTGACCACCTCGACTCCGTTCATATCCGGTATCAGCCAGTCTATAATATACACGGCATACATGTCATTCTGCTCTCCGGCAAGCTTTACCCGCAGCACCGCTTCCTTGCCGGACGTCGTCCAGTCCGGGCGCATACCGATGTCCGCCAGCATTTTCGTCACGCTGGAGCAGGTATTAAAATCATCGTCAGCCACAAGCGCCCTAAGCCCCTGCAGCTTGGGAATCGTTTCCTGCCTTACTGAGCCGGAACATGTCTGAAACTGCAAGGATACTGTAAACGTAGTGCCTGCTCCTACCTCACTTTCCACTGAAATCGTACCGCCCATCATATCGACGATGTTTTTGGTAATCGCCATGCCGAGCCCGGTTCCCTGTATTCCGCTGACCGTACTGGAACGCTCGCGCTCAAAGGGGTCAAAAACATGCTTTAAAAATTCCGGGCTCATTCCGATTCCCGTATCCTTTACCTGAAATTCATAAGCAGCATATCCTTCCGGCGCATTGTTCTTTTGCAAAATCCGAACGCTTACCATACCGCCCGGCTTTGTAAACTTCATCGCATTGCTCAGCAGGTTCAGCAAGGCCTGATTCAGCCTGAGCTTGTCACACAAGACATGTTCGTTTACCACGTCCACCGTATCAATATAAAAGTCCAACTGCTTTGACATAAGGTCAGCCTGTACAATCGTCTTTAAGTCATGCACAATCTGCGGAAGGGAGCACTCCTTTTCCTCAATTTTTACCTTTCCGCTTTCAATGCGGCTCATATCCAGCACA